>NZ_JBHLUE010000011.1:44480-654866 GCF_042434095.1 Plantactinospora siamensis
GCGCCGGCGCCGCCGGCGACAGGGGCGTGGCCGGCACCGGCCGCGGCGCTGCCACCGTCGACGTCGCCGGGAGCGGCGAGACCGACGGCGTGGACAAGGCCCTGCGGCTGATCGACGAGGCCCGGGCGGCCGCTACCGGTGCCCTCGACGACCTCCGGGCCGTCATGCACAGCATCCACCCGGCGGTGCTCGCCGACCGCGGCCTCGGCGCCGCGGTGCGGGCGCTGGCCCTGGACCTCGCCACCCCGGTGACGGTGACCGGCGAGCCGCCGGCCGACCTGGCCCCGGCCGTGGAGACGGCCGTCTACTTCGCGATCGCCGAGTCGCTGGCCAACGTGGCCAAGCACAGCGGTGCCGCCGCGGCCACCGTGCGGTTCGAGCGCAGTCGCGGCTCGCTGCGGATCGAGGTCACCGACGACGGTACGGGCGGCGCCGACCCGGCCCGCGGCACCGGCCTGCGCGGCATCGGCGACCGGCTCGACGCCATCGACGCGCGGCTCCGGGTGGACAGCCCGGTCGGCGGACCGACCCGGATCAGCATCACCGTCCCGGTCGAGCCGAGCTGACCGGATCGTTCCGGATCGGGTCGCGAACGTGGCTGTCGGCCGGCCCCGGCGATCGTCAGTATCGGTGCATGACCTCAGCACTTCTCGTGATCGACGTCCAGCGGTCCTTCCAGCAGCGGGAGATCTGGGCGGCCAACTCCAACCCGGACATCGTCCGGCAGGTCAACCGGCTCGTGACGGCCGCCCGCGAGCGCGGCGACCTGGTGGTCTGGGTGCTGCACAGCGAACCGGACACCGGCACCGTGTTCGATCCGGCGAACGGCCACGTCCGGCTGATGGACGGGCTGGAACCGGCCCCCGGCGAGCCCCGGCTGACCAAGACCTCGCACAATGCCTTCACCACCACCGGCCTGGCGCAACTGCTCACCGAGCGCGGCATCCGCCGGCTGATCGTCTCCGGCATTCAGACCGAGCAGTGCTGCGAGACCACCGCCCGGGTGGCGTCCGACCTCGGCTACGACGTCACGTTCGTCACCGACGCCACGGCCACCACGCCGATCCAGCACCGCGACGCCTCGCCCGGCCGTACCCTCGCGGAGATCCTGGCCGACCCTCGTACGCTGGGCACCGCCGACATCATCGCCCGGACCGAGTACGCCCTCGCGGGCCGGTTCGCGACGATCCGTACCGTGGATGAGGTCGTCGGAGCGTCGGAGCCGGCGGTCGTGGGAGGCTGACCGGATCGTGAGCAGGGTGGTGTTCCTGCTGCTGCCCCGGCTGCACCTGCTCGACCTTGCCGGGCCGGCGCAGGTGTTCTCGACGGCGGCCGACCTCGGCCACGACTACCGGCTGCGCTATGTGGCCGAGTCGCCGGAGGTGCCGACCGCGCAGGGGCTGCCGGTGCGGGCGGAGCCGGACTGGCCCGAGCTGTCCCCGGACGACCTGGTGGTGGTGCCCGGATGCCGGGCGCCGACGCTGGCGGCCGCCCCCGAGGTGTCCGCCGGGGTGCTCGGGCGGCTGGCCGCGCACCACGCGGCCGGCGGCACCGTGGCCAGCGTCTGCTCCGGCGCCGACGTGCTGGGCCGGGCCGGCCTGCTGGACGGCCGGCGGTGCGCCACCCACCACGAGCTCTCCGCCGAGCTGGCCCGGCGGTATCCGGCGGCCCGGGTGCTGCGGGACGTCCTGTACGTCGTCGACGACCGGGTGGTCACCTCGGCCGGCATCGCCAGCGGCATCGACCTGGCGCTGCACCTGGTGGCCGCCCGGCACGGGCCCGGGGCGGCCGCCCGGGTGGCCCGCTCGATGGTGGTGTACGCCCGGCGCAACGGCGACGAGCCGCAGGACAGCGCCATGCTGCGGCACCGCGCCCACCTGAGCGACGCCGTGCACCGGGCGCAGGACATGATCGACACGCGTTTCGCCCACCCGCTGCGGCTGGACGAGCTGGCCGCCGGGGTAGGGGTCAGCCCGCGGACGCTGACCCGGTTGTTCGGCTCGGCCACCGGGCTGACGCCGCTGCGGTACCAGCAGATGCTCCGCCTCGAGCGGGCCGAGCACCTGATCGGGCACGGCTCGACGGTGGAGACCGCCGCCCGGGCCGTCGGCTTCGCCGACGCCCGCATGCTGCGCCGACTCCGCTCCGCCGCCCGCTGATGAAGGAAGGGCCCCTTGTTATCGCTTTTTGTATAGCAGGGGCCCCCTGTTAACGCCTCGGGTGTCCGCCGCCGTCCCCGGTGCGGCGTATCGGTGTGGTGCTGGGCACTCCGGCCTGGCGAGACGCGGTTGAGCGGCCGTACCCGCGGGTAGCAGGCCCGCCACGCGCGACCCGACCAGGAGGTCGCCAGGTGGGAGGACAATCTTCGATGGCGACATCGATCCTGCGGAAGAAACCGATCAAGGACGTTCTGGCGCAGGGTGCCGAGGACGGGGACGACCGCGGCAGGCTGCGCCGTCGGCTCGGCTCCGTCGACCTGATGGGCTTCGGCGTCGGCATCGTGATCGGCACCGGCATCTTCACGCTCACCGGCGTCGAGGCGCGGGACACCGCCGGCCCCGGTGTGGTGATCTCGTTCGCCATCGGCGGCGTGGTGGCACTGCTGGCCGCGTTCTGCTACGCCGAACTGGCCTCCAGCGTGCCGACGGCGGGCAGCGCCTACACCTACGCGTACGCGACCCTGGGCGAACTCGCGGCCTGGATCATCGGCTGGGACCTGCTGCTGGAGTTCGCGCTCGGCGCCGCGGTGATCGCCCGGGGCTGGTCGGGCTACCTGGCCGACCTGGTCGGGCTGCCCTCCGCCTGGTTCAGCGAGGATGGCAGCGTCGTCAACGTGGGCGCCATGGCCATCGTGGTGCTGCTCGGCGTCGTGGCCATCACGGGCATCCGCGAGTCGGCCCGGCTGACCAATGTGCTGGTGCTGGTGAAGGTGGCCGTCTGCGTCCTGGTCGTGGCGGCCGGCCTGTTCTTCGTGAAGACCGCCAACCTGACCCCGTTCATCCCGCCCGCGCGCCAGCCGGACGCCAGCGAGGGTGGGTTGGCCCGCCCGCTCACCCAGGCGATCTTCGGGATGGAGCCGTCGGTGTTCGGCTTCGCCGGGGTGCTCACCGCCGCGGCGGTGGTCTTCTTCGCGTACACCGGATTCGAGGCCGTCGCGAACCTGAGCGAGGAGACCCGCAGGCCGCGCCGCGACCTGCCGCTGGGCCTGATCGGTACGCTGGTGATCTCCACGGTGCTGTACATCGGCGTCTCGCTCGTGGTGGTCGGCATGGTGAAGTACACCGACATCGACGCGGGCGCGCCGATCGCCTCCGCGTTCCGCGCGGTCGGCGCGGGCTGGGCCGCGGCGCTGGTGTCGATCGCCGCGGTCGCCGGGCTCACCAGCGGCATCCTGGTCGACCTCGTGGCCATGGGCCGGATCGGCTTCGCCGTCTCCCGGGACGGTCTCATCCCGCCGGCCATCGCGAAGATCCACCCGCGCTTTGGTACGCCGTACCGGATCACCGCCATCATGGTGGTGGTGGTGGCGCTGCTCGCCGGCTTCGTCCCGCTCTCCGCGCTGGCCGACCTGGTGAGCATCGGTACGCTCTTCGCCTTCGTCATCGTCTCGGTGGCGGTGCCGATCCTGCGGCGTACCCGTCCGGAGCTGAAGCGGCCGTTCCGGGTGCCGTTCTCGCCGGTCCTGCCGATCGTGTCGGCGCTGGCCTGCCTCTACCTGATGACCAACCTGTCGATGGAGACCTGGCTGAGGTTCCTGGTCTGGATGGTGCTCGGCGGGATCATCTACTTCGGCTACGGGCGTCGGCGCAACCGGCTGGCGCGCCGGGAGCAGGCCGCGGAGTCCGGGGCCGCAGGGGCGGATCCGGAGCGGGCCGGGAGCGAGTCCACCGACCCGGAGCCGACGACCGCAGGCTGAGATCCCCCGGGGCCCCGGCCTGCGCCGGCCCCGGCCTGCGGGCCCCAGCCTGCGCGGGCCCCGGCCTGCGCCGGCCCCGGTCTGCGCGGGCCCCGGCCGGGTCGGGGCGGGGCGTTAAGAAGGGTCCCTTCCTATACAAAAAGCGATAAGAAGGGGCCCTTCCTTGCGCGTCAGGGCTTGCGCGTCAGGGCTTGCGCGTCAGGGCTTGCGCTGCGGGGCGGCGGTCGGGCCGTGCACGGTGGGCTTGCCGGCGGCCCAGGTCACCTCGTCCAGCCAGACCTGCCGGCCGGGGTCGACGGCGCCCTCGGCGCCGGGTGGCCAAGCGTGGTAGATGAGCCAGTCCCGGCCGTCCTTGGACACCATCGAGGCGTGCCCGGGACCCGAGGCGGCGCCGTTCGAGCGCAGGATCGGGTTCTCGGCGGCCTTCACGCATGGGCCGGTCGGCGACTCGCAGACGGCGTACCCCTCGGCGTACTCGGCCTTGTCGTACGCGTTGGCGGCGTAGAACAGGTAGAGCTTGCCGTCGTGCCGGTGCAGGAACGGCCCCTCGATCACCGCGCCCTCCCACGCCTCGGTCTGGCGCAGCAGCTTGGCCGGTGAGCCGGTGAGCCGCAGGCCGTCCGGGGACAGCCGCTGCGACCAGAGCCAGGTGTCGGCGCCGATGGCGTTGCCGTCGTTCTTCCAGACCAGCCAAAGCGTGCCGTCGTCGTCCCGGAACGGGCTGGCGTCGATCGAGCCGCCCTGGTCGGCCTGGCAGATCAGCGGCTCGGCCGCGTCGTCGACGTACGGGCCGGTGGGCTTGCTGGCCACGGCCCGGCCGATGCACTGCCGGCCGGACCGGCGGTCGGCGGCTGTGTAGTACGCGACGTACCTGTCCTCGGCCAGGGCGATCACCTCGGGCGCCCAGGTCTTGCCGGCGTCCGCCCAGCGGCCCACCTCGGGCAACGCGTCGCCGGCGGCCGCCCAGCTGACCAGGTCGGTGGAGGTGCGCACCGGGATGTTGGCGCCGCCCGCGTTGGTGGAGAACAGGTACCAGGTGTCGGCCACCCGGATCGCCTGCGGGTCGGGGCTGTCGGTGCGCAGCACCGGGTTGGTGAACATGGACTGGTCGCTTCCGCTGGGGCCGGGGGAGGGGTCGGAGGATCGGGGCGCCGACGAGCAGCCGGCCGCGAGGGCCGCGACGGCGAGCACCGACAGCAGCCGGCCGGCGCGGCGGGCCGGCCGCTGCCCGCCGCGCGGCGGGACGGCCGTTAACAAGGGCCCCCTGCTATACAAAAAGCGATAACAAGGGGCCCTTCCTTCAACGGTCATCCCTTGAGGCCGCTGCGCGAGACGCCCTGGATGACGTGGCGCTGGGCGAGCACGAACAGGATCAGCACGGGCACGCTGGCCACCATGGCGCCCGCCATGATCACCGGGAAGTCCGTGTTGTACGCGCCCTGCAGCAGGCCCAGGCCAACCGGCATGGTGAGCCGGTCGGTGCTGAACAGCACGAAGATCGGCCAGAGGAAGTCGTTCCAGTTGGTCAGGAACGACAGCACGGCGAGGGTGGCCAGCGCCGGCCGGGACAGCGGCAGCACCACCCTGGTGAACACCTGCCACTGGTTGGCCCCGTCCAGCACGGCGGCCTCCTCCAGCTCGCGCGGCAGCGAGATGAAGAACTGGCGCAGGAAGAACACCCCGAACGCGCTGGCCGCGGCCGGAACCACGATGACCAGCAGGGTGTCCAGCCAGTGCAGGCTGCTCACGATGGCGAAGCTCGGCACGATCAGCGTGGCCGGCGGCACGAAGAGCGTGGCCACGATGACCCCGAACATCGCCGTCCGGCCGCGGAACCGCAGCCGGGCCAGCGCGTACGCGGCCATCGACGCGGTGACCAGCACGAGCAGCGCGTGCAGCGTGGCCGCGATGAGGCTGTTGACGAACCAGCGCAGGACCGGGTTCTGCGAGCCGGGCGCGAAGATCTTCTGATATCCGTACGACGATAAGGGGCTGGGCAGCCACGTGGGCGGGATCCGCTGCGCCTCCGGGTACGTCTTCAGCGAGGTGAACAGCATCCAGAGGAGCGGCAGGACGAACACCAGGGTGAGGAGCACCAGGACGGCGTACAGGCTCAGGCGGCGGAGTGCGGGCATGTGGTGACCCCTCAGTCTTCCCGGTAGCGGAAGAAGCGGAAGTTGGCGACGCTGACCACTCCGAGCATCAGCGCGAGGATCACGCTCATCGCGGCCGCCCGGCCGGCGTCGTTCTGCGCGACACCGTGGTCCACGATGTACCAGACCACGCTCCGCGTCTCGTTGGCCGGCGCGCCCTGGGTGATCAGGCGCGACTGTCCGAACAGGCCGGCCGACGCGATGATCGTGGTGGTGAGCACGAACAGCACCACCGGGCGCAGGCCGGGCAGCGTGACGTGCCGGAACTTGTCCCAGGCCGAGGCGCCGTCCACGGTGGCCGCCTCGTACAGCTCGGCCGGGATGTCCTGCAGGCCGGCCAGGTAGATCACCGCGTTGAAGCCGGCCGTCCACCAGACGGTGACGCCGATCAACGAGATGAACGCCCATGGCGTGTCGGTGACCCACGGGGTGTGCGCGGGCAGACCGACCAGCTCGAGCACCCGGTTGACCATGCCGAGGTTGGTGTCCAGCAGGAACCGCCAGAGCAGGCCGATCACCGCCACGCCCAGGACGTACGGGGCGAAGAAGACGGCCCGGAAGAACGTGCGGCCCGGGAACGACCGGTTGAGCAGCAGGGCCAGCGCCAGCGGGATCACCAGCAGCAGCGGCGTGGTGCCCACCGTGAAGATCGCCGTGGCCCGGACGCTCTGCCACCAGTCGTGATAGACCAGCGAGTCGCTGGTGAACAGCTCCTTGTAGTTCGCCAGGCCCACCCACGGCTTGTTCGGCAGCTGGAGGTCCCAGCTGTGCAGGCTGATCCAGACGCCCAGGATGACCGGGGCGAGGCCGAAGACACCGAACAGCACCAGGTACGGCGCGAGGAACAGGTACGGGGTGCCGCGCCCGGCCCACCCCCCGGCGGCGCCGGACCCGCCGTTGCGGGCCCGGGCCGCGGGCGGCGCGCCGGTGCGCGCCGCCTCGACCTCGATGACATCGGCCACGCCGATCAGCTCCCGTACTTCTTGCGGTTGTCCTCGAGCAGCTTGTTGGCCTTGGCCGCGCCCGCGTCCATGGCCTGCTTCGGCTGCTGCTTGCCGAGCACGGCGGCGTTGAACGAGTCGTAGAAGATCGTCAGCACGTCACCGAGCCCGGGAACGGCCGGCGGGAAGGCCGCGTACTCCAGCTCGGGCGCGAGCTTGGAGATGTCCGGCAGCGCGGTGAAGTCGCTGCTCTCGCGGACCGCCTTGCGGGCCGGGACCTGGCCGCCCTTGCCCCAGTCCAGCGAGTGCTGGCTGAGCCAGTTGATGAAGACCTTGGCCCCGGCGATCTTGTTGTTGTCCGCGGACCGCTGCTGGACGATAGTGAAGTTGTGGGAGTTGGCCCAGACGCCCTGCTTGCTGCCGATCTGCGGCACCGGGGCCACGCCCCACTGCACGTTCGGGCTCTTCTTCAGGTCGTTGATCTGCCAGATGCCGTTCCAGTTGAACGCGTTCTTGCCGGCCTTGAAGGCCAGGTAGTCGGCGTCCTGGCCGACGTTGGCCGGGGAGTAACCCTGCTTGATCATGTCGACCAGCCAGGTGACCGCCTCGACCGCCGGGTCGGCGTTGAAGGTGGCCGACTGGGCGCCCTGGTCGAACAGCGACCCGCCGAACTGGTTGATCACCGAGTACGCCGTCATGCCGCCGGTGAACTGGAACGGGCTGACCCAGAAGCCCTGCACGCCGGACTTCTTGAGGGCGGCCAGCGCGGCCTCGTACTCCTGCCGGTTGGTCGGCGGCTTCTCCGGGTCCAGGCCGGCCTTCTGCATGACCGACTTGTTGTAGTAGAAGCCCAGTGGGTGCATGTCGAGCGGGATGCCGTACCGCTTGTCCTGGTAGATGCCGCCCTTCCAGACCGTGGGCGCGAAGTCGCCCTCGCTGAGCCCGAGCGCGCTGGCCACGTCGTCGAGCGGCATGATGACCTTGCGGGCCGCGAACGTGGCCAGCTGGTCCATGTGCATGACCGCGATGTCCGGCCCGTTGCCGCTGGAGACCGCGCCCGGCAGCTTGGCGTAGTAGTCGGCCCACTCGTACGTCGCGGGCGTCACCGCGATGTTCTGGTGCTCCGAGTTGAACTGGTCCACCAGCTTCTTGAAGATGTCGCCGTCGCCGCCGGTGAAGCCGTTCCACAGCTTCAGGCTGACCTTGGGGCCGGTGTAGTCCTTTCCACCGTTGCCGCCGCTGGTCGAACCGCCGGTGTCGCTGGCGCTCTTGCCGCCGCAGCCGGCCAGCGTCAGCGCGCCGGCCGCGCCGAGCCCGGCGCCGAGGCCGAGCAGCCGGCGCCGGCTGATCTCGTTGTTGATCATCTGGTAACTCCTCGGGGGTGAAGGCGGGTGTACCTGATCAGTTCTTCCCGGTGGTGAAGCGGAGCAGGTTCCACGAGCGGCCCGGCAACCGGACGGTGCACCGGCCGCCGTCCACCGCCGGACGGTCCAGCTCGCGCGGGACCACCCGGTTCGGTTCGTCGGGGGTGTTGATCGCGCCCGGGTCGGCGCCCGCCGCGATGGTGTGGTGCTCGCTGCCGGCCGCCGCCGGCAGGGAGCGCAGGTCCAGGTCCAGGGCCAGCTCGTCGGCGCCGCGGTTGACCGCGAAGACGGCCAGCTCGCCGGTCTCCTCGTCGTACACGGCCGTGCTGGAGATCGCGGGGGCCGAGCCGTGCCGCTTCGTGTCGTACTCCGGCCCGGCGGGCTCGGTCCGCAGCACGGTGCCGCGGGCGTACCGGGCGGTCAGGGCGAACGGGTGGAAGATGCTCTGCCGCCACGCCGGGCCGCCGTTGCGGGTGCGGATCGGGGCGATCACGTTGGCCAGCTGCGCCTGGCAGGCCACGCCGACCCGGTCGGCGTGCTTGAGCAGGGTGATGAGCAGGTCGCCCACCACCACGGCGTCGACCGCGGTGAAGTCGTCCTCGATCAGCGCCGGCGCCTCCACCCAGCCGCGCCGGTCCAGGTCGGCCTGCAACCGCGCCTGGTACCAGACGTTCCACTCGTCGAACGAGATCTTCAGCTTCCGGGTCTGCCGCAGCCGGGCCCCGACGTGGTCGGCGGTGGCCACGACCTGGTCGATGAACAGGTCCATGTCGACGGCGGAGGCCAGGATGCTGTCGACGTCGCCGTCGGACGGGTCGTAGTAGGTGTGCGCGGAGATGTAGTCGACGTGCTCGTACGTGTGCTCGAGCACCGTCGCCTCCCAGGAGGCGAAGGTGGGCATGCCGCGGTTGGAGCTGCCGCAGGCGACCAGGCTGACCTCGGGGTCGATCAGCTTCATGGCGCGGGCCGTCTCGGCGGCCAGTCGGCCGTACTCGGCCGCGGTCTTGTGCCCGACCTGCCACGGGCCGTCGAGCTCGTTGCCGAGACACCACAGCCGGATCCCGTACGGGTCCTCCACGCCGTGCTTGCGACGCAGGTCCGACAGCCGCGTCCCGCCCGGGTGGTTGGCGTACTCCAGCAGGTCGCAGGCCTCCTGCACGCCCCGGGTGCCGAGGTTCACCGCCATCATCGGCTCGACGCCGGCGGTCCGGGCCCAGATCATGAACTCGTTGAGGCCGAAGGCGTTCGTCTCGATGGTCTTCCAGGCCAGGTCGAGCCGCCGCGGCCGGTCGCCCACCGGCCCGACGCCGTCCTCCCAGCGGTAGCCGGAGACGAAGTTGCCGCCCGGGTAGCGGACCGTGCTGACCCCCAGCTCGCGGGTCAGCTCAAGCACGTCGGCACGCAGCCCCAGCTCATCGGCGGCCGGGTGACCGGGCTCGTAGACACCGCCGTACACGCATCGGCCCATGTGCTCCACGAACGACCCGAACAACCGCCGGTCGGCCGGGGCTATGCGGAAGGCCGGGTCTACGGTCAGGGCAGCAGTGCGCACCAGTGTCACCTTTCGACTACGGTCGGCCAACGGCGTCCGCCGGTCGGTCACCTGCGTGAAGGCCTTTCTACAACGTTGTAGGCAACGATGTAAAGACTGCGTTACGCGATAGAGTCCTGCCATCGGGAGGGAGGTGCCGGGTGGCGCGGCACAGGCTCAAGGACGTGGCCGAGCGGGCCGGCGTCTCGGTCAAGACCGTCTCCAACGTGGTGAACGGTTACCTGCACGTCCGGCCCGACACCCGGGCCCGGGTCGAGGAGGCCATCGCCGAACTCAACTACCGGCCCAACCTGTCGGCCCGCAACCTCCGCAAGGGTCGTACCGGGGTGATCGCCCTGGCCGTACCGGATTTCGACCTGCCCTACTTCGCCGAACTGGCCCGGCACGTGGTCAGCGAGGCCGCCGGGCACGGCTGGACCGTGCTGATCGACCAGACCGGCGGCAAGCGCGAGCAGGAGCGGCTGGTGGCCGCCGGCATCCGCGACCACCTCATCGACGGCCTGATCTTCAGTCCGCTCGCCCTCACCGGGGCCGACCTGGCCGGCGGCGGTGACGGCACCCCCATGGTGCTGCTCGGCGAGCGCGCCGACCATGGCGGCGCGGACCACGTGGCCATCGACAACGTCGCGGCCGCCCGCGAGATCACCGCGCACCTGACCGGGCTCGGCCGGCGCCGGGTGGCCGCCATCGGCGCCCAGCGGACGCCGCAGGGCGCCAGCGCCCGGCTCCGGCTGCGCGGCTACCTCGCCGCGCTGGCGGCCGCGGGCATCGACCGCGACGACCGGCTGATCGCGCCCGCCGTGCAGTGGCACCGCGCGGACGGCGCGGCCGCCATGCGGGCCCTGCTCCGCTCCGGGGTACGCCCCGACGCGGTCTTCTGCTTCAACGACACGCTCGCGCTCGGCGCCCTGCGGACGCTGCACGAGGAGGGCCTGCGGGTGCCCGAGGACGTGGCCGTGGCCGGGTTCGACGACATCGAGGACGGCCGGTTCTCGGTCCCCACGCTCAGCACGGTCGCCCCGGACAAGGCCGAGATCGCCCGGCTCGCCGTCGACCTGCTGGCCGCCCGCATTGACGGCGCGCGGCAGCCCGAGGCGGTCCCGGCGGGCGCGTCGGTCTCCCCGGGCGGCGCGCGCGGCCCGCGGGGCTCCCGCGACCTCTCCGCCGGCTACCGCCTAGCCCTCCGCGAAAGCACCCTAGGCCGCTAACCCCGCCCTCCCCTCCCGCGCGGATCTCCGGTCGATCATGAAGTTGGCGGGGTGACAGGCCGGCGTGGCGCCCGTCAACTTCATGATCAACCCGTCCGGCCCAGGTGGGGTGGGTCAGTCGAAGAAGCGGGCGAGGTGGCTGGGGGCGGGGGCGGGGTCGCCGTCGGCCAGCGGGGTGAGGTCGGCGAAGATCGACGCGCCGTCGCAGCCGGCGTGCAGTGGGTACCACCGGGGCGCGCCGGGCGGCCGGGTGCAGATGCCCTTGATGGTCTGTACGTCCAGCAGCCGCACGTGGGTCGGGTCGGCCACCGCGTTCACGTGCCCCCACCAGGGGCTCATCACGTGCAGCGTGCCCCCCGGCCGGAGCACCCGGTGGCACTCGTCGACCAGCGGCAGGAAGTCGATCAGGTGCTCGAGGATGTGCACCGTGAAGATCACGTCGACCGAGTCGTCGCGTACCGGAAGCGAGCCGGACAGGTCCGCGACCGCGTCGACCCCCGCCGCCCCGCGCAGGTCGAAGCCCAGGTTGCCCGGCCACTGCTTGGCGGCGCCGCACCCCAGGTCGAGCACCACCGGCTCGCGGCCGTCCACCGCCACCCGCGACCAGACCGCCAGCACGCCGTCGAGCCGGCCCACCAACTGGCGTACCAACCGGTGCTCGCGCTGATCGGCCACCCGGCCGTGCAGGTGCGCCACCCCGCGGTCGAATCGCACCTCCACCGGTACGTCCCGCAGCCGCTCGTCGAACTTGGCGAGATCGGTCCAGGCGGCGTCCAGGTACGTGTCGATCTGCCGCAGCCGCTCGCCGGGCAGCGCGGTTCTGCTGAGCGCGACCATGGTGGCACCTCCGGCCCCCGGCCTACCCCGATCCCCGCCCCCCACACCCCGGCGCCTCGGCACGGTCTGGGTCTGGTTTGGTCTGGTCTGTTCTGTTCTGGCCGGGCGGGCGGCGCCGCGTCAGCAGACAGGTCAGCGGCCGACCCGGGTCATCCGGCCGGATCGGCCCATCCGGGGGCGGGGCGCTGGGGCCGAGAGCATCCGCTTGAGGTGGTAGCGGTGCAGCTCGTTCGGGGCGTCCAGCGAGTGGTCCTCGGTCATCGTGACCAGCTCCCAGCCCTGCGCGCCGACCCGGTTCAGGTGCGTGAGCGCGGTGTCGCCGTACTCGGTGACGTCGGCCATCGATCCGTCCGGGCCGTACCAGTGGAAGGTGATCTCCCAACCGGCCTCGGTCGTGCTCGCCAGCCGCCGCCGCACGAGCAGCGCGTATTCGAACGTCACCATGGGAGCATTGTGGACGGCCGGGGCGCCCCGCGACAGCCCCGGCACGCCGGGCCGGCCTCGCGGCGCCGACCCGCGCCGGCCTCGCGACGCCAGCCAGCGCCGAGCCTCGCGGCGCCACCGCGCGCCGAGCCCGGCGCGGCGGTCGGGAGCGGCTCAGCGGTCGGTGACCCGCCCCGCGTCGACCTCCAGATGGCGGTTGGTCCGCACGGTGGCCAGCATCCGCCGGTCGTGGGTGACCAGCAGCAGGGTGCCCGGATAGTTCGCCAGCGCCGACTCCAGCTGTTCGATGGCCGGCAGGTCGAGATGGTTGGTCGGCTCGTCCAGCACCAGCAGGTTCACCCCGCGGCCCTGCAGCAGCGCCAGCGCCGACCGGGTCCGCTCGCCCGGCGACAGCGTCGCGGCCGGCCGCAGCACATGATCGGCGCGCAACCCGAACTTCGCCAACAGCGTCCGTACGTCGGCCGGGTTCAGCCCCGGCACGTGCTCGCGGAACGCGTCCAGCAGCGGCTGGTCGCCCAGGAACAGCCGCCGGGCCTGATCCACCTCGCCGACCAGCACCCCCGGGCCCAGCGCGGCGTGGCCGGCGTCGAGCGGCAGCCGGCCCAGCAGGGCGGCCAGCAGCGTCGACTTGCCCGAGCCGTTCGGGCCGGTGATGGCCACCCGGTCCGCCCAGTCGATCTGCAGGTCCACCGGCCCGAGTGTGAAGTCGCCCCGGTGCGCCACCGCGCCGCGCAGCGCGGCCACCACGGCGCCGGCCCGGGGCGCCGCGGCGATCTCCATCCGCAGCTCCCACTCCTTGCGCGGCTCCTCGACCACGTCCAGGCGCTCGATCAGCCGCTCGGTCTGCCGGGCCTTGGCGGCCTGCTTCTCGCTGGTCTCGCCCCGGAAGTGCTTGAGGTTCTTGTCGTTGTCGGTGGCCTTGCGGCGGGCGTTGCGGACGCCCTTCTCCATCCAGGCCCGCTGGGTCCGGGCCCGCGCCTCCAGGCCGGCCCGGGTGTCGGCGTACTCGTCGTACTCGGCGCGGGCCTGCCGGCGGGCGATCTCGCGCTCCTCGAGGTAGGAGGCGTATCCGCCGCCGTAGAACTTGATCTGCTGCTGGGTCAGGTCCAGCTCCAGCACGCCGGTCACGGTCCGGGTGAGGAACTCCCGGTCGTGGCTCACCAGCACCGTGCCGGCGCGCAGCCCGGTGACGAACTCCTCGAGCCGCCGCAGGCCGTCCAGGTCAAGGTCGTTGGTCGGCTCGTCCAGCAGCACCACGTCGTACCGGCTGAGCAGCAGCGACGCCAGGCCCGCCCGCGCCGCCTGGCCGCCCGACAGGCCGGTCATCGGTCCGTCCAGGTCCACCGCCAGGCCCAGCTCCGCGGCCACCTGCTCGGCCCGTTCGTCCAGGTCGGCCGCGCCGAGCGCCAACCACCGGTCCAGCGCCACCGCGTACGCGTCGTCCGCGCCGGCCGCCCCCACGGTCAGCGCCTCGGTGGCGGCGTCCAGCGCCGCCTGCGCGGCCGTGACGCCGGTACGCCGGCCCAGGAACTCCCGGACCGTCTCCGCCGGTCGCCGCTCCGGCTCCTGCGGCAGGTGACCCACGGTGGCCGTCGGCGGATTGAGCTGGACCGACCCGTGCTCGGGGTCCTGCAGCCCGGCGAGGATGCGCAGCAGCGTGGACTTCCCGGCGCCGTTCGCACCCACCAGCCCGATCACGTCGCCCGGGGCAACGACCAGGTCGAGCCCCGAAAAGAGCATCCGGTCGCCGTGCCCGGCGGTGAGGTCCTTGGCGATCAACGTTGCGCTCATCAGGTCCCGATCGTAGCCAGTCGGCCGGGGCGAGCCGAACGGCTTTCCGGCTGGCCAGCGGCCGGGGCAGACTGGCGGGCGTGATGACCACGCTGAGCATCGACTGCGGGGGCGGCGGGATCAAGGCCTCCGTGCTGGACGCGGCCGGCACCATGCGGGCCCGGCCGATCCGGGTGCCCACGCCGTACCCGCTGCCGACGGCCCTGTTCGTCAAGACGCTGGTCGATCTCGGCGGCCGGCTGCCGTCCGCGGACCGGGTCACCGTGGGGATGCCCGGGATGCTCCGCCACGGCGTGGTCGTGGCCACCCCGCACTACGTGACCCGCTCCGGCCCGCGTACCAGGGTCGATCCGGACCTGGAGGCCGAATGGTCCGGGTTCGACGCCCGGACCGCGCTCGCCGACGGGTTCGGGATGCCGGTCCTGGTGCTCAACGACGCAGAGGTGCACGGCGCCGGCGTGGTGGCGGGCACCGGCCTGGAGCTGATGCTCACCCTCGGCACCGGGCTGGGCTGCGCCATGTTCGACGGCGGCCGGCTGGCCCCGCACCTGGAGCTTTCCCAGGCGCCGGTGCGGTGGGGGATGAGCTACGACACCTACATCGGCGAGCACGAACGCCGCCGGCTGGGGGACAGCTTCTGGTCCCGGCGGGTACGCGGGGTCGTCGAGGGCCTGCGGCCGGTCTTCTGCTGGGACCGGCTCTATCTCGGCGGCGGCAATTCCCGGCTGATCCGGCCGGACCAGCTGGTCCGGATGGGCGACGACGTGGTGGTGGTGCCCAACGACGCCGGCATCCTCGGCGGCGTCCGCGCCTGGTCCATGGCCGACTCCCCCTGACCGGTAAGGAAGGGCCCCTTGTTATCGCTTTTTGTAGAGCAGGGGCCCCTTGTTAACCCTGCTCGGTCCGCGCGGCCCCGGCGTCAGGCTGTCGGTTCGATCCGGCGCCGGGACATGCCTTCGCCGCCCAGTCCCCAGCTGAACACCAGCTCGGGATGGATCCGGATGAGTTCCGGGCTGGTGCCGGGGATGGGCGACGGGGTGTCCCGCAGCGCCTCGGCGCGACCCCGGATCTCCACCCCGCGCACCCGCCAGGGCTTGACCGAGGCCAGGTCGTCGACCACGAAGGCCACCTGCGGGTGCCGTTCAATGTTCCGGAACTTGCGGCTGCGCCCCAGGTCGTAGCCGCCAATCAAGATCGTTCCGGTGCTCTCGTCGTACCGGAAGCCCACCGGGTTGTTCTGCGGCGCGCCGTGCGGGTCGACGGTGGCCAGCCGGCCGAGGTGCTGGCCGGCCAGATACTCGAGTTCCTGCGGTGTGAGGCTCATGATGCGACCATCGCACCTCAACCTCGCTTCAGGTCAAGATCTGCGCCGTGGGGAACACTCGCGGCCCGGGCGATGTTGTGACAGCGTCGTACCCAGGCGATCGCCCGCGGCCGCGCGCCCGGTGCGGTACGGGCGGCGCCCGCGGGTAACCCCCGGGCGCGGGTACGCAGGGAGGTGGACCGATGGATCTGTTGGCCGACTACCGGCGGGCGACCATGTACTTCGAATCCGGTGACCCGGTGGGGGCGGCCCGGCTGCTCGAGCCG
This sequence comes from Plantactinospora siamensis, assembly GCF_042434095.1. Lineage (NCBI taxonomy): Bacteria > Bacillati > Actinomycetota > Actinomycetes > Micromonosporales > Micromonosporaceae > Plantactinospora > Plantactinospora siamensis. The sequence goes on from NZ_JBHLUE010000011.1 coordinate 60,277, forward strand.
ATCATCGAGGCCGAGCCGGACAACTCCGCCGTGCGGCAGCTGCTGGCCCGGTCGTACTTCCAGTCCGCCCAGCTGGGCCGGGCCGAGGAGCAGCTGCGGGCCCTGGTGGACCGCAACCCCAGCGATCATTACGCGCACCACGTGCTCGGGCGGACGTTGGAGCGGGCCGGCCGGCCCGACGAGGCGCTGCGGCACCTGCGGATCGCCTTCGCGATGTATTCCGACAACGAGGACTACCGGGTCGCGCTGCGCCGGGTCGAGGGCAGGGTGCGCCGGTGAAGCTCAAGCTGGACCTGCACGACATCTTCAACCGCGGTCAGGACATCGACCGGGCGCTGCGCGGGATCATGGACGAGGCGGTGGCCAAGAAGGCCACCCTCGTCGAGATCATCCCGGGCAAGGGGTCCGGGCAGCTCAAGAAGCGGGTGCTGCGCTTCCTCGACCAGAAGGACGTCAAGCAGCTCTACCACCGGGTGGAGAAGGACTCGAAGAACTTCGGCCGCCTCTTCGTGCACTTCCGCTGGAAGTAGGACGCGCGCCTCCTACGGTGGCGTGGCCGGGCGGGCGTCGAGGCGCGCGCCCGGCCACCCTCACTCAGGCCAGGCTGGCGGCGAACCGCCGGCCGTCGAACTCGCCTACGCGAACGTCGACCGGCGTGCCGACGCCGGCCGTCGCGCCGGGTACGAGCCCGGGCACGCCTGCCGGAGTCTCGACGAGCACGCCGAACGGCAGCACCTTGGTCACGGTCACGGCGAGAACGTCGCCTTCGCGCATCGGGGTGGTCATTGATCCTCACCCCCTTTCGAACCGTCGGGGCGAGTCGCGGGTGGCGGCGAAGCGAGCCGCGGTCCTCCTCGGGTCTCGTGCGGCTCGGACAGCACCGGGATCCCCCCGGACGTCACATCGACGATTCTATCCAACCCGCCGTCCCCGCCATACTCGTAGCCGGAGCAGATACCGGGGTCTCCTGACGCGATCCACCTCGCCGCCATCGCTGCATTGACATGCCTGAAACCGGCTGGCAACATCGCCCTGACCGGGTCTGGGAGCGCTTCCAGTGCGGTGCGGCGGGTTGGTCCGCCGGATGGCAGGCCCGCGCCGCCGTCCGGACAGGTGGCCCGCGCCGCCGTACCGAGGGCTGCTCGTTGACCCCGGTGGCCCACCGGTCCTCCGCCGGTGCGCCCTCCCCTGCGAAAGGACGCCCCCGTGTCCCTGCCAAACCGGTGGCGGGTGCCCCTCGCCGCCGTCGCCAGCACCGCCCTCGTCGCGGCCGGCCTCGCCGCTCCCGCGTACGCCGAGGGCCCCGAACAGATCATCAACGGCACCTTCGACAGCGGCTCGGCGCCGTGGTGGGGGACCGCCAACCTCACCCTCGACGCCGGCAGCGGCCAGCTCTGCGCGGACGTCCCCGGCGGCACCGTCAACCCGTGGGACGCGATCATCGGGCAGGACAACATCAAGCTGACCGCCGGTGAGTCGTACAAGTTCTCGTTCTTCGGCTCGGCCAATCCGGGCAAGGTGGTCAAGGCGCTGGTCCAGCTGCCGGTCGACCCGTACACCCAGTATCTGGCCGCCAACCCGAGCCTCAGCGTCTCGGGTGACACCTACTCGTACACCTTCACCTCGCCGGTCGACCTGCCGAACGCGCAGGTCGCCTTCCAGATCGGCGGCAGCGCCGCGCCGTGGCGGTTCTGCGTCGACAACGTCTCGCTGACCGGCGGCGCGCCGCCGGACGTGTACATGCCGGACACCGGGCCGCGGGTCCGGGTCAACCAGGTCGGCTACCTGCCCAAGGGGCCGAAGGTCGGCACGGTGGTCACCGAGGCCACCGATCCGCTGCCGTGGGAGCTGCACAACGCCGCCGGCGCGGTGGTGGCCCGCGGCGCCAGCACCCCGCGCGGGCTCGACGCCAGCTCCGGGCAGAACGTCCAGTCGATCGACTTCGGCGCGTACGCCACGGCCGGGACCGGTTACACGCTGGTCGCCGACGGCGAGACCAGCCGCCCGTTCGACATCGGCAGCGACTTCTACGAGAAGCTGCGGGCCGACTCGCTGAAGTTCTACTACCCGCAGCGCAGCGGCATCGCCATCCGTGACGACCTGCGGCCCGGGTACGCCCGGCCCGCCGGGCACGTCGGGGTGGCGCCCAACAAGGGCGACACGGACGTGCCGTGCCAGCCCGGCGTCTGCGACTACTCGCTGAACGTCGCCGGCGGCTGGTACGACGCCGGCGACCACGGCAAGTACGTGGTCAACGGCGGCATCGCCGTGCACCAGGTGATGAGCGAGTACGAGCGTTCCGTGCTGGCCCGCACCGGCGAGCCGTGGAAGCTCTGGGACAACACGTTGGCGCTGCCCGAGAGCGGCAACCGGGTGCCGGACATCCTCGACGAGGCCCGGTGGGAGCAGGAGTTCCTGCTCAAGATGCAGGTGCCGGCCGGGCAGCCGCTGGCCGGGATGGCACACCACAAGATCCACGACGCCGCCTGGACGGGCCTGCCGCTGCTGCCCGACCAGGACCCGCAGCCGCGCGAGCTGCACGCGCCGTCCACCGCGGCCACCCTCAACCTGGCCGCCACGGCCGCCCAGGCCGCGCGGGTCTTCCTGCCGTACGACCCGGCCTTCGCGGCCCGCAACCTCAAGGCCGCCAAGGCCGCCTGGGCCGCCGCCAAGGCACACCCGGCCGTGTACGCCCTCGCCTCGGACGGCACCGGCGGCGGGGCGTACGAGGACAACAACGTGAGCGACGAGTTCTACTGGGCCGCCGCCGAGCTGTACCTGAGCACCGGTGGCAAGGAGTTCAAGGACTACCTGCTCGCCTCGCCGCTGCACACGGCCGACATCTGGGCGCCGGACGGGTTCAGCTGGCAGAGCGTGGCCGCGCTGGGCCGGCTCGACCTGGCCCGGATCCCCAACGCGCTGCCGGACCGGGCCCGGGTCCGCGCCTCGGTGGCGCAGGGCGCCGACCGGTACCTCGGGATCATCGCCGCCTCGCCGTACGGGGTGCCGTACGCCCCGGCCGGCAACCAGTGGGCGTGGGGCTCGAACAGCTCCATCCTGAACAACATGGAGGTGCTGGCCACCGCGTACGACCTGACCGGCGCGGCGAAGTACCGGACCGGCGTGCTGGAGTCGATGGACTACCTGCTCGGCCGCAACGCGCTGAACCAGTCGTACGTCACCGGGTACGGCGAGGTGAACTCGCACAACGAGCACAGCCGCTGGTACGCCCACGAGCTGAACGCCGACCTGCCCAACCCGCCGGTCGGCACGCTGGCCGGCGGCGCCAACTCGGGCATCCAGGATCCGCTGGCGCAGGCCAAGCTGGCCGGCTGCGCGCCGCAGTTCTGCTACATCGACGACATCGAGTCGTACTCCACCAACGAGGAGGCGATCAACTGGAACTCGGCGTTGGCCTGGGTGGCCGGCTTCGTGGCCGACCAGGACAACGGCGACGCGCACGGCCGCCTGCCGTAACGGTTCCCCGGCGTGCCGGCCCCACTCGCTGGGCCGGCACGCCGGCGGTGGCGCCCGTTAACAGGGGGCCCTTCCTATACAAAAAGCGATAAGAAGGGGCCCTTCCTTACAGGGTGTAGGTGCGGGCCACGGCGAGCAGTTCCGAGGTGTGCGAGCCGACTATGCCGACGGTTGGCGGGCGGGGACGGAAGCCGGGCAGGCCGCTCAGCCCGTCGCTGCCGTCCATGGCGCGCAACCGGACCGGCCCGGAAGTGGAGAGCGTGAGGTCCACCTCGACCCCGCCGGGCGGCGGCGCCTGGAAGATCATGCCCCACGACCACGGGCCGGCCGCGGTGTTCCGCTCGTCGACCGGCACGTCCCGGCCGGCCACCGTGGCCGCCCGTACGGTCGCGGCGCCGTCCACGTGCAGCGAGAGCAGGCGTACCCCGGACCGTTGCGGGGTGAGCCGCAGCCGCAGGGCCCGCCGGTCGCCGTCGCGGGTGTCGGCGAGCACGGTGAGCGTCGGGGCCGGCAGCGCGGCCGCCGGCGCCGGGCCGGTCCGCAGTCGGGCGTCCCCCAGCCCCGGGAAGTCGCCGGCCAGGGACACCGCCGGCCCGGGGACGTACGGCGCCGTCCAGGGCTGCGGGTCGGTCTCCCGGCTCAGCCAGCGGGCCTGTCCGGTGCCGGCGTCCAGCGCGTACATGAGGTGGGTCGGCACCGGGTGCGCGGCGTCGAACCGGTCGACGGCCAGGCCCGCGCCGGCGAACGCCACGGTGGCCAGCGCCGCCGCCAGCGCCGGCGCCACGGCCGCCCGCCGGGCCCGCAGCGCCGCCATCCCGAGCTGACCGCCGGCCGCCGGGAAGACCAGCTCCAGCACCGGCAGCGCGGCCAGCCCGAGCAGCACCGCGAACAAGGCCGCCACGCCACCCTGCGCCATGCCGAGCGCGGGGAACAGCAGGACCACCGCGGGCAGCAGGACCAGCACCGCCACCGCGGCCGCCACGGTGGGCGCCAGCACGGCCCACGGGCCGTCCCGGCGGACGGCGAGGGCCACCAGCCCGCCGACTGCCCCGGCCAGCGCGGGCAGCGCGGCCAGGTAGGAGCCGCCGGGGGTCACGGCGGCCAGCACCACCCCGAGCACGGCGAGCCAGCCGAGGCCGCCGACCGCCAGCGCCGCCGGGCCGAGCCGGCGGCGCAGCAACGCGTACCAGGTCAGCAGCACCGCGGCGGCCAGCGCCAGCACCGCGAGCCGGTACCACCGCGGCTCGTACGGGTCGAGCAGCTCGGCGTAGCCGGGACGGATGGCGGTGATCCCGAGCCAGAGCAGTTGGGCGGCCACCGGCGCGAGCACGATGGGCAGCAGGCCGAGGCCGAACCCGGCCGCGAGCCGGGGCCAGCTGGCCCGCCCGGTCCGGCGGACCAGCACGGCCAGCGCCAGCACGGCGAGCAGGGCGAGCCCGGCGAGCGGCCAGGTGAGCCCGCCGGGGTAGCGGACCAGCAGCCCGGGGACCGGGAAGTAGGTGGCGTCCCCGCCGGCCCGCAGCCGGGTGAGGTCGGTGCGGCCGAACGCCCGGGTGAGCCCCAGCGCGTTGTCCCCGTGCGCCTGCAGGCTGGACCGGTCCATGCTGGCGGGCGTGTCCAGCGGGGTGTGATAGACGGCGGCCCCGTCGATGTACGCCGAGTTGAGGCCGACGAAGCCGTGCTGGTCGAAGGCCGTGAAGTCGGTGTCGTTGGGCAGCAGCCGGTAGACCTCCACCGCGAACGAGGTGCCGACCGGATGCGGCGCGGCGGCGCCGTACACGTCGATCAGCCTGGCGTTGCGGCGCGACGTCTCGAACATGATCGCCGGACCGCGGCTGCCGCGGGCCTCGAGGTTGAGCACGACGCCCCCGCCGGCGGCCAGCGGCGCTTCGCCGGCGAACGCCGAGGCGCCGCACAGGCAGGCCTCCTCGGCGTCGGTGAGCACGAACACGACGTCGTTGCGCGGCCGCGGGCCGGCCGCCAGCGCCCGCGCCACCTCCAGCACCGTCGACACCCCGGCGGCGTCGTCGTTGGCGCCGGGACCGGTCTGTACGGAGTCGTAGTGCGCCACCAGGAAGACCCGGCCGGACGGGTTCGTTCCGGGCAGCCGTGCCACGACATTACGGACATGACCCAGCATGGCGCCGCCCACGCCGGTCGTCTGACCGGCCTCCGGGGCCACCGCGTCCTGCACCGCGGTCTCCAGGCCCAGCGCCCGGAGCGCGCCGGTCAGCCGTTCCCGGACCTGGTCGCCGGCCTCGCTCCCGGCCACATGCGGCCGGGTGGCGACGGCCTGGACCTGCTGGTACGCGCGGCCGGCGCTGAACACGTCGGCCGGGGCGCCCACCGGTCGCGGGGCGGGATTGCGCAGCCCCAGTACGCTCGCGGCGGCCACCGCGAGCAGGGCCAGGACGGCAGCGGCGGCCGCCAGCGCCCGCCGGCGGGGCCGGGCGAGCACCCGGTCGGCCGGCCGATCCAGCGTGAGGGGCACGGGTCCTCCGTTCCAGGGGTTCGGCGGTGCACATCATCCGGCACACGCACGGTGCCGGGTAGGCCGGCCGGGGCCGGCGTCGCCTAGCCTGGAGGCGTGACGGCCGCGATGCGTGCCCGCCCGCCGGTGTGCCCGCCCGGTGGCGGAACGTCGTTCACGGCCAGTAATGTGAGCCGGCCAGTGCCGTCTGATGCTCGATCGGCGCCCGACCGCGAAGGAGCCCGAGATCAGCACTGAGCCATCCCGTCCGACGCCGGGGGTCCGACGATGCGAGGCGGCGAGATGACCGGTTCGTCCGTCGTGGCGTCCGGCTACCCGCACGGTGGGCTGGGCCGCAACCCGGCCCTCCCGCAGGGGGAGCGGCTGCGCGTGCTGCTCGTCGAGGACGATGAGGGCGACGCGTTCCTGGTCGGTGAGCTGCTGGCCGAGACCGGCGCGGCCATCGAGCTGGCGGTTGCCGCCAGCCTCAACCAGGCCCGCCAGCGCATCGGCGGGGTCGACTGCGTGCTGCTGGACCTCGGCCTGCCCGACGCGCAGGGCCTGGACGGGCTGCGCCAGGTGCTCAACATGTCGCACCGGGCCGCGGTCTGCGTGCTCACCGGCCGGTCCGACGAGCACCTCGGGGTGGCCGCGGTGGCCGAGGGCGCCCAGGACTATCTGGTCAAGGGCCAGGTCGACGGGGTCCTGCTGGCCCGGTCGCTGCGCTACGCGGTGGAGCGCAAGCGCGCCGACGAGAACACCCGGCGGCTGCGCGAGGTCGAGCTGCGGCAGGCGGAGTCGGCCCGGCTGGAGCGGGGTCTGCTCCCGCAGCCGCTGATGGACACCGACCAGGTGGCCGTGCACACGTTCTACCGGCCCGGCCGGCACGCCGCGCTGATCGGCGGCGACTTCTACGACGTGGTGCAGACCGCGCCCGACCGGGTGGACCTGATCGTCGGGGACGTCTGCGGGCACGGCGTGGACGAGGCGGCGCTCGGCGTCGAGCTGCGGGTCGCCTGGCGGGCGCTGGTGCTGGCCGGCGTGCCGGACGACGAGGTGTTGCCGGCGCTGGAGCAGGTGCTCATGAGCGAGCGCCGGTTGCAGGAGATCTTCGCGACGGTGGCCACGGCCCGCCTCCACCTGGACGTCAACCGGGCCACCGTGCGGCTGGCCGGCCATCCGCCACCGCTGCTGCTGCGCGGCGGTCAGGTGGCCCCGGTGCCGGCCCCGGGTGGGCTGCTGCTGGGCGTGCGACCCCGGCGACCGGTCGCGTACGAGCTGGAACTCGCGGATCAGGACTGGTCGCTGCTGATGTACACCGACGGCCTGATCGAGGGCCGGGTCGGCGTGGGCGACGACCGGCTCGACGTGACCGGACTGGGCGGGCTGCTCAGCGAGCCGGCCACCGGGCGGGTGCCGCTGCCGGACCTGCCGGCCTGGCTGGTCGGGCGGGCCGAGGAGATCAACGGCGGGCCGCTGGCCGACGACGTGGCCATGCTGCTGGCGAGCCGCGGGAGGGGCAGATGAAGCGGGACACCTGGTCCCTGCGGCGGCGGGTGGTCACCCTCTGCGTGACCGTCGGCCTGCTGCTCACCGGCCTGGCGGTGGCCGAGGCCGTCGTCGCGGCGCAGAACCGCGCCGCGACCGACCGGGTCCTCAACGTGACCGGGCCGCTGCGGGTGCAGGCCGAGGTGCTGCTGAACGGCCTGGTCAACCAGGAGACCGGGGTACGCGGCTACGCGGTCACCGGGGTCCCCAACGAGCTTGGCCCGTACGACTCCGGACGCCAGCAGGAGGCCGACAGCGTCGCCGAGATGCAGCGGCTGCTGGCCGGAAATTCGGCGATCCGGGCCCAGCTCGCGGCCATCGAGCAGCAGGCCGAGCAGTGGCGACGGTCGGTGGCGCAGCCGGTCATCGCCGCCACCGGTAGCCAGGGCCGGGCGGCCGGGCAGGCGCTGCTCACCGATGCCACGCGGCAGCAGTTCGACCGGCTGCGCGCGGCGGTCGGCGAGCTCCAGCGGTCGATCCTGGCCGTCCGGCAGCAGAACGCCGATGACGTCGATCGGACCGGCAACGCCCTCGTGGTGCTGCTGGCCGTGGCGGCCGCCGTGGTGCTGCTGGCCGGCGCGGCCCTGCTGCTCTCGCTGAACCGCCTGGTCATCGGCCCGGTGACAACGCTGGCCAGCCAGGTGCGCCGGGTGGCCGCCGGCAACTACGGCACCGCCATCGACCGGGTCGGACCGCCCGAGCTGGCCCGGCTGGCCGGCGACGTGGACACCATGCGCCAGCGGATCGCCGCCGACCTCGCGGAGGTACGGGCGGCCCGGGTCAACATCGAGGAGGCCAACGACCGGTTGCAGCAGCAGGCCGAGGAACTGGTGCGGTCAAACCGCGACCTCGAGCAGTTCGCGTACGTGGCCTCGCACGACCTCCAGGAGCCGCTGCGCAAGGTGGCCAGCTTCTGCCAGCTCCTGCAACGGCGGTACGCGGGCCAGCTCGACGAGCGGGCCGACCAGTACATCGCGTTCGCGGTCGACGGCGCCCAGCGGATGCAGCGGCTCATCAACGACCTGCTGGCGTTCTCCCGGATCGGCCGGCTCACCACCGGCTTCACCGAGGTCGATCTGAACAAGGTGCTGGGCGATGTGGCCGTGCAGACCGAGGCGGCCCGCCAGTACGCCGACGCCGAGCTGACCTGGTCGGAGCTGCCCGTGGTGCGCGGCGAGGAGGCGCTGCTCACCAACCTCGTCGCCAATCTGGTGAGCAACTCGGTGAAGTTCCGCCGGCCGGACGTGACGCCCCGGGTACACGTGTCGGCCCGCCGGGTCGGCGACGAGTGGGAGATCACCTGCCAGGACAACGGCATCGGGATCGAGGCCGAGTTCGCCGACAAGATCTTCGTGATCTTCCAGCGGCTGCACTCGAAGGACGCATATCCGGGCACCGGCATCGGTCTGGCCATCGTGAAGAAGATCGTGGAATACCATGGCGGCCGGGTGTGGGTGGATCCGGACGTGCCCGAGGGTACGGCGATCCGGTTCACCCTGCCGGTGATCCCGGGCGCCGAGGCGGCCGGCGCCGAGGCGGCCGGCGCCGAGGCGGCCGGCACCGAGGCGGCCGGCACCGAGGCGCCGGCGGCCGACCAGGACGCGACCGAGCCGGCGTCCGCGGACCCGGAGGCGGCGCCGGCGGCCGGGCCCGACCCGGTCAAGCCGGCGTCCGGGGACCCGGAGGCGGGGCCGGACGGCGCCGAGCCCGCGGACGGTACGGCAGCGGACGGTACGGCTGCGGACGGTACGGCTGCGGTGCGGCAATCGCCCGCGCAGCACAGCGGTGACGCGAAGGAGACGGTGGCATGACCGCACCCGCCGACGGCAGGAGCCCGATCGAGGTGCTGCTCGTCGAGGACGACCCCGGCGACGTGTTGATGACGCAGGAGGCGTTCGAGGAGCACAAGCTGCGGAACCGGCTCACCGTGGTCTCCGACGGCGACGAGGCGCTGGCGTACCTGCGGCGGGAGGGTCAGTTCACGGACGTCTCGACGCCCGACCTCATCCTGCTCGACCTCAACCTGCCGCGCCGGGACGGCCGGGAGGTGCTCGAGGAGATCAAGAATGACGAGACGCTCCGGCAGATCCCCGTGGTGGTCCTCACCACCTCGCAGGCGGACGAGGACATCCTGCGCAGCTACCGGCTGCACGCCAACGCGTACGTGACCAAGCCGGTCGACTTCGACCGCTTCATCACCGTGGTTCGCCAGATCGACGAGTTCTTCGTCAGCGTGGTGAAGCTTCCTCCGCGTGGCTGAGATCCCGCTCGACGAGGTGAGCACCCTGCTGCGAGAGGTGGCGGGGAGCGCGGTGCTGCCGCTCTTCCGCAAGCTGGATGCCGCCGACATCGAGGAGAAGGCGCCCGGTGACCTGGTCACCGTGGCCGACCGGAAGGCCGAGGGGCTGATCGCGGCACGGCTGCGCGAGCTCATTCCCGGCTCGGTGGTGGTCGGCGAGGAGGCGGTGGCCGAGCGGCCGGAACTGCTCGACCACCTGTCCGGGGACGGCGACGTCTGGCTGGTGGACCCGATCGACGGCACGGCCAACTTCGCCGCGGGCCGCCGGCCGTTCGCCATCATGGTGGCGCTGCTGCGGGCCGGCGAGTTGACCGCCAGCTGGGTGTTCGACCCGCTGGCCGACGACCTGGCGGTGGCGCGGGCCGGCACGCCGACCCGGTTCAACGGGGTGCCCGTGCGGCCCGGCGCCCACCGGCCACCCTCGGACGAGGCCCGCGGGGTGGCGCTGGCCCGGTTCCTGCCGACCGACCTGCGTGCCGAGGTGGCCGCCGGCGGCCACCGGCTCGGTGAGCTGCTTCCCGGCCAGCACTGCGCCGGCCGGGAATACCTGGACGTGCTGAACGGCACGCAGCAGTTCGTGCTCTTCTGGCGAACCCTGCCCTGGGACCACACCCCGGGCGTGCTGCTGGTGCGCTGCGCCGGGGGAGTGGCCCGGCGGTTCGACGGCACCGAGTACCACCCGGCCGACGACCGGCAGGGTCTGCTGGTGGCGGCCGACGAGCAGAGCTGGCACGAGGTGCACGCGGCGTTGCTGCCGGACGAGTGATCTGCTCGGGGATTCCGCCTGGTCGTGGGGGGTTTCCGCCGACCCTGCCCACTCTGGGCGGTCAGGTTTGGGGGTGGGGTTTCCGCCGACCCCGCCCACTCTGGGCGGTCAGGCTTGATCCCGACGTGGGCGGGGTCGGCGGAAACCCTCGGTGGTGGGGCTTCGGGCGCACCCTGCGGTTCGTGGTGGGGTGGTTGCGGACGGTTTGCGGGCGCTTCTTGCCGGTGAGGGTCGGGTAGGCTGCGCGGCGGCTCCGGGTGGGCGGGCGGACTGGTCCGCGTTGCCGGGGGCGCCGCCTGGCGGGTTGGTCCGCCGGCCGGGGAGGCGGCCGAGGGGAAGGATCCGCGTGCGGATGCGAGCGACGCCGGTCGTACGACATCTCCTGCTGGCCCTGGTCCTGGCGCTGCTGGCCGGTCCGGTGGCCGTGGCGGCACCCACGCCGGCCCTGGCCGCGCCGGGCGCCGACGACGAGGGCGGCACCAAGAAGCTGCGCGACGCGCTCGACGCGGCCGCCCGGGGCTACCTCGACGCCCAGCACCGGCTGGACGCCTCGACGAAGCGGCAGGCGCAGCTCGCGGCCGAGCTGCGCGAGGTGGAGACCCGGCTCGGCACGCTCACGGCCGAGGCCGGGGTGGTGGCCGCGCGGTCGTACCGGATGGGCCGGCTGGGGCCGGTGATGGCGCTGCTCAACAGCGGTTCCGCGGAGGACCTGCTGGATCGGGCGGCGGAGCTGGAGCTGATGGCGCAGCGCGACGACCGGTCGCTGGGGGCGCTGGCCGAGGCCCGGATCGAGGCCGCCAGGGCCAAGCAGGCCATCGACGACGAGGTGAGCGAGCAGCGCCGCCAGGTCGCGGTGATGGCCAAGAAGAAGCAGGACGCCGAGCGGGCGCTGGCCACCGTCGGCGGGCGTAGCTCGGGCGGGTTCGTCAGCACGAGTTCGGCGCTGGCCAAGCCGGCGCCGCGCAACTCCGACGGCTCCTGGCCGAGCGAGTCCTGCTCGGTGGACGACCCCACCACCTCGGGCTGCATCACGCCGCGCACGCTGCACGCCTACCAGCAGGCGCGGGCGGCCGGCTTCACCCGGTATACGAGCTGCCACCGCAACGGCGGCGAGGGCGAGCACCCCAAGGGGCGGGCCTGCGACTTCTCGGCCGCCGCCGGCGGGTTCGAGGATCGCAGCGCCACCGGCGGGGACAGGGCGTACGGCGACCGGCTGGCCGCGTACTTTATCAAGAACGCCGGCCGGCTGGGCGTGCTGTACGTGATCTGGTACCGGCAGATCTGGCTGCCCGGCACGGGCTGGAAGTCGTACAGCGGCGGTGGCAGCCCGGCGGCCGATCACACGAACCACGTTCATCTGTCGATGTATTAGGCACCCCGGCGGCGCAGGCTGCGTACCATCGCGACGGTGACCTCCACATCGCCGTCCCGCACCACCACCGGCGTCGCGGACGCCCCGGACGGACCGGCCGCGCTGCCCGCCGGGCTCGCGGCCACGCTGGTCTTCCTGGCCAGCGGCGCCGTGCTGGTGCTGGAGACCGTGTCGCTGCGGCTGGTCGGCCCGTACCTCGGGGTGACGCTCCAGGTGACCAGCTCGGTCATCGGGGTGGCGCTGGCCGCCATCGCGTACGGCGCCTGGACCGGCGGCTGGCTGGCCGACAAGCGGGACCCGCGGGCGCTGCTGGCGCCGGCCTTCGTGCTCGCCGGGATCGCCACCGCGATCACGCTGCCGGTGGTGCGCTACGCCGGCGAGTGGCTGCGCGGCGACGCGGTGGCCGGCATCCTGCTGCTCACCTCGCTCGCGGTTTTCGTCCCGGCCGCGCTGCTCTCGGCGGTCACCCCGCTGGTGGTCAAGCTCCAGCTCGGCGACCTGCGCCGGACCGGCCAGGTGGTGGGCCGGCTGTCCAGCCTGGGCACGCTGGGCGGCATCACCGCCACCCTGGTCACCGGCTTCGTGCTGGTGGCGGCGCTGTCGACCACGGCCATCGTGGTCAGCCTCGCGGTGGCGCTCGGGCTGACCGGCCTGCTGCTGGCCGGCTACCTGCGGCGGCGGTACGGCGCCGGCCCGCCCGGCCGGCCGCGCGCCCGGGCCGCGCTCGCGGTGCTCGGGCTGGTCGGCGCAGCCCTGGCCGCCGTGGCGCCCACCCCGTGCGACGTGGAGACCGCGTACCACTGCGCGCGGGTGGCGGCCGACGACCCGGCCCGGCCCGCCGGCCGGACGCTGTGGCTCAACTCGGCGCAGCACTCGTACGTGGACCTCGCCGACCCGCGTTACCTGAAGTTCGCCTACACGCAGTGGTTCGCGGCGGCCATCGAGACGGCGACCCCGGCCGGCCGCCCGCTGGACGCGGTGCACCTGGGCGGTGGCGGGTTCACCATGCCGCGCTGGCTGGCGGCCACCCGGCCGGGTTCGACCAGCGCCGTCTACGAGCTGGACGGCGGGCTCGTCGAGCTGGACCGGCGGAAGCTGGGGATGCGTACCGGACCGGGCCTGACGGTGACCGTGGGCGACGCCCGGCTGTCGCTGCACGGCCGGCGCGCCGCGAGCGCCGACCTGGTGGTCGGCGATGCGTTCGGGCACCTCGTGGTGCCCTGGCACCTGGCCACCCGGGAGATGGCCGCCGAGGTTCGCCGGGTGCTCCGCCCGGGCGGCCTGTACGTGCAGAACGTCATCGACTATCCGCCGGCCCGGTTCATCCGGGCCGAGCTGGCCACGGTGGCCGCCGAGTTCACGTACGTGGCGCTCGCGGCCCCGCCGGACGCGGTGGACGGGCAGGAGGGCGCCAACTTCGTCATCGTGGCCTCCCCGTCGCCGCTGCCGCTGGCCGCGCTGGAGCAGCGGCTGGCCGCCACCTCGACCGAGCCGGTGGGGCTGTTCGCCGGCGCCGAGCTGACCGACTTCGTCGGCGGGGCGGCCGTGCTGACCGACGACCACGCGCCGGTGGACCAGCTGCTGGCCCGCGGGTGAAGCTTGCCGCGGGGTGAAGACTGCGCAACGAAGTGCCGGATCTGGCCCGTCGATGTGTAAGTTCCTTGCCAAGGGGCAACAAGAGTCGACATGAGTGCGGGAGACGCGCCGGTGACCAGGCTTCTCGGAGAGCGGTACCGGCTGGTGGAACGACTCGGCGCCGGCGGCATGTCGATGGTCTGGCGCGGCTACGACGAGGTGCTGGGCCGGCAGGTGGCGGTGAAGGTGCTGGCCCCGAAGCTGGCGGCCGACCGGGCCTTCCGGCACCGGATCCGGCTGGAGGCCAAGGCCGCGGCCCGGCTGTGCCATCCGCACATCACCAACGTGTACGACTACGGGGAGTCGACCACGGCCGGCGCCACGGTGCCGTACGTGGTGATGGAACTCCTCGACGGCGAGTCCCTGGCGAGCCGGCTGGCCCGCGGCGGGTCGCTGCCGTGGCGCGCGGCGCTGACCGTCTGCGCCGAGGTGGCCACCGCGCTGGCCGCGGCGCACGCCCGCGGGGTCGTGCACCGGGACATCACCCCGGGCAACGTGATGCTGACCCCGACCGGCGCCAAGGTGGTGGACTTCGGCATCTCGGCCCTGGTCGGTGAGCAGGACGTCGGCCCGGACGGGGCCGTGCTCGGCACCCCCGCCTACCTGGCGCCGGAGCGGCTGGACGGCGGCCAGGTCACCGCGGCCACCGACGTGTACTCGCTCGGCCTGCTGGTCTACCGGTCGCTGACCGGCCGGCTGCCCTGGGCGGCCAGTTCCAAGACGGACCTCATCCGGGCGCACCTCTACCGCGAGCCGGGACCGATGCCCGACGTGCCCGGCCTGCCCGAGGGGATCGCCGAGCTGTGCGAGCGGTGCCTGGCCAAGGCCCCCGGGGAGCGGCCGAGCATCGTCGAGGTGGCCCGGGAGCTGTCCGCGGCGCTCGGCATCGCCGCGGTGCTGCCGGTCTCGCCGGCGCCCACCGCGCTGCCCGGCGTCTACGAGTACACCCCGGACGAGCTGGCGAACGCCGGCACCACGATCCTGCCGTCGTCGGCCGCCACCGACGTGTTCCGGCTGCCGTCCGGCGCGGCCGCGCGCCGGCGGGGCCAGGTCCGCCGGGCGGGCCAGCGGTCCCGGCGGCGGCCGCTGGAGGCGGCTGCCGTGGGCGTCGGGCTGGTGGCGGTCACCGGGGTGGTCTGGGCGCTCACCTCGGGCAGCCCGGCGCACGGTCCCGAGGCCGCGGCCGCGGCCGAACCGCAGGCGGCCCCGCCGTGCGAGGTGATCTACCGGCTGCGCAGCGACACCGGCTCGGGGTTCGACGCCGACGTGCGGGTGACCAATACCCGTGGCGAGGTCGTGCCGGACTGGCAGCTCAGCTTCGCCTTCCCGGGAGACCAGACGGTGACCGAGGGCCGCTCGGCCATGGTCGAGCAGCAGGGCAGCTCGGTGCTGCTGCGCTCGCAGCCCGGCGCCGCGCCCCTCGGCGCGGGGGCCTCGGCGGCGGTCGAGGTCAGCGGGAAGTACCGGGCCGGTAACCCGCTGCCCACGCAGTTCCAGCTCAACGACGCGAGCTGCGCGGTGCAGGTCTCCGGCGTGGCCGGCCAGCCGATCTCCGTACCGGCCGGCGGGCAGGCCGCCGGCGGTGGCGCCCCGGGAGGCGCCGACCGGGCCACCGGCGGCACCGGATCGGCCCGCGGCCCGGCCGCCAGCGCCGGGAGGCCGAAGCCGGCCAAGGCGGCGAAGAAGGCCGCGCCCCACAAGTCGGCGCCGCAGGGCAAGGCGAAGGGAAAGGACACCGGAAAAAAAGCGTGAAGCCGGCCAAGGCCGCCAAGCTGGCGCCGGCAAAAAAAGCGTGAAGCCGGCCAAGACCGCCAAGCCGGCGCCGGCAAAAAAGGCGTGAAGCCGGCGGCGAAGACGCAGCCGCCCGGGCCGAAGCCGGCGTCGCCCAACGGAGGGTGACGGCCGGTCAGTCCGCGACCGAGAACCGTTGCACGGCGTCGATGGTTCCCTCGACGATCAAGGCCCCGTCCGGCGGGATGACGGTGTCCGGGTGGGCCGGCACGAACCGGCTGTCGTCTCCGTGTACGCCGATGACGACCACGCCGTGGCAGTCCTCCCCGGTCAGGTCGCCGATCCGGCGGCCGGCCAGGCTGGGCGGCGTGCGGGTCTTGGCGATCGCGAAGTCGTCGCCGAACTCGACGAAGTCGAGCAGCCGGCTGACGATCAGGTGGGCGACGCGTTCCCCCATGGCCGCCTCGGGGAAGAGCACGTGCTGGGCGCCCACCGAGCGCAGGATCCGGGCATGCGCGTCCGTGCTCGCCCGGGCCCAGATCTGCGGTACGCCGATCTCGGCCAGGTTGAGCACGGCCAGCACGCTGGCCTCCAGGTCCGAGCCGATGGCCACGATGGCCCGGTCGAACTCGCCCAGCCCGAGCTGCCGCAGCGCCGCCTGATCCGTGGCGTCGGCCTGGACCACGTGGGTGAGCACCTGCGACCAGTGCTGCACGGTGGCCGACCCGCCGTCGATGGCCAGCACCTCGTGACCCAGCCGGACCAGCGACCGGGCCACCGTGCCGCCGAACCGGCCCAGCCCCACCACGGCGATGTCCCGGACGCCCTGCCGGCGCCGGCGGTCGCGCCGGTCAGCCCACAAGAGGACGCTCCTCGGCGTACCGGTAGAGCCGCGGTCGGGCCCGGAGGGCGAGCGCGGAGGCCGCGGCGACGGTGCCGACCCGGCCCAGGTACATCAGGACGATCAGCAGCATCCGGCCGTCCGCGGGCAGCACCGCGGTGACCCCGTCGGTGATCCCGGCCGTGGACAGCGCCGAGACCGTCTCGAACAGCTCGCGATACAGCGGCAGCCCGTTGGTCAGTCCGCTCAGCAGCAGGGTGGAGGCGGTCGCGAGGGCCACCCCGAGCAGCGCGATGGTCAGGGCGAGGCGCTGGGTCGACGGGGCGATCCGGCGGCGGCCGATCACCACGTCCGGCTCGCCGCGCAGCTCGGCCAGCATCACGAAGGCGAGCAGGAAGAACGTGGTGACCTTGATCCCACCGGCGGTGCTGGCGCTGCCGCCGCCCACGAACATCAACCCGGTGATGACGGCGAGGGTGGTCTCCCGCATCGACCCGTAGTCCACGCTGTTCAGGCCGCCGGACCGCGGAATGGCGCCTTGGACGAAGCTGGCCAGTAGCTTCGTCCGCACGTCCAGCGGCCCGAGCGTGGCCGGGTTGCGCCACTCGAACGCGAGCACCATCGCGAACCCGACGGCCAGCAGGATCAGCGAGCCCAGCACGGTGAGCCGGGTGTGCGTGGACCACCGGCTCGGCTCGCGCCAGCGGGCCAGCAGCTCGAAGATCACCGGGAACCCGGTGGCGCCGACGATGACGGCGAGGGTCAGCGGCAGGCAGATCCACCCGTCGCCCACGTACGGCTTGACGCTGTCCGGGAACAGGCTGAAGCCGCTGTTGTTGAACGCCTGCACGGCGTGGAAGACCCCGTACCAGCCGGCCTTCCAGGGCGGGTAGTCGTACGTGCCCCAGAGCCGGGCCGCGACCACGACGGCGGCCGCGGCCTCGCAGACCAGCGACACCAGCGCGATCCGGACCAGCACCCGGCGGGCGTTGCCGATCCCCAGCCGGGCGCCCTCGGCCTGCAGCGCCAGCCGGTTGCGTAGGCCCAGGCGCCGGGAGACCAAAAGGGTGAGCAGGGTGGCCATGGTCATGATGCCGAACCCGCCGGCCTGGGTGAGCACCATGATCAGAATGTGACCCAGCGGAGACCAGTAGTCCCGGGTGGGCACCACCGCGAACCCCGAGGTGCAGATCGCCGAGGTCGAGGTGAACAGCGCGGTCAGGAACGACGCGGAGCCGGGGCCGCGGTGCGCGGCGGGCAGCATCAGCAGGGCCGCGCCCGCCAGGATCGCCCCGAGGAAGGCCAGCGGTACGGCCCGGACGGGGTTCTGCGCGAGCCGGCGGAGAAGCTCCGCGCGAACCGCCACGGTAGTCAGTCGTACCACGGGCGGACCGAAGGAAGGGCCCCTTCTTATCGCTTTTTGTATAGGAAGGGGCCCTTCCTAACGCCCGGGGTCCTGGAGGCGGGCGCCGAGCAGCGAGCGGACGCCGGCGAGATAGGTGTGCCGGTCCGGCTCGCCGGTCAGCAGCCGCTGGGTGAAGTAGCCCGGCACCAGGCCGAACAGGGCCGCGCCCACCTGCTCGGGGTCGGTGTCCGGCGGCAGCTCACCGCTGTCCCGGGCCCGGCGGGCGAGCTCCGCGTACCGCCGCCGGAAGGTCGCGTACTTGTCGGCCACGAACTCGGCGAGCGCCGGGTCCCGCTGTGCCTCCGCCCAGACCTGGATGGCGATCCGCAGCACGCCGTCGTCGCTGGCCTCTCGGTCCACGTACTCGAGCGTGCGGCCCAGCGCCTCGATGAGGGTGGGGGTGGGGCGCTGTGCCGCCAGTTCGTCGAAGATCACCTGGGCGCCGCCGATGGTCGCCTCGGCGATGGACGCGATCAGCTCGTTCTTGCTCCGGAAGTAGCGGTAGACGGCCCCCATCGACAGCCCGGCCTCGGCGATGACGTCCTGCATCGAGGTGTTGTGGAACCCGTCGCGCAGGAAGCAGGTCCGGGCGGCGTCCAGGATCTGCTGGCGACGGGCGGCGAGGTGTTGCTCGGAGACACGCGGCACGGCTCACATTCTAAAACGAGCGCTCGTTCTTGACGGCGGTTCGCGGCGGTGTGATGCTGCCAAAGAGAACGAGCGCTCGTTTTAAGGAGTCAGAATGTCCGACGCCGAGATCCGTACCCCCAGCGGAGCGGTCCGCACGCCGCCGGCGGCGACCCGGGGCGCCGGCCCGCCGGTCGAACCCGATGGCGCCGGCCGCTCGGCCACGCCCGCCGACCGGGTCGCTCGCCGGGACCGCGGCCGTGCCGGATCGCCGCTGCGCGCCGCCCTGCTGGTGGCCGCCCTCGTGGTGGTCGTGCAGGCGCTGCTCGTACCGCTGTTCGCGGCCCCGGCCGCCCACCTGGCGCCGCGCGACCTCCCGGTCGTGGTGGCCGGGCCAGGCCCGGTCGCCGACCAGTTCCGGACCCGGCTCACGGCCGCGCAGCCCGGCGCGTTCGCCATCGACACCGTGCCGGATGCCGTCGAGGCCGACCGTGCGCTGCGGGAGCGCCGGGCGTACGCGGCCTTCGTGCTCGGCCCGGACGGCCCCAGCCTGCACACCGCCTCCGGGGCGAGCCCGACCGTGGCCAGCCTGCTCGGCCAGGCGGCCGGCCGGCTCGGCGCCGGCGGCCCGGTTCCGGTGGTCGACGTGGTGCCGGCGGGCCCGGACGACCCGCGGGGCACCGGGTTCGCGGCGGGCTTCCTGCCGCTGGCCCTCACCGGCATGCTCGCCGGAGCCGCCCTGGTGCTCGCGGTGCGCCGCCGGGTGGCGCGGCTGCTCGGCCTCATCGGGTACGGGGTGCTGGCCGGGCTCGGCGGCGCGGCCGTGCTGCAGACCTGGCTCGGCGTGCTCGGCGGCGACTATCCGCGCAACGCGGCCGCCCTCGGCCTGTTCGGCCTGGCTGCGGCCGGCACGGTCGCCGGGCTGGGCGCGCTGCTCGGGCGGGTCGGCGTGGGGCTCGGCGCGTTGCTGGTCTTCCTGGTCGGCAACCCGCTGTCCGCGGTGGCCGCGGCCCCGGAGCTGCTGCCCCGGCCCTGGGGCGAGGTCGGCCAGTGGCTGCCGGTGGGCGCGGGCGGCACGCTGCTGCGCTCGGTCGCCTTCTTCGACGGTGCCGGCGGGACCCGCTCGGCCCTGATCTTGACCGGGTACGCGCTGGTTGGGCTGCTGCTGGTGCTCGCCGGCCGGCGCGAACTCGACAAAACCCGTTAACCGGGGGCCCTTGCTATACAAAAAGCGATAACAAGGGGCCCTTCCTTGCATCTGGGGGGCGGTGGGGCAGGATGTCGGCGTGGAAGCTCTCCGACTGATCCTGCTCTACCTGCATCTGATCGGCTTCGCGCTGCTGCTCGGCGGCGGCATCGCCCAGTACGTCACCGGGCGGCTGCGGATCAACCCGGCCATGCTCTGGGGCGCCGGCATCCAGGTGGTCACCGGGCTCGCCCTCTCGGCGCCGCTGCGCGACGGGCACGAGCCGGCCCCGGCCAAGTTGATCACCAAGGCCCTGATCGGGGTGGCCATTTTCGTCATGGTCTTTTTCTCCCGCAAGCGGGATTCGGTGAACCGGGGGCACTTCCTGGCCATCATCGGGCTGACCCTGGTGAACGCCGCCGTGGCGGTCTTCTGGCGTTGAGCCGACCGCGGCCTGCGTGACCTGGGGAAACCCGGGGTGAATCGCACTAAACGGGCGTTAAATCGCGAGCAGTCGCAATGTCTCGACTGCGAGGAGTGAGATCCCTCACGCAAGGGTTACGTGAGGGTAACGGGCAGCCAACGGTCCTGCACGATTGTCGGCCAGTGGAGATGCGCGCGCGTACTCTCCCGTCCGTAACGTGAGACGCCGGCCGCCCGACTGGGCGGCCGGTACTGGTCTGCCACCGCGCGGCGGTGTGCATGGGGAAGGAGACCGTCTTGCGCACTGCGCGTGGGATGCGGATCGTCGCGGGCTTCGCCGTGGGCGGATTGGCGCTGGGCGCCGCCGCCTGTGGCAAGGCGCCGGAGAGCAACAGCTCCGGTGGCAACGCGGCCAAGAAGTACACCGCCTGCATGGTCACCGACACCGGAGGCATCGACGACAAGTCGTTCAACACCTCCGCGTGGGCGGGCCTGGAGGCGGCCAAGGCGGCCAACAGCAACATCGACATCAAGAACGTGCCGTCCAAGGCCGAGGCCGACTACGAGCCGAACCTGACGGCGTTCGTTAACCAGAAGTGCGACTTCATCCTGGCGGTGGGTGGCCTGATGGGCAACGCCACCTCCAAGGTCGCCAAGGCGCACCCGGACCAGCAGTTCGGCATCGTGGACGCCAAGCTGCCGGAGACGAACGTCTACCCGATGCAGTTCAACACGGCGCAGGCGGCCTTCCTGGCCGGCTACGTGGCCGCGGGCATGACCAAGTCCGGCAAGGTGGGCACCTACGGCGGCGCCAAGATCCCGCCGGTGACGATCTTCATGGACGGCTTCGCCGACGGCGTGGCGTACTACAACAAGGCCAAGAGCAAGAACGTCCAGGTGCTCGGCTGGAACAAGGCCACCCAGAACGGCTCGTTCACCAACGACTTCGTCAAGCAGGACGAGGGCAAGAAGATCAGCGACACCCTGGTGGCCCAGGGCGCCGACATCGTCATGCCGGTCGCCGGCGGCGCGGGCCTGGGCACGACCGCCGCGGCGCAGGCCTCGGGCGGCAAGTTCAACGCCATCTGGGTGGACGTCGACGGCTGCCAGAGCACGCAGAACTGCCCGGCGCTGATCACCACCGTGGCCAAGAACATCGGGGACGCGGTGAAGGAGGCGGTCACCAAGGCCGCCAACGGGGAGAAGCTGCAGCACGACCCCGGCTTCGTCGGCACGCTGGAGAACAACGGCGTGGCGCTGGCCCCGTACCACGACTTCGACAGCAAGGTCCCGGCCGACCTCAAGAGCGAGGTCGAGAAGGTCAAGGCCGACATCATCGCCGGCACGATCAAGGTCGAGTCGCCGAGCCAGCCGAAGTGACCCACCCGCTGGCCGTCCCGGCGCCTCGGCGCTCGGGGCGGCCAGCGGTCCGTCTGGAAGCCCCGGACCGGCTCCGGATTTCCCGATCGGGCAGCTAGGCTGCACCGTCGCCCGTCATCAGGAGGTTGCGCTGAAACTCGAACTGCGCGGCATCACCAAGCGGTTCGGTGAGCTGGTCGCCAACGACCACATCGACCTCACGGTGGAGCCAGGAGAGATCCACGCGCTGCTCGGCGAGAACGGCGCGGGCAAGTCGACGCTGATGAACGTCCTGTACGGGCTGCTGCAGCCGGACGAGGGCGAGATCCTGGTCAACGACGAGCCGCTGCGGATCAAGGGGCCGGCCGACGCCATCGGGGCCGGGATCGGGATGGTGCACCAGCACTTCATGCTGGTGCCGGTGTTCACCGTGGCCGAGAACGTCATGCTCGGCGCCGAGCAGGTGCGCGGCGGCGCGGCCGGCGTGCTGGACCGGCGGCGGGCCCGCCGGCAGGTGGCCGAGGTGTCGGACCGGTACAACCTGCGGGTGGACCCGGACGCCGTGGTGGAGGACCTGCCGGTCGGCGTGCAGCAGCGGGTCGAGATCGTCAAGGCCCTCACCCGGGACGTCGACCTGCTGATCCTCGACGAGCCGACCGCGGTGCTGACCCCGCAGGAGACCGAGGAGCTGCTGGCCGTGATGCGGTCGCTCAAGGCGGCCGGCAAGTCGATCGTCTTCATCACGCACAAGCTCAAGGAAGTCAAGGCCATCGCCGACCGGATCACGATCATCCGGCGCGGGCGCACGGTGGGCACGGCCGCCCCCAGCGACAGCGAGGACGAGTTGGCAGCGCTCATGGTCGGCCGCCAGGTGAGCCTGCGGGTCGACAAGGAGCCGGCGCGGCCGGCCGAGCCCGTGCTCCGGGTCGAGGGCTTGGTCGTGGACGACGACCGGGCGCACCGCGCCGTGGACGGCGTCGACCTCACGGTGCACGGCGGTGAGGTGCTGGGCATCGCCGGCGTACAGGGGAACGGCCAGACCGAGCTGGTCGAGGCGATCATGGGGCTGCGGCCGGTGCTCGCCGGCTCGGTGAGCCTGGCCGACGCCCGGATCGACGGCTGGTCCACCAAGCGGGTGCTCCGGGCCGGCGTCGGCTACGTCCCCGAGGACCGCAGCGTCGACGGCCTGGTCAAGGAGTTCAGCGTCGCCGAGAACCTGGTGCTCGACATGTACGACCGGCCGCCGTTCGGCTCGGGGCTCTCGCTCCGGCCGGCGGCCATCGCCGAGTCGGCCCGGGAGCGGATCGAGCAGTTCGACGTGCGTACGCCGTCCGGCGACGCGCCGGTGGGCACGCTCTCCGGCGGCAACCAGCAGAAGGTGATCGTGGCCCGGGAGCTGTCCCGGCCGCTGAAGCTCTTCGTGGCGGCCCAGCCGACCCGCGGCGTCGACGTGGGCTCCATCGAGTTCATCCACCGCCGGATCATCCACGAGCGCGACGTGGGCACGGCCGTGCTGGTCGTCTCCAGCGAGCTGGACGAGGTGATCGGCCTCGCCGACCGGATCGCGGTGATGTACCGCGGCCGGATCCTGGCGGTCGTCGGCCCGGACACCCCGCGCGAGGAGATCGGCCTGCTGATGGCCGGCGTGACGCCGGAATCGGCCCCGCGTGCCACGGCCCAACCGGAGGCGACGGCCCAACCGGAGGCGACGGCCGGGCCTGAGGCGACCGCCGGGCCTGAGGCGACGGCCGGGCCTGAGGCGACGGCCGGGCCTGAGGCGACCGCCGGACCGGCGGGCACCGCGGAGTCGGCGGCTAACGAGGAAGAATCATGAGCGATATTTCGTCGGGCGCGGGGCTCCCGGACAAGGACGCCGGGTCCCGGGACAAGGAGCCGGCGACCGAGGCCGAGACCGCGAAGGTGACGGCCCGGAACGTTCCGGACGGCGACGCTACGCCAGCGACCGCGCCGGCCGGCGGCGGCGCCCACCGCAAGCTTCCGGCCGGGGACGACCCCGGTCGCGCCCCCTCGTTCGCGCAGACCTTCCTGCACCAGCTCTGGGCCGCCAACACCGTCACGGTGACGGTGCTGGCGCTGGTCCTGGCCGCGGTGATCGGCGCGATCCTGATCATCGTGTCCGACCCGGACGTGCTGGCCACGTACGGCTACTTCACCTCCCGGCCCTCGGACGCGCTCACCTCGAGCTGGACGGCGGTCAGCGAGGCGTACGCGAACCTGTTCAAGGGCGCGATCATCGATCCGGGCGCGGTCGGTGACTGGCTCAGCGGCGGCAACACCGGCTGGCAGCAGGTGGTCTACCCGATCTCGGAGACGCTCACCTACGCCACGCCGCTGATCCTCACCGGCCTGGCCGTGGCGCTGGTGTTCCGCGGCGGGCTGTTCAACATCGGCGCGCAGGGACAGGCCACGCTGGGCGTCATCCTGGCCGCGCTGGCCGGGTTCGTCCTGCCGCTCCCGCCGGTGATCCACGTGATCGTGGCGCTGCTGGCCGGCATCATCGGCGGCGCCATCTGGGGCTTCGTGCCGGGCTTCCTCAAGGCCCGCACCGGCGCGCACGAGGTGATCACGACGATCATGCTCAACTACGTGGCGCTGAACTTCCTGGCCTGGATCATCAACCAGCGCGGCGTACACGATCCGTCCCGGTCCGACGCGATCAGCCGGCCGGTTGATTCGTCCGCGCAGCTACCCCGGCTGCTCGGCGAGCTGCCCCGGGTGCACGCCGGCATCCTGCTCGCGGTGGCCGCCACGGCCGGGGTGGCCTGGCTGCTCAACCGGTCCACATTCGGCTTCGAGCTGCGGGCCGTGGGCGCCAACCCGGACGCCGCGCGCACCGCCGGGATCAGCGTCACGAAGACGTACGTCCTGATGATGGTGATCTCGGGCGCGCTGGCCGGCCTGGGCGGCGCGAACATGGTGGTGGGCACCACGGCCAACGCGTGACCGCGCAGGTGGTTGCCCAGATCGGCTTCGACGGGATCCTCGTGGCGCTGCTCGGTCGGGTGAAGCCGTGGGGCGTGCTGGCGGCCGGGCTGCTGTTCGGCGCGCTGCAGGCCGGCGGCAACCGGATGCAGTCGTACTCGGGCATCTCGCTGGAGCTGGTGACCGTGCTGCAGGCCCTGATCGTCATCTTCATCGCCGCGCCGGCCCTGGTGAAGGCGACCTTCCGGCTCCGGGCGGCCCGCGCCGCCCGGCTGCAGACGAGCCTCGCGAAGGGCTGGTGAGCGGCATGTCCACGATGGCTGTCGAGGACGTGGCGGTGGCGCCGGTCGCGCAGGGCTTCTGGACCCGCGGCCGCAAGGTCGGCACCGGCCTCGTGGTGGCCGGCGCGGTGGCCGCGGCGGTGTTCGGCCCGCTGGCCACCACCGAGCGGGCCCGGTTCACCCTCAGCGAGAGCGCCGGCGGCGCGGCGTTGTCCATCCCCGGCACGACCGGCGCGATCCTGTTCGGCGTCCTCGCGGCGCTGGCCGGGGCGGCCATGCTGGCCACCGGCGGCCGGCGCTGGTTCACCACGCTGCTCGGGGTGGGGATCGTCGGGTTCGTGCTGTCGTTCCTCTGCTGGCAGGTGTCCGACGCGCCGGCCGGGCAGAACTTCATGCCGCTGGTCAACATCCTGCGCGGCACGTTCCTGCTGGCCCTGCCGCTGATCTTCGGCGCGCTCGCGGGCGTGCTCTGCGAGCGGTCCGGCGTGGTGAACGTGGGCATCGAGGGGCAGCTGCTGATGGGCGCCTTCTCCGGCGCGCTCTTCGGCAGCATCACCCAGAGCGTCTGGATCGGGCTGGTGGCCGCCGCGATCGGTGGCGCGCTCATCTCGCTGCTGCTGGCCTGGCTGGCGATCCGCTACCTGGTCGACCAGGTGGTCATCGGTATCGTGATCAACCTGCTCGCGGTCGGCCTCACCGGCTTCCTGTACGAGCGGCTGATGCAGACCGACGCGAAGCGGTACAACAGCGCGCCGCACTTCCCGGACTGGCCGATCCCGCTGCTCAAGGACATCCCGGTGATCGGGCCGGCGCTGTTCCGCGGCAACATCTTCCTCTACCTCGGCCTGGTCCTGGTGCTGGTGATCCACCTGGCGCTCACCCGGACCCGGTGGGGGCTGCGGACCCGCGCCGTGGGCGAGCACCCGACCGCCGCCGACACCCTAGGGGTGCGGGTGCTGCGGCTGCGGTACCGGAACGTGTTCCTGGCCGGCCTGGTGGCCGGCGTGGGCGGCGCCTCCTACACGCTGGCGCTGTACAGCTTCAGCAAGAACATGGTGGGTGGCAAGGGCTTCATCGCGCTGGCCGCGATGATCTTCGGCCGCTGGACGCCGACCGGGGCCCTGCTGGCGGCCCTGTTCTTCGGCTTCGCCGATCAGCTTGGCACCTACCTGAGCGCGATCAACAGCATCATCCCGAGCGAGTTCCTGGCCATGCTGCCGTACCTGGCCACCATCCTCGCGGTGGCCGGCCTGGTCGGCCGGGTCCGAGCGCCGGCTGCCGACGGCAAGCCGTACGTCAAGGGCTGAGCCGGCCGACGCGTCAAGACACGACTGATTTGGTAGAAGGTGCGCGATTCGGTGGCCGCCGGCGCGACGGTTGTCCGCGAGGAGTGGTAGGGCGACGTACTGGGACTCGTCGGCATGCAGGACCCCGAAGGCAACGGGTTTTGCGTCGCCTGATTCCGCGTCCATGGCCGCGTTTCGACGTCCGGTTCCGGCGCGATGGGTTCGCTATGCCGCGTACGTCTCAGTCCGGCCGATCGACCAGCGAGAGGCGGAAGTCGCGGAAGTGCCGGTGTCGGGAGATCGGACGTTGGGCAGGGCAGGTGCCAGCGGGGCGAGCGGTGCGCCGTCATTGGCCGCGATGGGCGGCGGGGCTTCGGCCGTGGTCGGCGAATTCCTGGAATTCATGGCGCGATGCTCCGCATGTCGGAGCGCATCACAGAACCAAATCGGGCCAGGAGGTGCACGCCCGATCAACCTGGGCGTGGACCGCGCGCAATCCGCCTTTCCGATGCGCCTTCTCGGACAGCGGTGTTTCCGGATTTGGCGCGGTTGATTCCGGCAGCGCCGATGCGCCGTGGGAGAGTGCGGCGTACCCGCCGGAGCAGTGCGGAAAATCGCGCCGCAGGGTGTCGGTCGGGGCCCGGCCCGCGCGGCGACCGACCGGGTGGGCTCGAACACCCGCCCCTGGTCCATGCCTGGCCAGGGCGGCGGTGCAGGATGGAGGGGTGATGGAGCGGCAGATCGACTGGGACCGGCTGCGAGCCGCCGCGACCGAGGTCATGCGGCACGCGTACGCCCCGTACTCGAAGTTCCCGGTCGGCGCGGCCGGCCTGGTGGACGACGGACGGATCGTGGTCGGCTGCAACGTGGAGAACGCCGCCTACGGGGTGGCGCTCTGCGCCGAGTGCGGCGTGGTGACCGCGCTGCACGCCTCCGGCGGCGGCCGGCTGGTGGCGCTCTCCTGCGTCGACGCCACCGGTGAGCCGCTGATGCCGTGCGGCCGGTGCCGGCAACTGCTGTGGGAGAACGGCGGCCCGGACTGCCTCGTGGAGGCCAAGGGCGGCCCGCTGACCATGCGGGAGCTGCTGCCGCACGCCTTCGACGTGGCCGACCTGGACGCGATCACCGGCGAGACTCCGGTGCCGGAGGTGCCGGCCCAGCTGGCCGCCTGGCGCGGGCGCGGCACCGTGTTCGTGCACCCCGACGTCTCCGCGGGGCAGCAGGTCTGGACCGCGTACTGGGACCGCTCGGCCGGCACCGGCGACGAGATCGGGATCGGCGTCCTGGAGGAGGGGCCGACCTGGCCGGCGCCCGCCGAGGCGGTGGCCTGGGGGCTGGCCCGTACGCCCCGGGTGGTGGTCGTGGACGCGGGCGGTGCGATGTTCTGGGCCGGCGACGGTGAGCCGCCCTCCGAGATCCCGACCCGATGGGACAGCGACAGTGCCTGAGTTCGCGGCAGTTGATGTGATCCGCGCCAAGCGGGACGGCGGGGTGCTGTCGGACGCCCAGATCGACTGGGTGGTCGACGCGTACACCCGGGGGGTGGTGGCCGACGAGCAGATGTCGGCGCTGGCCATGGCCATCCTGCTGCGCGGCATGACCGGCCCGGAGATCGCCCGGTGGACGGCCGCGATGATCGCCAGCGGCGAGCGGCTGGACCTCGGCTCGGTCCGGCGGCCGACCGTGGACAAGCACTCCACGGGCGGCGTCGGCGACAAGATCACCCTGCCGCTGACCCCGCTGGTGGCGGCGTGCGGCGCGGCCGTGCCGCAGCTGTCCGGACGGGGGCTCGGGCACACCGGCGGCACGCTCGACAAGCTGGAGTCGGTCCCGGGCTGGCGGGCGGCGCTGTCCAACCGCGAGTTCCTCGACCAGCTGGCCGACGTGGGCGCGGTGATCTGCGCGGCCGGCGACGAGCTCGCCCCGGCCGACCGCAAGCTGTACGCGCTGCGCGACGTCACCGGCACCGTCGAGGCCATCCCGCTGATCGCCAGCTCGATCATGAGCAAGAAGATCGCCGAGGGCACCGGGGCGCTGGTGCTCGACGTGAAGGTCGGTTCCGGCGCGTTCATGAAGTCCGTCGAGGACGCCCGCGAGCTGGCCCGGACCATGGTCGAGCTGGGCGGCGCGCACGGGGTGCGCACCATCGCCCTGCTCACCGACATGTCGACCCCGCTGGGGCTGACGGTCGGCAACGCGGTCGAGGTGGCCGAGTCGGTCGACGTACTGGCCGGTGGCGGTCCGGCCGACGTGGTCGAGCTGACCCTGGCGCTGGCCCGGGAGATGCTCGCGGCCGCGGGGCTGCCCGACGCCGACCCGGCGGCCGCCCTCGCGGACGGTCGGGCGATGGACTCCTGGCGGGCCATGCTCCGGGCCCAGGGCGGCGATCCGGACGCCAAGCTGGCCACCGCGGCCGAGACCGAGCTGGTCCGCGCCGACCGGGACGGGTACGTCGAGCGGATCGACGCGTACCGGATCGGGGTGGCCGCGTGGCGGCTGGGCGCCGGGCGGGCCCGCAAGGAGGACCCGGTGAGCGCGGCGGCCGGGGTGGTGCTGCACCGCCGGCCCGGCGACCCGGTCCGGGCCGGGGACGTGCTCTATGAGCTGCGGGCCGACGACGCCGCGCGGATCCCGGCCGCCGCCGCGGACGCCGCGGCGGCGGTGGTGGTGGCCGCCGCCCCGGCGACGCCGGCGCCGCTGATCCTGGAGCGGATCGGCTGATCCGGACGGCCGCCGGCGCCGGTTCCCGGCCGCGGACCGCGCGCCCTCGCGGGGCCGTTCCTGGTGGGCGAGCCGGGCTGGGAGCGCCGGTGGGCTGGACGTGCGCGCTCGGCCTGCTGCGCGAGTCCCGCTCGCGCCCGCGCCGGTGGCCGGAGGGTGCCGCGCGAGCGGCCGGGGAAGGGACTATCCTCCCTGGCCGGGGGGAAAGTCCGGCGGGGAACCGCCGAAGGTGACTAGCAGGGATTCTTGTCGTGGCCGTACCCGCTCCGGACCCCCACGCCGTTCGCTCGGCCAACATCGACGAGCTGCGGCGGCTTCGGCTACCCGTGCCACCCGCGGAGTTCCCGCTGGTGTGGGAGCCGGGCGACGAGGTGGAGCTGCGGCCCACCCGGGAGCTCGAGGCCCGTACGGCCGTACTGCAGCTGATCCTCGCCCGGTGCTTCGGCATGTCGCCGTCCGCGGCGATGAGCTGGCTGCTCGCCTCGCACCTGGTGGAGTCGCTCACCCCGCCCGAGTGGCAGTTCGTGACCGGCAGCGTCGGCGATCACCGGTCGTTCGTGCTGCACCACGACGCCGTGTTCGCGCTGTCCTGGGTGCTCGGCCTCACCAAGCACCTGGACCCCACCGAACCGACCGACCCGCGGTTGCTGGAGGTGCTGCCGCACATCGCGGCAGGGGAGACGCTGCGCCAGTGGCGGTCCCGTACCCTTGCGGCCCCGCGCGACGCGGCCGAGGCGGCCGTGCTGCTGGACTACCACTACTGCCTCGACTGGGCCTTCCTGGAGGCGGAGCAGGCCGGCATCCCGCTGCCAGGCCTGGTCGACGCGAACGCCATCGGGCAGCGCCGCTGGGCGCTGGAATGGGCGGTGATCTTCCGCGGGCCGTACCATGACCCGCCCGGCGGCTGGGAAGAAGTGGATCTCTCCACCTGACGTCGCGAGCCCGACCATCGGGTCGGGTGTTCCTGATCGTCCGATCAGCCGGACCTGTCCGGCGGATCAGCGTGGCCGGTAGCCGGCCAGCTCCACCGAGACGGTCACCGGCACCGGCTCGGGCAGCCGCTCCAGCGCGGCGGCCAGCCGGGCCGGCTCGGTGTGCCAGGCGCTCGGTCCCATCCCCACCAGGGTCCGCACGGCGGGCCGATCCAGCCGCAGGTCGTACCGGTGGAGGTCGCGGCGGACCGGCTCGAACCGCCCGGCGAGGCTGTCGGCCACCCGGTCCGCCTTGTCCGGGTCGACCCGCAGCAGGCCCAGCCGGTCCACCAGGGCGCCGAGGTGGTCGGCCGCCGGGGTGACGACCAGCAGCAGGCCGTCCGGGCATAGGACGCGGGCGAACTCGGCGCCGTTGCGGGGCGCGAAGACGTTCAGCACCAGCCGCGCGGCGCCGTCGGCCACCGGCAGGCCCCGCCAGGTGTCGGCCAGCGCCGCGGACGCCCGCCGGTGGGCCCGGGCGGCGCGCCGCAGGGCCGGCTTGGACACGTCCAACGCCAGCCCCACCGCGTCCGGCGCCGCCTCCAGCACCGCCGCCAGGTAGCGCCCGGTGCCGGCGCCGGCGTCGACCACCAGATCGGGGTACGACCTGCCGCTGCCGTGGCCCTCGCCGGTGGCGCTGCTGCTGTCGTGGCCCTCGCCGGTGGCGCTGCTGCCGTCGTGGCCGGTGGTGCTGGCCGGCGGCCGGGCCGGCCGGGGCCGGCCGGTCAGCTCGGGCGCGGCCGCCGCGGCGAGCAGGTCCGCGATGGGGGCGTAGTGACCGGCCGCCAGGAAGTCCTCCCGGGCGGACACCATCTCGGCGGTGTCCCCGGTGTGCGGGGAGCGGCCGGTGAGCAGGTTGACGTAGCCCTGCCGGGCCACGTCGAAGCTGTGCCCGCGGGAGCAGCGCAGGCTCGACCCGGTCGCGGCGAGCGGGTCGGCGCAGACCGGGCAGCGCAGCCGGCTCAGCACGTCGGCGCGCATCGGCTCATCATCCGCACGGCAGCTCCACGAGGACAACCGTAGAACCGCCGGTCGGCGACGTGCGGACCGGCTCTGCTGACTAGGGTCTGATCCCATGGCCGCGATCGCGTACGAAGACATCGCCCGGGCGCCGAAGGCGCTGCTCCACGACCACCTGGACGGTGGCCTGCGCCCGCAGACGATCATCGAACTGGCCGACGGCATCGGGCACCCGCTGCCGAGCACCGACGCCGGCGAGCTGGGCCGGTGGTTCGTGGCGGCCGCCGCGTCCGGGTCGCTGGAGCGGTACCTGGAGACGTTCGATCACACCGTGGCGGTCATGCAGACGGCCGAGGCGCTGCGCCGGGTGGCGGCCGAGTGCGCGCTCGACCTCGCGGCCGACGGGGTGGTGTACGCCGAGGTGCGGTTCGCCCCGGAGCAGCACCTGGAGCGGGGTCTGAGCCTCGACGAGGTGGTCGAGGCCGTGCTCGCGGGGTTCGCCGACGGGGTGGCCGAGGCCGCGCGCGCGGGCCGGCCCATCCGGATCGGCACGCTGCTGACCGCCATGCGGCACGCCGCCCGGTCGCAGGAGATCGCCGAGCTGGCTGTCCGGCACCGGGACACCGGGGTGGTCGGCTTCGACATCGCGGGCGCCGAGGCGGGCTTCCCGCCCACCCGCCACCTCGACGCGTTCGAGTATCTCCAGCGGGAGAACTTCCACTTCACCATCCACGCCGGCGAGGCGTTCGGGCTGCCCTCCATCTGGCAGGCGATCCAGTGGTGTGGCGCGGACCGGTTGGGGCACGGCGTCCGGATCGTCGACGACATCGCCGCGGCGGAGCCGGACGGTCGGCCCGCGCTGGGCCGGCTGGCCGCGTACGTCCGAGACAAGCGGATTCCGCTGGAGCTGTGCCCGTCCTCCAACGTGCAGACCGGGGCGGCCACCTCGATCGCCGAACACCCCATCGGGCTGCTGCGGGACCTGCGGTTCCGGGTGACGGTCAACACCGACAACCGGCTGATGAGCGGTACGTCGATGACCCGCGAGATGGCCCTGCTGGTGGAGGCGTTCGACTACGGCTGGACGGAACTGCAGTGGTTCACCATCAACGCCATGAAGAGCGCCTTCATCCCGTTCGACGAGCGGCTGGCCATCATCGACGACATCATCAAGCCCGGGTACGCGGTGCTGCGGAGTTGAGCCCCGATACTCCGGCGGACCGGGATTCTCCGGCGGACCGGGATTCTCCGGCGGGCCGGGGCGCCGGCAGGGGCGGCCGGCTCGCCGTCGCGGTGAGGGCGGCGATCCCGCGCAGCACGCGCCGCGCGCCGGCCGGTCGGCAGCCGAGCTCGGCCTGCCGGGCCAGCACGACCGGCTCGGCGCGCAGCAGTGCGAGCCCCCGCCGGAACAGCACCCCGGGAGACTTGCGACGCTCGGCCAGGTCGCGCAGCAGGCGCCGGACAAAGGTCACCCCGCGCGGCCGGCGCAGCGCGTACGCCCCGGCGAGCAGGCCGAGGCGCCGGCACTCGGGCACGATCTCCGCGGCGAAAATCCCTTCGGCGACGAAGACTGGCGAGTCGGCGAGATTGAATGCCCGATTGGACACCCGTCGGTCCGCGCCGATCGCATAAACCGGCACATCGGCCTTGCCGTCCCGGACCAGGCGGGCGATGGTCTGTACCGCGGCTTGGGCGTCCCATGCCTGCGGTGACTCCCAGTCGACCTGGCCGTCGGACCGCGGCAGGGTCGGATCGTCACCATCCTTGTAGAAGTCGTCAAGACACAGCACGGGAAGCCCGGTACGACCTGCTATGTACGACTTTCCTGACCCGGAAGGGCCGGCCAGGAGGATGACACCGGCAGAATGCTCAATCACTGTAAGTGACTCCAGGAAAACGGCTTGCAATCAAATCTCGTTAATATCCCACCACACTCTCACCGACGGCCAACCTGGGCTTTCCTCTTCCGGAGCGGCGTGATGGAATCTCGGGGGTCCGACCCGGCCGGGTCGGTCGCTGAGCGGTGCCCAGTTCGACCTGAGGGCGCCGAAGTGGGAGGGC
Source organism: Plantactinospora siamensis (assembly GCF_042434095.1). NCBI lineage: Bacteria > Bacillati > Actinomycetota > Actinomycetes > Micromonosporales > Micromonosporaceae > Plantactinospora > Plantactinospora siamensis. The sequence goes on from NZ_JBHLUE010000011.1 coordinate 92,639, forward strand.
GGTGACGTGAGCGAACGACCACAGGCGGAGGGCTCTGTCCTGTCGCGGGTGCGCCGGCCGTTCGGCCGGCTACGCGACATGCCGATCTGGTCCAAGCTCGGTCTCATCATGATCGTGCCGACCATCGCCACGATCGTGGTCGGCACCAGCGGTCTGATCGACCACCTGAGCACGCTCAACAGCGCCAACCGGGCACACAGCCTCGCATCGCTGTCCCAGGCCTCCGGCGACCTGGTGAACAACCTGCAGGACGAGCGGACGATGGCCATCCGCTTCCTCGGCACCCGCGGTCAGGAACAGGCCAACTTCAAGAAGACGTACACCACGCTCTACGACAAGGTGGAGCGGTCCCGGGCCGCCTACTCCGAGCAGCGGCAGAGCCTCACCGGCCTGCCGGGCACCACCGACGACCTGCTCAAGCAGATCGACCAGGACCTCGCCGACCTGCCGGGGCTGCGCAGCCAGGTGGTCAACGGCAAGGTGCTGCGCAGCGCCGCCGGCCAGTCGTACGACAGCCTCATCGGCGAGCTGCTCGATATGCGGGACTCCGCCGCGCAGCTGGCCAATGACCCGGCGCTCAGTGAGCGGATGCGGGCCGCCGCGAATGTCTCGCGGGCCAAGGAGTTCCTCTCCCAGCGCCGCGTCATCGTGCACCAGGCGTTCGCCGACAACGGGTTCCCGCCGGCCAGCAAGACCAACTACATCGGTTCCGAGCAGGGTCAGCAGCAGGCCATCCAGAGCTTCAAGTCGGCGGCCGACAACGACGAGGCGAACCTGTTCGACCAGACCATCGCCGGCTCCGAGCAGCGCTCGGTCGAGCAGTACAGCACCTGGGTCCGGACGAAGGCGCCGGATGCCAGCTTCGACCCCGGCTTCTTCAACGCGAACGACTGGGACAACGCGCTGAGCGGCAACGGCCGGCAGTACCGGACCGTGGAGGCCGACCTGGACGGCCGGGCCGTGGACCAGGCCGCGCGGATCCAGAGCAACACCCAGCGCCAGGTCATCCTGGAGACCGGCCTGCTGCTCAGCATCCTGCTGCTGTCGATCCTCTTCGCCACCATGGTGGCCCGGTCGATGGCGCGGTCGCTGCGCGAGCTGCGGCACGGCGCCCTCTCCATCGCCCAGTACGGCCTGCCCCAGGCCGTCACCCGGCTGCGTGACCCGCAGGTGACGGCGCAGCTGTCGCCCGCGCAGGTGGCCAACCAGATCGCCGAACCGCTGCCGGTGCGCAGCAAGGACGAGTTCGGCCAGGTGACCGAGGCGTTCAACGCGGTCCACCTCGAGGCGGTCCGCACCGCGGCCGAACAGGCCGCCCTGCGGTCCTCGGTCGCGACGATGTTCGTCAACCTGGCTCGCCGGTCACAGATCCTGGTCGACCGCCTGATCGGTCACCTCGACCGGTTGGAGCGCGGCGAGGAGGACCCGGACCGGCTGGCCGAGCTGTTCCAGCTCGACCACCTGGCCACCCGGATGCGCCGCAACGACGAAAACCTCCTGGTGCTGGCGGGCGCCGACTCGACCCGCGTGCAGCGGGAGCCGGCCGCGCTGATCGACGTGCTCCGCGCCGCGCAGTCCGAGGTCGAGCACTACACCCGGATCGAGTTCGGCATCATCGACCGCGACATCGAGGTGGCCGCGCACGCCGTCAACGACCTCGTGCACCTGGTCGCCGAGCTGTTCGACAACGCCACCGCGTTCTCCCCGCCGGACTCGCAGGTCATGGTCGAGGCCCGCCGGGTCGGCGACCGTGCCTCGCTGTACGTCGAGGACCGCGGCATCGGCATCACCGCCGAGCAGCTCCACGAGCTCAACGACCGGCTCGCCACGCCGCCCCAGGTGGACGTGGCCGTCTCCCGGATGATGGGCCTGGTCGTGGTGGCCCGGCTCGCGTCCCGGCACGGCGTACGCGTCGAGTTGCGTCCCGGGTCCGACCGCGGCACGGTGGCCGACGTCACGCTGCCGCCCTCGGTCCTGGTGCCGCGCGCGCTCGCCGGCCGGAGCCAGCAGCCGGCCGCGCTGCCCGCGCAGGCCGCGCCGGCACCCGCCTTCGGCAGCCCGCTCGCCCTGGAGGGTCGGCCCGCCCGGTCGGCCAACGGGGCCCCGGCCGCCGCGCGCAACGGCGCCAATGGCGCCAACGGCTATCCGGCCGCGCCGGTCAACGGCACGCCGGGCAACGGCGGCGCGCCGAGCCAGGGCGGCGCGCCCGGCCGGGGCGTACCGGCCTGGTCGGATCTGACCGGCGCCGGTTCGGTCAACGGCGGCACCGGGGCCTTCCCCCGGCAGCGCAACGGCCGGGACAACGAGCCGCTGCCGCAGCGCCGCAGCGAGCAGCAGTGGACGGTCGAGGGCGAGGTGACCGAGGCGCCGCAGGGCCAGCAGCCGGCTCCCGCCGCCGAGCACCGGCCGGCCGAGCCGCCGCGGGCGGCGCCCATGTCCGCGCCGCCGGTCGCCTCCGCGCCGCCGGTCGCCTCCGCGCCGCCGGTCGCCTCCGCGCCGCCGGTCTCCTCGGCGCCCCCCGGCGGATCCTCGTCCTGGGTGGTGGCGTCGGCGCCGGTCTCCGGGCCGGCCGGGTCGGAACAGGCCATGCCGCAGCAACCCGCGCCGGAGGTCGAGGCCCGGCCCGAGCCGGCCCAACCGGTGGCCCCGGCCGCGGCCGCTCCGCCGGCCTGGCCGCCCGCTCCCGAGCGGGAGTCCGGGGCGCCGCAGGTGCCGCAACGACTGGCGGCCGCCCTCGACATGACCGCCGAGCTGCCCCGAATGGGACGGTCCGGTGCCGAGCTGGGCAGCACCGCCGCCCGGCCCGCGTCGGCCCCGCCCGCTCAGCCGGCCGTGCCGGCGCAGCGGGCCCCCGAGCCGCAGCGCGTCGAGGAGTACCAGCCGGTGTCCGGCTCGCCGTCGACGCAGATGGCGGACACGCACTTCATGTCGCCGGTGTCCGCGGCCGGCCAGGAGCCGGCCCAGCCGGCGCCGGCGCCGTACACGCCGCCGGCCCCGACGTCAGCGCCTGCCCCGACGTCGGCGCCGGTCCCGGCCCAGCGGTCGGCGCCGCCGTCGGTACGGTCGGCCACCGACTCGCGGCAGCAGCACTTCGCCGACGAGACGATGGAGCTGCCGATCTTCCGGGAGCTGGAGTCGGCCTGGTTCCGCACCCGCCGGTCGGCCACCGACGAGGGCGCGCCGGCGAGCCGGCAGACCGTCGCGGCCGGCCAGCCGGTCGGCGTCCGGCCGCAGTCGCCCGCGCCGGTCGCGAGCCCCGCGCCGGTTGCGAGCCCCGCGCCCGCCGCCAGCGCGGCGTCGGCGGCCAGCGCCGCGCCGAGCATGCCGGCCGAGCGGGTGAACGGGCTCCGCGAGACCGCTCCGGAGCAGCCGGTGAGCGCACCCACCGGCGGTTCGGCGGAGCAGCGGCGTACGGACAATCCGCTGCCGTCCCGCCCGGCCCCCAGCTTCGGCGCGGCCGCCGGGTTCGGCGCCGGCGCGGCGGCCCGCCGGGCGGAACCGCCGGCGGGCGGCTGGCGAACGGCGGCCGACGAGGGGTGGCGAGCCGCCAGCGCGGCCAGCGAGCGGCCCGTCAACGAGACCACCCCGACCGGTCTGCCGAAGCGGAAGCCGATGGCTCAGCTCGTGCCGGGCGGGGTGGAGAAGCCGACCACCTCGGTGCAGCGCCGCACGCCCGAGGCGGTCCGGGGCCTGCTCTCGGCGTACCACCGCGGCGTGCAGCGCGGCCGTACGCATCCAACCGATGACAACACGGCCCGGTCGGAGTCCTCTCCGGCTGGTCGGCAGTCCTCGCAGCCTGGTCCCGGTCGCATGACCGGAGGCGGGCAGAAGGAGCATGAAGGATGACAACGACGCAGGATCTGGGTTGGCTGCTCGCCAACTTCGCCGAACGCGTACCCGGGGTCGCCCACGCGGTCGCGGTCTCCGCGGACGGCCTGCTCCTGGCGGCGTCGAGGGACCTGCCCCGGGATCGCGCCGACCAGCTGGCGGCCATCGCCTCCGGGTTGGTGAGTCTCACGCAGGGCGCCGCACGATGCTTCGAGGGTGGGGCGGTTCTGCAAACCGTCGTGGAGATGGACAATGGGTTCCTGTTCCTGATGTCCATCTCGGACGGCTCATCGTTCGCGGTGCTCGCCGCCCGCGCCTGTGACGTGGGACAGGTGGGCTACGAGATGGCACTGCTCGTGGACCGGGTGGGTGAGGCGCTGACGCCCTCGCCGCGCGCGGCCGCGGGCATGCTGGGCTGAACCACCCCGCGGGGTGGGCCGGCAGCCAGCCGGTCCGCTTGCGGGTACGGATGAACGGGTTGCGCCTCATATGAGGGCCGATGGTAGGGAAAGAAGGGGGTGAGCGGCGATGATGCCCGAGCGTGACGAGCCGACGGGTTCACTGGTCAGGCCATACGCCGTCACCCGCGGTCGGACCCGGCCCCGGCTCGACATCGCTCTCGAGGCACTTGTCGAGACGACGGTGCGTGGACGCACCGCCGGAAACGGCAAGGGCGGTCACGGTCGGGAGCATCAATACATCGCCGCGCTTTGCGATGGACGGCTACAGTCGCTTGCCGAAATCGCAGCGCGGATGCAGTTGCCGCTGGGGGTTACCCGTGTGCTCATCGCGGACATGGCCGCCGACGGCATGGTCGCCGTGCATGAGCCCACGTCCCTCGACGACTCGACTGACGCGGTGGGCACTGAACTGCTGGAGAGGGTGCTGAGTGGACTTCGCAGGCTCTGACATGTCGCACCGCCCGATGGCGGGGCGGGTGACATCGGCGAAGATTGTCATCGCCGGCGGGTTCGGCGTTGGCAAGACGACGCTGGTCGGTTCGGTCTCGGAGATCACGCCGTTGACCACCGAAGCAATCATGACGTCGGCAGGTGTCGGCGTCGACGACACCCGGCAGGTGCCGGGCAAGACGACCACAACGGTGGCGATGGACTTCGGTCGTATCTCGATCGACCGGGATCTGATCCTCTACCTCTTCGGCACCCCTGGCCAGACGCGGTTCTGGTTCATGTGGGACGAGTTGGTGCGGGGTGCCATCGGCGCGGTCGTCCTGGTCGACACCCGGCGACTCGCCGATTGCTTCGCGGCCATCGACTTCTTCGAGCACCGGCGGCTGCCGTACCTGGTGGCCATCAGCTGCTTCGACGGGATGCAGTACCACGACCCGCAGGACGTGCGTGAAGCGCTGGCGATCTCGAACGAGGTGCCGGTGGTAGCGTGCGACGCCCGTAACCGGGAGTCCACCAAGCACGTGCTCATCTCGCTGGTCGAGTACGTCCTGACGATGCGCCGGTCCCGCGCGGTGGCGCCGGCCTGATCGGTCGGCATGCCGTGGTGGCGCCCCGTTGATCGGTCGGCGCGCCACGGCGCCGAACCGACCAGCCGGCCCCGCGCCGCTTGGAGCTGGCTGGACCGCCCGGCGGCCATGGGCCCTCGGGCGGTCCGCCGTGTCCGCATCCAGGTGGCGGGGCTCGTCAGGCCGGCGGCGAGGCTGTGCGGCGTGTCGAGCCGGTGAGGACGGATCGTCGAGGCCGTACGGGCAGGCTCGCGCCCGTGAATAGTGCGCTGCTGTCGCAGGTCCTGCTGAGCTTGGCGTTCGTCGTCGCGGTCGCCCGGCTCGGCGGGTTCCTTCTCAAGCGGGTCGGTCAGCCGGCGGTGGTGGGTGAAATCCTGGCCGGGATCCTGCTCGGCCCGTCCCTCCTCGGCCTACTCGCACCGCGGCTGGCCCACCTGCTGCTACCGGCGGAGGTCAAGCCGTACCTCACCCTGCTGGCCCAACTCGGTCTGGTCATCTTCATGCTCATCGTCGGGATCGAGGTGGAGCTCGCCACAGTGGGCCGGCGCGCCCCCACCGTGGGGGCCGTCGCATTTGGAGCGGCGGTGCTGCCGTTCCTGCTCGGCATCCTCTTCGCGCTGGTGACCTGGCGGTGGTACGCGGTCCAGGTCAGTCGCGTCGCGTTCCTGCTCTACATTGGTGTAGCGGTCGCGGTGACCGCGTTTCCCGTGCTAGCCAGGATCCTGCGGGATCGAGGGCTGGCCACGACGCCAATGGGCAGTCTCGCCCTGTCCTGCGCCGCGGTGATCGACGTGGCGGCCTGGCTTCTGCTGGCCGGTGTCATCGCGCTTGCCGGAAAGACCGACCGGTCGCCCTGGCTGATGCTGATCCTGGCGACGGCGTTCGTGCTGGTCATGCTGCTGGTTGTCCGGCCCGGACTGCGGGCCCTGCAGCGGCGTGGCACGTTCGCCAAGATGTCGCCTCAGGCGGTGCTGATCGCCGTGCTGGTGGCTTCCGTGTTGGCCGCCTGCTTCACCGAGAAGATCGGCCTGCACACCATCTTCGGGCCCTTCATGGTGGGCCTCTGCCTGCCGCGCGTGCCGTCCGTTGTGGACATGGTGATCGACCGCGCCGCCGACGTCAGCAGCGGCCTGCTGCTGCCGGCCTTCTTTGTGGTCGCCGGCACGCAGGTGGACGTCCGCGCCCTCCGCGCGCGCGACCTCGGCGTCCTCGCCGTGGTGGTGGTGCTCTCGATGTCCGGGAAGATATTCGGGGCGGCCGGCCCGGCCCGGCTGACCGGCCTGAGTCTTCGCGACTCGCTCACCCTCGGCGTGCTGCTCAGCACCCGAGGGCTGACCGAGCTGGTGGTCCTCGCGGTCGGCGCCGCAGCCGGCCTGCTGACCCCCACCCTCTACACGATCCTGGTGATCAACGCGGTGGTCACCACCCTCGCCACCGGGCCGCTGCTCACCCTGATCGAGCGCTCCGGCGCCCGAGCAGCCAGGCCGGTGGCGGATCAGCGGCCGGTGAGCGTCACCGCGTCGCGGCGCTGACGACCGGATCCGTCGTACCTGAGCCCGAGCGGATGCCGGCCACCGCGGTGCGCGCGTGCGGTAAATCAGATCTCCAGCCCGGTGCGAGCCACCGGCAGGAGGATCCGGGGGACAACCGATGCCGACACCCCCGGAGGAGAAGGCATGCAATCATCCAAGACCCAGCGGTGGCGACGGCCCGGCCGGCTGGCCGCGGCGGTCGTCGCGGTGTCCGCGCTCCTGTTGCCGGCCGGCGGGACGGCGGCCCAGGGATCGGAGCCGGGCGGGCGGTCCGGCCACGCCGACTGGTCCAGCTGGCAGCACGATCTGTCGGGCAGCCGGTACAACGGTCAGGAACGGCGGATCACACCGGCCACAGTGGGCAAGCTGAAGCTCAAGTGGTCCTACATCTTCCAGAACTACACCGCCACCGTCTCCAGTCAGCCGGCGGTGGTCGGCGACACGCTCTACGTCGGCGGGCCGGACTCGCGCTTCTACGCCCTGGACACCCGTACCGGCGGCACCAGGTGGAGCTTCGATCTGCGTCCGTACGGTGGGCCGGTCGGCGCGCCGGAGAGCACGGACGACGCGCAGAAGAACCCGGTCCGGGACGGGGCGGCGGTGCACGGCCGCAGCGTCTACTTCGGTGATTACCGGGGCAACTTCTACGCGCTCGACCGGTTCACCGGTCAGCTGCGGTGGACGACGAAGATCGACACCCACCCGGCCGCCATCGTCACCAGCTCCCCGGCCTTCTACCGGGGCCGGTTGTACGTCGGCGTGTCGAGCCGGGAATGGGCGATGACGGGCGACGACAAATACCCGTGCTGCACCTTTGGTGGCAAGGTGGTGTCGCTGGACGCCGCAACCGGCCGCATCGCCTGGACGTACCGGACCGTGCCGCCGGCCCAACCGGCCGGCACCTGGCCCAGCGGCGCCCCCCGGTACGAATCCTCCGGCGGCGGCGTCTGGGGCAGTCCGGCCATCGACGAGCGGACCGGCACGCTGTACGTCGGCACCGGCCAGAACTACAGCGGTACGGGTGGTCACAGCGACTCGATGCTGGCAATCGACGCGTTCACCGGAAGGCTGCGGTGGGCGAACCAGCTGACCCATCCGGACACCTGGAACCTGCGCTGCTTCTTCGGACCCGGTGGGTCGTGCCCGTCGGTCGATGCCACGTCCCTGGACTACGACGTGAGCGCCTCGCCCAACCTGATCCGGCTGCCCGGCCGCACGCTGGTCGGCTTTGGTCAGAAGTCGGGCGTGTACCACGCGCTGGACGCCGCGACCGGCCGGATCGTGTGGGAGGAGCAGCTGTCGGTGCCCGCCGTCAACCAGCCATGGCGCGGCATCGAGTGGGGGTCGAGTTACGACGGCCACCGCATCTACGTCGCCACCTGGCGGGCCCAGCCGGGGACGCTCTTCGCCCTGGACCCGGCCACCGGCGACGTCCTGTGGAACTCGCCGCTGCCGGCCGACGCGTGCAGCACCGGCGGGGCCGCGAACCCCATCCCGATCGGCCCGCCGGCCAACCCGCCGTCCTGCATCGCCGGCATCAACACCGCGGCGTCCAGCACGCCGGGCCTGGTTTACGTGGGCGGTGACGACGGCAAGGTTCGGATCTACGCCTCGGCCACCGGCCAGCTGCTCTGGCAGTACGACACGGTACGGATGTTCGACGGTGTCAACGGGCTGTCCGGGCCGGGCGGATCGATCGCCGGAAACGGCGGCGCCGTCATCGCCAACGGCACGCTGTACGTCAAGGCCGGATATCAGGTCGGTATCGGCATCGGCGGGCAGGCTCTGCTCGCCTTCAGCCTGCCTGATTGAGGCCGCCGCGGCGGTACCGGGCCGGGCCCGGCGCAACTCCACCATGGCGGTGGGGCTGCGCCGGGCCCGGCTCGTGGTGGTCGGCGGGTGTCGGGCGGCTAGGTTCTGTCTCACGGATTGTCGGTCGGGGGAGCGGCGAGTGACCGAGGGGCTTTCGCCCGCACACCCCGCTCAGCGTGACCCGGCCCGCTGGCCGGATCGGCGCCGGCGGTGCGGATCCGTCGGCCCCGGCAGCAGCCCGGAATGAAACCGTCCGCCGCCGGGACGAGCCGGCGGCGGACGGTTGGTAGCGGGTGGTGGCGGTGCTCAGGCCACCACCTCGAACTGCGCCATCATCCCGGTGGCCGAGTGGTCGAGCAGATGGCAGTGGTAGACGTAGCGGCCCACGTAGTCGCCGAACGTCGCCAGCACCCGGACGACCTCACCGGGCGCGACCGGCACGGTGTCCTTGAAGCCCGCCTCGGTCGGCGCCGGTGGCTGACCGTTGCGGGTCAGCACCCGGAACTGCACCAGGTGCAGATGCAGGTTGTGCGGGATGCCGAGCATCGTGTCGGTGTTGGTGATCTCCCAGACCTCACTGGTGCCGCGCTGGATCACGGCATCCACCCGATCCATGTCGAAGAGCTTGCCGTTGATCCGGAAGGTGCCGGTCGGCAGATCCATGCCGAGGCTGACCTGCCGGGTCGTGGTCGGGGTGGGCAGCCCCGGCATCTGCCGCAGCTGGGCCGGCACCCGACTGAGGTCGAACGCATGGTCGACCACGTCGAACCGGAGCAGCTGCCCCGCCACCGCGTCCACCAGGAACACCTGGGTGCCCGGGGCGTACCGGCTGAAGTCCACCACCACCTCGGCGCGCTCGCCGGGGCTGATCGACACCGCGGGCACCGATGCCGGCGCGGGCAGCAGCCCGCCGTCGGAGGCGACCTGCACCAGCGGGTCACCGGTGGACAGGCTGAGCGCGAACGACCGCAGGTTCGCCGCGTCCAGCAGCCGGAGCCGGTACCGGCGGGCCGCCACCCGCAGGTACGGCTGGGGACGTCCGTTCACCAGCACGGTACGCCGGTTGATGAAGTCGTTCATCCGCCAGACGAGCTGACCGTCGGCGTCGAACTGGGCGTCGTTGAGCAGCAGCGGGATGTCGTACCGGCCGCCCGGCAGCCGCAGCCGCCACTCGGCCGGATCCTCCAGCAGGTAGAAGCCGTGCAGGCCGCGGTAGACGTGTTCGGCCTCCAACCCGTGGGCGTGGTCGTGATACCACAGCGTGGCCGACGGCTGGCTGTTCGGGTACCGGTAGGTCTTGCTGGCGCCCGGGGCGATCAGATCCATCGGGTAGCCGTCGCTGTCCGCCGGGACATGACCGCCGTGCAGGTGCACCGTCGTGGGGTCGGCCAGCCCGTTGTGATGGGTGATCGTGACCGCGCGGCCCCGGCGGGCCCGGATCGTGGGACCGACGAAACTGCCGCCGTACGCGTAGATGGCGGTCCTGGTCCCGAGGAAGATCTCCTCCTCCGCCGGCGCGTGCGTGAGCGTGTAGTGATCGGCGTCCCGGCTCCGGTGGGTCGGCCGGAGCGTCCGCGGAATCGGCAGCGGGACGCTGAACGGCGTGGCCGTGATGCCGGGCGCGTCCACGGGCACGGCGGCGGCGCCGTGCGCGTGCACGTGGCCCTGCGGCGCCGCGGATGGCGCAGCCCCGGACCCGGCGGCCGCCGGTGCCGAGGCCGCGCGGGCGGCGGTGACGACCGCCGACGGCGCCAACAACGCGCTGCCGGCGACCGCGCCGTATTTGAGCAGACTTCGACGGTCGAGCATGAATGGTCCCTCCTGGTTGGGGTGGTCCGGCCCGGAGCGCCCGGGTGGTGACGCCCCGCGCTGGCGATGCGGGGCAGCCGGGTGGTGACGCCCCACGGTCGCGGTCCGGGGCCGAGAACCGCTGGAGCGTTGCTGGAGCGCTCAGCGCTCGTCGCGGGTGCGGAACCGGTGCACCGCGAGCGGCAGGAACAGCCCGGTGAGCACCGCCGCGCAGGCCAGGGCCGGCAGGACGCTGCCGTGCGTTCCGGTGCCCAGCAGCAGGCCGCGGACCGATTCCACGGTGAGGGTGATCGGGCTGAACTGTGTCCATGCCCGCATCCATCCGGGCAGGCTGCCGAGCGGCACGTACGCGCTGGACGCGAAGACCAGCGGGAACGCGCAGACCGTCATCGCCAGCTGAGCGACCTCCGGGTTGGCCACCGACAGGCCGATGCCGGCCGCGAAGCACGAGAAGCCGAGGCTGAACACCACCAGCACGCCCAGGCCGCCGAGCAACCCGAGGATCCCGCCGCCGGGCCGGAAGCCCAGCAGCAGCCCGAGGAGCGTGAGAATGCCGATCACCAGGAGGTTTCGCACCACATCCGCGAGGATCCGGCCCAGCAGCACGCCGGCGTGTGCCATCGGCAGCGAGCGGAACCGGTCCATGAAGCCGTTGCGGGACTCGTCCGCCAGCCCCACCGCCGTGGAGGCGGCCGCGAACGCGATCGTCTGCACGAACGTGCCGGGCAGCAGGAAATCGATGTAGCGCTGCCCGTCCGGAACCTCGATCGCGGCGCCGAACACGAAGGTGAACAGCAACACGAACATCACCGGTTGCAGCAGCGAGAAGAACAGCGCCTGTGGCACGCGTACGAGCCGGCGCAGTTGCCGTTGCGCCACCACCCAGGTGTCGTGGGCGGCCCACTGCACGGTCGTCATCGCCGTCCCCCTCCCCGAGCCGGCCGGCGCCCCGGCTTCGGCCGCTCCGCCGCCCGCCGCCCGGTCAGGGCCAGGAAGACGTCGTCCAGCGTCGGTCGGCGCAGCGCCAGGTCGGCGGGCTCGATCCCGGCCGCGTCCAGCTCCCGGACCACTGCCGTCAACGCCCGTACGCCGTCGCGCACCGGCGCGGTCAACCGGAGCGAATCGTCCTCGGCGGTGACCTCGCCGGCGCCCGCGGCGGTCAGCGCGGTGTCCGCCTTGGCCAGGTCCGCGGGATCGCTGAGGACCAGGTGGATACGCTCGCCGCCGATCCGGCCGCGCAGCTCGTCGACGGTGCCCTCGGCCACCACCGTGCCGCGTTCCATGATCACCACGCGGTTGGCCAGCTCCGCGGCCTCTTCCAGGTATTGCGTGGTCAGCAGCAGCGTGGTGCCGTCCCGCACAAGGCCCTCGATCACCTCCCACATGACCCGCCGGCTGCGGGGGTCCAGGCCCGCGGTCGGCTCGTCGAGGAACAGCACCTCGGGCCGGGCCAGCAGCGTCGCCGCCAGGTCGAACCGCCGCGCGGTGCCGCCGGAGTACGTCCGGGCGTACCGGCCCGCCGCCTCGCCGAGGCCGAACCGTTCGATCATCTCGTCGGCCCGCCGCCGGGCCTCACCGGCGCCGAGATGGTGCAGCCGGCCGAACATGACCAGGTTCTCCCGCCCGGTCAGGATCGGGTCGCAGGCAGCCACCTGACCGGACATGCCGATCCTGCGCCGTACCATGTCTGCCCGCCGGACCACGTCCAACCCGGCCACCCGGGCCAGCCCGGCGTCCGGCCGGGTGAGGGTGGTGAGGATGCGGACCGCCGTGGTCTTGCCCGCGCCGTTCGGGCCGAGCAGGCCGAGCACCGTACCGGCCGGCACCCGCAGGGAAAGTCCGTCCACGGCCGTCAGGTTGCCGAAACGCTTGACGAGGCCCTCGGCCTCGATGCCGTCAGCGGACATCGACGCGCCTCCCATCCGTTGGCGCGCCGGCCGGCGCCATCTGCTCCACCAGGCCCGTGTTGTGCTTGGCGTCCCGGAACAGCGGGTGCGCGATGACGTCGCGCAGAAAGTCCCGGGTGGTCCGGACGCCGTCGCCGGACAGGCGCAGCTCGTGCAGCGCCCGGTCCATCCGGGCGATCGCCTGACCCCGATCGGGTGCCCAGACGATCACCTTCGCCACCAGCGAGTCGTAGTCGGGAGTGATCCGCGCGCCGGCCCGCATGTGCGAGTCCACCCGGACGAACGGGCCGCCGGGGGGCAGATAGTCGCTGACCAGGCCGGGCGTCGGTAGGAAGTCCCGGTCGGGGTCCTCGGCGTTGATCCGGCACTCCAGCGCGCTGCCCCGGACCTGGAGGTCCTCCTGCCGCAGCGACAGCGGCCTACCGGCCGCCACCGAGAGCTGTTCGCGGACCAGGTCCAGGCCGGTCACCATCTCGGTCACCGGATGCTCGACCTGGATCCGGCTGTTGACCTCCATGAAGTAGAACCGGTCGTCGTCGTCCACCACGTACTCGAAGGTGCCGGCACCGACATAGCCGGCCATCCGGGCCATCCGCACCGACGCCTCGCCCATCCGGGCCACCAGCTCGGCGGGCAGCCCCGGTGGTGGGCTCTCCTCGACCAGCTTCTGCCGCCGGCGCTGCACCGAACAGTCCCGGGCGCCCAGATGCACCACATTGCCGTGCTGGTCGCCGAACACCTGCACCTCGATGTGCCGGGCCGACTCGAGGTACCGCTCGACGAAGACGCGGTTGTCGCCGAACAGCGCCTGCGCGGTGTGCCGGGTGGCCACGTACTGCCGGAGGAACTCGCCCGGCTCCCGCACCACGGTCATCCCGCGGCCACCGCCGCCGGCCACCGCCTTGATGATCACCGGGTAGCCGATGTCCTCGGCCACCGCCCGGGCCTCGGTGCCCGACGCGAGCACGCCCCTGCTGCCCGGCAGCAACGGCAGGCCGGCCCGTTCGGCGAACTCCCGGGCCTGCGCCTTGTCGCCGAGCATCGCGATCACGGACGCGGGGGGCCCGATGAAGGTGAGCCCGTTGGCCGTGCAGATCTCGGCGAAGTCGTGGTCCTCGGAGAGAAACCCGTACCCGGGGTGGACCGCGTCCGCGCCGCGCTGCAGCGCGGCCGTGACGATCGCAGCCGGGTTGAGATAGCTGCGTCGGGCCGCCGGCGGTCCGATCTGGACCACCTCATCGGCGTACCGGGCCGCCGCCGAGTCGCGGTCCGCGCTCGAATGCGCCAGGATCGTCCGCAGCCCCAACTCCCGGCAGGTACGGGCAATCCGTAGCGCGATCTCGCCGCGATTGGCGATCATGACAGTCGAGAACATGTCTCCTCCGGGGCGGCGAAGTCGCCATAGGGGCTCAGGGATGGGATGTGGGCGTGAGCACGATCAGCGGCTGGCCGTACTCGACCGGGGCGCCGTCCTCGACGAGGATCTCCCCGACCTGACCGGCCCGGTCCGCCTCGATCGGATTCATCAGCTTCATCGCCTCGATGATTCCGATCTGCTGGCCCGGTGCGACGGTGTCGCCGACGGCCACGAACGGTGCGGCACCGGGTTCCGGTGACCGGTAGAACGTGCCGACCGCGGGAGCGGTCAGCACCTCGGCGTCCGAACTGGTCCCCTCGGTCGCCGCGAGCACCGTGACGGGCCCGGTGACCACGGTCGGCCCGGCCCCGTTGGTCCCGGTCAGCGTGGTCCGGTCCGGGCCGGCCACGACGGTGGCCGCCGCGCCCGGCAAGCCGTCCGGCTGCCACTCGACCTCCACGCAGAGGTCTCCGGCGCGCAGCCGCACCCGGCCCAGCGGGGTCGAGCCGGCCGCCGCGAGCTCGGCGGCCCGCCGCACCACGGCGGCCAGCATGTCCTCGGCGTCTCTGGCGGCCGATACGGCCACCGCGTCCAGTTCGTTGAGGGTCTGCTCGACGCTCGTCATGACCGATTCACCCGTTCCACCAGTTGCTCCCAGGAGGCCTGCTCGGCCGGGGTCAGTGCCGGCGCACCGGCTTCCGGGCCCGGCGCTGGCGCTCCGCCAGGATGCGGATGGTCGCGATCGGTTCCCGGAGGGCCGGAGCCGCCCCGGGCCGGCCCGGGTTGGCGCGGGTGGGTCTGGCCGTTCCACCCCGGCACCATGGCCGGGGGATAGACGGCCCAGCCCACCAGGATCAGCCCGTGGAGCAGGTGCCGGGCCACCCACCGAAGCGGCCTGACCAACTGCGCGAGGCGCATCGTGTTCTCCGTCCTGTCGTTGCGAGAGAGACCCGACCTGCTGGTGTCGTGCCGGCCGGAACCCGGGGCGGGCCGCGGCATCAGACTCGGATGCGCTGCTGGTGGGCGCGGATCTCGGCGTCGGGACCGGCGCCCGTCCGGCCGGTGGCGCGGTCGAGCGCGGCGCGCAGGTCGTCCGGGTCGGCTGGTCCGGCCACCGACCGCCAGGTCACGATCCCGTCGGGACGGACCAGCACCGCGCCCGCGTCGGAAACACCGTGGGCGGTCGCGAACCGTCCCTCGGGATCGGACAGATCGGTGTCGATCCGATAAACGCGCAGCGGCACGGGATGGTCGACCGCCACCCGGGCCGCCGCATCGGCCCAGCCGTCGCCCCGGGGGCCCGACATCAGCACGAAGTCCCGGCCGAACAGGTCCACCGTGGAGACGACGTCGCCGGCGCCGTCGCCGAGCGGCACGTGCGGCGCCCGGGTGCCGGGCTGACCGCGCAGCCGTCCCGGGACCACGGCGGTCACCAGCGGATCGTCATCGGACCGGCCGAGGGCCGGCCCGCCGTCCACGGACCATCCGCCGTCCGGCCCGGTGCCGGCGCCGCCGTCCGGGCCGGCCGGCGTGCTGCCGTCCGCCGCGCCGCCGTCGCCACCGTCCAGGCTGAGCAGCGCCGAGTGGTAGCGGAGGCCGAAGACGACCGAGAAGTAGTCCGCGGGCGGCACGTCGGGCACCCCGGGCAGCGCCCGACCCGAGCGGGCGCGCAGTTGGCGCAGCGCCTGCTCCACGGTGAACAGCGCCGCCGGACGGCGTTCCGCCTGGTAGCTGTCCAGCAGCGCGGCGGGTGCCCGGCCGGTGAGGACCAGCGCCAGCTTCCAGGCGAGGTTGTGCGCGTCCTGGATGCCGGTTCCCGCGCCGAACGCGCCCGCCGGCGGCATCAGGTGGGCCGCGTCACCGACCAGGAAGATCCGTCCGGACCGGTACCGCTGGCCCACCCCGGCCGCGATCGCGTACGCCAGCTTGCAGGTGCCGTCGTCGAGCTGCGGCAACAGCTGCACCGCCAGATCGGGCAGGCCGACCGCTCGGCGGATCGCCTCGACGCAACGCTGCTCGCTGATGCTCTCGACGGTCTCGCCCCGTTCCGGGTGGTACGGGGTGCTGAAGACCCACCGGTCCGTCCGGTCGTGCGGCAGCAGCACCGTGCCGACCTCGGGCTCGTCCAGGTGGCAGATGTCCAGCTGCCGTCCCGCGATCGCCGGGGTCAGATCGGCGGCGAAGACGAGCGACAACAGGTTGCCCAGGGATCCGTATCCAGCCAGCTCGATGCCGAGCCGGGTGCGCATCTCGGAGGCGTGCCCGTCCGCGGCGATCAGGTACGCGCAGTCCACCTCGTACTCCCGCCCGGCGGCCCGCTCGCGCAGCAGCACCCGGACCGAGCCGTCCGTTGCTCCGCCCTCCTGCGTGCAGCCGACCAGCTCGGTGCCGTACCGGAGCTGCGCGCCGAGCCGCTGAGCGTGCTCGGCGACCAGCTCCTCCAGCCGGTCCTGGTCGATCGGGGCCCACGGGCAGGGGCTGAACGCGGCGGTCCCGTCCGGCCCGGTGGGGTTGCTCAGCGTGCCCCGGCCGGTCTCCGGCCCGGCCAGGGTGCGGGCCCGCAGGAACACCGCCGGCTCCCGGTGTGCGAAGGAGCGGGCGGCCAGGATCTGCTCCTCGAGCCCGATCTGCCGGAAGATCTCGGCGGTCCGTGGGTTGATGACCCGGGCCCGCGGGTGTCGGAGGGCGCCGTCGTGGCGTTCCACCAGCAGCACCGGCACGCCGTGCCAGGCCAGCAGGGCGGCGGCGGACAGGCCGCAGAGGCCGCCGCCGACGATGAGGACGGGGATCCGGTTCTCCGTCATCAGCTCTACCCTTCGGTTGGTCGGGTCGGGGAGGTCGGCGCGGTCCCGGCGTGGGCGCGCGGTCGGCGCGGCTGGGGCAGCGGGAAGCGGCTCGGCGCGAAGCGGTACGGCGGTAGCTCGCGTACCTGCCGCTGATCGGGCGCGTACAGCTCGTCCCAGCGCACGTCCGCGCCGGCGCGGTGCAGCAGTGCCGCGATCCGGGCCACCGCGTACCAGAGGTCGGGGTCGTCCGGTGCGGCCAGCGGCAACCGCGCCGGCCCGGGAGCGGCCGGCGCCGCGCCGGTGGCCCCCACGGTGAGCAGGTGGGTCGCGGCGCCGGGCGTCTCGGCCAGCGGCGCGCCGGTCACCGCGGCCAGCCGGGCCGCGGCGCCCGCGAGACCGGCGGCATCCCGCCGGTCCCCGACCGGCGCCACCAGGGCGGGACCGATGCCCAGCGCGGCCAGCACGGCGACGAGCCCGGCCAACGCCGGTCCGGCCGGGTCCGCCGGGTCCGCCGGGTCCGCCGGGGCCGCCGGCGGCAGCTCGGCGGCCTGCCACGCCCGGCGGAACGCCGCGGACCGGGCGGCCAGTAGCTCGTGCGGCACCGGGGGAAGCGGGCCGGCCAGCAGCAGGGCCACCCGCACCTGGCCGGCCCGCGGGAACTCCTCGGGCTGGAGGGCGCCCCGGCGCAGCGCGTACGCGAGTCCGGAGCGACTCCGCGCCACCACCGCGTACCGGTGCCGCAGCGCCGCCTTCGCGCGGTTGCTGGTGTGGCACAGCGCGGCGAGGTCCTCGTCGTCGCCGGGCCGGCGGCCGGTGGGCTCGGCCAGCGCGTCGGCCTGGGCGAGCAGGTTGCGCCGCAGCGCGGCGTCGCTGGGCGCGGAGACGGTGAACACCCCCGGTCCCGACGTCGGCGGCCGCGCCGGCCGGTCGTCGCCGGTTATCACCACATGGGCGTTGGTGCCGCTCAGCCCGAAGGCGCTGACGCCGCCCGCGAGCCGGTCGGCCGGCAGCTCGACGGGCCGGTCAGCCAGCCGCAGCACCGGGCCATCCAGCCCGAGGACGGGATTCACCGGGGCGCTGTGCGTGGTCGGCGGCAGCAGCCGGTGGTGCACCGCGAGCGCCGCCTTGATGAAGCTGGCGATCCCGGCCGCGCCCTCGGCGTGCCCGATGTTGCCCTTGACGGAGCCGACCAGGCACGGCGTGGACCGATCGGCGCCGTGCACCGCCTTCAGCGCGTTGATCTCGATGGCGTCCCCGATCAGCGTCCCGGAGCCGTGCGCCTCGACGAAGGCGATGTCGGCCGGCGCGACGGCGGCCCGCTGGTATGCCCGGGTGATGGCGTCCTGCTGGCCCCACCGGGCGGGGGCGGTGATCCCGTTGCTCCGGCCGTTGTGGCTGACCGCCCCGCCGCGGATCACCGCGTAGATCCGTTGCCGGTCGGCGCGCGCGTCGGCCAGCCGGCGCAGCACGACGACCCCGACGCCCTCGCCGCGAACCATGCCGTCCGCCGCCGAGCTGAACGGTTTGCAGTGGCCGTCTCGCGCGGAGAGCCCGAGCAGGGTGAAGTAGATCCCGTTGACGGGTTCGAGGACCACGCTGACCCCGCCGGCGAGCGCCCACTCGCACTCTCCGGTGGCCACCGCGCGGGCGGCCAGGTGCACCGCGACCAGCGATGACGAGCACGCGGTATCCACCGTGAGGCTGGGGCCGCGCAGGTTCAGCTGATAGGAGAGCCGGTTGGCCGCCATGTGGTGACCCGTGCCGGCGCCCTGGTGGACGTCGAACCCCCCGGTGTCGTCCCGGGTGCGCCACACCCACTCGTTGCCGGTCATCCCGAGATAGACGCCGCAGCCGGCCGATGCCAGCGCGCGCGGATCGGCGCCGGCATCCTCGATGGCGTGGTACGCGCAGCCCAGGAGCAGCCGCTGGTGCGGGTCGAGCGCCGCCGCGTCCGCGTCGGAGATCGCGAAGAACCGGTTGTCCAGCGTGTCAACGTCGCGCAGGAAGCCGCCCTCGCGGTTGTTGATGGTGCCGGGCCCGCCGTCCGCCGAGTAGTAGTGGTCCGGCTCCCAGCGGGTGTCCGGCACCGGTCCGACGCCGTCGCCGCCGGTGCGCAGCAGGCGCCAGAACGCCTCCTTGCCCTCGCCACCGGGGAAGCGACAGGCGATTCCCACCACCGCGACGCCGGTCATTCCGGCGCCCTCCCGACCGGCACCTCCGCAGGTGCGGCCGGGAGCACCAGCAGCGAGTGCAGGTGCTTGCTGAGCGCCTCGACGGTCGGGTGGTCCCAGGCCGTGGCGGGCTCCAGCCGTACGCCGTAGCGCTCCTCGGCCTCGCCGAACACGCTGGCCACGTAGACGGAGTCCACGCCGTACTCGGCCAGCGGCACGTCCGGTTCGATGTCCGCGATGGCTCGATCAAGGTAGTGGGCGACCCGCTCGGTCAGCCACTGCTGGATGTCCTCGGTCGGCGGAATGGCGTCAGCGGTCATGTCGGCTCCTCGGTCCGGCGGTGGCGGCACGTTGTCGGTGGCGGGGGGCGGATGGGCGCCGGTGGCCCGGCGTTCGGCGGATCGGCGCCGGTGGCCCGGCGATGGGGCGGTCGGTGCCCGGATGCGGGGGCGCTGGGCGCGGGCGCTAGGCGCGGGCGCCGCTGCTGTCGTCGGCGGGCCGCAGGCCCGGCATGCTCTCCTCGTGGAGGGTGCCGAGCTGGCCGGCGAGGAAGAGCTCACGGGTCCGGCCGCGTTGGATCTTGCCGCTGGTGGTGCGGGGCACCTGGCCCGGCCGAAGCAGCGCCACGGCGCCGACGGCGACGCCGAAGTTCCGGGTGACCAGCTCGCGGATCGCCGCTGCCAGCTCGTGGGCACGCTCCGAATCGAGCTGCCCGCGCACCTCGTGCACCACGGCCACCCGTTGGTCGTCGGTCCCGACCGCGAACACCGCCCCGACGGTCTGCCCGAGCGCCGGGTCCAGCCGCCGCACCTCCGCCTCGATGTCGTACGGGTAGAGGTTCCGGCCGTGCACGACGAGCATCTCCTTGCGCCGGCCGGTGACGAACAGCTCGCCGTCGAGCAGCGCGCCGAGGTCACCGGTCCGCAGGTAACCGCCGTCGCCGTCGGCCGTACGCGCGTCGAAGGTGGCCGCGCTTTCCACCGGCCGGCCCCAGTAACCCGCGCCGATGCTCGGTCCGCGCAACCAGATCTCGCCGATCGCCCCCGGGGGCAGCGTCCGGCCGCTGTCCGGGTCGACGATCCGCACGTCGTAGTCGACGGGCGTGCCGCAACCCACCAGTGGCCGGGTGTGCTGGCCCGGCTCGGCCGGCACCAGCCGATTGGCCTCGTACTGCTCGGTCACCACGTGCCGGATCACCGGCGCGGTGTCGCGGTCCCCACCGCTGACGAAGACGGTCGCCTCGGCCATCCCATAGCACGGGTAGTGCGCGGCGTGCCGGAAGCCGTACGGCTCGAACCGCTTCGTGAACGCGTCCAGCGCCGCCGCGGAGACCGGCTCCGAGCCGTTCAGGGCGGCCGTCCAGGAGGACAGGTCGACGCCCGTCAACTGCTCGTCGGTGACGCGCCGGGCGCACAGGTCGTACCCGAAATTGGGCGCGGTGGCGGTGCTGGCCCGGTAGTGGCTGATCAGCTCCAGCCAGCGATGCGGGCGCTTCAGGAAGGCGGTCGGCGACATCACGGCGGCCCATCCGCCCACGTAGACCATGCTCAGCACCTGGGTGAGACCCATGTCGTGGTAGAAGGGCAGCCAGGTCACCAGCCGGCTGGCCTCGTCGTGCCGCAGCCGCCCGTTGGTGAGCGCCAGGTTGGCCAGCATGGCGTCGTGGGACAGCAGCACGCCACGCGGACTGCTCGTCGACCCGGAGGTGTACTGCAGCATCGCCAGCGAACCGGGCCGCAGCCGGGGCGGCTGCCACTGTCCGGTCAGCACGTCGGTCGAGGCCGTGGCCACCACCTGCGGCGCGTCCGGCAGCGTGGGAAGCCGGTCCGGCGCGTCGGTGAGCACCAGGTTGGCGCCGCAGTCGGCCAGGATGCGCATCACCCGCTCCTGCTGGATCCGCGGTCCCTCGGGCAGCGGCGCGGGCACGGCCACCGCGCCCGCGTACAGGCAACCGAAGTACGCCACCAGGAAGTCCAGTCCGGGCGGGTAGAGCAGCAGCACCCGCCGGCCCGCGCCGCTGGCGGGCAGGTGCGCGGAGAGCCAGCCGCCGAGTTGCCGGGCCGCCGCGTCGAGCTGCCCGAACGTGAGTCGCTGCTCCGCGTCGTACGCTCCGCTCTCGCCGACGTACACGAATGCCTCACGGTCCGCCGCGGTCTCCGCGCGGTATCTCAGCATTTCGACGAGGGTGGAAAAGCGGGGTGTGAAAGGCACGGTCGTCTCTCCCCTCCAAATGGCGAGACCGGGCGGCCGGCGTCGCGGTGACAGACGCTAGGGCGATGCGTTAGCGGGGCGCTGGACAGGCGCTAGAGCGCCTTTCCTGGTGCCCGGCGCCGTGGGTAGCCTTCCTTATCCCACCCTTCGACGTAGGCGGTACAAATGCGTATTGAGCATGCGGAGCGGTCAGGTGTTAACCAAAAAGCAATTGAGCTGGAACAATTTCTTGGCGATCCGTATGATCCGGACGGCCCGATGTCCCACGCTGTCTCCGTGCGTACCGACGAGGATGGCGAAATGTGCTGGTCGGCGCTCGCGGCGCTGCGGGACTGGGGATTCCCGGAATATCTCGTGCCCGAGCAGTTCGGCGGCCGGCTGCGGACCTTCGACGAGCTCTTCGCGCTGTGCCGGGTGGTGGCCCGCCGGGACCTGCGGGCCGCGGTCTCGTTCGGCACCGCCCTGCTGGGCGCGAATCCGGTCTGGCTGTGGGGCAGTCCGGATCAGCGTCGGTGGCTGGCCGGGCAGGTCCGGGACGGCCGGCTGGGCTCCTTCGCGATGTCCGAGCGGGACCACGGCAGCGACCTGGCCGGGTGCATGGTCACGGCGCGGCCCACCGAGGACGGCTACCTGCTCAGCGGCGAGAAGTGGCCGATCGGCAACGCCATCCGGGGCACCTTCTGCACCGTGTACGCCCGCACCGGCAACCGGGACTTCTCGCTGCTGCTCCTGGACAAGGCGGCGCTGCCGGCCGATCGCTGGTCCAACACCGACCCGGTACCCACGCTGGGCCTGCGCGGCCACGACATGAGCGGCATCGTCTTCGACGACTGCCCGGTGCCGGGCGGCGCGGTACTGGGCACCCCCGGCAGCGGCATCGCGCAGACCCTGAAGACCCTGCAGGTGACCCGCACGCTGATCGGCGCGTTGTCGCTCGGCAGCCTGGACACGGCGCTGCGGATCACCGTGGACCACGCCGCGTCGCGGCGGCTCTACGGGGCGCCGGTGCACGACCTGCCGGTGGTGCGGGACATCCTGGTCCGGGCGTACCTCGATCTGCTGATCGGCGAGTGCGTTGCGGCGCCCGCGCTGCGCGCGATCAGCGCCGCCCCCGGTCGGCTCAGCCTGTGGTCCGCGATCGTGAAGTACCTCCTGCCGGCCACCGTCGACGCGGCCCTGGTCGACCTCGGCACGGTGCTGAGCGCCCGCGGCTGGCTGCGGGACAGCCTGTCCGCCCGGCTCTTTCAAAAGGTGCAACGCGACCATTCGATCGCCGGCATCTTCGAGGGGACCTCGCACGTCAACCTCGCCGGCATCGCCGACCAGCTGCCGTTCGTGCTGCCGCGGCCCGCGGCGGCCGGTGACGAGGAGACCCTGGCCGGGTTGTTCGACCGGAACCGGCCCGGCGTGCCGTGGCAACCCGACGGGCGGGCGCTGCAGCTCACCAACGGCGGGCGGGACGAGATCACCGCGGGCTGGGCGGAGGTCGCCGGCGCGGTCCTCGACTCGGCGACCGCGCCGGCGCCGTTGCGGGCGGTCGTGGCGGAGCTGGATGCGGCCCACCGTGACCTGCGGGACCGGTTCGCCGGCGAACCGGGCGGCCGGGATCCGCGGTCCCGGCTGCTGGCCCTCGAGCTGGCCCGCGGTCACTGCGTGCTGTACGCGGCGAACTGCGTCCTGCGGACCTGGCGGTACGACCCGGGCCCGGGGGAGGAGCTGTTGACCGCCTGCCTTGAGCGGCTCGCCCAACGGCTCACCCCGCTGCGGCAGATGTCCCCGTCCGGCGCGGACCGGGCGTGGCGGCTGCTGACCGAGGGCGTCGCCGAGCACCGGTTGCTGTCGCTGACGCCCGTTCCCCTGCCGGCGAGCGCGGCGCTGGCGTCCGGCTGACCCTCGGCCCACAGAGCGGAACGGGCCGGTCGCGGGTTTCCCCGCGGCCGGCCCGTCCGGGTGCCTCACCTGCCGGCCGGCGCCTCCTGCGCGTCCCCGGCGGTCTGCCCCGCCGTACCGTCTGCCGGCGCGTCCGCCGGCCCGCGACCGTCTGCTGCCGCCGCGCCGCCGGCCGGACCGGGTTCGTCCGGGACGGCGTCCCCGGCGTCCTCGCCACCGGCCGGCCGGACGCCGAGCCGGCTTGGCCACCAGAACCGCCGGCCCAGGTCGAGGGCCAGCGCCGGCACCACGATCGGCCGGACCACGAGCGTGTCCAGCAGCACGCCGACACCCACGAGCAGGCCCAGCTCGGCGGTGGCCACCAGCGGCAGCACGTTCAGCACCGCGAACGTCGCGGCCAGCACGATGCCCGCGCTGGTGATCACCCCGCCGGTCACGGCGAGTCCGCGGAGCATGCCCGCCTGGTGCCCGTGCCGGGCGACCTCCTCCCGGCTGCGGCTGATCAGGAAGATGTTGTAGTCCACGCCCAGCGCCACCAGGAACAGGAACCCCAGGATGATCAGGGACTGGTCCACGCCGGCGAAGCCGAACACGTGCTTGAAGAGCAGCCAGCCGACCCCGAGCGCTGCCCCGAACGACAGCACCACGGTCCCGATCAGGAGCAACGGCGCCACCAGGGCCCGCAGCAGGAGGATCAGCACGAGCAGCACGACTCCCAGCACGAGCGGGATGACCAGTCGCCGGTCGTGCGCGTTGGCCACGTCGGTGTCGTACGCCGTGGCGGTCGCCCCGCCGACCGCCGCGTCGGCGCCGGGTACGGCGTGCACGGCGGCCCGCAGCAGGCGTACCGTCCGCTCCGCGGCGGCGGAGTCCGGCGGGTCGGTCAGCACCGCCTGGAGCTTGACCAGCGAGCCGTCCGTGGAGGTCAGCGGCGTACCCACCGAGGCCACCCCGGGCACCGTGCGGGCCGCCGCGGTCAGCTCGGCCGACCGCGCGGCCGAGCCGGTGATCTCGGCCGGCGCGGCCGAGCCGGCCGGGAAGTACTCGGCCAGCAGCGCCTGCCCGGTGACCGACTCGGGGCGGGTCGTGTACATGTCGGTGGCCGGGAGCCCCACGGTCATCCCGACCGAGCCGAGCGCGAGCGCGCCGAGCAGGACGGCCGTGCCGAGCCAGACCCGGCGCGGGTGCCGCGCCACCCGGGTGCCGATCCGCTCCCACAGGCCGTGCCCGCCCCGCGACTCGGTGCCCGGGCGCGGGACGAACGGCCAGAACAGCCACCTCCCGAACACCAGCAGCAGCACCGGCAGCAGGGTCATCATGCTCAGCAGCGCGGCGACCACGCCGATCGCGCCGACCGGACCAAGCCCCTGGTTGGAGTTGAGGTCCGCGGCGAGCAGGCAGAGCAGGCCGACGGCCACCGTGGCCGCGGAGGCGACCACGGCCGGTCCCGCCCGCCGGAGCGCCACCGCCATGGCCACGTGCCGGTCGGAGTGCCGGTGCAGCTCCTCGCGGTACCGGGAGATCAGCAGCAGCGCGTAGTCGGTGCCGGCGCCGAAGACCAGGACCGTGAGGATTCCGGCGTTGGCCGAGTTCACCACCAGCCCCGCGTGCGCGATGAGCAGGTACACCACCGCGCTGGCCAGCTGGCTGGCCACCCCGACCGCCAGCAGCGGCATCAACCACAACGACGGGCTGCGGTACGTGATGAGCAGCAGGATCGCCACCACCGCCACGCTGACGATCAGCAGGGTGCCGTCCAGGCCCGCGAACGCGTCCCCGATGTCGGCGCCGGCGCTGGCCGGCCCGGTCGTCTTGGCCTGCAGCCCGTCCGGCAGCCCGGCCCGGACGTCCGAGCGCAGCTCCTTGACCCGATCGGCCGCCACCCCGCCGTTGGCGTCCCGCGGCATCGGCACCATGAGCGCGAGGGCCTTGCCGGTCGGCGAGGGGATGGGCGCGCCGATCCGGCCACCCTCGGCGTACGGCGCGAGCCGGGTACGGGCCGCCTCGACGGCCGCCCGGTCCGCCGGGGTCAGGCCCGAGTCGCGGGCGTAGACCGCGACGGCCAGCACGGTCTCCGCGGCCGGGAACCGGTCCTCCTGGGCGGCCACCCGGGTCGACTCGGCCGACGCGGGGAGCCAAGCCAGCGCGTCGTCGTCGGTCGAGCTGTAGATCATGTTGGCGACCGGCCCGACCCCGGCGAGGACGGCGATCCACGCGACCAGGACGAGCCACTTGGTACGCCGGCCGAACACCCGGCCGATGATCCTGGTGAGCCGGTCGGGGGACGCCGACGGCTCGTCGGTCTGCGGTTCTCCAGCCATCGCTCCTCCTCAGCCGGATGGCGGCACGGACGGATCGCCGTACCGGCATGACGGCACCGGTTCCATGTTCGATCGATCAATGGCCGCTTCCGTCGCCCTCCGGGACGGTTTCCGGCTGCGCCGATGGCGTACGTGCGGTCCGGCGTTACCCCGAGAGTGCCGTACCTCGATCGAGCCTGACTCCACGTCGTGTCGGCGAGCGCGCTCCGTGCTCTACCGTTGTCGCATGCGTTTCGACTACCAGGGGTGGCGCCGCCTGGCCGAGGGCCCGGTGGCGGAGGTCCTCCTGCTGGCCGCGGTCGCCGCCGCGACGCTCGGCGGGACCTACCTCAGCGTCCGCGCCGGCACGCCGGGGTCCGGCCCGGCGGGTTGGGCGCTGCTGACGCTCGGCGTCCTGGCGCTGGTCATGCGCCGCCGCTACCCGCTGAGCGTCCTGCTGGTGACGCTGGCCGTGGCCGCCACCTACTACGCGGCCGGCTATCCGCCCGGCTTCGAGCCGGTGCCGTTCGTGGTGGCGCTCTACCAGGTCGTCGTGGCCGGCCGGCGGTTGCTGGCGGTGGCCGCGGCGCTCGCCTGCGTGCTCGTGATCGAACTGGTCGATCTGCTCGCCGGGGTGCCGGTGGAGACCATCGCCCTGATCCCGGCGGCCGGCTGGCTGGCCGCGGTCATCCTGTTCGGCGAGTACGCCCGCAGCCGGCGCGCGCATCTGGCCGCGGTCGAGGCCCGGGCCCGCGCGGCCGAGCTGACCCGGGAGGCGGAGGCCCGCCGGCGGGTGGCCGAGGAACGGGTCCGGATCGCCCGGGACCTGCACGACACCCTCGGCCACCACATCACGGTGATCACGATGCACGCCGGTGCGGCGCTGCTGCGCGGAAAGACCGATCCCGCGATGGTCGACGACGCCCTGGCAACGATCCGCAAGGTTGGCCAGGAGGCGCTGCACGACCTGCGCGGCACCCTGCAACTGCTGCGCGGGCCCGACGGGGAGGACCCGCTCGCGTCGACGGCGTCGCTGGCGGCGCTGCCGGATCTGGCCCGCCGCACCGAGGCCACCGGCGCGGTGGTGCGGACCAGCGTCGACGTGCAGCGGCAGGCGCTGCCCACCGGGGTCGAGCAGGCCGCGTTCCGGATCATCCAGGAGGCGCTCACGAACGTGACCCGGCACGCGGGCGCGCGCCGGGTGGACGTGCGGGTGGCGTGCGAGGGCGACGAACTGGTGGTGCTCGTCGACGACGACGGGCCCGGCGCCGGGGTCGTGGTCGGGCCCGACGGCGGCGCCGCTGGCCACGGCGCCGCTGGCCACGGCGCCGCCGACCCCGGCGGCGGATCCGCCGGCGCCGACCCCGGTGGCGGATCCTCCACCGGCACCGGCACCGGCACCGGCACCGGCACCGGCACCGGCACCGGCACCGGCACCGGTCTGGTGGGGATGCGCGAGCGGGCGGCCTCGGTCGGGGGCCGGGTGCTGGCCGGGCCGCGGCCCGGTGGCGGCTTCCGGGTGCGCGCCTGGCTTCCCTTCCGCGAGCAGCTGTGATCCGTCTGATCCTGGCCGACGACCACGGACTGGTCCGGGCCGGCCTGCGGGCGATGCTCGCCGAACCCGACATCACCGTCGTGGCCGAGGCGTCGGACGGGGCCGAGGCGGTCCGGTCGGCGCTCGAACACCGGCCCGACGTGGTCCTGATGGACGTGCGGATGCCGGTCATGGACGGCATCGAGGCCACCCGGCGGATCGTCGCCGAGCCGCAGCTGCGGCAGACCCGGGTGGTGCTGCTGACCACGTTCGACGAGGACGAGTACGTCTACGAGGCGCTCCGGATCGGCGCGAGCGGCTTCCTGCTGAAGGACATCGAGCCCATCGCACTCGTCCTGGGCGTGCGGGCCGTGGCCCAGGGCGACGCGCCGCTGGCGCCCGCGGTGACCCGCCGGCTGATCACGGACTTCGCTCGCCGCCCCCGCCGACCGGACGCCCGGCTGGACCTCGACTCGCTCACCCGGCGCGAGTACGACGTGCTGATGCTCGTGGTGGCCGGCCTGTCCAATGGCGACATCGCGGATCGGTTGGGAATGAGCCCGGCGACGGCGAAGACACACATCACCCGGATCCTCACCAAGGTCGATGCCCGGGACCGGGCTCAACTCGTGGTGCTGGCCTACGAGAGCGGGCTGGTTCAGCCCGGCTGGCTCGGCTGACCCGTACCGGCGGTCCGGCCCGGGATGTCCCGCTCAGGGGATCGGGCCCGTCATGCTCCTTTTGCGTACGGCAGAAACCCCCTGCGGACGGATGGAGGCCGCGGTCCCACCCGCCACGATGAACGGGTGGGACGCGACGCGTCGACGCAGGCCTTACCCGGAACACCCGGACGCGCCACCGGTTCCCCGTCCGGTGACGCGTCCGGGCCGGCGGCCATCTCCGGTCAGCGAAGACCCGGACCGGCCGGCGCCTTGACCAGGAAGATGTCCTGTCGGTTGCCCGGCGTGCCGGTCGTGGCGGTGAAGGCCGCCACGAAGCTGTGCCAGGTGTGCCCCAGCGAGACGTACGAGCCGATATACGGACCGCCCGACCAGGGCAGCGCCGTCTCGATGTCGAAGGAGCCGAACAGATGCCCCTCGCGCCAGTCATCGCCACCGGTCGCGCATCGGGCGCCCCGGCAGGTCGCCAGCCACACGTCGGTGGCCGTGCCCGGGCCGGGGGAGTCGGCGCGGAAGTCGTAGTACGTCACACCCACCGTCCCGTCGCCGGTCACCTCGACCTGCGGCAGGAACGCCTGGCCGGCGCGGGGGTTGGCGGTCGCGGGGGTGCGGTTCACCCGTACCGGCGCGGTCCAGGTCCGGCCGCCGTCGGCCGAGCTGGCCAGCGCGACGTCGCTGTTGGCCGCGGAGAGCCCCTGCTGTCCCCAGACCACGTACACCCGGCCCGTCCGCCGGTCCACCGCGATGTCCGGGTTGATCCCCGGCGACGGTACGACGGCGCCGGTGTCCGGCAGCACGGGCTGGTTGATCTGCTGCTCGGTGACGGTGATGGGCTCGGACCAGGTCAGGCCGTGGTCGCTGGAGCGCATGACGCGGACCTTGCTCTGCACGGCCACCGGCGGCCCGCCGAGCGGGAAGGCCTTCTCCACGAACAGGTCCAGCAGGGTGCCGTCCGGCAGCCGCACGATCTGGCTGCCGAAGGTGCCGGCGCCGTCCGGCGTGGGCCGGTAGATCGCCCGCGGCGCCTCGTAGCTGCGACCGCCGTCCGTGCTGCGGGCCAGCATGATCTCGTGGTGGGCGATCGGGATCTGGCCCCGGTTCCAGGTGACGTAGACGTAGCGCGGGTCCACCGGATCCGCGGTCACGCTCGGCTTGTCGTTCCAGTACGAGGCGACGTCATCGGTGATCACCGGAACCGGACCGGTCCAGCTCCCGCCGAGGTCGGTCGAACGGGCCACCAGGACCTGCGAGGTGCCCGGCCGACTGAACGAGCCGGCGCTGAGGTACGCGACGCCGCCGGCGCCGACGCTCACCCAGGGGCTGCCGGTACGGTCCTGGTCACCGCCGCTGCACTTGGTGAAACCCGGCGCCACGCTGTTGTGCCAGGTGGCCCCGCCGTCCGTCGTGCTGGCCAGGCCGATGCCGTTGGCATTGCCGAAGTTGCGCCGGTCCTGCTGCCAGGCGGCGATCATCCGCCGGGGATGCCGCGGGTCCACGGCGAGCCAGGGCTCGAGTTCGGTGCCCACGTCGACGGTCTCGGTGGGCGGCCCGGCGGTGCAGCCGGCGAGCGGGCTCGGCCCGCTGAGTGTGACGGTGTCCGACCGGATGTGCGCGGAGGCCGGGCCGGGCGCGGCCACCGGGATCACCACGGTGGCGGCCGCCAGGACGGCCGGGATGGATCGTTTCCAGAGCATCGGTTCTCCTCACGAGGGCGGTGCGGTGTGATCCAGGCTCCGGCCGGGCGCTGCCGATCGGCTCGTTCCCGGCCGGGTGTTACGGACCGTCAGGTTCCAGAGGATCGGTCGAGGCTCGCTCGGCGGATGCTCGTCCGCCGGGGACCAGGGCCACCGTCCCGCGATGGCGGGAACCGGGTTCCACGCCCGCCAGGCCGCGCCGACCGCAATCACCACCCCCAAGGAGAGTGAGATGGGAGTCTCCCGCCGATCCGTACTGCAATGGGGCGCCACCTCGGCACTGGGCCTCGCCGTGCCGGCCGCGCTGTCGGGCTGCAGCAGCCCCGTGACGGGCAAGGACCTCCGCAGCGACATACCGCTGCCCCAGCCCTTCACCCGGGCCCTGCCCGTGCCACCGGTGCTCGCGCCGACCCGGACCGACGGCACGACCGACTACTACGAGCTGACCGCCAAGGAGGGGACGGCCGAGATGGTCCCCGGGCACCGGACCCGGATCTGGGGCTACAACGGGATCTTCCCCGGACCGACCATCGAGGCCCGCAGCGGCCGGCGGGTGGTCGTGGAGCACCGCAACGAACTCCCGGTGCCGACCACCGTCCACCTGCACGGTGGCCACACCCCGCCGGACAGCGACGGGTACCCCACCGATGTCCTGGTGCGGGCCGGCGCCGAACTCCCGCACCCCAAGGGGCACGCGCCGATGCCGCACGACGCCTTCTCGGTGGCCAGGGGCAGCCGCACCTACACGTACCCGTTGAAGCAGCGCGCCATGACGCTCTGGTACCACGACCACCGGATGGACTTCACCGGACCGCAGGTCTACCGCGGCCTGGCCGGGTTCCACCTGGTACGCGACGACGAGGACGACCGGTTGCCGCTGCCGCGGGGTGACCGGGAAATTCCACTGATGATCACCGATCGAGCGTTCGACGAGGACGGTCAGCTCAAGTACCCGTCGCTGGACTCCACGCTGTTGCGCGAATCGGGCGTGGAGAACAGCTACATGAAGGGTGTCCTGGGCGACGTCATCATGGTCAACGGCGTGCCCTGGCCGCTGCTGGAGGTGTCGGCCACCCGCTACCGGTTCCGGTTGCTGAACGCGTCCAACGCCCGCAGGTACGAGTTGGAGCTGGACCCGGCGCCGCCGGGTGCGCCGGCGTTCACCCAGATCGGCAGCGACGGAGGGCTGCTGGACCGGCCGCGCCAGCATCAACGGATCCCGATCGCGCAGGCCGAACGGTTCGATCTGATCATCGACTTCTCGCGCTACAAGGTGGGCGACGAGGTGACGCTGGTCAACAAGATCGGCGAGAAGGGCACCGCGCAGGTGATGCGGTTCCGCGTCGTGCGTCGGGCCACCGACGACAGCCGGATCCCGGCCACCCTGTCCGACCTGGGCATCTACGACGAGCTGCACGGGAACGAGGACAGCGTCGCGCGGGACTTCAAGTTCAACGGCGGCGACCCCTGGCAGATCAACGACAAGGTCTTCGACGTCAACCGCATCGATGCCAATCCCAAGCTGGGCAGCACCGAGGTGTGGAAGCTGCGGACCAACCAGCACCACCCGGTGCACCTGCACATGCTGCAGTTCAAGCTGCTCAGCCGGAAGGGCAAGCCGCCCCGCGCGACCGATGCCGGCTGGAAGGACACCCTCGACCTGTTCCCCGGCGAGGACACCCTGATCGTGGCCCGCTGGAACGGCTATCCGGGCCGGTACGTCTTCCACTGCCACAACCTGGAGCACGAGGACATGGCCATGATGGCCAACATCCAGGTGGAGTAGGCCCGGGCGGGCTCCGTCCGGGCTCCAGCCATCTGCGGTCGCCGCCCGCAGGATCGGCCGCAATGGCGAGGAGGACGCAGATGACGATCAGCAAGGTTCTGTATCGCACCGGGGCCACCGCGCAGGGCGGCCGCTCCGGCAAGGTGTGTTCGGACGACGGCGAGCTGAATCTCGACCTGGCGGCGCCGCCCGAACTGGGCGGCGACGGCGGCGTGGGGACCAACCCCGAGCAGCTGTTCGCGGCCGGCTACGCGGCCTGTTTCCAGTCGGCGCTGCTCGCGGTCGCCGAGGGGTACGGCGTCGACCTGAGCCGGTGCGCGGTGCGGGTCGACATCGAGATCGGGCCGACCGGTCGGGGTGGGATGGGCCTCGGCGTCGAGATCGGGCTGGCCGACCCGGAGTCCGACGCGGCCGAGCTGACCCGGCTCGCCAGCCGGGCCCACCGGCTGTGCCCGTACTCGCGGGCCGTGGAGGGCAATGTGGAGGTCAGGCTGACCGTACAGGGCGCGCCGGCGCAGCTGGGGTGATCCCGTCGGCCAGCGGCGCCGGCCACTCGTCGTCGTCCGGGCCGTCGCGATCGCAGCGGTCCGGCCGGCGGCTCAACTCGCGTCGCTGGTACCACTCGGTGCCGAGCAGCAGCGTCCGGTCCGGCGCGGACAGGGCCAGCACGTTCGCCGGCCCGTGTCCGCGGGCGAGCTGGGAGCGGTGCGACCGAAGCGCCCGCCACTTCGCCTCCTGCCACGGCCGCACGTCCAAGGCCACGTCGATGGCGTCGTCCGACACCCCCATCCCGCGCTGCAGCGGCGGCAGCACCACGCCGGCGGTCGCCAGCGCCCGGACCACCCGCTCCACCGCCGTCCGCGGCCAGGTGACCAGCAGGAGCGTCCGGACCCGCCAGGGTGGGCCGGCCGACGGCAGCACCGCCGGATGGGCGGCCGCCTCGACGGCCGCGAGCGTGGCCCGGTGCGTACGCACGTGGTCCGGATGCCCGTATCCGCCGCCGGCGTCGTAGGTGACGACGACATCGGGACGCGACCGGCGTAGCTCACCGGTCAACCGGTCGGTCACCTCGTCCAGGTCGGCCCCGCAGAGCGAGCCCGGGCCTGCGTCGGCCCGGTGCCCCGAGTCGCCGTAACCGAGCAGCCGGGGCGGCTCGGCGCCGAGCACCGCCAGGCTCTCGGCCAGCTCGGCCACCCGCGGACCGCCGGGCTCGGCGGCGCAGGTGAGCACCGCCGTCGACCAGCCGCGGGCGGCGGCCCGCAGGAGCAGCCCACCCGTCCAGAGCGCCTCGTCGTCGGGATGAGCGTGCACGCAGAGTACGGAGGGGGCGCTGGGCATCGCTGCTCCCGGTGCCGGCGTCGCCGGGCTTGGCGCGCGCGAGGTAAGGGCTTGAGACGTCGGCTCCGGCGGAGCGGAGCGGAGATCCACTCGAACGAGCTTCCAGCCCGCCGCGAGGAGGCGCAGCCAGCATAACGTCGCCCGGCCGTCCGGTGTGGCCGGAGAAGCGGAGGAGCCGTGAACCTGACACTGAGCGACCGGCGGGTGCTCGTTACGGGCGGAACCCGGGGGGTCGGCCGGGCGGCGCTGCTCGGCTTCGCCCGCGCCGGCGCCCGGGTAGCCACCTGTTACCACCACGACGAGGACGCCGCGAACGCGCTGCGCCGCGAGCTCGACGATCTGGGCGCCAAGCACCTCGTGGTCGCCGCCGACGTCACCTCGGCGACCGATGTGGCCCGGCTCGCCGACGAGGTCGGGCGGGCCTTCGGCGGGCTCGACGTGCTGGTCAACAACGTCGGCGCGGACGGGAGCGCCCACCTGGGCGACCTGGAGCCCGCGGAGTGGCACCGGCTGGTGAACCTCGACCTGACCTCGTACTACCTCACGACCCGCGCGGTGCTGGGGCTGCTCGCCGACGGTTCGTCCGTGGTCAACGTCGGCGCCTCCAGCGCGCTGCGCGGCCGTCCGGACGCGGTGCACTACACCGCCGCCAAGGCCGCGGTGATCGGACTCTCCCGGTCACTGGCCAAGGAGCTCGGCCGGCGCGGGATCCGGGTCAACACGGTGGCGCCGGGTCTGATCGACCCGCCCGAGGGCACCGGCCTGCCACCGCACGTGCTGGCCAACGTTCGCGCCATGACGGCGCTGAACCGGCTCGCCACCCCGGAGGACATTGCCGGCGCCGTGTTGTACCTCGGCAGTGACCTCTCCCGGTACGTGACCGGGGTCACTCTGAACGTCGATGGAGGAATGTGATGCCGTACGCAGCGATCACCTACCGGATCAAGCCCGGGCACGAGGACGAGATCGCCGCCATCTTCTCCGGATTCCGTCGCGTCGACACCCCGGTGATGCGCAACGACGACGGCGCCGGGCGGCTGCTGGGGACCGCCGTGTTCATCAAGGATGATGTGCTGGTCCGGGTCATCCACTACGAGGGCGAATTCTCGGCCGTCGCCCGCCACATGGCCGCCCAGTCGGGTGTGCACACCCTCGAGGAGCAGCTCGCGCCGTACCTTGCCCACCAGCGCGACACCGGCAGCGCGGAGGGGTTCGGCGCGTACTTCCGGGACGCCACCATGCGATGCGTCTCCCAACTCTCCGTCGACACCCACCCGGCCGCCCGATGACCGCCCCGGACCGGCGGCTGGCGGTGGTGGGGCTGGGCGGCATGGGCGGGGGCGTGGCCCGCCGCCTGGTCGCGGCCGGCCTGGCCCCGACGGTGTTCAACCGCACCCGGTCCAGGGTCGATCCCCTGGTCGCCGCCGGCGCCAGGGCGGCGGCCAGCGCCGCCGAGGCCGCCGCGACCGCCGACATCGTCATGGTGAGCCTGAGCGACGAGCGGGCCGTGGAGGAGGTGCTGTTCACCGAGATGCTGCCGGTGCTGCGGCCCGGCACGGCGGTGGTGGAGATGACCACGCTCGCCCCGGAGTACGCCCGGGAGGCGGCCCGCCGGCTCGGCGAGATCGGCGTGCGGCGGGTGGAAGCCTGTCTGGTCGGCAATCCGGAGATGGCCCAGGCCGGCCAGCTCCGGGTGTTCGTGGCCGGCGAGCGGGCCGACGTGGACGACCTGCGGCCCGTCTTCGACGCGATGGCCCGGCAGGGGATGCTGTACCTCGGTCCGACCGGTCGGGCCGCCGCCATGAAGCTCGCCTTCAACCTGCTGCTCGGGGTGCAGACCGCCGGCCTGGCCGAGGCGGTGGTCTTCGCCGAGCAGGCAGGGCTGGATCGGGAGCTGCTGCTCACCGCGATCCAGAAGAGCGGGTGGCGCTCACCGGTGCTCAACTTCCGGGCCGACTTCATGCGGACCCGCAGCTACGAGCCGGCCGGCTTCCGGACCGCCCTGATGGCCAAGGACATGCGGCTGGCCGTGGGGGACGCGGAGCGGCAGGGGGTGCCGCTGCCGATGACCCGGCAGGCCGCCCAACGGTACGAGGCTGCCGTCGCCAACGGCGCCGGCGACCGGGACGCCGCCGTCGTCGTCGAACTGCCCACCACGACCGCAAATCCGGTACCAGCGCTGCAGAACGGAGCCACCCGATGACCACCACCCTGACCATCAACGACCGGGACCCGCAGAGCATCCTCCGGCTGGGCACTGCCTTCTGCGAGGCCAAGGCCCTGCTCACCGGGCTCGAGGTCCGGCTCTTCGACCACCTGCACGAGGCGGGTCCGCTGGCCGCCGCGGCCATCGCCGAGCGGCTGTCGCTGCACCTTCGCGGCGTGCCGCACTTCCTGGACCTGCTGGTCACCATGAACGTGTTGACCCGGTCGGAGGACGGCTACGCCAACAGCCCGGCGACGGACCGCTACCTGGTCCGCTCGGAGCCGTCCTACCTGGGCGGGTTCCTGGAGCGGGCGAACCACAACCTCTACCCGGCGTGGGGCCGGCTCGGCGAGGCGCTGCGCACCGGCCGGCAGCAGTCGGCGGCCGACTACCGGGAGATGATCAAGAACCCGCGCGCCCTGCGCCGATTCCTCGACATGATGGACGCGCTGACGAACCGGATCGGCCCGGAACTCGCGGACGCGGTCGACTGGAGCGAGGTACGGACGGTGGTCGACGTCGGCGGGGCCAGGGGCAACCTGCTGTCGCACGTCGTCAAGGCCAATCCGCACCTGAGCGGCATCGTCTTCGACCTGCCGGAGGACGCCGAACCGTTCGCCGAGCACGTGGCGGCCCTCGGGCTGACCGAGCGGATGCGGTTCGAGCCGGGCAGCTTCTTCACCGATCCGCTGCCGGCCGCCGACGCCGTGGTGATCGGGCACGTGCTGCACGACTGGTCTCCGCAGGAGCGGGCCATGCTGGTCGGCAAGGCGTTCGAGGCGCTGACGCCGGGTGGATTCCTGGTCATCTACGACCCGATGGTCGACCACGAACTGAGCCACCCGGAGAACCTCGTGGTGAGCCTGGACATGCTGCTCACCACCGACGGCGGCTCCGAGTACAGCCCGGAGGAGGCGCGCGGCTGGCTGCGCGACGCCGGCTTCGTCTCGGTCACCGAGCGGCCGCTCGCCGACAGCGACACGCTGCTGGTCGCGCGCAAGCCGGCGGCCGCCTGATGGAGGTGGGCGTCGGGCTGCCGGCCACGGTGCCGGGGGTGAGCGGGGCAGCCCTGGTGGACTGGGCGGTACGTGCCGAGCGGCACGGCCTCGCGTCGCTCGGGGTGCTGGACCGGCTCGTCTACGACAACGTGGAGCCGCTGATCGCCCTCGCCGTCGCGGCCGGTGTCACCAACCGGATCCGGCTCACCACGTCCGTGCTGCTGCCGGCGTACCGGGCCGGGGTGGCCGCGCTGGTCAAGCAGCTGTGGAGCGTGAACCGGATCAGCGGCGGTCGCCTCGTGCTCGGGGTGGCCGCCGGCAACCGCGAGGACGACCATGCGGCTGAGGGCACCCGGTTCACCGACCGGGGCCGTCGGCTCGACGCCTTTCTGAGCCGGCTCGGCGCGGCTGGCGATGCGCCGCAACCGGTCGATCCCGGGTCGGCCACCCGGCCACCGGTGCGGCCGGACACCCCGCCGATCCTCGTCGGCGGCCACTCCGCGGCGGCCATGCGCCGGGCGGCCCGCTTCGGGACCGGCTGGATCGCCGGCGGCAGCGCCGCGCTGCCCTACCCGCAGATGGTGGCCCAGCTGCGTTCCGCCTGGACGGACGCCGGCCGGACCGATCGGCCGCGGCTGGTGTCGCTGTGCTACTTCGCCCTCGGTCCGGACGCGGTCGGTGCGGCCCGGGAGTACGTGAACCGGTACTACGCCCACGCCGGCCCGTATGCCGGCAAGGTGCTCGCCTCGGTCGCCACGGACGCCACCGCCGTCCGCCGGGTGGTCGCCGAGCGGGCCGCCGCTGGCGGCGACGAGGTGCTCTTCTTCCCCTGCCGCAGCGATCCTGCGCAGGTGGAGATGCTCGCCGCCGCGCTCGGCTGATCGTCGGGCGCCCCCGCGGCCGCTGGCTGGAAGCCACCGGCCGCGGGGGCCGGCGGCGCCGGGACGCAGCGGCCGATCCCGACACATGGAGGCACGATGACCGTCACCGCTCCTGTCCCTGCCGCCGTCGACCCGGACTGGCTGCGCTGCCCCTCCTGCGCCGAGCTGGTCTACGGTCCCCGGTACCGGCGGTGCCTGCGGGTGTGCCCGCACTGCCAGGCGCACGGCCGGCTCACCGCGGCCGAACGTCTCGACCTGCTCTGCGACCCGGGCTCGGTCCGGCCGCTGCCGGAGCCGATCGTCCCGGAGGACCCGCTGCGGTTCACGGCGTTGCGCCCGTACCCGCAGAGCCTCGCGGCCGCGCGCCGCGGCACGGGCCTGGCCGAGGCCGCGGTCTGCGTGCGGGCCCGCGTGGAGGGCCAGCCGCTGGTGGCGGTCGTGCTCGACTTTCGCTTCCTGGGCGGCAGCATGGGCACGGCGGTCGGCGCGGCCGTGACCGGCGCGGCGCAGCTGGCGCTGCGCTGCCGGCTGCCGCTGCTGCTGGTCACGGCCTCCGGTGGGGCGCGGATGCAGGAGGGGGCGCTGTCGTTGATGCAGATGGCCACCACCAGCCAGGCGATGGCCGCGCTGGACGCGGCCGGGCTGCTGACGATCACCGTGGTCACCGATCCGACGTACGGCGGGGTGGCCGCCTCGTTCACGCTGCTGTCCGATGTGGTGCTCGCGGAACCGGGCGCGCACCTGGGTTTTGCCGGGCCGCGGGTGATCGCCCAGACCACCCGGCAGCAGCTGCCCGAGGGTTTCCAGACGGCCGAGTTCCTGCTGGCCAACGGCCTCGTGGACGACGTGGTGCCGCGGGCGGCGTTGCGCGGCGCCGTGGGTCGGCTGTTGCGGACCGGCGCCGGGCCGGAGCCGGCGTCCCCGAGCGGCGCCGGGCCAGAGCCGGCGTCCCCGAGCGGCGCCGGGCCAGAGCCGGCGCCGCGGACCGGCGAAGGATCGGATCGGGCGCTCCGGAACGGCGATGGGCCGGCACCGGCGCCGTCCGGTCCGAGCGGGACGACCGCCGCCGGGGAAGACCTTGCGGCGCCGGCGGCGCGCCCGGCCTGGGAGGCCGTCTCGCTCGCCCGGCGGGCCGGGCGACCCACCACGGCCGACTACCTCAGCTACCTGCTCACCGACTTCCACGAGCTGCACGGCGACCGGATCGGTGGCGACAGCCGGGCCATCATCGCCGGTCTCGGCCTGCTCGGCGGGCGCCGCGTGGCGGTCATCGGGCACGACAAGGGCCACCGGACCACCGAGCGGGTGGCCCGCAACTTCGGAATGGCGACGCCGGCCGGCTACCGCAAGGCGGCGCGGATCATGCGGCTCGCCGCCAAGCTGGGCCTGCCGGTGATCACCCTCATCGACACGCCCGGCGCCGATCCCGGGCCGCAATCCGAGCGGACCGGCCAGGCCGTCGCCATAGCCGAGAACCTGCGGCTGATGTCCGAGCTCCCGGTGCCGGTGGTGAGCGTCGTGATCGGCGAGGGCGGGAGCGGTGGCGCGCTCGCGCTGGCCGTGGGCAACCTCGTGTACGCGATGGAGAACGCCACGTACTCGGTGATCAGCCCGGAGGGTTGCGCGGCCATCCTGTGGAAGGACCCGGCCGCCGCTCCGCTGGCTGCCGAGGCGCTCGGCCTCACCCCCGACCGGCTGCTGGCGTACGGGGTGCTGGACGGCGTCGTGCCGGAACCGCCGGGCGGCGCGCACGAGGATCCGGTGGCGGCCGCCGAACTGCTCAGGATCGTCCTCGACGCGGCCCTCGACCGGCTGGCCGGGCTCGGCCCCGAGCAGCTCCGCGCGCAGCGGCGGCAGCGATTCCAGGCCATCGGGGCGCGGTCCGGCGGGTCCGAGCCGGCGGCTGCGCCCGGTTCGACGGCCGCGCCGGACCGGTGACGGAGCGTGTGACCGGCAACTCCAGCGGATTACGAGGGCCCACCGGCAGAGTCAATCTTCGATGAGCAGCGGCCGGGGCGGGGACCGTCCCGACACGCCCGGATCCTGAGCGGTACGCGCCCTAATGGCGGATCGGCGGGGACGATGGTGCTGACGCTGTCTCAGTACGGGGGGAGGGACGCCGCGGTGGTGGTCGGGACTCAGCCGGCCCTGTCCGGCGTCGCGTACCGAGTGGGGGAGGGGCAGATGCAGTTCCGGATCCTCGGACCGCTGGAGATTCTCGCGGACGGCGTCGAACTGACGCCGACCACGCCGAAGTTGCGCCAGGTGCTCGCGTTGCTGCTCGTGCAGCACGGCAAGCTGGTGCAGACGGATGAGTTCGTCGATGAGCTGTGGGGGGACGACCCGCCGTCGAGCGCGCTGGCCACGCTGCAGACCTACATCTACAAGCTTCGCAAGCTGCTCTCGGCCGAGCCTTCTCAGGGAGGCGAGGGGCTGCTGCGGACCAGGGCGAACGGGTACGGGCTCTATCTGAGCGGTCAGGAGCTGGACCTGTGCGGGTTCGGCCGGCTGGTCGAGCAGGCCCGGGAGCTGCACGAACGTGGCGAGCACAGTGAGACGGCCACATTGCTCAACTCCGCATTGTCCCTCTGGCGGGGCGCGGCGCTGTCCGACGTCGTACAGGGCAACGTGCTGCGCGCCGAGGCTGCCCGGCTCGAGGAATGGCGGCTGCAGGCCCTGGAGATGCGGGTGGACGCCGAGCTCTGCCTCGGCCGGCACCGGGAACTGCTCGTCGGGCTCACCTCGCTGGCCGCGGAGCACCCGCTGCACGAGGGGTTCCAGGCCAAGCTGATGCTCGCGCTGCATCGGTCCGGGCGCAGATACGAGGCGCTGTCGCTGTACAACCGGGTCTGTGAACTGCTCGACGGCGAGCTCGGGTTGGAGCCGTCGCCCGAGCTGGCTCGGTTGCACCGGACGCTGCTCGCGGCGCCGGAGAGCGGTGCGGGCGACCCGGAACACATCCTGGTCGGCCCCGGTGATCGACCATTTCCGACGCCGGCTCAACTTCCCCCCGGCATCCCCGACCTGACCGGCCGCGACGAGGCGGTGGCCAGGATCGAGCTTCAGGTGCTGGGCTCGGTCGGCGAATCGCGATCGACGTCCGTGGTGA
The DNA here is from genome assembly GCF_042434095.1 of Plantactinospora siamensis. Taxonomy (NCBI): domain Bacteria; kingdom Bacillati; phylum Actinomycetota; class Actinomycetes; order Micromonosporales; family Micromonosporaceae; genus Plantactinospora; species Plantactinospora siamensis. The sequence continues at coordinate 131,945 of NZ_JBHLUE010000011.1, forward strand.
CCGTGGTGGGTGGCCCGGGAGTTGGCAAGACCACCCTGGCCGTGCACGCGGCGCACCGGTTGGCGGTGCACTTCCCGGCCGGGCAGCTCTTCGTCGACCTGGGCAGCGGCACCGGGTCGCCGGCCGACCCGCACCTCGTGCTGGACCGGCTGCTCCGGGCCCTCGGCGTGCCGCCGCAGCGGGTGCCCGCCACGACGGAGGAACGCGGCCAACTGCTTCGTAGCGTCACCGCCGGCCGGCGGCTGCTGCTGGTGCTCGACGACGCCGCGAGCGACCGTCAGGTACAGGCGTTGCTGCCCGGCGCCGGCGGTCCGGCGGTGCTGGTGACCGGGCAGCGGCTGACCATACCGGCGGCGGGGGAGCGGATCGTGCTCGACCGGTTGAGCCGGCACGACGGGGTGTCGCTGCTGACCAGGATGATCGGTGCGGAGCGGGTGGCGGCCGAGCCCGCGGCGGCCGCCCGGATCGTGGAACTGTGTGGCGGCCTACCGCTCGCGCTGCGGATCGTCGGGACCCGGCTCGCGGTGATCTGGCGGTGGTCGCTGTCCTGGGCGGCCGACCACCTCGCCGATTCGGGTAACCGGCTGGGCCTCCTGCGGTACGCGGACCTGGATGTGCGGGCAAGCTTCGACGCCGCGCTGGCCCGGCTCGGCGAGACCGAGCGGGCCGCGGCGGTGCTGCTCGGTTCGCTCCCCGGGCGGGACTTCGGGGTGGACGAAGCGGCACGGCTGCTCGGATTGCGCCCGGACGGCGCCGAGACCCTGCTCACCGGTCTCGTCGATGCGTTCCTGCTCCGGCCCGTCGGCCGGCACGGCTCGGGGTTGCGGTATCGGATCGACGAACTGCTCCACCTGTACGTGCAGGCCCGGCTGGACGAGCTGGTCCACGACCGCCCCACCGGTCCGGAACCGTCGCTGCCGAACGGTGGCGTGCTGCTGTTCGACTCCGGCGTGGCCGGCCTGATCCGGGCCCGCCGGATCAGCGCCCTGCCGGACCGCCGCGACGCCCGGGACGCCTCGCGGCACGCCGCCGATCGCTGGGACCGCTGGCCCGAGGACGCGGGCGGCTCCGAATACCCCTTCACCGGTCGGATCGCCGGCTGACCCGCCAGGCGGCTGACCTACCAGCCACTGGGCCGGCCGTGCCGGAGGAAGACGCCGTGTGGGCCGTCGTCGGGCAGCTCGACGGCCGCCACGACGTCGCCGGCGGCATCGGTGGTCGACCGGGACGCCTGCGGCATCATCCGGGTGCGGACCATGCCCGGGTTGACCGCGTTCACCAGCACGCCGGTGCCGGCCAGTTCGGCGGCCAGCAGGACGGTGACCGCGTTCAGCATGGCCTTGGACACCGAGTACGCGGGGGCGCCCGCGAACAGCCCGTTGCTGAACGCCCCGGTGCCGCTGGACACCATCACCACCCGACCCCAGCCCCGGCTCACCATGTCCGGTACGAAAACCTGGCACACCTGCCAGCTGCCGAGGGCGTTGACGGCGAGGGTCCGCCGTACCAGCGAGAGATCCACGCCGGACGGCGGGGCGCCGTCGTCGAGCAGCACACCGGCGTTGTTGACCAGGACGTCCACCGGCCCGCAGACCTCCCGGGCCCGGCACACGCTCCCCGCGTCGGTGACGTCGAGGGTCACCGGTACGACGTCGGGCGCGATGGCCGCGGCCGCCTGTTGGGCGGCGACGCCGTCCCGGGCCGCGAGCATGACCCGGTAGCCGAGGCGGTGCAGCAGGGCACAGACGGCCGCTCCGATTCCCCGGTTTCCGCCGGTGACCAGGGCGTTCCGGGGCGTTCCGGCGGTGGCGGCTGGTGCGATCTCGGTCATGCCGGCAGCATGCCCGGTCGGTCTGGACGACCGGTCGTGTGCGGTCGGTGCCACCGAGCGGTCCTCGACGGGTCCACGAGCGTCGGGCGGCAGGGTTGACGGTGCCGAAACCCGTCGTCGGAGGGCTGAGCCATGCGCGTGCTGTTCACCACTTGGGCCTGGCCGTCGCACCTGTACGCCATGGTGCCGCTGGCGTGGGCGATGCGGGCCGCGGGGCACGACGTACGGGTGGCGGTGCCGCCCGCGCTCGTCGACACCGCGGTCGCCACCGGGCTGACCCCCGTACCGGTCGGTCGGGACGTCGACGCGGTGGCCGAGTTCCGGCGCTTCGCCGGGCGGGGACCGCGGCCCGCTCCGGCGCCGCTGGCGCCCGGCGCCACTCGGCCCGTGCCGCGTGCGCTGCGGGTGTTCGCCGACATCGCGGCGGCGATGGCGCCCGACCTGATCGAAACCGTCCGGTCCTACCGGCCGGAGCTGCTGGTGTACGACCCGACGGCGTGGGCCGGCGCGGTCGCGGCCGCGGCGGGCGGGGTGCCGAGCCTGCGCCACGCGTACGGCCTGGATCTGCTCGTCCGGGCCCGCGAGGTGGTCGTGGAGCTGCTGGCCCCGATCGCCGACCGGCACGGCCTGGCGCCGGTCGACCCGGCCGCCGCCCCGACGCTCGACCCGTGCCCGGCGGCCTTGCAGGTACCCGCGCTGGTGGACCGGATCGAGCTGCGCTACCTCGGCTTCAACGGGCCCGGAGCGGCGCCGGTGCTGCCCGCGCGGCCGGCCGGGCGGCCCCGGGTGGTGGTCAGCTGGGGCCACACGATGGCCAGACTGGACCCCGGCTACCTGCTGGCAGGGCCGATCGCCGCGGCGCTGGCCGGGGCGGGCTTCGACGTGCTGGTGGCGGCCAGCCGTCCCCAGGTTGGGCTGCTCGGCCCGCTGCCGACCGGGGTACGGGTGGTCCCGGACGCGCCGCTGGGACTCGTGCTGGACGGCTGCGCGGCGTTCGTCGGCCACGGCGGGGCGGGGTCGATGCTGACCGCGCTGTCCCGTGGGGTGCCGCAGCTGCTGGTGCCGCAGCTGCCCGACCACGCCGCACACGCCGGGCGGCTGGCGGACCTCGGCGCGGCGCGGCAGATCGCCCGGGACGCCGAGTTCGGGCCGGACCAGGTGGTCGCGGCGGTCCGGGAGCTGGTCTCCGAGGATCGCTACCGCGTCCGGGCGGCGGAGCTGGCCGCGGTGATGGCCGCCGCGCCGACCCCGGCCGCGCTGGTCGAGCCGTTGCTGGGCGGGGCCGGGCGCCTCGTGAGCGCCGTCGGCTGAGCGGGCCGGCGGTGCCCTCCGGGCAGGGGCGAGCGGGGCCCGAGCTGCGATCCGGCCCCGCGGCCGCTCCAGGTCGGGCCGGCTGGCGAACCGGCCCCGACCCCCAGGCGGGGTCGGGGCCGGTGTCCGGCGCGGGACCGGATCAGTGGGCGGCGGCGGCCGGCCGGGCTGTTCCGTCGGCCGACCCGGCCGGCGCGGCCGCCGGCGCGCCGCCGTCCCGGACGGACAGCTGCGACAGGCAGCGCATGGCGCTGCCGGTGAGCGTCGCCACGAAACCCTCGACCGTCTCGGTGTGCCGGGGCGCGGAGAGATAGGGCTTGAGCCGGCGCTCCACCTCCTGGACCCCCGGCTGCCCGGCCATGAACCGGGCCACGTCCTCGAGCCGGCCCTCGTACTCGATGAACCGGACCATCGTGGCGCCCCGGATGAACAGCGCGGTGCCCAGGATCCGGCCCACCGTACGGCCCTGCGCGTCGGTGACCCCGGGGTTGCCGACCCGCCGGAAGCCGGAGAAGATGGCCGCGATCTCATCCTCGCAGTCCGGCCGGATGTCGTAGGTGATGGCGGCGATGGGCATGACGGGCTCCTTCGGGTACGGGGTGGGAAGTGGCGCCGGCGGTCAGCGGCCGGTGAGCACCGGTAGCGCGGCCAGCCCTCGGATGACGAGGTTGTCCCGGTAGGTCAGCTCGGCACCGGCCAGGCGCAGGTGCGGCACGCGGCGCACCAGCGTGCCGAGCGCGATCTGCCCCTCCAACCGGGCCAGGGCCGCCCCCAGGCAGAAGTGGATGCCACCGTCGAAGGACAGGTGGCGGTTGTTCCGCCGGCCCAGATCGAGCCGGTCCGGGTCGGGAAACACCGCCGGGTCGCGGTTCGCCGCTCCGCGCAGCAGGACGACCTGCTCACCCGCCCGGATGGCCTGGCCACCGACCTCGGCGTCGGCCAACGCGGTCCGCCGGCTGAGCTGCGTCGGCGGGTCGAATCTGAGCAGCTCCTCCACCGCGGACGCGATCAGGCCGGGGTCCGCGCGGAGCCGCGCAAGCTGGTCCGGGTGGCGGAGCAGGGCCAGCGTGCCGTTGCCGATGAGATCCATGGTGGTCTCGTGGCCGGCGACATAGAGCAGGATGCAGGTGGTCAGCAGCTCTTCCTCGGTCAGCCGGCCGTCCCCGTCGCGCACCGCCACCAGCTCGCTGAGCAGGTCGTCCGCGGGTTCCCGGCGGCGATGCGCCAGCAACTCACGGAAATAGCCGTCGAACGTCGTGAAGGCCTCCGCTCGGCGGCGCAGCTCCTCGGGCGTGTGCCGGAAGTCCGGGTCGACACCGCGGGCGACCAACCGGGACAGCTCCTTGATCGCCTCCCGGTCACCGGCCGGCACCCCGAGCAGCTCGCTGATCACGGTGGCCGGCAGCGGATAGCCCAGATCGGCGATGATGTCCGCCCGGCCCCGCTCCAGCGCCACATCGATCATGCCGTCGACGATCTCCTGGATCCGCTCGCCCATCGCCGCCACGGTCCGCGGCGTGAAGGCCCGGCTCACCAACGAGCGCAGCCGGGTGTGCTCGGGCGGATCGAGCAGGATGAACGGCAGGCTGCGGCCACCGACCGGACGGCGGAAGGTGTTGTTCCGCAGCGTGGTGGTGCCGTGGCCGAACCGCGGATCCCGGAACACCGACGAGCAGTCGTGATATCCGCTGATCAGCCAGTGGCCGCGGGGCGTCCGGAACACCGGTGCCCGCTCGCGCAGCCGCCGGTACACCGGGTACGGGTCGGCGCGGTGCGCCGGGTCGAACGGGTCGAGATCCGCCCCCGGACGGCCCGGTGCGGCCTCGGTGGTGTCGGTCATGTTGGTGCTCCTTCCTGCCGCGGCACCCGTCAGGTCCAGGTCGCGGCGACGCTGGTGAGCAGGAACGCGCCGACCGCCAGCGCCGTACGCAGCAGGTGCCAGCGCCGCCAGATCGGGCGGGGGTCCGCCCAGTCGGCCGGCACGGCGTCCGGGTCGACCGCCCGCATCCGCTTGTTGATCGGCACGTTGCACAGGTGCGAGACCCCGGACACGCCCAGCATCAGCACCGTGACCACGGCCGCGGACACCCGGACCGCCGGCGAGGCCGCGCCGATCGCCCAGCCGGCGGCCGCGAAGGTGGCGGTCAGCACGATGATCGGCATGGCCGGGTCCCAGTTGCGGCCGAGCAACTTGTGCGCGTAGATGTAGCGGCCAGGTGGCATCGCCATCAGCGCCGGCACGGTGCTCACCGCCACCGCGAAGAACACCCCGGTCACCAGGCCGCTGCCGAGCAGCGCGAGCAGCGCGAGAATCCGGTCGATCACGGCCGCCCTCGCCTCACCGGGACCCGACGTCGGCCATCCGGGACAGCGCCTCGGCCAGCACCGCGTCGGGCTCGGCCTGTTCGTCGGCGCTGCGCCAGGCCACGAAGGCGTCCGGGCGGACCAGCACGGCGCCGTTCGGGCCGACTCCGTACGCCGCGGCCCACTGCCCCTCCGGGTCGCCGAGGTCGCCACCGGGTCCGATCCGGAACACCCGCAGCGGTACGGGCAGCGTCTCGCGGACCACCTCGGCCGCCTTGGCCCAGGTGCCGCCGGTGCCGGTCAGCAGCACCCAGGAGTCGAAGAACAGGTCGATGGTGGACAGCCGCTCGTCGCCGCGGGTCAACCAGACGTGCGGCGCCCGGGTGCCCGGCTCGCCGAGCAGCTCCAGCCGGGGAATCAGCACGTCCGGGGAGTCCGCGCCGGTCAGCGCCGTCGACCGGTACCGGTAGCCGAGCGTGATGATGATGTCGTCGACCATCCGGTCGTGATCGCCGGGCTGCGTGGTGCCGTGCCGGATCCGGTTGCGCACCATGGCCTGCTCGGCCATGGCGGCGCCCAGCGGCCGGCGTTCGGCGTCATAGCTGTCCAGCAGCGCCTCGCCGCCCTGGCCCCGCAGCGCCGCCGCGAGCTTCCAGGACAGGTTGTGCGCATCGTGGATGCCGGTGTTCGCGCCGAAGCCCCCGGCCGGTGGGTGCACGTGGGCCGCGTCACCGGCCAGGAACACCCGCCCCACCCGGAACCGCTCGGCCACCAGCTGAGCGCCCTCCCATGGCACCTTCGCGACGACCTCCACCGCCAGGTCCGGCCGGCCCGCGGCGGTGCGCACCACCTCCACGCACCGCTCGTCCGAGAAGTCGGCCGGGGTTTCGCCGTCCTCCGGGTGGTAGAGCGGCGCTGCCAGCCACGGATCCCGGCCGTGCAGGCGGGAGAGCCCCACCATCACGCCACCGGCCATCGCGTAGCAGAGGATGAATTTCCGGCCCCGCAGCAGTTCGTCCAGGCCGGGGGCGCGGAAATAGATGCTCATCGCGTTGAACACGTTGCCCCGCCCGGTGCGCTCGACCTTGAGCAGCTCCCGGACCCGGCTGCGGGCCCCGTCCGCGCCGACCAGGTACTTCGCGCGCAGCTCGCTTACCTCGCCGGTACGGCTGTCCTGGACCCGGGCGGTCACCCCGTCGGCGTCCTGCGCCAGGTCGAGCAGCCGGGTCCCGAACCGCAGGTCCGCGCCGGCCTCGCTGGCCTTGGCCATCAGCACCTTCTCGTACCGGTCCTGGCCGCAGCCCATCACCCGCTCCGGGCTGATCCGCTCGCCGTCGAGGGACGGCGACTCCAGCACCACCGCGTCGTCGATCTCGGCGAACGTGTTGACCCGGAGGATGCCGCCCTCGAAGTATTCGTGCGAGTTGCCCATCTCCAACGCCCGCACATCGGGGCCGACGCCGGCGGACCGGAACAGTTCCATGGTGCGCGCCTGCAGCCCCGGCGCCCGGGGCAGCACCGAGGTGCCGTCCCGCTTCTCCACCAGCGTCGGTTCGATGCCGAGCCGGGCGAGGAACACCGCGGTCGACAGGCCGACCGGCCCGGCTCCGACGATCAGTACGGGTATCTGGGTCATGTCTGCCTTCCTGCCACCGATGACTCTCCGGGGTGCAGAGCGTGGAGCGGCGCGCTCGAGGCCCGCTGGCGGGGCGCTCGTCTGGGTCGACCAGCGACCGGGCCGGACGTACTACCGGCGCTAGAGCCGTCCTCCAAGGGCCGCTGCCAGATTTCCCTGCGGCGCGGCAGGCCGTGGCCGCCGCATATCCCGAATCCAGCAGGACGGAGATTTCCATGCGCGATGCCACGCAGATCCTGGTCATCGGTGGTGGCCCGGCGGGTTCGACCGCGGCCGGGCTGCTGGCCCGGCAGGGCTTCCAGGTCACGCTGTTGGAACGCGACCACTTCCCCCGCTATCACATTGGCGAGTCGATCCTGCCCTCCTGCCGGCCGATCTTCGCGCAGCTCGGGGTGCTCGACAAGCTGGAGGCGCACGGTTTCCAGCCCAAGGGTGGCGCCTACTTCTTCTGGGGTCCGGACGAGTGGGAGGTGGTCTTCAACCGCATGGGCGGCGCCCCGAACGCGTGGCAGGTGGTCCGGTCCGAGTTCGACCAGTTGCTGCTCGAGCACGCCCGTGAGCTGGGCGTGGAGACGCATGAAGGGGTCGGGGTGCGCGCCGTCGAGTTCGACGGGGAGCGTGCGGTCGCCGCCCGCTGGCAGGACGAGGACGGCGTGACCGGGCGGATGGCCTTCGACTGGGTGATCGACTGCTCGGGCCGGGCCGGTGTGCTGGCCAACCAGCAGTTCAAGAGCCGCAAGCTGCACGAGATGTTCAAGAACGTGGCCACCTGGGGTTACTGGAAGGACGTCCGGCCGCTGGACCGCGGCCCGGCCGGCGCCATCGCGGTCTGCTCGATCCCGAGCGGCTGGTTCTGGGTGATCCCGCTGCACGATGGGACGCACAGCGTCGGCCTGGTGACCAACCGGGAGCTGTTCAACCGGCAGCGCGCCGAACTGGGCAGCCTGGAGGCGGTCTACGAGCAGGCCATGGCACAGAGCCCGGCCGTGCTGGAGCTGCTGCGCGGCGCGACCCGGACCACCGACCTGCGGGTCGAGCAGGACTACTCGTACGGGACCGAGCAACTCGCCGGACCAGGCTGGCTGATCAGCGGCGACGCGGCGTTCTTCCTGGATCCGCTGCTATCCACCGGGGTGCACCTGGCCACGTACAGCGCGATGCTGGCGGCGGCGTCCCTGGGCAGCGTGCTGCGCGGGGAGGCGGGTGAGGACGAGGCGCTGGACTTCTTCCGCACCGTCTACCGGCACTCGTACGAGCGCCTGCTGGTCCTCGTGTCGGTCTTCTACGACAGCTACCGCGGCAAGGACTACCACTTCTACAACGCGCAGCGGATGAGCAAGGAGTCCCGCGACGATCTGCACCTGCAGTCGGCGTTCGACCGGATCATCACCGGCATCGAGGACCTGCACGATGCGGAGGCCGCGTACGACCGGGTCAGCGGATACCTCATGGGACAGACGAGCGGTAACCCGAACCCGCTGGCGAACCTCAACCGCGAGCACGAGCTCAAGCAGGCGCCGATCAACCCGGCGAACGCCGTCGGCGGCCTCTACCTGGTGACCGAGCCGCGGCTCGGGCTGGCCCGGGCCGGCGAGCCGGCGCTGCGGTCCTGAGCGCCCGGACCCCGGACGATCGGCGCGGGCATCCGCCGGCGCCGTCCGGGCACGTCCCATCCGCACCCGCCGTACCGGAGGAACGATGACGACCGCGACCGCGACCGGCCCGACCGGCCGGTTCCAGCTCCGCGGGTGGTTCGCCACCCTCTTCCTGACCGACATGTGGGAACGGTTCGGCTTCTATGGCATGCAGGCCATCCTCGTGCTGTACGCGGTGGCGCCCACCACCGGCGGCGGGCTCGGGCTGCCGGCCGGTGAGGCGGCCGCGCTCTTCGGCGCGTACATCGGGTTGACGTTCCTGTGCGCGCTGCCCGGCGGCTGGCTGGGTGACCGGCTGCTCGGCCCGCAGCGGGCGGTGGCCGTGGGGGCGTCCGTGATCGCGGCCGGCTACCTGGTGCTGGCGGCCGGTCCCGCCTGGGCGGCCGTCGGGCTCGCGTTGACCGTCGTCGGCGGCGGCCTGTTCAAGCCGAACCAGCAGGCGCTGGTGAACATGTTGTGCGGCGACGACACCGCCCGCCGGGAGTCGACCATCTCCATCTTCTATGTCGGCATCCAACTGAGCGCCCTGCTGTCGCCGCTGGTCACCGGTTACCTCGGCGAGCGGGTCGACTGGCGGCTGGGGTTCGCGGCCAGCGCCGTGGCGATGCTGCTCGGGGTCGTGGCGTTCCTGCTCGGGCGCCCCTCGCTCGGCCCGGTGGGCCGCCGGGCCGGGCGGCCGTTGTCCGCCCACGAGCGGCGCCGGGTGGTGCGGCGTACCGGAACGGTGGCCGCCGTCGCGGCGGTCGCCCTGGCCGCGGGCGCGGTGGCGGGGGTGCTCACCGCCGGCCGGTTGATCATCCTACTGGGCCTGCTCACGCTGGTCCTACCGGTGGTCTGCTACCTGGGGCTGGTTCGCAACCCCGCGCTCACGCCCGAGCACCGCCGCCGGCTGCGCGGCATGCTGTGGTTGTTCCTCGGATCCGGGCTGTTCTGGATGCTGGTCAGCCAGGCGGGTTCGGTGCTGAACATCTTTGCCCGCGACTCGACCGACCGGCACGTGCTGGGCTTCCTGGTGCCGGCAAGCTGGCTGCAGGCGGCCACGCCGCTCGGCATGCTGCTGCTGGCGCCGGTGCTGGCCTGGCAGTTTCCGCGGCTCGGCGCCCGGCTGAGCACCCCGGTGAAGTTCGCCGCGGGCCTGCTGCTGGCCGGGGGGAGCTTCCTGCTGATGGCCGTCGCAGCCACCCTGGCCGCCGGCGGCGGGCGGGTCTCGGTGCTGTGGCTGCTGGCGGTCTACGCCATGCACGCGGGCGGCGAGCTGGTCGTCGCGGCGGTCGGGATCAGCTCCACCGCCGACGTGGTGGCGCCGACCTTCCTGGGCCAGGCCCTCGGCGTGTACTGGTTGTTCGCCGCGCTGGGCGGCGGTCTCGGCAGCGGCCTGGTCCGCCTGGTGGACGTGCTGCCGGACCAGGTCTACTACCTCGGACTGGGCGCCGTGACCACCCTGGTCGGCCTGCTGTTCCTGGCCCGCCGCCGGTCCATCCTGGCCAGCCTGCGGGCCGCGCCGGCCCGCACGGACGGGACGGCCGAGGGCCCGGTCCCGGTCCCGTCCGGGGCGGCCGACAGCCCAGTTCCGCCGGCGGTCGTCGAGGTCGCTGCGGTGACCGCCGGCCCGCGCCGAACTCCAGCCCGACTCCGCCGTGCCGCGAGCGGAGCCGCCGACCATGACCCGCAGTCACCGTGACGCCACAGCAGAGCCCCGAGGAGGCCCGCGTGCACCGGACCCTGATCGTCGCCCGGATGGATCCGGCCGAAAGCGACGCCGTCGCCGCCATCTTCAAGGAGTCGGACGCCAGCGATCTACCCCACCTGATCGGGGTGTCCCGGCGCACCCTGTTCCGCTTCCACGACCTGTACTTCCACCTCGTCGAGGCCGACCAGGACATCTCGCCGAGCCTGTACAAGGCGCGCAGCCATCCCCTGTACGACCGGATCAACCGGCAGCTGGCCGAGCACATCCGGCCGTACGACCCCAACTGGAAGGAGCCACGGGACGCCATGGCCGAGCCGTTCTACGTCTGGGAGGCGGGTGCCAACCGTGGCTGAGCAGACTCTCACCGATGGCCCGGCGGCGGGTCCCACCCCGCTGACCGAACCGGTCCGGACCGTCCAGGGGTCCGCCGTCGAGTCGAACCGGCGGCGCGGTGGCGACATCCGCGTACTGCTCAGCCCCCGTACGGTGGGCGCCACCTCGGGCTTCTTCGGCACGGTCGAGCTGGCCGCGGGCGAGGTGGTGCGGGAGCACTACCATCCGCATTCCGAGGAGTTCCTGTACGTGGTCGAGGGCGCGGTGCGGTTGCGCCTGGACGGCAGCCAGGTGCTGACCCTGCATCCCGGCACCGCGGTCATGGTGCCGATCAACGTCCGGCACCGGCTGGAGAACGTCCACGACGGCGTGTCCCGGTGCGTGTTCCACCTGAGCCCGCTGGCGCCGCGACCCGACCTCGGACACGTCGACACCGAGCCGCCGGCCGACCCGAGCGCGGCTGGTCCGCGAGTGGGCGGTGCGCCATGACCCGACGGGTGGTGGTCACCGGTCTCGGCGTGGTCGCCCCGGGTGGCGTCGGAACGAAGGCGTTCTGGGAACTGCTCACCGCCGGCCGGACCGCGACCCGGACGATCAGCCTGTTCGACGCGAGCGGGTTTCGCTCCCGGGTGGGCGCGGAGGTGGACTTCGACCCGGCCGCCGAGGGGTTGTCGCCGCAGGAGATCCGCCGGATGGACCGGGCCGCGCAGTTCGCGGTGGTGGCCGCGCGCGAGGCGATCGCCGACAGCGGCCTGGACCCGGCCGCGCTGGCGCCCGAGCGGACCGGCGTGAGCATCGGCAACGCGGTCGGCTGCACGATGGGGCTGGAGCAGGAGTACGTCGTGCTCAGCGACGGCGGCCGGATGTGGAATGTGGACTGGCGGTACGGCGTGCCGCAGCTCTACGGCTACATGGTGCCCAGCACGATGGCGGTCGAGGTCGCGCACGTGGCCGGCGCCGAGGGGCCGGTGTCGCTGGTCTCCACCGGCTGCACGGCGGGGCTGGACGCGCTGGGCCACGGCAGCCAGCTGATCTGGGACGGCGCGGCCGACGTGGTGATCGCCGGGGCCACCGACGCGCCCATCTCGCCCATCACGTCGGCCTGCTTCGACGCGATCAAGGCGACCACGCCGCGCAACGACGATCCGGGTGGCGCGTCGCGCCCGTTCGACCTGGACCGCGCCGGGTTCGTGCTAGGCGAGGGGTCGGCGGTGCTGGTGCTGGAGGAGCGCACGGCCGCCCTGCGGCGGGGCGCGCACGTGTACGCCGAGATCGCCGGGTACGGCAACCGCAGCAACGCGTACCACATGACCGGGCTGAAGCCGGACGGCCGGGAGATGGCCGAGGCGATCGGGGTGGCGCTGCGTCAGGCCCGGCTCGGCCCGGATGCCGTGGACTACGTCAACGCGCACGGTTCGGGCACCCGGCAGAACGACCGGCACGAGACGGCGGCGTTCAAGCGCAGCCTCGGGCCGCGGGCGTACGACGTGACGGTCAGCTCGATCAAGTCGATGGTCGGTCATTCGCTGGGCGCCATCGGGTCGATCGAGGTGGCGGCCTGTGCGCTGGCCATCGAGCACCAGGTGGTGCCGCCCACGGCGAACCTGCACACCCGGGACCCGGAGTGCGACCTGGACTACGTCCCGCTGACCGCGCGGGAGCAGCGGGTGCGTGGCGTCCTGAGCGTCGGCAGCGGCTTCGGCGGGTTCCAGTCCGCGATGGTGCTGACCGCGCCGAGCTGACCGGCACCAGCACGTTGAGCAGCGCCCGGCGGCGCGAGGCCGCCGGGGCGGAAATCGGAGGAGCAATGACCGAGTTCACCATCGAGGACGTCCGCCGGATCATGCGGGAGGCGGCCGGCGAGGACGAGGCGACCCCGCTGGACGGCGACATCGCCCACCAGCCGTTCGGCGATCTCGGGTACGACTCGCTGGCCGTTCTCGAACTGGCCGCCCGGGTGCAGCAGGAGTACGGCGTGCCGATGCCGGACGACGCCGTGGCGCACCTGACCACCCCGGCGGCCGTGACCGAGTACGTCGGCCAGCGGCTCGCGCCGGCCCCCGGGGGTCGCTGAGATGGCCGGGCACACCGACAACTCCGTGGTGATCGACGCCCCGCTCGAGTTGGTCTGGGAGCTGACCAACGACGTGGCCGGCTGGCCCAGCCTGTTCAGCGAGTACGCCGCCGCCGAGATCCTCGATCGGCGGGGGGACACGGTGGTGTTCCGGCTGACCATGCACCCCGACGAGGAGGGCCGGGTGTGGAGCTGGGTGTCCGAGCGGACGCCCGACCCGGTAGCCCGTACCGTGCGGGCGCACCGGGTCGAGACCGGGCCGTTCGAATACATGAACATCTTCTGGGAGTACACCCCCGTCGAGGGCGGCGTCCGGATGCGCTGGGTGCAGGACTTTCACATGAAGCCGCAGGCGCCGACCGACGATCCCGGGATGACCGAGCACCTGAACCGCAACACCCGGGTGCAGATGGACCGGATCAAGGGCCTGGTGGAGGCCGCCGCGGCCCGGGCCGGTCGGCCATGACCGACGTCCTGGTCGCGGTGGCGTTGCTGGCCAACGGGCTCACGGCCGGCATCATGCTCTCCACCGTCCTGGGCATCGTGCCGCTGACCTTCGTCCTGCCGTACCGCCAGTACGTGCAGACGATCCAGTTCCTCTGGCCCCGCTACGACCCGTTCATGCCGATCGTGCACGTGCTGACCGTGCTGGCGGACCTGGTGCTGACCCTGACCGTCGACGCGGGCCCGGCCCGCGTGCTGTTCGGCCTGGCGGGCGGGCTGCTGGTGGTCGTCATGGCCGTGTCGGTGGTCCGGAACGTGCCGATGAACCGGTTCGTGATGGCGCTCGACCCGGCCAGCCAGCCCGCCGACTGGGCGCGGGTGGATCCACGACCGCGGTGGCGGGCGTGGAACCAGTTCCGGACCGGGCTGGCGCTGCTGGCCCTGCTGCTCAACGCCGCCGCGGCAGCGCTGTCGTAGGCCGGCCGCGCACCCGGGCCAGACCGGGGTGCGCGACGCACCGGCGCCGGCCGCCCGGCGCCGTGCCCACCCGTGCCGGGCGCCCGCCCGGCGCCGTGCCCACCCGTGCCGGGCGCCCGCCCGGTACGTGTCCTGCCGTGCCGGGCGCCCGCCCGGCACGTGGCCTGGCAAAGATTGGGAGAAGGACATGACCCTGGAGTTGTCCGGAAAGAACGCCCTGGTGACCGGGGGCACCCGCGGCATCGGCCGGGCCGTCGTGCTGGCCCTGGCCGGCGCCGGCGCCCGCGTGCTGACCTGTTCCCGGTCCGCCGGCGAGCCGGCCGAGAGCCTGCAGCGTGAGCTCAAGGCGCTCGGCGACGAGCACGCGGTGCTGCAGGCCGACGTGGCGCGGTCCGAGGACATCGACCGGCTGGTGGCGGAGGCGGCGAGCCGGTTCGGCGGCCTGGACGTCGTGGTGCACAACGCCGGCGTGATCAGCCACGTGCCGTTCGCGGAGCTGACCGAGCAGGAGTGGCACCGGGTGCTCGACGTCAACCTGACCGCGGCGTACCTGCTGGTGAGCCGGGCCCTGCCGGTGTTGCGGGACGGTGCGTCGATCGTCCACATCGGCTCGAAGGTGGCCACGGTGGGGGTGCCGCTACGCAGCCACTACACGGCGGCCAAGGCCGGGCTGATCGGGCTCACCCGGTCGATGGCCAAGGAACTGGGCGGCCGGCGCATCCGGGTGAACGTGGTCGCGCCGGGACCGGTGGAGACCGAGGCCGAGGTGCCCGCCGAGGTGGTTGCCCGCTACCAGAAGATGATCCCGCTGGGTCGGCTGGGTCGGCCGGAGGAGATCGCGGCCGCGGTGCGCTTCCTGGCCGGTGACGGCGCCAGCTTCATCAACGGCGAGACGCTCAACGTGGATGGTGGAATCTGATGGCCGGGGAGTCGAAGAACGGACACTTCCGAGTCATGTTGCGGATGGACATCCACCCCGGTATGGAGCAAGAATTCGAGCAGACATGGCACCGGGTGGGCAAGGTAATCACCGATCATCCGGCAAATCTCGGACAATGGCTGTCGCGGAGCCAGGATGAACCCGGTGTCTACTATGTAATGAGCGACTGGGTGGATGAGGAACGATTCCGGGAATTCGAACACAGCGCGGCGCACCTCGCCCACCGGACCCGACTGCACCCCTACCGCTCCGGCGGCTCGATGGTCACCATGCGGGTGCGGTACGCCATGACGGGCGCCGGTGCCCGGGGATGACAGGTTCCGTCCGAGTGATCGTCTACGCGAGCGCGCCGGAGGGTGACCCGAGCGCGGTGGAGCGTGCTTACCACGTGATTAGCGGCGATCTGGCGGGAACGCCCGGCTTGCGGGGCAATCAGTTGCTGCGATCGGTTATGGACCCGGCCGACTATGCGGTCGTCAGCGAATGGGTCGATCTTGCGGCTTTCCGGTCCTGGGAGGTGGGCGCCGGCCATCGGGGCGCCACCGCGCCCCTGCGCCCGCACCAGCGAGCCAACCCGGGAACATTTGCGATTTACGAGGTGGTGGCCAGTTACTGAGCGGTCACTATTTCGTCCCGGCCGTCCGGCGGTGGCGTACGCACCGAGTTTCGGTGCGTTCGCCGCCGTCGATGCGTCTTACGACCGGCGAAACAGACATGCCCCGCCTATTCGGACAGACCCGCTTGCTGAGGTCTTAAAAAATAACGTCAATATTTCTTGCTGCCCGGTGGATAGCTCGGGCAGGATGAATCTAGTTGAGTGACCACTCAGCAAACGGGGAGTGCTCATATGCGTTTCCAGGTACTGGGCCCGCTTCAGGTCACCGTGGACGAGCTGGACCTCACGCCTACCGCGCCCAAGCCCCGCCAGGTCCTTGCGCTGCTGGTGATGCGATGCAACGAGGTCGTCCGGCTGTCCGAGCTGATCACGGAGTTGTGGGGGGAGGACCCGCCACCGAGCGCGCTGCCAACCGTCCAGACGTACATCTACAAGCTACGCAAGGCTCTGCGGGGGCACGGTGTCGCGCTGCCGGACCCGCTGCTCACCCGCCCGTACGGCTACCAGCTGGTGATCCCGGAGGAGAGCGTCGACGCCCGCCGCTTCATCCGGCTGGCCGCCGCTGGGCAGGCCGCGTTCGAGCAGGCCGATCACGCGACGGCGAGCCAGAAGCTGGGTGAGGCGCTCGCGTTGTGGCGTGGCGCCGCGCTCGCCGACGTCAGCGCCGGGGAACTGCTCTCCGCCCGGGCGACCGGCCTGGAGGAGTCCCGGCTCGATGCGCTGCGGCTACGTATCCGGGCCGACCTCGAGCTCGGCCGCCACCACACACTGATCAGTGAGCTCAAGGCCCTCACCGCGCAACACCCGCTGAACGAGGAATTCCACGCCCAGCTCATGCTGGCGCTGCACCGGGCCAACCGGCGGTCCGAGGCGCTGGCGACCTACCAGCACCTGCGTGCGGTTCTGCACACCGAGCTGGGCACCGAGCCGTCGGTCTCGCTGCGGGAGCTGCACCGGACACTGCTCACCTCCGAGGCTTCCGCGCCGCCCGCCCCGGGCGTCCGCGGTGGCGGCGCCACCGCGACCCGTACGTCGCCGGCCCAGCTGCCGGCGAGCCCGCCGTACTTCAGCGGTCGGCGCGCCCTGGTGAAGCGGCTCTCCGAGGCGTTGCTGGCGCCTCCGCAGCGCACCACGGGTCGGCTCGTGACGCTGACCGGAATGCCCGGGGTGGGGAAGACCGCGCTGGCGGTACGGGTGGCGCACGACGTCCGATCCCGGTTCGCCGACGGGCAGCTCTACCTGGACCTCGGCGGCAGCACGGCGCACCCGGTCCCGGTGCCGGAGGCGCTCGCCACCCTGCTCGGCTCGCTCGGGATCACCGGCGACCGGTTGCCGGAGTCCATCGATGAGCGCAGCGCGCTCTTCCGGACCCTGGTGGCCCGGCGCCGGGTTCTGCTGATCCTTGACGACGCCCCGTCGGCCACCCTGATCGGCCCGCTGCTGCCCGGTTCGGCCTCGTGTGCCGTGCTCGTCACCACCCGCGGACATCCGCGGCCGGGGGCCGACCGGATGCAGGTCCCGCTGCTGGCCGCCCAGGAGGGCATCGAGCTGTTGGAGCTGATGGTCGGCCGCGACCGGGTGCGCCGCGAGCTGGCCGCCGCGCACGAGATCGTCGGTCGGTGCGGCGGCCTGCCGCTCGCGATGTACGCCGCGGGTGTCCGGTTGGCCGCCCGACCAGAGCGACCACTGGCGGATCTCGCGGCGCGACTGCGGGATCCGGAGACCCAGCTCGAGGAGCTGCGGGTCAGCAACTGCGACGTGCCGGCCCGGTACGAGATCAGCTACCAGCGGCTCCAGGAGTGGGAACGCAGCGCCTTCCGGCTGCTCAGCCTGATCAGGCAGGGCAACTTCGGGGTGGCCGAGGTTTCCGGCCTGCTCGGGTGCGAGCCGGGAGATGCTCGGCTGCTGCTGGAACGACTGGCGGAGCAGCACCTGCTGCGCGTCGAATGGCACGAGCCCCGACGGGACGTTCGATACGGCTTCCACCGGTTGGTCCGGGCGTTCGCCCGGCAGCGGTTGGAGACGGCGTTGCGGGCGGAGGCCGATCCGGCCCCGGCCGGGCGGCTGGCGAAGCGCCGGCTGGCCATGTAGGCAACGCCCGTGCCGGGCGGCGGCGCCCCATCCGCCGTCACCGGCTCCCCACCGATCCGCGGGGAACGGATAGATTGTTCCCCGACAATTCTCACAATCCTCGTGACTCGATCCGGAAGGCGCCCGTCTCGTGGACCTGACAGAAACCGCCCGACTTCAGTTTGCACTGACGGCGGGCTTCCATTACCTGTTCGTGGCGCTGACCCTCGGCCTCGCCCCGCTGGTGGCGATCCTCGAGACGCGGTACGCGCTGCGCGGCAAGGCCGTGGTCAAGCGAATGACCCAGTTCTGGGGCCTCATCTACGTCATCAACTACGCGGTCGGCATCGTCGTCGGCCTGGTGCTGGAGTTCCAGTTCGGACTCAACTGGTCGCGACTGTCCGCGTTGACCGGGGAGGTCTTCGGGGTGCCGCTGGCCGCCGAGACGATCACCGCGTTCTTCGTGGAGTCCACGCTGCTCGGGCTGTGGATCTTCGGCTGGGACCGGATGCCCCGGTTGCTGCACGCCGGGATCTTCTGGGTGGTCACCCTCACCGCCTACCTGTCGGCGTACTGGATCATGGTGGCGAACGGCTTCCTGCAACATCCGGTCGGTTACACGCTCACCGCGGGCGGCGCCCGGCTGACCAGCCTGCGTGACCTCATGTTCAACCCCGGCACGATCTTCGCGTTCCTGCACGTGGTGCCGGCCGCGCTGCTCACCGGCGGCTTCTTCATGGCGGGCGTGAGCGCCTGGCACCTGTTCCGGCGCACCGCCGAGCGGGACTTCTTCCGGCGCTCGCTGCGGTTGGGAGTCCTCGTCGGCGTGTTCGGAGCCCTCGGCGCGGTCGGATTCGGCTTCGGGCAGATGGCCTTCCTGACCCCGAACCAACCGCTCAAGATGGCCGTGGCGAACGGCCGGACCGAACAGGCCCGAGACCTCGCGGCGGCGATGGCCAGCCGGCACGGTCCCGGGAACTTTCAGCCACCGTCCTGGGTCAGCGTCCCGTACGCCTTCATGCAGACCGTCGGGTTCGTCCTGCTGCTGCTGGGCCTCGTGTGCGCGCTGCTGCTGATCCGGAACCTGCTGGACCGGTGGCGGCCGCTGCTGATCCCACTGATGCTGGTCTTCCCGATTCCGTTCGCCAGCAACCTGGCCGGCTGGATGCTCCGGGAGGCCGGCCGGCAGCCGTGGGCGGTCTACGAGGTGCTCACGGTGCGGGACGCCGTCTCGCCGATGAGCGCCACCGCGATGGGAACGTCGCTGACGGTCTTCACGATCCTCTTCGTCGTACTCGTGCTCCTGGACTGGGCCCTGATCGCCCGGGTGGCGGTGCGCGGCCCCCGGGATTCCGCGTTCGGGGCCAGCCTCGCCGAGGCGGAGGGCGAGCCGATCTCCGTCTTCGCCACCGAACTCACCCCCGAGACCGCGAGGAGCTGACATGGACGTGCTCTGGCTGCTGCTGCTGGGACTCTTCCTCGCCGGCTGGTTCGTCCTCGACGGTTTCGACCTCGGCATCGGCATCACGCTGCCATGGCTGGCGCGCGACGCGTACGGCCGGCGCGAGGTGTTCACCGCGTTCGGCCCGTTCTTCCTGGCCAACGAGATCTGGCTGGTCGGTGCGGCCGGCCTGCTGGCCGGCGCCTTCCCGCACGCCGAGCGGGATCTGCTGGGCGCCTACTACCCGCTGGTGGTGGCGCTGCTGGCCGGATGGGTGCTGCGGGACGCCGCGGTCTGGTTCCGCAGCCGGCTCGCCCGGCCCGGCTGGCGCGGCTTCTGGGACATTCTCTTCACCGGGGCCAGCCTGCTGTTCGTGATCTCCTGGGGACTCCTGCTGGGCAACCTGTTGCAGGGCGGTGCCGGCCGTCCCGGCGTGGTCGCGCTGCTGGACCCGTTCTCGCTGCTCGTGGCCGTCACCGTCGGCCTGGTGCTGGCCACCCACGGCGCCACGTTCGCCGCGGCCCGGCTCGCCCCCGAGCGGGCCGGCGCCGCCGTCGTGGTGGCCCGCCGGACCGCCCTGCCGGCCGCGGTCGCGCTGCTGGTCTGCGTGCCGGCCGCCGCCGTCCAGGGCGGCGTCCGGGCCGCCGTCTCGGATCCCGTGCCGGCCGTGGTCGCCGCTCTCGTCGGCGCCGGCGCCCTGCTGGTGGCCCGGGTGTCGCTGGCCCGCGGCGGTCATCGGCGTGCCTTCGCCGCCACCGCGGTGGCGGCCGCGGCGCCGGTGCTCGGCACCGGATTCGGGGTGGCCGACCGGCTGCTGGCCGGGGTCACCGGCACGGCGGCACTGGACCGCCTGATGGTGGTGGTGCTGCCGGTCGTCCCGGTGCTGCTGCTGGTGCAGCTCGTGGTCTGGTGGACCTTCCGTCGCCGGATCGACGGTCGCTCGCCGGCCTTTTTCTGACCGGCCCGCCACACGGGCCCACGCACGGCGGGCCGCCCCTCGGGGGCGGCCCGCCGCGCCGTTGCTGGGGGTCCCGGCCGCGGCGGTCCGACCGCCCGGCCGCCGTCGCCCCGCGTCCGGCCTTCGCGGCCGCGCCGCGGCGTCCGCGGAAGCGCTCTCTCCGCGGTACGCCGCGCCCGTCTCGATGGCTGCGTCGCCGCTGGCGGTGGCACCAGCTTGGCTCCAGAGTCCTGCGATGCGCGCTGCGCATGCTCGGGCCAATGCGTTCGGCCGAGACGGGAGGGCTCGCATGTCGCAAGCCGCGGACGCGCTCGCCGCTGGAGCCGGCGGGCCGGGACACGCGCCGGTGCTGGTGCTTCCGGCCGTCGTCGCCCCCGGGTTGCGGGACCGGCCGCTGGCCGGTTCCGCACCGGAGCGGCACGTGGCCGTCGCCGTGTCCGGCCTCGCCGCAGCTGCGGCCGGGCCGGCGGAGGATCGTCCGGTGCTGGTGGTCGCCGGCGACGCGGCGCTGATCACGGCCGCGGAGCTCGACATGCTGCTGGCCCGGCACGCCGCGGGTGCGTCGCCGGTGACCCGGCTGCGCGGGCTGCCCCCCACGGCGGCGCCGGACGGGACCGACCGGGCCGACGCCGCGGACCGGCCATTGCTGGCCGAACTGTGCCGGGAAGCGCTGGCCGACGCCGACGCCGACGGCCGCTCGGTGGCCTGGGTGCTGGACCCGGAACCCGCCGCCGCGGTCCGGGCGGCCCTCACCGCGGTGGACGCCGGCGACGATCCGGTGCGGCGCGTCGGCGCCACGCTGGCCGCCGGCGGCTGGCCAGCCGTCGAGGCGGTCGCCCGGGACTGGCGGTCTGCGGTACGGATCACCGACGCGGCCGGCTACGGCTACGCCGCGCGGGTGCTGCGGGACCGCGTGCTGCGCGACCTGGTGCGGATCGGGGTGGTCATCACCGATCCCGACTCCACCTGGGTCGACCCGGGCGTGCGCGTCGCCCCCGACGCCGTGCTGGGCCCGCGAACCCAGCTGTCCGGAAACACCAGCATCGGCGCCGGCGCCCGGATCGGCCCGGACGTCTCGCTCACCGACACCACGGTCGGCGCCGGAGCCGAGGTGCGGTACGCGATCTGCACGGGGGCGGAGATCGGTGCGCGGGCGATCGTCGGGCCGTGGACGTACCTGCGGCACGGCACCCGGCTGGGCGCGGACGCCGGCGCGGGGTGCTTCGTCGAGCTGAAGGGCACGGTGGTGGGTGACCGGACGATGGTTCCGCACTTCGCCTGCCTGATCGACGGCGACATCGGGAGTCGGTGCAACATCGCCGCGTTCACCGGGTTGGCCAACTTCGACGGGGTGGCGAAGCACCGCGCGGTGATCGGTGACGACGTGCTCGTCGCGGCCGGCACGGCGGTGATGGCGCCGGCCCGGCTCGGCGACGGCGCGATGACGGCTGCCGGCACCGTGGTGACCCGCGACGTGCCGCCGGGCGCCCTGGCGATCGCCCGGGTCAGCCAGGTGAACGTCGAGGGCTGGGTGGAGTCCCGGTTGCCCGAGAGCCGGTCCGCGGTCGCCGCCCGCCGTGCCCTGGAAAACGAGCGGAAGGAGCCCGCGTGAAGACCCTCGGAGCAGCCGACCTCACCGCCGCCGGCGCGACCCGGGTGATGGCCGTGTTCGCCCATCCGGACGACGCCGAACTGGCCTGCTTCGGCACGCTGGCGGCGCTCTGCGCGGCCGGGCACGAGGTGTACGTCGTCACGATGACGAACGGCGCCAACAGCGTGTCGCCGCGGGCCGCCGACCGGGTACGGGAGGCGCAGGCCTCGGCCACGCTGATCGGCGTACAGCTCATCGTCGGTGATCATCCGGACGGCGCCGTGGGACTGCGCACCAGCAGCTATGCCTTCGTCCGGGAACACCTGCTGCGGATCCGGCCGCACGCGGTCATCACCCACTACACCGACCCGTCGTTTCTCGACGACCACCAGGATCACCAGGTCACCGGCCGGATCGCGCTGACGCTGGCCAAGCGGGACCCGTCGGTGAAGATGATCCTGCAGGCCGAGCCGCCGGTGGTGATCTCCGGGTTCCAACCCGACGTCTTCGTGGACATCACCGACTCGATGCCGAAGAAGCTGGCCGCCCTCGCGCAGTTCCAGTCGGAGTCTGCCAAGCCCTACATGGATGAGGGCTTCGTCCAGGCCCGGGCCCGGTTCTGGGCGTTGCAGGCCCGGCTGTTCGCCGTCGAAAAGGACCAGTACTACGAGTCGTTCCAGCTGGTACGGGTGCAGGTCGCCGACCCGACAGCGCTGATCCGGTCCTGACGGTACCCCCGATCGTCCAGCACGCGCGAACGCGCGTGTGGAAAGGAGCACGCATGTCCCGCAGCAGCAGAGCGGTGGCAGTGACCGTGGTGCTGACCCTTGGGTCAGTGCTCGGACTGGCCGCCCCCACCCAGGCCGAGCCCAGGTGGACGGCATCGCACCGGACGGGCGCACGCCCCCCGGTGCTGCCGATCGACCTCTCGAGCGACGGCTTCACCATTCCCGGCCCCAACCCCCGCCGGCCGGGCATCGTCACCTTCCGGGCCAGCACGACCGACCCCGACGGTTACTACTGGGGAATCGGGAAGGGACGCCCCGGAGTCACCTATGAACATGCCGAGGAGTTGGAGCGGCTGGCGGTCAGCCCGGATCCCGCGGTCGCCATCCCGGCGCTGCGGGAGCTGTACGCGTCGGTCGAGTTCGCCGGGGGGGGCTGGTGTCTTCGGCACGAAGGCGCCGATCTCGGTGACGATCCCGCTGACGCCGGGCGACTACTACGCGAAGTCGGAGCTCGAGGCGATGTCGCCGCCGCCCGACACGGTCAGCCATGTGCAGAAGCTGACCGTGGCCGGCCCGTGGGCACCGGCCCGGCCGCTCCGGTTCGACGGCGTCATCGCGATGGTCGAGCGGAACGGTCACCTCGAGTACGACATGCCCAAGCGGCTCAAGGGCAAGGGCACGTACCTGTTCCTGAACCTGACCCACCAGCCGAACGAGGCGGTGTTCGGCCAGGTGGTGCCGGGGACCACCGACGCGGACGTCTCGGCGTACTTCGCGGCGCTGCGCTCCGGGCAGATGCCCAAGCCGACGTTCGTGAGCCGGGTCGGCGGCCTGATGGCCATGTCGCCGAACCACTGGGCGGAGTTGACCATCGACTTCCCGCCGGGCCTGTACAGCGTGCAGTCGTTCTACCGCAACCCGGACACCGGGGTGGGACGGGTGTACGAGGGCTTCCACCGCGTAGTCGAGTTCTACTGACCGGCGCGGCGGCGAGCACGCGAGGAGAACGCGATGACCGATGTGCTGGACGAGCCGGCGGAGATCCTCGGCTTCGACCCGTTCGAACCCGGATTCCGGCTCGATCCCTACCCCCGGTACGACGCGCTGCGGGCCCGCGGGGCGCTGTTCCGCACCGCCGGTGGCCTGCTCGTGGCGACCGCGCACCGGATGGTGTCACGGATCTTCCGGGATCCGAGGTTCGGGCACCAGAGCGGGGTCAGGGGACCGGTGCCGTTCCGCCGGGGATCCGGCGGCGGCGGTGGGACCCGGTGGTTCGTGGTCCTCGACCCGCCGGACCACACCCGGCTGCGCCGGCTCATCGGTCACGCGTTCACCCCGCGGCTCGTCGCCGGGCTGGCCCCGCGCGCGGCGGAACTGGCCCGGCGCCAGCTTGCCGCGGCGATGGCCGACGGACCGGGCGACCTGATCGAGAACTGGGCCTATCCGTACTCGCTGACGATGATCAGTGACCTGCTCGGGGTGCCGTACGGCGACCGCGAGCTGATCCAGCGATGGTCCGGAATCATCGTCCGGGGCATCGATCCCGACTTCGTGCTCAGCCCCGCCGAGATCGATGAGCGCGGGCGGGCGTTCCGGGACGTCGCCGCGTACTTCACCGAGCTGGTACGGGACCGGCGGGCCAGGCCAGGAGATGATCTGCTCGGCCAGCTGACCCGGATCGAGGAGCGCGGCGACGTGCTCACCCTCGACGAGCTGGTGGCCACCTGCACGCTGCTGCTGGTGGCCGGCCACGAAACGGTGGTCGATCTGCTCGGCAACGCGACGCTGACCCTGCTGCGGCATCCACAGGCCGCACGGGAGCTGCGCGACGGGGACCGGGACCCGCAGGTGGCCGTCGACGAACTGCTCCGGTACGACCCGCCGGTGCAAATGATCATGCGTACCGCGCTGGTCGACTGCGACGTGGACGGCGTGCCCGTGCGGCGCGGGGACATGGTGCTGTTGATGATCGGCGCGGCCAACCGCGACCCCGCCGTCTATGCCGATCCCGGCCGGCTCGACCTGGGCCGGCGCGGCGAGCGGCACCTCGCGTTCGGCGCCGGCATCCACTACTGCCTGGGCGCCCCACTCGGTCGGCTCGAGGGATCGGCCGCCCTGACCACGCTGGTCCGGAACGCGCCGGGACTCGCCCTGACCGACGAGCCGCTGCGGTACCGCGACAACCTGATGGCCCGTGGCCTGGCCGGCCTGCCGGTCCGGTGGCGCTGACGGGCCCGCCAATTCCTAGGAGGTGATCGTGCGCGTCCTCGTCTGCACCTGGGCGGCATCCTCGCACTACTTCACGATGGTGGTGCTCAGCTGGGGCCTGCGGGCCAACGGGCACGAGGTACGGGTGGCCAGCCCGCCGGGTTCCGAGCGGGCCGTGGAGCGGTCCGGCCTGCCGCTGGTGGTGACCGGTCCGAAGCCGGATCTCGGCGCCGTCTGGCAGGGGTTCACGGCGATCCCCGACGGCAGCGGCGACCGGGCGGCCCACGAGGCGGCGCGGGCCGATCGTGCCCTCCGGATGTTCCTGGTCGGCGCCGAGACCATGGTGGACGACCTGCTGGCCTTCGGCCGGGACTGGCGACCGGACCTGGTGGTGTTCGAACCGCGGGTGTACGCGGCGCTGCGGCTGGCCGCCGAACTGGACGTGCCCGCGGTCCGGCTCGTGCCCGGGCCCGACTACACCCTGTTGCGCGAGGAACGGGAACGGCCCCTGCTGGCCGATCTGTGGCAGCGGTGGGACCTGGGTGACCTCAGCCCACACGGCGACCTGACCGTCGACCCCTGCCCACCGGGCCTGCAACTGCCCGGATCGCTGCCCCGGCAGCGGATGCGGTTCGTGCCGTACGCCGGTCCGGCGGTGCTGCCGCTGACCGCCCCCGCGGCGGGCCGGCGACCCCGGGTGTTCCTCACCGTGGGCAGCCTGATCGGCAAGGTGGCCGGCCACATGAGCCACGTGCACGCGGTGCTGGACCAGCTCGCGGGGCTGGACGTGGACATCCTGCTCGGCATCTTCGGCGACCAGCGGGACCTGCTCGGCCCGCTGCCGGAGCGGGTGTCGCTGGCCGAGGACATGCCGCTGCACCTGCTCCTGCCGAGCTGTGACGTGATCATCCATCAGGGTGGCGCGGGCACCGCGCTGACGTCGGTGAGCTGCGGCGTGCCGCAGCTCACGCTGCCCTCGGTGGGCGACTGCTTCCTCAATGGACGGCAGGTCGCGGCCGCCGGGGCGGGGCACAACGTTCCGTGGCTCGACGTCCGGCCCGGGCAACTGGCGGAACTGGTGGCGGACCTCATCGACGACGCCGCCTTCCGGCGCGCGAACGAGCGGCTGATCGAGGAGAACGAGCGGCAACCGCCGCCGGCCGCGGTCGCCGGGGTGCTGGCGGAGCTGGCCGCGGCCGGCCGGGGCGCGGCGGTCCCGGCATGAGCGAGCGGGGCGGCTACCCGTACCGGTCGGCGCTGGTCACCGGGGCGTCGGACGGGTTGGGTGAGCATTTTGCCACGGAGCTGGCCCGCCGCGGCGCCGACCTGGTCCTGGTGGCCCGGCGGGCGGACCGGCTGGCCGAGGTCGCCGCACGGCTCCGGGCCGACCACGGGATCGCGGTGGAGGTGCTGGCCGCGGATCTCACCGAGCCGGACGGGCTGGACCGGGTCCGGGATCGGCTCGCCGATCCCGATCGCCCCGTCGACCTGCTGGTGAACAATGCCGGCGAGTTCGGCGGCATCACGCCGCTGGGCAACCGGGACCCGGTCGAGCTGGACCGCAGCGTTCGGCTGAACACGCTGGCGGTGGTGCTGCTGACCCGCGCGGCGATCCCCGGGATGGTGCGTCGTGGCCACGGCGGGGTGCTCAACCTGTCGTCGGTGGCGGGGTTCCTGGCGGCGCCGGGTGGGGCCGCGTACTGCGCCGGCAAGGCGTTCGTCACGTCGTTCAGCCGCACCGTGGCGTTGGAGTTGACCGGGCTGGGCGTACACGTCACGGCGCTGTGCCCCGGTTCCGTGCGGATCGGACCGATGACCGGGGCCCGGACCCGGCTGGGTCCGGTGCTCGAACCCGGGCCGGTGGTGCGGGAGGGGCTGGCCGCGGTGGCCGCCGGGCGGGTCGTGCAGATACCGGGGCGCGAGTACCGGGCCCGGGTCTGGCTGCACCGGCACGCCCCCGCCCCGGTCGTGCGCTGGATCTTCCAGCGTGGCTGGGGTCACCGCAACGCGGAAGCGGTGCGGTCACGGACCGGCGCTGCCGGGCCGCCGGCGGGTGGCCCGGCCGGGCCGCCGGCCACCACCCAGGAGTACGAGCGGGAGGTACGTTGATGAGCCGGCGCACCGAGCGGACAGCCGACGCGAGCATCGAGGCCGTACGGCGGGCGGTCGAGGAGCGGGACCTGCCACGGCTGGTCGGCATGCTGGCCCCGGACGTGGTCTTCCACCGGCCGGCCACGATCCGTCCGGTGGTCGGCCGCGAACACGTGGCCGAGCTGCTGACCGCGCTGCTGGAGATCTTCCAAAACTTCCGGTACGTGGCCTCGCTCGATGGATCCGGCGACGGCGCCGAGCCGTTCGCGACGGTTGCCGGCGCCGGCACCGGCGCCGGCGTGCACGGCCTGGTCTTCCGGGCCGAGGTGGAGGGCGAACCGGTCGAGGGAATCGATCTGATCAGCTTCAACGCCGAGGGCCAGCTGAGCAACTTCGTGGTGATGATGCGACCGCTGGCCGCGGTGCTGGCCATCGCGGACGCCGTTGGCACCTGGATGACGGAGACTGCGGGGTCGGTGCGATGACCGGCACGGCCGTGGTCACCGGTCTCGGTGTGGTGGCGCCCAACGGCTTGGGCGCCGAGCAATTCTGGGCGGCCACCCGGGCGGGGCGCAGCGGGCTGGGCCCGATCAGCCGGTTCGACGCGGCGGACTACCCGGTGCGCTTTGCCGGCGAGGTGCGCGACTTCGTGGCTCGGGACCACGTGCCGGGCCGGCTGATCCCGCAGACCGATCACTGGACCCACCTGGGCCTGGCGGCCGCCGACATGGCCCTGCGGGACGCCGCCGTCGATCCCGGCACGGTGGGAGAATACGAGATGGCGGTGGTGACGGCCAGCTCGTCCGGTGGCACCGAGTTCGGCCAGCGGGAGATCGAGCGCCTGTGGAGCAAGGGCCCCGGCTGGGTCGGCGCGTACCAGTCGATCGCCTGGTTCTATGCCGCCACCACCGGGCAGATCTCGATCCGGCACGGGATGCGGGGCCCGTGCGGGGTGCTCGCGGCCGAGCAGGCTGGCGCGCTGGACGCGCTCGGGCAGGCGCGCCGGTTGAGTCGCCGGGGCGCCACGGTGGTGATCGGCGGCGGGGTGGACGCCTCGCTGTGCCCGTACGGGCTGACCGCGCAGCTCAGCACCGGACTGCTCAGTACCTGGGCGGATGTCACGACCGCGTACGCGCCGTTCGACGAGGACGCCCGTGGCTACCTTCCGGGGGAGGGCGGCGCCATGTTCGTCGTGGAGGACGCGGCGGCGGCCGCGGCGCGCGGCGCGCGGGCGTACGGCGTCCTGGCCGGCCACGCCGCCACGTTCGACCCACCGCCCGGCTCAGCCCGCCCGCCCACGCTGGAACGGGCGATCCGCGCGGCGCTGGCCGATGCGGACCTGCGCCCGGCCGACGTGGACGTGGTGTTCGCCGACGCGGCCGGATGGCCCGCCGCGGATCGGGCCGAAGCATCGGCCCTGGCCGCGGTGTTCGGGCCCGGCGAGGTGCCGGTGACGGCGCCCAAGACGATGACCGGTCGGGCGTACGCCGGGGCGACCATGGATGTCGCCGCGGCCCTGCTGGCCCTCCGGGATCAGGTCATACCGCCGACCGTGGGCGTGCGCTCGGTGGTGCCGGACTACCGGCTGGACCTGGTCCGCGACCGGGCCCGGCCGGCGCGGCTGCGGCACGCCCTGGTCCTGGCCCGGGGCCACGGCGGCTTCAACTCGGCGCTGGTGGTCAGCGCCGCCGGGCCGGTGACCCGGCAAGGACCTTCAGGAGGACGACATGGCGGGAACTGATCGGGCCGCGGAGACGGCCAACGTGCAGGGTTGCCTGGCCCGGGCGGTGGCCGGCGTGCTGGGTCTGCCGGGCGCCGATGAGGTGGACATCGAGACCTCCTTCGCCGACCTCGGCCTGGACTCGGTTGGCGGGATCGAGGTGGCCAAGCGCGTCGCCGGCGAACTCGGCATGCGGGTGCCACCGGTCCTGCTGTTCGACTTTCCGACGATCCGCGAGCTGTCCCAACACCTGGTGTCGATCCGGCGCCACGGCGCCGTCGGCGCGGCCACGGAGTGAAGCAGGGTACGGAAGCGGCGGGTCCCCACCGTGGAGGTGGTGACCCGCCGTCGTCCGTTTCGATCGGGCTCGGATCGCGGCCGGATCAGGACCGGTAGCCGGCCGGGCGGTACTGGTAGTCGCGGTCGGCATCGTTCTGCTCGCGGCTGAAGTCCCAGCCGCCGGCCGACTCCCGGCCCGGTCGCCCGCCGACGGCGTACCCGCCGATCTCCTGGCCGCGACGCCACCCGCGGAAGTAGCCCGTGGTGTTCTCGGCGAGGCTCGCCGCGTCGCGGACGATCCGCAGTGGACGCTCGTCCCGCAGCGGTGAGCCCGGGACCAGGTTGGCCTGCGGTACCCGTTTCGGCAGCCCGGCGCTGGTCTCCGAGCCCACGGCCGGCTTCGCGGCCTGTTCGGCGGCGCGCCAGCCCGTGTCCGCGATGGACGACCAGTCGGTGCTGTCCTCATCGGACTGCCCGGTGAACCACGCCGAGCGGGTGGCCGCGAAGATGAGCAGGTCCCCGTCGCCCTCGTCGGACACCGGCAACTGCGGGAGGCTGTCCGAGCCGGCACGCGAGCGGGCGACCGCGGCGCGCGCCGGTTCCGGCCGCGGCTCGACAAGACGCAGCGGCGGGCCGTCGACCGGTGCCGCGGGGCGGCGTACCGGATCGTCCCGCAGGGCGCGATCCGCCAGCGGCGGCGGCTCCACCAGGCGCAGCATCGGCGGCTCCGGCGGAAGGTCGTTGGCAAGCCACGGCGGCGGGACGCGGCCGCTGCGGCCGCCGCCGTTCGTCGGCTCGTCACGGTGCCGGTCCGGGCCCTCCGGGTATCCCCGGCCCGGCTCCCGGCTCTCCAGCGCGTCACCGCGGTCGTCGCCGTTGACCAGCGGCCAGTTGGCGCGCGACCCGGGCGGCGCGGCGGGGGGTTCCGGCGCCGGCCGGGCGGCCGGCATCGGCAGGCTGAGGTCGGTGGCGCTGAACCCGTTGCTGGGGGCGGTCGGCCCGTCGGCGCGCGGGGTGGGGCGCGGCGGGATGGGCGTGGGGCGTTGGCGTTCGGCGCGCGCGCTCTTGATGGCCGCGGTGGTGAGCGTGGGCCGGAACGGCTCGCCGGCCTCGGCCGGTGGCCGGCCGCTCCGCTGACCGGGGGTGATCGGGGTGATGCCCGGGGGCGGCGGCGGGGGCGCCGACACCGGCCGGCTGGCCGGCGCCTCCGGCCGGTATGCGGCTGGTCGGGCGGCGCCGAGCCCGGTGCGGCTCCCGGGCAGGTCGGCCGCGGCGGCCGGCGCGACGCTCGGGTGTCCGGCGGCGGGCGCCGGGGCGACGGGCGGTGGGCCGACCGGACGGGGCGGGAGCGGAGGGTTCGAGCCGGTCACCGGCTCGGGCTGGCGTCGACGGCCGACGGCCGGCACCGGCTCGTTGGCGAGGCGACGCGCCTCCTCGGCCTGCCGGCGCTGGGCCCGGCCGCCCGGCACCACGGTCGGCTTGGCGGGCGCGGGTTCGACGGCCGCCCGGCGACCGACCCGGGTGGTGGCCGGGGCGGGAGGTGGCGCGACCCGGTCGGCCAGCGCGTCCACCAGCGCCGCACATCCGGCGTCGCAGGCGCGTACGGCGGCGACGGCCTGCCGCACGGTCACCGCGGCGGCCGACACGATGCCGCGGTTGTTGGTGGCCCGGCGCGGGGTCTCGGTGATGGCGACCCGCAGCGCGGTGAGCGCGTCCTCGATGACGGCCGGCTCGGCCACCCGATCGGCGGCGAGATGGTTCACGATGGTGTCGGTCGCCACCGAGCCGGACCGGCCCCGGCCGTCGAGGCCGAGCATCCCGGGCTCGGGCAGCGCGTCGAGAACGGCGAGCGCCACCGGCTCGGCCGGGTCCGGGTAGGCGCGCAGCGCCGCCGGGTAGAGGTCGCGCAGCACCTCGCGGAGCGCCGCGGCCGCCGCGTGCCGACCGGTCGCCAGCGCGGCGTGGGCGGCCAGCACGGGCTGGTATTCGGCCAGGTCCCGGGGCGCCGAGATCGAGACCGCGGAGATGGCGCCGGCCTGCACGGCCCGGGCCAGACCGACCGCCCGGCGAACGGACGGCGGAGACTGCATCTCCTCAATGGAGTCGTCGTCCGCGAACCGCTCGGCGAAGTCGTCCACCGCGTCGTCGTCGGCGATGGCCAACGGTCGCCCAGCAACGCTGAGCAGCGACACGATCACATGATCGTCGCTGTCGGCGGCGATCGCCGCGTCGCCGGGCCCGCTGGAACGCTCCGCGAGCAGCGACGCGAGCCGGGCATAGCCGGCCGGCTCGTCGCCGACGTCGCAGATGGAGATCAGCCGGCCCGCGTCGTCGACCACGGCTGCGGTAAGCACCGGCCCGGTCGAGGCCGGTCGAGCGGTCCGATCCGCCAAGGCCAGACCGCAGTACACCCGCACGAGCGCCACGTGGTCGTCCTCCTCCCCTGACACGACGTGTGCCAAAGACTGATGCTCCCTGCTCAGGGTCAGTCGCGCCAGTCCACGGCGGCAGAGATCTTGCCGATAATCGTTCGCCAACCGAGACTCGCCGTCTGTGCCCCGATTTTCCGCAACCGGCGCCGGCCGCGGAAACCACCAAGGCCGCCGTTCACCGACGACCGTAGCGCCTCGTCGAGGTCGTCCAGGCTCGTCCCGCTGGAGAGCATGTCCAGCACCGATGGCAGCCGGAGCGCGTACGCGAGGTCCCGGGCCGCCTCACCTGCCTTGATGAGCAGCGGAGGATCCCAGGTGTCATGTCCGCCACGCAGATTTTCCACCACGAGGTCCAGCTCGTACGAGTCGTCCTCGAGCGGCGCCACGTCCGCCGGGCTGATCCGCCGGACCAGGTCGTCCCACGTGTCGAGCTGGGCGAGGTCGTTCGGCGCGCCGGACCGGACAAACTCCACCAGGGAATCCGGGGTCTTGAACAGCAGCAGCCGGCCGCGGTGGCTGAGGAAGACCGGCACCTCCTCCGGCTCCGGCTCCACCTCCGGCTCGTCGGCGGCCAGGGCCTCGTCGGCGTCGGCCCCCTCGGCGTCCAGATCGTCGGCCTCGGCGTCCAGCTCCTCGGCGTCCACATCCTCGGCGTCGGCGTGGCGGTCGTCCTCGTCCGCGCCCGCCCGGCCGCGTCGGATCCGCGCGGGGCGATCCTCGACCTCGGCCAGCTGCTCGGTGAACTCCTCGTCGAGCAGGACGGTCTCGTCGTCGGCCGTGGCGGGTGGCAGGCGCCGGGCGGTGAAGGGGTCGTCGACATCCCGGTCGCCCACCTCGGTGGGGGTCAGTCGGTCCGACATGCGGTACGCCCGCAACGTGAAACCGGTGCCGCTGGGCAGCGCGATCTCCACCGGGGTGATGTCCACCTCCGCCCACAGTGACCGGTCCGGGTCGGCGTCGGCGGCCTCGTCCGGCTCGAGGCGATCACCCTGCCCGCCGGTCAGGTCGACCGCGTCGGCGTCGGCGTCGGCGGATTCGGTCGCGGAGCCGTCGCCCACGGGCACGATGCCCGGCTCGTCGGCGTCGGGTCGGTGGGACGACTGGCGGGCCACCCTGACCTCCGTGTGCACTCGGTTGAGCTGATGGGCCGGCCGGACGGACGTCCGCCGGGGACTCTGGGCAAATACCCTAGTGGTCCCCGCCACCGACGCGACGCCCGCACCCGGTTGGACTTCGGCGCGTCGATTAGTAGGCTTGCTACCTATGAAGGCCCAGGCGCTCCACGGCCACCTCGACGCGCTCCTGCTCGCAGTGCTGGACGGGGAAGCGCTGCACGGGTACGCCATCATCGAGGCGCTGAAGACGCGCAGCGGGGGCAGCCTCGACCTGCCCACCGGCACGGTCTATCCGGCCCTGCGCCGGCTGGAGCGGGCGGGTCACCTGTCGAGCGACTGGAGCAGCGTGGGCGGTCGCCAGCGACGGACGTACCAGCTCACCGGCGCCGGCCGGCGCGCGTTGGCCGGGGAGCGGGCGGACTGGCGCGAGTTCCGGGCCACCGTGCAGGCGTTCCTCGGCGACGAGGCGCCGCCGACGCCGGCCTGACCCGCCGACGCCGGCCTGACCCGCCGACGCCGGCCCGGCGGCCGACCCAGATCCAGCCGACCCGACCCCGTCCGTCGGGTGGCCTGCCGGCCAGACGTCGCCGGTCCTGGCGAGGACAGCCCAGCAGACGTCATGCCTGACAGTCATAATCACGACTTGCAGGCATGGCTGTCTCACTCATTGTCGCCTCGGGTCGAGTCACGCTGGGCAGGGTGCCGTGCGAAAGAACCTGGCGGGTGGCCAGCAGGCAGCTCCGCACCCCACCGGCCAACCAGGCGTATCCCGCCGACAGCAGCGCCATGCCGATGAGCATCGGTGGCCAGGACAGTGCCGCCGGCCACAGCAGGAGCGACCAGATCCAGAGCACCATGCCGAAGACCACGGTGACCGCCAAGGCCGCGGCGAGGCCGAATCCGGCCGCCCGGGCCAGCCAGGCCGGGCCGCCGGACGGCCGCCGCGCCGCCCGGCTCAGCGCGCCGACGCAGACCAGCGCAAGCACCGCGGTGGCCAGCCAGATCCAGTTGGTGCCGCGGGAGATCAGGTGGTAACCGCTCGGCGGGGCCGTGCCGGTCCAGGGTGAGCCGCGCCACACCAGGTCTCCGCCGGCCAGCAGCACCGCCGCCATGCCGACGGTCCGCAGCGCGAGCGTCCGGGCGGACCGGGCGGCGATCTCCGCCTGGTACGCCCCGGCGATCCGCCGGACCGGACCGAACTCCCTCAGGGCGTACCGCTGGGCCTCGACGGGCGACCGCCCGGCGTCCAGGTGGGCCTCGGCGGCGTCGGTCAAGCCGTCCCGCACCTCGGTGAGCAGATCGTCCTTCAGCCGGGCGGGGCCGCGCAGACGGCCACGCAGGCTGTGCACGTAGTCGTCGATCAGGCTCATCTCGCGGACCGGCATGAAACCAGCTTGCCGGCCGGGTGCGGCCGCCCGCGTCCGGTGATTTCCCTGAACCGGGCTCCGGTACGGCCCAGCGCGCGGACGGGCGCGATTGTGCAGCGGCCGTCAGGGCGCGACTGCCAGGTAGCCCCGCTCCGCGGCCTCCTGCAGCGCCCATTGCTCGCGGTACCAGCCGGGAGCGTCCCGCAACTCGGCGTGCCGGCCGCGCTGCACCACCCGGCCGCCGTCGAGGACCAGGATCTCGTCGTACCCATCGAGTCCGCTGAGCCGGTGCGTGACCAGCACGATCGAGTGTGCGGCCGGGGTGTCGGCCCGGACGGCCGCCAGCACCCGGTCGGCGGCGGCCGGATCGAGGCCCTCGGTCGGCTCGTCCAGCAGCAGCACGGCCGGGGCGGCGAGCAGCGCCCGGGTCAGGGCCAGCCGCTGACGCTGGCCGCCGGAGAGCTGGCCGCCGTCCTCGCCCACGACGGTGTCCCAGCCCTCCGGCTGGGCGCGTACCCAGTCCAGCAGCCCCGCCGTTCCGGCGGCCGCCGCGAGACCGGCCTCGGTGGCACCGGCTGCGCCGAGCAGGAGATTGTCCCGAACCGAGGCGTGGAAGACGTGCGCGTCCGCCAGCAACCCGCTCACCAGGCGGGGAAGCCGGTCAGTCGGGTACGTCGACAGGTCGGCGCCGTCCAGCGTCACGGCGCCGCCCGCCGGCCGCAGCGCGCCGGTCAGCACGCCCAGCAGGCTGCTCTTGCCGGCGCCGCTCGGCCCGACCACGGCCACCCGGCGGCCCGGCGGCAGGTCGAGGTCGATCCCGTCCAGCGCTGCCGGCCCGTCCGCCCGGTAGCGCACCCGTACGTCGCGCAGCCGGAGCCCGGCCGGGCGTCCGTCGGGGCTGGTCGCCCCGGCCGACCGGCCGTCGGGGCCGGTCATCTCGGCCGGGCGTCCGTCGGGGCTGGTCGTCTGGACAGGGCGGCCATCGGGTCCCGGCCGCTCGGCCGCTCGGCCCTCGCGGCTCGCCGCACCGGCCGCCGGGGTGGTGCCAGCCGACGGGGCCGGGGAAGCGGGGGGAGCCGTCGCCGGCAGCAGCGCGGCCACCCGGCGGAGCCCGGCACGTACCTGGGTCCACTGCCGAGCGGCGCCCACCAGGGCCAACGCGGACTCCACCGCCGCCAGGCCGCCGACGGCGAGCATCCCCACCAGCACCCCGGGTACCCCGCCGCGCAGGGCCACCAGCACCATGGTGGCGCTGGTGAGGCCGGCGACCAGCACCCCCAGCCCGTCCACGGCCCAGCCCGTCAACGCCAGCCGGCGCTCCAGCCCGGCCAATCGGCGGGCCCGGTCGGCGGCCCGGTCCAGCGCCGCGGCCGTGGCGCCGAAGGCGGCCAGGTCGGCGGCGCCATGGGTGAGATCGATCGCGTCGGCCGCGAGCGCGCCGCGCAGCGGCGCCACCTCGTCGGCCGTCCGCCGGGTCAACGCGGTGGCCAGCACCGGAAGCACGACGCCGGCCAGCAGCAACCCGACCGCGAGCGCCACCGCGGCCGCGGGGGAGACGAGCGCCGCCCCGGCGACCGACAGCACCCCCACCAGGGCGGCCGCGGCACCGGGCACCAGCACCCGGAGCAGCAGGTCCTGCACCGCCTCCACGTCGGAGACGAGTCGGCTCAGCGTGTCCCCGCTCCGCCGGTCGGCGGCCGGCCGGTCCACCAGGCTGCCGAACACCGCCGCGCGGACGTCCGTCACGATCCGCAGCGTGGCGTCGTGCCCGGCCAGCCGCTCCGAGTAGCGCAGCACGCCCCGGCCGATGGCCAGGGCGCGTACCCCGACGATCGCGACGGTGAGCGCGTCCAGCGGCGGCCGGCCGGCCGCGCGGATCAACAGCCAGGTGGCGGTGGCCATCAGGAGCAGGCCGGCCAGCTCGGTCGCGGCGGCCAGCAGCCCGGCGCCGACCAGCCGGCCCAGGTACGGCCGGGCCAGCCGCAGCACGGCTCGTTCCGGGCGCAGGAACCCGCGCGGCGCCTCGGCGGCGCTCACGGGGCCAACGTCGTTCGCGACTGCGGGGCTCGCAAGCTCACTCCTCGCGCTCACGGGACCACCCTTGTTCGCGACTGCGGGGCTCGCAAGCTCACTCCTCGCGCTCACGGAACCACCTCGCGCGGGCGGGTCAGCTCGGTGAGCCGGCCGCCGTCGATCCGGAGCACCCGGTCGGCCTCGCGGAGCATGGCGGGCCGGTGTGCCACCAGCACGGCCGTGCGGCCGGCCACCAGCCGCCGGGTGGCGTCCAGCACCGCCGCCTCCGAGGCCCCGTCCAGGCGCGCGGTCGGCTCGTCCAGCAGCACCAGCGGGGCGTCTCGGAGGAAGGCCCGGGCCAGCGCCACCCGTTGCCGCTGGCCGCTCGACAACCCGTACCCCCGCTCGCCCAGCACCGTGGCCAGACCGTCCGGTAGGCCGGCCACCACCTCCTCCAGCGCCGCCGCCCGGACCGCCGCGGCCACGGCATCGTCGGACGCGTCGGGTACGCCCAACCGGATGTTGTCGGCCAGCGACGCCGCGAAGAGGTGAGCCCGTTGCGGTACCCAGGCGATGCCCCGGCGCCAGGCGTCCGGGTCGATCTCGGCCAGATCGGTCCCGGCCGTCCCGGATCCGCCCGCACCGATCACCGTGATCCGGCCGGCCGCCGGGGTGGCGAAACCCAGCAACAGGGCGAGCAAAGTGCTCTTTCCGGCGCCGCTCGGGCCGATCACCGCGATCCGCTCGCCGGCGTGGATCGTGAACGACACGTCCTGAAGCGCCGTGGTCCGCTCGTACGCCACGGTGACGCCGGCGAAGCGGATCTCGGTGGCGCCCGCGGGGGCGGGATGCCGCCGGCGCCCGCCCGCGGCCGTACCGGAGACCGGCTGCCGGGGCGGTCGGACCGGCCGGGGCGGAGCTCCGGCGGGGTCGGCGGTCGTTCCGGCGGGGCCGGGGCCGGCGGGGCTTCCGGTGGGACCGGCGCTCGTGCCGGCGGGCCCGGTGGGCCGTCCGGCGTCGGGCTCCGTCGTCGCCCCGGATCCCTCGCCGACGGCGCCGGCCGGAGTGGCGCCGGCGGAGACCGTGAGCGCCTCGTCCAGGGCCGTGAGCCCCTCCATGCTGGCGTGGAACCGGCTGCCGGCCGCGCGCAGTGGAAGGTATGCCTCGGGGGCGAGCAGCAGGACCAGCAGCGCGGTGTGCAGCGCGAGCCCGCCGCCCAGCAACCGCAGCCCGATCGGCACCGCCACCAGGGCGACCGACAGGGTGCCCACCAGCTCCAGCACCAGCCCGGAGAGGAACGCGATCCGCAGCGTCTTCATGGTGGCCACCCGGTGGCCGTCGGCCATCCGCCGGACCACTGCCACCTGGGCCCGGGCCCGCCCGAAGGTCCGGAGGGTGGGCAGCCCCGCCACCATGTCCAGGAAGTGCCCGCCGAGCAGCGCCAGCCGCCGCCACTGCCGCTCGGTGGCCGCCTGCGCCTGCCAGCCGAGCAGCGCGCCGAAGACCGGGATGAGCGGCAGCGTCAGCGCGATGATCAGCGCCGAACTCCAGTCGGCGAACACCAACCGGGCCAGCACGGCCGCCGGGACGGTGACGCCCAGAATCAGCTGCGGCAGGTAGCCGGTGAAGTAGGCGTCCAGCGCGTCCAGGCCCCGGCCGGCCAGCGTGGCCAGCCGGCCGGCCTGCTGCCCGGCGAGCCACTCCGGACCGCGCTGGCCGACGGCGGCGAGCAGTTCGGTGCGCAGCGCGGCCTTGACCGTGGCTGCCATCCGGGCGGTCACCACGCCCTGCGCCCAGGACAGCGCGGCCCGCCCGGCCACCGCCGCGGCGAACCCGGTCAGCGCCGCCCGGTCCAGCCGACCGTCCGCGCCCGCCGCGAGCACGGCGGCCAGCGCGGTGGCTTGGCCGAGGATCGCGCCGGCCGCCAGCGCGCCCAGGACGGCGAGCAGCGCCAACTGGCGCCGGGTCGCGGGGACCCGGCGCAGCAGTCGAGGGTCGAACGGCCGCCGGTTCACCAGTACACCGGCGTGCGGTCGTCGACCCGTCCGCGGAACGCCCACCAGCACATCACCTGAAAGCCTAGTAGCACCGGCAGCAGCGGCACCGAGACCAGGGTCAGCAGGCGCAGCGTGGGGTCGCTCGCGGCGGCGTGCGTCACAGTCAGGCTTGCGGTCGGGTCGGCGCTGGAGATCAGCGCGTACGGCCAGGTGCTGGCGGCTACCCCGAGGACCGGGACGGCCAGCGCCAGCGCCGAGGCCGCGAAGGCCCGCCCGGGCCGTCCGGCGCGCAGCGCCGCCCGTACCGCAAGTAGCAGCGCGGCGAGCACCACCGGGAGCGCGAGGGCGGCCACCGGCTGCTGGACGGACCGACGTACCCGGTCGGAGGCCAGGCCCACCGCGGTGGCCGCGGCGAGCGCGACCAGCGCGACCGGGACGAGCCGGTCGGCGTGGCGGGCGGCGCCGGCGGCCGCCGCGCCGGGCAGCCGCAGCGCCAGGAAGGTGCCGCCGTGCACGCCCACCAGGGTCAGCAGGGCCAGGGCGCCGGCGGCCACGAACGGGGTGCAGACGGCCGTCACCCCGGCCACCCGGCCGTCGGCCGCCACCGGTACGCCCTGGAGCAGGCCGGCGAGCACCGCGCCCCAGCCGAGGGCGGCGAGCGCGCTGCCGGCCACCACGGCCCGGTCCCAGCGGGCCCGTACGCGTTCCCCGCGGGGGCGGCTGCGCAGCTGCACCGCTGCGGTGGTCAGGATCACCCCGGCGAGCGCCACGGCCACGGCCGGGTAGAGCCCGGAGAGCAGGTCGCCCTCCAGCGTCGGGAAGGCGCCGAACAGCACCCCCACGGCCGCCACCAGCCAGACCTCGTTGCCGAGGAAGAACGGCCCGAGGGCGGTGAGGGCCCGCCGCCGGGCCGCCGGGTCGGCGGACCCGGCCAGCGACAGTCCGACGCCGTAGTCGTACCCGCCGAGCACCAGGTAGGCGGCGAAGAACAGCCCCAGCAGGGCGTACCAGATGATCTCCATGCCGGCCTCCTCAGCGGGCGATCAGGGGTTCGTCGGTCCAGGTGGGCGGGGCGTCCAGGGCGGCCGCGGGGGACCGGCCCAGGGCCAGGTCGTGCGCGCCGCGGCCGGCCTGGCGGAGGATCAGCACCCAGTTGGTCACCGCGAGGGCGCCGAGCAGCAGGGAGAAGCCGAGAAACGAGGCCAGCATGGTGCCGCCGGACACCCCGGCCACCGCGTCCTGGGTGCGCAGCAGGCCGTACGCGGCCCAGGGCTGCCGGCCCACCTCCCGGGTGAGCCAGCCCAGGATCACTGCCAGGAACGGCAGCGGCGCGGCCAGCAGCAACAGGTAGAGCGGGAAGCGCAGGCGGATCAGCCAGTCCCGGTACAGCAGCGGCAGCAGGAACAGCGCGAAGAAGAGCACCATGCCGATCAGCATCATGAACCCGAGCGCCACGGCGGCCAGCGCCGGCGGTTGGTAGTCGCCGGGACCGAACCGGGCCGTCCAGTCGGCGGTCGCCGCGGCCCGCGCGGCGTCGTCACCGAACTTCGTCGGCTGCACGGCGCCCACGGGGCCGAACTGGGCGAAGCCGAAGCCGACCACGAACAGGACCGCCACGGACCCGGTGACCAGCCCCAGCCGCAGCGAGGTACGGAACAGCGCGTGGTCGGGGGTGCGGCGGATCAGGTGCCAGGCGCTGATCCCGGCCATCAGGAAGCCGCCGACGGTCAGCGCGGCGCTCACCACGTGCGCGAAGGCCATCCCGAGCGTCGGGTTGCGCAGCAGCGCGCCGAAGTCGGTCAGCTCGGCCACGCCGTCGCGCAGTTCGTAGCCGACCGGGTGCTGGAGCCAGGCGTTCGCCACCATGATCCAGAAGGCCGAGCCGTACGCCGTGAGCGCCACGCCGTACAACAGCGCCAGGTGTACGCCGCGGCGGAGCCGGTGCCACCCGAAGATCCACATGCCGAGCAGGGTGGACTCGAGGAAGAAGGCGACCAGCGTCTCCATGGCCAGCGGGGCGCCGAAGACGTTGCCCACGTACCGGGAGAGCCCGCTCCAGTTCAGCCCGAACTGGAACTCCAGCAGGATGCCGCTGGCGATGCCGAGCACGTAGTTGATCAGGTAAAGCGTGCCCCAGAACCGGGTCAGCCGCTCGTACTTCGGCTTCCCGGTGAGCTGCCAGGCGGTCTGCAGCACGACCAGCAGGGTGACGAGGCCGAGCGTGACCGCCACGAAGAGGAAGTGGATCGTCGTGGTGGTGGCGAACTGCAGGCGGGCGAGGAGCAGCGGATCCATGCCACCCTCCAAAGGTAGGCGCGCTTGTCATAGCCACCCTACATGTAGCCTATCTACATGTCTGCCCGCCTGCCCTCGATCTTGCACTTTCGGCCTCCACAAAGGTGCATTCACCGCAAAAGAGGGGCCCAAAGTGCAAGATCGCCAAGGGGAGGGGAGAGGGAGAGGGAGAGGGGTGGGAGGGGTCAGGCCAGGAAGAGACAGAGGGGGGCGGCCAGGAGGAGGGCGGTGGCGGCCAGGGAGAGGGTGCGGCGCAGCAGCGGCGGGCGGCCGGAGACGAGCAGCCGTTCCAGCCGGGCGTCCAGGTCCCGGTCGGCGAGCCCGAGGGCGCCGGCCGGCGCCGTACCGGAACCGGCCGTGGCGAACCGGACCAGGGCCGCGGCCAGGGACCGGGCCGTGTGCTGGCGGCGGGCGCGGTCGTCGGCCCGCATCTCGACCAGCAGCGCCACCCGGCGGTGGGCGCGGCGCACCCAGCGCACCCACGGCAGCGCCCGGCACAGCGCGGTGAACGGCAGCAGCACCAGGTCGTGCCGCTCGTCGGCGTGGGCACGCTCGTGGCTCAGCACGGCCGCCAGCTCCGCCCGATCCAGCAGGCTGAGCGTGCCGGCGCTGACCACCACCCGCGGGCGTACGCCGGGCAGGCAGTAGGCGGCGGCACCCGGATGGTCCAGCACCAGCGCGCCCGGCGCGGCCGGGTCGTCCCGGGCCACCAGATTGAGCAGCAGCCGGTGCCGGCGGCGGACCCGGGTGGCCGCCAGCAGGCTGCGGACCGTGGAGGTCAGCAGGACCGTGCCGATCCCGAGGCCGACCCCGACCAGGCCGAGGTGGACCGCGGTCAGCCCCACCGGGAGCCGGCCGGCGGCCAGGTCCGCGCCGAGCGCCAGCAGCGCCCGGCCGGTGCCGAGATGGTACGGGTCGAGCCCGAGCGCGATCGGCAGCCCGATCGCGGAGAGCCCCACCGAGAGCCCGACGGCCTGCCAGCACAGGATCGCCGCCCGGGGACTGCGGGCCACCCAGCTCGCCCGGCTCAGCGCCACGGCGGCCAGGTAGCAGGCCAGCGTCGTGCCGGCGAAGTGGGCGGCGGACAGCATCTCAGTCCTCCCGCTCCGGGGCCTCGTCCCGGACGCCGCCGCCGTCCCGCGCGGTGGCGCCGTCCCGCGCGGTGGCGCCGTCCCGCGCGGTGGCGCCGTCCCGCGCGGTGGCGCCGTCCCGCGCGGTGTCGCCGTCCCGCGCGGCGCCGCCGTCTCGCAGCGCGGCGCGGAGGATCTCCGCCTCGGACCCGGTCACCGAGCGGGCGAACCGGACCAGCGCGGCGCCCCGGCCGAGCCGGTCGGTGTCGCCCCGCTGCCCGAGGGCCGGCTCGCCGGCCAGATCCAGCGCGTCGAGCATGAGCTGCGCGATGTATGCCTCGCGGCTCGCCGCCGGCCGGTAGCTCCAGGCCCGCCCCTCGCGCTCGCGCTGCACCATGCCCTTGCCGGCCAGCCGGTCCAGCACGGTCATCACGGTCGTGTACGCCAGCTCGCGCTCGGCCAGCGACTCGGCGACCTCCCGCACGGTGACCCCCGCGCCGGCACCGGAGGTCCGGTCCCACAACACGTCCATCACCGCACGTTCCAGGTCACCCAGCCGCATCACGCTCTAATCCTACCCGCCGTAGTAGAGGCCGGCCGACTCCGGCGGAGTCCCGCCGGTCACACCACCCCCACCGGCGACCAGCCCGCTGCTCGACCGCACCCTGGTCGCCGGATCGCGTCGGTTAAGAAGGGCCCCTTCCTATACAGAAAGCGATAAGAAGGGGCCCTTCCTTACACCTCATTGGCCTTTGGGGTGCCAGACGGTTTTGGTCTCCAGCAGGGTGGTCATCCGGGCCAGGCCCGGGTCGGCGTGCCAGTCGTGGTCGGTGGGCGCCGGGCGGAGCACCCGCTTGAGGTTCTCCGCGGCCTTGACCTCCAGGTCGGCGGCCAGCTCGGGGTCGGTCACCCCGGTCAGGTCCAGCGCGTTGACGTCCATGTGCGACGCGAGCCAGGGCGCGGTCTCGGCCGGTCGGCCGGTGAGCAGGTTCACCACGCCGCCGGGCAGGTCGGAGGTGGCCAGCACCTCGGCCAGGGTCACCGCGGGCAGCGGCGCGGACTCGCCGACCAGCACCACCACGGTGTTGCCGGTGACGATGGCCGGGGCGATCACGCTGACCAGCGCCAGCAGCGCCGGCTCGGCCGGGGCCACCACGCCCACCACCCCGGTCGGCTCGGGCGCGGAAAGGTTGAAGTACGGGCCGGCCACCGGGTTGGCACCGCCGTACACCTGAGCGATCTTGTCGGACCAGCCGGCGTACCAGACCCAGCGGTCGATCGCGGCGTCCACCTCGTCGGCGGGCACGCCGAGAGCCACGAACTGGTCGCGCCGGCCCTCCAGCATCTCGGCCACCCGGTAGAGGATCTGACCCCGGTTGTACGCGGTGGCACCGGCCCAGCCCTTGACCGCGGCCCGGGCGGCCAGCACCGCGTCCCGGACGTCCTTGCGGGAAGCCAGCGCCACATTGGTGTCCGCCACGAGATACGACCGTCCCGACTCGCTGCGCGGGAACTTCCCGCCGATGAAGAGCTTGTACGTCTTGCGTACGGCCACCCGGCCCGGAGCGTCAGACATTGAGGTACCCCTCCAGACCGTGCCGGCCGCCCTCGCGGCCGTAGCCCGACTCCTTGTAGCCGCCGAACGGCGAGGTCGGGTCGAACTTGTTGAACGTGTTGGCCCAGACCACCCCGGCGCGCAGCCGGTCGGCCAGCCAGAGGATCCGGGAGCCCTTGTCGGTCCAGATCCCGGCTGACAGCCCGTACGGCGTGTTGTTGGCCTTTTCGACGGCCTCGGCCGGGGTGCGGAAGGTCAGCACCGACAGCACCGGGCCGAAGATCTCCTCCCGGGCGATCCGGTGCGCCTGGGTGACCCCGGTGAAGACCGTGGGCGCGAACCAGAAGCCGCGGTCGGGCAGCTCGCACGGCGGCGACCAGCGTTCGGCGCCCTCGGCCGAGCCCACCTCGGACAGCTCGCGGATCCGGTCCAGCTGGGCGGCGCTGTTGATGGCGCCGACGTCGGTGTTCTTGTCCAGCGGGTCACCGACGCGCAGCCGGGCCATCCGGCGCTTGAGCGAGGACAGCACCTCGTCGTACACCGATTCCTGGATGAGCAGCCGGGACCCGGCGCAGCAGACGTGGCCCTGGTTGAAGAAGATGCCGTTGACGATGCCCTCGACGGCCTGGTCGATCGGCGCGTCGTCGAAGACGATGTTGGCGGCCTTGCCACCCAGCTCCAGCGTCACCTTCTTGCGGGTGCCGGCCACCGACCGGGCGATCTGCCGGCCCACCTCGGTGGAGCCGGTGAACGCCACCTTGTCGATGCCGGCGTGCTCCACCAGCGCCCGGCCGGTGTCGCCGGCGCCGGTGACGATGTTGACCACGCCCGGCGGCAGCTCGGCCTGCTGGCAGATCTCCGCGAACAGCAGCGCGGTGAGCGGGGTGGTCTCGGCCGGCTTGAGCACCACGGTGTTGCCGGCGGCCAGCGCCGGGGCGATCTTCCAGGCCAGCATGAGCAGTGGGAAGTTCCACGGGATGACCTGACCGGCCACGCCGAGCGCCTTCGGGTCCGGACCGAAGCCGGCGTACGGCAGCTTGTCGGCCCAGCCGGCGTAGTAGAAGAAGTGCGCGGCCACCAGCGGGATGTCGACGTCCCGGGACTCCCGGATCGGCTTGCCATTGTCCAGCGACTCCAGCACCGCCAGCTCGCGCGAGCGCTCCTGGATGAGCCGGGCGATCCGGTAGAGGTACTTGGCCCGGTCGCGGCCCGGCATCGGCCCCCAGACCCGCTCGTACGCCGTCCGGGCGGCGGCCACGGCCCGGTCCACGTCCTGCGGGCCGGCCTCGGCCACGTCGGCGAGCACCTCCTCGGAGGCCGGGTTGATCGACTTGAAGCTGCCGCCGTCGGTGGGGTCGACGAACTCGCCGTCGATGAAGAGGCCGTACGACGGCTTGAGGTCGACGATCGCGCGGGACTCCGGCGCGGGAGCGTACTCGAACATGCGGGTCAGTCCAGGGTGAAGTAGTCGGGGCCGGCGTACGTGCCGGTGGTGAGCTTGGTGCGCTGCATCAGCAGGTCGTTGAGCAGCGACGAGGCGCCGAACCGGAACCAGTCCGGGTGCAGCCAGTCCTCGCCCGCCGTCTCGTTGACCGTGACCAGGTATTTGATGGCGTCCTTGGTGTTGCGGATGCCGCCCGCCGGCTTCACCCCGACCTGCCGGCCGGTCGCCGCGCGGAAGTCCCGGACCGCCTCCAGCATGATCAGGGTGACCGGCAGGGTGGCCGCGGACGGCACCTTGCCGGTGGAGGTCTTGATGAAGTCGCCGCCGGCCAGCATGGCCAGCCAGGATGCCCGGCGCACGTTGTCGTACGTGGCCAGCTCGCCGGTCTCCAGGATCACCTTGAGGTGCGCGTCCCCGCAGGCC
This sequence comes from Plantactinospora siamensis, assembly GCF_042434095.1. Classification (NCBI taxonomy): domain Bacteria; kingdom Bacillati; phylum Actinomycetota; class Actinomycetes; order Micromonosporales; family Micromonosporaceae; genus Plantactinospora; species Plantactinospora siamensis. The sequence goes on from NZ_JBHLUE010000011.1 coordinate 176,053, forward strand.
GACTTGACGGCCACGATCTCCTCGTGGACCTCGGCGTACCGGCCGGCCAGGAAGGCGCCCCGGTTGATCACCATGTCGATCTCGTCGGCGCCGGCGGCCACGGCCGCCTCGGTGTCGGCGATCTTGACGGCCAGCGGCGCCTGGCCGGACGGGAAGGCCGTGGCCACGCTGGCCAGGTGCACCCCGGAGCCCCGCAGCACCTCGGCGGCGTACGGGACCATCGTCGGGTAGACGCAGACGGCGCCGACGTGCGGGCAGGACGGGTCGGCCGGGTCCGGCCGGACCGCCTTGGCGGAGAGCGCCCGCACCTTGCCGGGGGTGTCCGCGCCCTCCAGGGTGGTCAGGTCGACCATCCGGATCGCCAGGTCGATCGCCCACGCCTTGGCGGAGGTCTTGATCGAGCGGGTGCCGAGCATGGCCGCCCGCTGCTCCGCCCCGACCTGGTCCACGCCGGGCAGGCCGTGCAGGAACGTCCGCAGGGTCGCCTCGGATCGTCCCAGCTCGGACAGGTCGGACCGGCCCGAGATCGTTGAAGCCGTCATGCCGAAGAGTCTACGCAATCGGTGCGTACAGTGATCTTCGCCACTGCGATTGGTGGCGCCGGCCACGCCGGTCGTCCGGGACCGGCGGCGGTCGCGACCGGTGGCGTAGGTTGAGCGATCGTGGACGTACTCGTTGTTGATCACCCGCTCGCGCAGTCGCGGCTCACCGCGATGCGGGACGCCCGCACCGACTCGGCGTCGTTCCGGGCCGCCCTGCACGAACTCACCACCATGCTGGTGTACGAGGCCGCGCGGTCGTTCCCGGTGGAGACGTACCCGGTGACCACGCCCGTTGCGCCCACCGACGGGTTCCGGCTGGCCAACCCGCCGCTGCTGGTGCCGGTGCTGCGGGCCGGGCTGGGCATGGCCGACGCGGCCCTCGGGCTGCTGCCCGAGTCGTCCATGGGCTTCGTCGGGCTGGCCCGGGACGAGGTGACCTTCGAACCGCGGGCGTACATGGAGTCGCTGCCCACCGAGCTGGCCGGCATTCCGGTGCTGGTCCTCGACCCGATGGTGGCCACCGGCGGGTCGCTGGAGCACTGCTGCCGGCTGCTGGCCGACCGGGGCTGCACCGACATCACCGTGCTGTGCGTGCTGGCCGCGCCGGCCGGCATCGAGCGGCTGGAGCGGTCCGGCCTGCCGCTGCGGGTGGTCACCGCCGCCCTCGACACGGCGCTGAACGACCACCGCTTCATCGTGCCCGGCCTCGGCGACGCCGGCGACCGCCAATTCGGCGGCATGCCCCGCTTCTGACCCGCCGCCCCGCACGTCCTCCCGCTTCCCCCGCCCCGGGCGGGAGGGGGTCAGTCGGTGCGGGAGTAGTGCCAGTCCAGGCCGACGCCGTTCTCGAACGGGATGACGCCGTGGAAGACGGCCGGGCGTTCGGCGAAGACCAGCGGCAGGAAGTGCCGGTCGCTGGGCCACATGGGCACCCGGCCGGCCAGCACGTCGGCCAGGTCGGTCCAGACGAGGGTGCCCTCCGGGCATTCGGCGTACGGCTCGCCGGACCAGTCCGGGATCCGGAACAGGAAGCCGAACCAGTTTTCTCCGTCGCGCCCGAAGCCGGGCCAGGAGACCGTGCCGGCCAGTTCCACCGTACGGGCCTCCAGGCCGGACTCCTCGCGGATCTCCCGGCGCATCCCGGCCACCACGTCCTCACCCGGCTCGAGCTTGCCGCCCAGCCCGTTGTGGTAGCCCAGGTGCAGATCGTCGGGGCGCCGGTCCCGGCGCACCAGCAGAACCTGGCGACGATCGGTGGACAACACGTAGCCCAGAGTGGCGATGACGGCGCGCACCCGGACACCCTACGGCCCGCCCCGAGCGCCCCGGCGGACGCGGCCGGCGGGGTCACATGCGCGGCGTGCGCGGACCGGCTAGCGTTCCGAGCCATGACTGCTGTTGCGCTCGCCGAAGAGCTGCTGCTGCTCGCGTACGACGACAAGTCCGGCAAGGCGCTGGGCTCGCGTATCGGGCTGGACCTGGGGATGGCGGCGGCGGTGCTGGTCGATCTGGCGCTGGCCAACCGGATCACCTTCGCGGACGGCGCCATCGTGGTGACCGACCCGACCCCCACCGGCGAGCCGATCGCCGACGAGGTGCTCGGTCGGGTGGCGGCGGACACCCCGCACACGCCGGCCTCCTGGGTGCAGCGGCTCCGGCACGGCCTGCGGGACCGGGTGCTGGCCGACCTGTGTGGCCAGGGCGTGATGCAGGACGTGGACGAGACCGCCATGGAGGGCTTCGTGCACGTGCACCGCTACCCGTCCGTCGACCCGTCGGTCGAGGCCGCCATCCGGGGCCGGCTGGCGGCCGCGCTGACCGGCGCCGAGACGCCGGACGAGCGGACGGCCGCGCTGGCCGCGCTGGTTGCGGCGATCCGGATGGAGCCGCGGCTCGGCCTGGACGGCGAGGCGGCCGCGGACGTCCGCCGCCGGCTCGCCGCGATCGGCGCGGGCGCCGGCTTCGGCGGCTCGGGCAGCCTCGACGACTCGAACGTGCGCCCCTCGGTGGCGCTGGTGGTCGAGGCGCTCACCCGGGCCATCGCCACCGCTCTCGGCACCCGTTCCTGACCGGCGGGCCGTTCCCTGCGGCCGCTCCCCCCCCGCCGTTTCCCCGCCGCCGTTTCCCGCCGTTCCTCCCGGGGCGTCTTGGGGTGATTTTCGTTTTTCGCGGCACCCTTCTCGCTGTCCGCTGACAGATCCATCATGGGTACGGTTGGCCGGTTTGGCCACCGTTCTTGCCGCGGCTGGCAAATTGGGCCGTGAGGCGGAATTGACACCGGAAAACCTGCCTTAGGCACACCTTGAAATGCCTCGTCAGAGGGGCCATCGAGGGTTTGTGACGGCCTTTGTACAGCCACTCTGACCATTTCCATATTGAGTAGGGCGAGCGATGGATATTGGCCTATCCGGCAGGTAGCTTGTGGTCCTGCATCCCGCGGCCTCGGGCATGGCCGCGGCGATCGGATGACCCCATGGGAGTGGTCTATGTCGTCGCGTCGTTCGGCTCCGGTGCGCGTGATGACGCCGGACACGCTGGTCTCGGCTGCCGCGGTGGCAGCGGCCCGGGCCCGACCCGACGCCGCGGCCGTGCTGGCCGGCGACCGCCGGATCTCGCACCGGCAACTGCTCCGATACTCGGCCGTGCTGGCCGGGGAGCTGCGCGCCGGGGCCGGCGCCGCGCCCGACACGCTGGTGGGGCTGTGCGCCGGCCGGTCCGTGGAGCACGTCGTCGGCTGCCTGGCCGTGCTCCGGGCCGGACTTGCCTACCTGCCCATCGATCCGGCCCTGCCGGCCGCCCGGCGAGAGTTCCTGGTGGCCGACGCGGCGCCGGCGCTGGTGCTCGATCGGGCCGACATCGCCGCCGTGATCGAGCGCGTCGACGCCGAGCGCGTCGACGCCGAGCGCGTCGACGCCGAGCACGTCGACGCCGAGGTCGCCGGCCCGCCCGACGAGCCGGACGAGATGGACGCGCCGGACGGCCCGCGCCCCGCGGCCGACCAGCTCGCGTACGTGATCTACACGTCGGGCTCGACCGGGCGGCCCAAGGGGATCGGTGTCCCGCACGGCGCGCTCGCCAACCTGGTCGCCTGGCACCACCGGATGTTCGGCACGGGCGGCGGAGACCGCATCGCGCTGATGGCGGGGGTGGGCTTCGACGCCTCGGTCTGGGAGCTGTGGACGGCCCTCGCCGCGGGCGCCACCCTGGTCATCCCGCCGGACGAGGTGCGGCGCGATCCCCGCGCGCTGCGCGACTTCCTGCTCGACGAGCGGGTGACGGCCAGCTTCGCGCCGACGGCCATGGCACACGAGCTGCTGGACCTGACCTGGCCCGCGACCGCCGACCTCCGGTTCCTCCTGGTCGGCGGCGAGGCGCTGGTCCGGCGGCCACCGCCCGGGCTGCCGTTCGAACTGGTCAACAACTACGGGCCGGCCGAGGCCACGGTGATCGCCACGGCCTGCGTCGTGTCGCCGGGTCCCGGCGCCCCGTCCATCGGGCGGCCGATCGACGGGGTGACCATCGACATCCGGGACGCCGCCGGGGACCCCGTGGCCGAGGGCGGGACCGGCGAGTTGTGGCTCGGCGGTCGCGGCCTGGCCCGCGGCTACCTCAACCAGCCCGAGCTGACCGCGGCCGCCTTCCGCACCGACGGGCGGGGCCGGCGGTGGTACCGCACCGGCGATCTGGTCCGCCGCCGGCCGGACGGCGAGCTGGACTACTGCGGCCGGATCGACGACCAGGTGCAGGTCCGTGGCCACCGCGTCGAGCCGGCCGAGGTCGAGGCGGAACTGACCGGTCACCCGGCCGTGACCGCCGCGGCCGTGCTGCCCGGCGTCGACTCCACCGGCAACACCTACCTGCACGGCTGGTTCGCCGCGGCCGGACCCGTCGACGACCTGGCCGGGTGGCTGCGGGACCGGCTGCCCGCGTACCTGGTGCCGGCCCGGCTGTCCCGGCTGGACCGGCTCCCGGTCACCGTCAACGGCAAGGTGGACCGGGCCGCGTTGCGAGCCCGGATGGAGCGGCCGGACGGCCGGCGCGGCCGGGTCGCCGCCGCCGATCCGGTCCAGGCCCGGCTCGTGGACATCTGGTCCCAGGTGCTCGGCCTCGACGTCGGCGTCGACGAGCCGTTCGACGCGCTCGGCGGCCATTCCCTGCACGCCGCCCGGGTGGTCAGCCGGATCGCCGCCCAGCTGGGGGTGGAGGTCCCGATCGGGTTGTTCTTCGGTCCGCTGACGATCGCGGAGCTGGCCGGTCGCCCCGAGTTCGATCCCGTTCGGGCCGGCCGGTCAGCGGCCGGCGAACTGGGGCTGGTCGAGGAGGAGGCGGACAGTCCCGCACCAACCGCGGCACAGGCCCGTTACTGGTTCGTCGAGCAGTACGTCGGCGGATCGCCGCTCTATCACGTCGCCGCCGTGATCGGCATCGACGGTGAACTCGACGTGACCGCGCTGCGCGCCGCGCTCACGGCGCTGCTGGACCGGCACGAGGCGCTGCGGCTGTCCATCGTGGAGCTGGACGGCGCGCCCCGGCAGCACGTGGCGGCGGCTGTCGAGGTCGAGCTGGCAACCGTCGACCTGCGTGACCGACCGACCGACGCGGTCGACGTGTTCCGCGCGGCCGCCGGCCGGCCGTTCGACCTCGCCCGGCCGCCGCTGGTCCGGTTCGTGCTGGCCCGGCTCGGCGTCGACACCTGGCGGCTGTGCCTGATCGCCCACCACATCGCGGTGGACGCCGCGGCGCTGGACGTCATCCTGCGCGATCTGGCGGAGCTCTACCCCGCCATGCTGGCGGGCCTCGCCCCGCCGGCCGGGCCGCCGGCGCCGAGCTGGGCCGCGATCGCCCGGCGCGAGGCCGAGCTGGTACGCGGTCCCCGGGGCGCGGCCCTGGCCGCGCACTGGACCGGTGTGCTGGCGGGCGCGCCGGCGCTGCTCGACCTGCCCACCGATCGTCCCCGCCCGGCCGATCCCAGTCACCGGGGCGGCACGGTGCTCGACCGGCTGCCCGACGGCCTGCTGGAGCGGATCGATGCGTACGCCCGCGGGGTGGGCGCCAGCCGGTTCATGGTGCTGCTCGCCGCGCTCGCGGTGGTGCTGCACAGCTACACCGGCCAGGAGGACGTGACGGTCGGCGCGCCGGTGGCGAACCGGTCCCGCCCCGAGTTCGAGGGCATGGTGGGCTGCTTCGTCAACACCGTCCCGCTGCGCTGCGACCTGACCGGCCAACCGACCTTCGCCGAACTGCTACGCCGGGTCCGCGCCACGGCCGTGGACGCGTACGAGCATCAGGAACTGCCGTTCGACCGGATGCTCGAGGCGCTGCACCTGCCCCGGCCGCGTACCCACCATCCGCTCTTCACGGTCATGCTGGTCGTCCAGCAGCCGGAGCTGCTCGACGTCGCGCTGGCCGAGCGGACCAGGCTGCGCTTCCGCGGCGAACTGCACCTGGACGTCGCCCGGTTCGACCTGACGGTGGCCGTGGAGCCGCACGAGGACGGGTACGCGCTCGCGGTCGAATACGCCACCGATCTCTTCCGGGCGGAGACCGCGCAGCGGCTGGCCCGACACCTGGTGGGGGTGCTGTCCGCCGCGCTGGACCGGCCGGTGACGCCCATCGCCGCCCTGCTGGCCGCCGACCCCGGCGAACGTGAACAGGTGCTGGCATGGGGGGACGGTGGCGCCGCGACCGCCGAGGCGGACGTGCCCGCGTACCGGCTGGTGGAGTCGCGCTGCGCGCAGCGGCCGGCCCACCCGGCCGTCGTCTGCGGTCCCCACCGGCTGACCTACGGCCAGCTGGCCGCCGCGGCCGACGGGCTGGCCGCCCATCTGGCCGGCATCGGCGTGCGCCGTGGCGACCTCGTGGGGGTGTGCCTGCCCCGCGGCGGCGACGCGGTGGTGGCCATGCTGGCGGTGGCCAAGGCCGGCGGCGTCTACCTTCCCCTGGACGCGGGCTATCCGGACGAGCGGCTGCGCGCCATGCTGGCCGACGCCCGCCCACCGGTCGTGGTGACCACGTTCCGGGACCGGCTGGACGGGTTGGGCGGCGCCGCCCGGCTGGTCGATCCCGCCGCCATCGGCCGGGAGCTGGCCCCGCCGGCCGGCGCCGGGCCGGACGACGCCGCGTACGTCATCTACACCTCCGGCTCCACCGGGCGGCCCAAGGGGGTGGTGGCGACCCATCGCGGGCTCGCCAACCTGGCGGCCGCCAAGGTCGAGCTGTTCGACGTGCGTCCGGACAGCCGGGTCCTGCAGTTCGTCTCGCTCGGCTTCGGCGTGTCGATCGCGGACATGATGATGACGTTGACCGCCGGGGCGACGCTGGTGATGCGGGGCGACGATCCGCTCTCGCCGGCGGGCCTCGTGGACCTGATCGACGCCGAGCGGGTGACGAACCTGGTGCTGCCCGCATCCGTGCTGGCCGCCATCCCGACCGGCGACGGCGGGTCGGCGCTGCCCTCGGTGCGGTCGATCGCCGTCGGCGGGGAAACCTGCCCGGCGGCCGTGGTGGACCGGTGGGCGCCGGGCCGCCGCTTCGTCAACGCGTACGGTCCGACCGAGGCGACCGTCGCCAGCGCGACCGCGGTCTGCCGGGCGGGTGACGGGCCACCACCGATCGGCCGGCCCATTCCGGGCGCCCGGATCTATGTCCTGGACGAGCTGGGCCGGCTCGCGCCGCCGGGCGTCCCGGGAGAGATCTGCGTGGCGGGCGCCGGGGTGACCCGGGGCTACCTGAACGATCCGGAACGCACGGCCGCGGCGTTCCCGCCGGATCCGTTCGGGCCGGGGCGGATGTACCGCACGGGCGACCGGGCCCGCTGGCGATCGGATGGCCAGCTGACCCTGCTGGGGCGCCTGGACGACCAGGTGAACCTGCGGGGCGTGCGAATCGAGTTCGGCGACGTCGAGGCCGCGCTGCGCAGCCATCCGGCGGTCCTCGACGCGGCGGTGGCCATCCAGCAGCATCCGGTGGCCGGGGAGCGGCTGGTGGCGTACCTGGTCGGCGGCGCCGAGCCCGACCCGCCGGACGCGGCCCAGCTGCGGCGCTTCCTCGCCGAGCGGCTGCCCGAGTATTTCGTGCCGGCCGGCTACCGGTGGCTCGACCAACTGCCCCGGACCGGCACCGGCAAGGTGGACCGGCGCGGGCTTCCGGGATTGGCCGACGACGGCGGGTCCGGCGTCTCCCGCCCGCCACGCGGCATCACCGAGGAGGTCCTGGCCGAGATCTGGCAGGAGGTGCTGGCCGAGGCGGGGCGGCCCGTCGACCGGCCGATCGGGGCGGAGGACGACTTCTTCGCCCTCGGCGGCCAGTCGATCCTGGGCGCGGCGGTGATGGCCCAGATCCGGGCCCGATTCGAGATCCGGCTGCCGGTGCGGGTCCTGTTCGAGACGCCGACCGTGCAGGGGCTGGCGCAGCGGGTGGAGGCGGAGATCATCGCCGACCTCGCCCGCCTGGCGGCCGCCGAGGCCGCCGATCCCGCCGATCCCGCCGAGGCCGCTGATCCCGCCGACGCGGCTGATCCCGCCGACGCGGCTGATCCCGCCGACGCGGCTGATGCGGCCGCGGCGGCCGCGCCCGGCGGGGGTGATCGGTCGTGACGGACGCCGACGTCCTGGCCGAGCGACTCGCGCAGCGGCTGGCCAAGGCCCGGGCCTACCGGCCGCCGGAGACGCCGGTCGTAGCCCGCCGACCGGTGGACGCGGCCACGCCGCTGTCGGCCGCCCAGCGCCGGCTCTGGTTCCTGCACCAGTGGGCGCCGCTCAGCTGCGCGTACAACATCCCGGTCGGGTGGCGGCTGGACGGGCCGCTCGATCTCGACCGGCTCCGCTGCGCCCTGGACCGCGTGGTGAGCCGGCACGAGATCCTGCGGACCCGGTACGACGCCGTCGGCGGCGAGCCCCGGGCGGTCGTCGACCCGCCCGGCCCGATGCCGTACCGGCTGGAGCGGTGCGCGCCGGACCGGGCCGGGGCCCGGGCGGTGGAGCTGGGACGGGCGCCGTTCGCGCTGGACCGGGACTGGCCCGTGCGGGCGTGCGTGCTGCGCGGCGGACCCACCGAGCACGTGCTGCTGGTGACGTTCCACCACATCGCCGCCGACGGCTGGTCGGTCGGGCTGTTCGCGGCCGACCTCGCGGCCGCGTACGCGGGGACAGCACGCCCGGAGCCGGTGCAGTACGCGGACCTGACCCACGCCCGGCGCGGCCACGATCACGCCGAGGACCTCGCGTACTGGCGGCGGCGGCTGACCGAGCTGCCCGACCCGATCGAGCTGCCGGCCGACCGGCCCCGCCCGGCCGTGCTCAGCGACGCCGGGGAGCTGCTGGACTTCGAGCTGGACCGGCCCACCACCGCGGCGGTCCGGGAGTTCGGCCGGGCGAACCGGGTGACCGGGTACGCCGTGCTGCTGGCCGGGTTCGCCGTTCTCGCCGGACGGTACGCCGAGGTCGACGATCTGGTGCTCGGCGCGCCGGTGGCCGGCCGGGAGGGCGCGGCCGACGTCCTGGGCTGCTTCGTCAACACCCTCGCCCTCCGGGTGCGGTTGCCGTCCGCCGGCAGCCGGCGAGAACTCGTCCGGTCGGTCGCATCCGGGCTCGTCGAGGACCTCGAGCACGGCGGCCTCCCGTACGCCGACCTGGTCGAGGCGCTGCCCCGGCAGTCCGGTACGGGTGGACTGTTCAACCTGCAGTTCGTGGCCACGGACGTGCCGCGTACTCCGCTCGTGCTGCCCGGCCTGACGGTGACGGAGCTGCCAACGGATCCCGGGGCGGCCAAGCTGGATCTCAGCCTGGCCGTGGCCGACCTGGGTGGCGCCACGATCCCGGCCACCCTCACCTACAGCACCGACCTGTTCGACCGGGCCGGCATGGAACGGCTCGCCGGGCACTACCGCCGGGCGGTGGCGGGCCTGGTCACCGCGCCGGACCGGTCGGTCGGGGAGCTGGACTTCCTCGACGACCGGGAGCGGGCCATCGTCCTGGCGCGGCCCGCCCGGGGCCGCTCGCCCGGCACCTTTCTGGACCGGTTCGACCGGAGCGTACGGACCAGCCCGGACCGGTTGGCCGTGGTGGCCGCGGGCGATCGGCTGAGCTATCGCGACCTCGATCGGGCCGCCACCGCGCTGGCCCACCGGCTGCGGGCCGACGGGGTGGGCCCGGAGACCGTCGTGGCGCTGGATGCGACCCGGAACACTGGGTACGCCGTCGGCCTGCTCGGCATCCTCAAGGCCGGCGCGGCGTACCTGCCGTTGGAGCCGGATCAGCCGGTGCTGCGCCGCACCGCGCTGTGCGCGGCCGCCGGCGCCACCCGGTACGTCGGGTCCGGAGCGCCACCGGGACTGCGGACCTTCGATCCGCCCGGTCCCGAGGACGCCGAGTCGGGGGTTCCGGCGCCGCCGGCGCGCCGGGGGACCGCTGCCGGCGAGGGTCTGCCGGCGGTCCGGCCGGCGGATCTGGCGTACGTCATCTTCACCTCCGGTTCCACCGGTACGCCGAAGGGCGTCGCCGTCGAGCACGGCGCGTTGCTGTGCTACCTCGACTCGGCCGTGGAACTGCTCAGCCCGGCCGACGGCGCCACCCTCGCGGCCTGCTCGACGCTCGCCGCCGACCTGGCCCACACGATGGTGTTCACCGCCCTGGCCACCGGCTGCACCCTGCGCCTGGTGGATGCGGCCGCCGCCATCGATCCGGAGCTGTTCGCCGACCGGCTGGCCGAGCACCCGGTCGACCTGCTCAAGCTCGTCCCGTCGCACCTGATCGGCCTCCTCGACGCGGCGGACCCGGCCCGTGCCGCCGAACTCCTTCCGCGCGCGTGCCTGGTGTTGGGCGGGGAGTCGCTCAGCTGGGCCCTGGTCGACCGCGTCCGGGCACTCCGGCCCGAGCTGCGGATCGTCAACCACTACGGTCCGACCGAAGCCACTGTCGGCGCCATCGCCCAGGTCGTGCCCGAGCTGCCGCCGGGGGACCGGGCGGCCACGGTGCCGCTGGGCCGTCCGCTTCCGCACCTGAGCGCGCGCATCGTGGACCGGGCCGGCCGCCCGGTTCCGCCCGGCGTGCCGGGTGAGTTGCTGCTCGGCGGCGCGGGGCTGGCGCGGGGTTACCTGGCCCGGCCGCCGGCGGCGGATCCGGCCCGGCTGCCGGCGGATCCGGCGCGGCCGGCGGAGGAGGAGCCGGCCCGGCTGCCGGCGGAGCCGGCGCGGCCGGCGCAGGAGGAGCCGGCCGGGTTCGGCGCCGATCCGGTCGACGCCCGGTCGCGGTGCTACCGCACCGGCGACCGGGCGCGCTGGCGGGCGGACGGGAGCATCGAGTTCCTCGGCCGGATGGACCGGCAGCTCAAGATCCGCGGATACCGGGTGGAGCCCGGTGAGGTCGAGGGGCTGATGCGGCAGTATCCGGGCGTCCGCGACGCGGTGGTGGAGGCCCGGGACGGGCGGCTCGTCGGTTATCTGGTCGGCGATCCCGAGGGTCTGCTCGGCTGGCTCGCCGAGCGCCTGCCCGGTCCGCTGGTCCCGGCCACGGTGATCGGCCTGGACGCGCTCCCGCTGACCGCGAACGGCAAGGTCGATCGGGCGGCCCTGCCCCGGCCCGGGCCCGCCGAGCCGGGCGTCGGGCGGGCGCCGAGCACGGCCGGCGAACGCGCGGTGGCCGACGTGTTCGGCGAGGTGCTCGGCTGCCCGCCGCCCTCGGCCGACGACGACTTCTTCGCGCTCGGTGGTCACTCGTTGCTGGCCGCCCAGGTGGTGTCCCGGCTGCGGCAGCGGGGCGTGGGCGGTCCGGTCACCCTGCCCATGCTGTTCGCCCACCCGACCGTGGCCGGTCTGGCCGGTCAGCTCGGCCCGGCTGACGGGAGCGCCGGCTGGGAACCCATCCCGGCGGGGCCGCCCGGGACGCCCACCGCCATGTCGGCGGCGCAGCGTCGGCTCTGGTTCCTCGACCAGGCGGTGCCCGGACTGCCGGCCTACAACCTGCCGTACGCGCTGGAGCTGACCGGCGGGTTGGACGTCGCGGCGCTGCGGGCGGCGTTGGCCGGGGTCGTGGCCCGGCACGAGGCGCTGCGGACCACCTTCGGCACGGTCGACGGGGCGCCCGTGCCGGTGGTGTCGGCCGACGCGCCGATCGACCTGCCGCTGGCCGACCTGCGCGGAGCGGGTCCGGACCGGGTCAGGGCGGCCATCGATGCCGAGTTCGCCACCGGTTTCGACCTGGCCACCGGCCCGCTGCTACGGGCTCGGCTGCTGCGGACCGCCGACGACGTGCACGTCCTGCTGGTCACGTTCCACCACATCGTCTTCGACGGTTGGTCGCTGGCGCTCTTCGTGGCCGAGTTGGCCGCCGGGTACGCCGGCGAGCCGGTGCCCGCCCCCCGGCTCCGGTACGCCGACCATGCCCGCTGGCAGGCCGAGCAGGACCACACGGAGTCGCTGGCGTACTGGCGGCGGGAGCTGGCCGACGCCCCGGCCGGGCTGGACCTGCCCACCGACCGGCCCCGGCCGCCGCGGCCGTCGTACGCGGGCGGCGCCGTTCCGCTGTCCCTCCCGCCCCGGGTCGTGGACCGGCTCGCCGAGCTGGCCCGGTCCGAGGGCGGCACCGTCTTCACGGCGTTGCTGGCCGCGTACCAGCTCCTGCTCGCCCGGCACGCGGGGGTCGACGACATCGTGGTCGGCACCCCGGTCGCCGGCCGGGACCACCCGGACACCGAGCGGATGATCGGCTTCTTCGTCAACATGCTGGCCATCCGCGGCCGGCCGCGACCGGAGCTGACCTTCCGGGCGTACCTGCGCGAGGTGGCGCGTACCGCCGTCGACGCGTACGCCCACGCCGATCTGCCGTTCGAGCGCCTGGTCGAGCACCTGGTCAGCCGCCGCGACCCGAGCCGGCAGCCGGTGTTCGGCACCATGCTGTCGCTGCGCAACACCCGGCCGATCGGCGGTCTGCCGGGTCTGACCGTGCGCGAGTTGGACGGTCCGACCGGGGTGGCCAAGTACGACCTGTCCCTGGTGTTCGCCGACGACGGGCCGGGACGGGGCCTGCGGGGCGCGCTGGAATACAGCTCCGACCTGTTCGACCGGTCCACCGCCGAACGCCTGGCCGAGGCGTACGGGGGGCTGCTCGACGCGGTGCTGGCCGACCCGGACCGGACCCTGGCGGAGCTGCCGGTGATGTCCGACCGGGAACGGCGCCGGGTCGTCGTCGAGTTCAACGACACCGCCGTGCCGGGCCCGGTCCCGTGGGTGGCCGACCTCGTCGCGGAGCAGGGCCGGCTGCGGCCGGACGCCGTGGCGGTCCGGGACGACGCCGAGGCCATCACCTACGGCCAGCTGAACTCGCTGGCGAACCGGACGGCGCACCGGTTGCTGGCGGCCGGCGTGGGACCGGGTGACCTGGTGGCGGTCTGCCTGCCCCGGTCGGCCCGGACGGTGGCCGCGCTGCTCGGCGTGCTGCGGTCCGGCGCGGCGTTCCTGCCGCTGGACCCGACCTACCCGGCGGCCCGGCTGGCCTATCTGGTGGCGGATGCCGAGGCGGCGGCCCTGATCGCCGACGGGGAACCGCCGGCGGGCTTCGCGGGCGCCGTGCTGGCCGCCGACGACCCCGGCGCCTGGCCCGAGGCCGACCCGGCGGTGCCGGCGCCGGGGGCCGCGCTGGCGTACGTCATCTACACCTCGGGCTCCACCGGCGCTCCGAAGGGGGTGCGCATCGGACGGGACAGCCTGGCCAACTTCGTCGCCGCGCTGCGGCGGGCGCCGGGGCTCGGGCCCGAGCACGTCTGGCTGGCCGTGGCGCCGTTCGCGTTCGACATGTCCGGGTTGGACCTGTGGTTGCCGCTGACCACCGGCGCCGAGCTGGTGCTGGTGGGCCGCGGCACGGCCATGGACGGGGCGGCGCTGGGCCGCCGGCTGGCCGAGGTGGGCGGCACCCACCTGCAGGCCACCCCGACCTCGTGGCGGCTGCTGCTGGCGGCGGGGTGGCCCGGTCGTCCGGGGCTGACCCCCCTGTGCGGTGGCGAGGCGTTGCCGCCCGCGCTGGCCAGGGACCTGGTGGACCGGGTGGGCACGGTGTGGAACCTGTACGGTCCGACCGAGACCACCATCTACTCCAGCGTCGCCCGGATCACCGGCGCGGACGTGCACTGCGGCCGGCCCATCGCGAACACCACGATGTACGTGCTGGACGAGCGCATGTCTCCGGTGCCCGTGGGGGTCACCGGTGAGCTGTACATCGGCGGGGCGGGCCTGGCCCAGGGTTATCACCGGCGCCCGGAGCTGACCGCGCAGCGGTTCGTCCCGGACCCGATCGGTGCGCCGGGTGGGCGGCTCTACCGCACCGGTGACCTGGCCCGGTGGCGACCCGACGGCACGCTGGAGGTGGCCGGCCGGTCGGACGGCCAGGTCAAGGTGCGGGGATACCGGATCGAGACCGGCGAGATCGAGTCGGTGCTCACCGAGCACCCCGGGGTCGCGCAGGCAGCGGTGGTGGTGCGGCCGGACCGGACCGGCGAGCCGACGCTGGTCGGCTACGTCGCCGGCGCGGCCGAGCCGGCCGCGTTGCGGGCGTGGCTCACCGAGCGACTGCCCGGCTACCTCGTGCCGGGCGCCCTCATCCGGCTGGATCGGCTGCCGCACACTCCCAATGGCAAGCTCGACCGGGCGGCGTTGCCCGCGCCGGCGGCCGGCGCCGTGTCGACACCGCCGGCCCGGGCCGACTGGACCGCCGCCCAGGCCCGGGTGGCCGGGGCGTTCACGGCCGTCCTGGAGCACTCCGACTTCGGTCTGGACGACGACTTCTTCGCCGTCGGCGGCGAGTCGATGCGCGCCGTGCGGTTGGTCCGCCAGCTCGATCCGCGGCTGTCCGTGCTGGACCTCTTCACCCACCCCACCGTGCGGGCGCTGGCGGACCGGCTGTCGACCGGCGTGGACACCGGGAGCCGGATCCTGCACCGCCTCACGCCGCCGCGGGCCGGCGCGGCCGAGCTGAGCGTCGTGTGCGTACCGTTCGGCGGGGGTGGGGCCATCGCCTACGCGGAGTTCGCCGCGCGGGCGCCGGCGGACTGGGACGTCTATGCGGTGCAGCCGCCGGGACGCGATCCGGCCCGTCCGGACGAACCGCTGCAGCCGTTGCCCGAGGCGGCCGACGCCGCGGCTCGGGCGGTGCTGGCGGAGGTGCCCGGTCCGGTCGTCGTCTACGGGCACTGCATCGGCGCCGCCCTCGCGGTGGCGCTGGCCCGGCGATTGGAGGCGGCCGGACGTACCGTGCTCGGCGTCGGCGTCGGGGCCGCCTTCCCGACCACCCGGCTTCCCGGACCACTGGACCTGCTGTCCCGGTTGGCGCCGGGCCGCCGGCAGTCCGACCGGACCATGGCGGACACGCTCCGGCTGCTCGGCGGGCTCGGCGAGGAGTTGCCCGAGGCGCACCGGGCGCAGCTGGCCCGGGCCATCCGGCACGACGCGCGGCAGGGCGAGATCTTCTACACCGACGAGTACGCCGGGGGCGGTCCACGCCCGCTGGCCGCGCCGATCTGCGTGGTGGTCGGCGACGAGGACCGGATCACCGAGTTCTACCCGGAGCGGGCGCACGAGTGGGCGGCGTTCGGGGCCGACGTGGACCTGGCGGTGCTGCCCGGCGCCGGGCATTTCTTCCAGCGTTCCACGACCGCCGGGGACCTGGTCCGGGTGCTGCGTGCCCAGGTTTCCCGCTGGCGCGCCGGGGGCCCACCGGGCAACCCGCCGGTGGTGCCGCCCCGGGCTCGGCTCGGCACGTTCGCCGTGGTCACGCTGGGCCAGTTGGTGTCGCTGATCGGCGCCGGGCTCACCACCTTCGCCCTGGGGGTGTGGACCTACCGGCAGACCGGCGCGGTCACCGCGTTCGCGGCGATCGCCGCCTTCGGCATCCTGCCGGCCCTCCTCGCGGCCCCGTTGGCCGGCACGCTCGCCGACCGGTTGGACCGGCGGCTGATCATGGTCTGGTGCGACGCCTGCGGCCTGCTGTGTTCGGTGGGGGTCGCGCTGCTGCTCTGGTCGCACCTGCTGGCGCTGTGGCATCTCTATTTGATGGTCACGGTCACGGCGGCCGCCGCCACCTTCCGGCAGCCGGCGTACCTGGCGGCAGTTCCGCAGCTGACGCCCAAGCGGTACCTCGGGCAGGCGAACGGCGTCGTCGGGCTCGGAGCCGCCACCGGCGTGATGCTGGCGCAGCTGCTCGGCGGCGTACTGGTGCTCCTGGTCGGCCTGGCCGGCGTGCTCTGGCTCGACGCGGTGAGCTACGGCGTCGCGCTCGCCACGCTGCTGCTGGTGCGGTTCCCGGACCTTGGTTTCACCCGGCAGGAGGGTCCGTTGCTGCGCCAGGTGGCCGACGGATGGCGTTTCCTCGTCCAGCGGCGCGGCCTGTTGGCGCTGTGCGTCTTCTTCGCCGTCGCGAACGCGCTGGCCGGCGTGGTGGTGGTGCTGGTGACCCCGCTGGCGCTGGCGTCCGGCTCGCCCGCGGCGCTCGGCGGCGTGCTGGCGGCGCAGGGGCTGGGGCTGCTCGTCGGCTCCGCGGTGATGGCGGTCTGGGGCGGCACCCGCCGGCGCTCCGCCGGGATGATCGGCTTCGTCGGGCTGTTCGCGGCTTCCGCGATCATCACGGGGCTACGCCCGGGGCTGCTCTTTCCGGCGGTTGGCATGTTCGGGATGGGCCTGTGCGGCGCCTTGATCAACGCGCACTGGCTCTCCCTGGTCCAAATGAAGGTGGGCCACGACCTGCTCGGCCGGATCCTGGCGACCGCCCTGATGCTGGCCCGCACCCTGATGCCGGTCGGCTACCTGGTGGCCGGACCGCTGGTGGATCGCGTGGTGGACCCGGCGGTGCGGGCGCCGGGCTTCTGGCACGACCTCGCTGACGCTCTCGGTCCGGGCCCGGCCCCGGGCATGGCCCTGACGATCATCGCGGTGGGGCTGATCGCGGCGGCCTGGACGCTGGTCGGATACCGCTACCGACCGCTGCGCGAACTGGACACGCTCCTGCCCGACGCGACGTTCGCGGCCCTCCCGTCGGCGCGGGTCATCGAGGCCGCAGTGGACAAGGACGACCATGCTCACACACCCCGGTGACCCCCGCCGCTTCCTGCTCGGGGTCGACGACCTGGCCCCCGACCGACTGCCCGAACGGGCCCAGCCGTACGGCGAGCCGCTCCGCCTCGTCGCGGACTGGGCTCGGCGCTACCTCTGCCGCCCGCACGATGAGTTGGGGCGTACCGGACCGGTCTGCCCGTACGTGCCCACCTCGCTGCGGAAGCGGCTGTTCTATCTCACGGTGCAGGCCGGCCGGCCCGGTGGGCCGGATCGGGCCGCGGTGGCGGCGGCCGTGGCGGCCTACCGGGACTGGTTCCGCGAGCTGCCGCCGGTCGATGGCCCGGCCGCCCAGTTCAAGACGATACTCATCCTGTTTCCCCAGGTCCGGCCGGCCGACGCGCCGGACATCGTCGATGCTACCCAGGCCGAGTTGAAGCCGAGCTTCGTCGCGGCCGGCCTGATGATCGGGCAGTTCCATCCGCTGCCGCCGGTCGACGGGGGGCTGTGGAACAAGGACTTCCGGCCGCTGAGCTGCCCGGTGCCGCTGCTGGCGATCCGGCACATGGTGCCGACCGACCTGCCGTTCCTCACGCACGACCGGCGGCTGCTGGACGGATATCACCGGGTGTTCGGCGATGACCTGCCGCCCCGGCAGCGGATCGAGTTGGGCCACGCGCTGGCCTCCGTCAGCACCGTTTCGGCAACCGAGGACAGGGGCGCCACATGGCAGTGACACGGGTTGGACTCGTCGGTACGGGCCGCATGGGAACCGCACTGGGCGAGCGGATCATCGGCGCCGGCTTCCCGCTGGCGGTGCACAACCGGACGGCGGATCGGACGAAGCCCCTGCTGGACCTGGGCGCCCAGGGCGCCGGCTCGCCCGCCGAGGTGGCCGCGGCGGTGGCGCCGCCCGGCGGGGAGTCCGGGGACGCCGCCATGGTGCTCACCGTGCTCACCGACGACGAGGCCGTCGACCAGATCTACACCGGCCCCGACGGCCTGCTGTCGGGCGCCCGGCCCGGCACCGTGTTCGTGGAGGCCAGCACCATCCGGACCAGCACCATCTCCCGGCTGGACCCGTTGGTCCGGGCGACCGGCGCGGGCCTGGTGGACGCCCCGCTGGCCGGGCCGCCGCCGGCCGCCCGGGCCGGCCAGCTGCTGGTGATGGCCGGCGGAACCCCCGACGACCTGGCGCTGGTCCGGCCGGTGCTGGAGACGTACGCCCGCCGGGTCGCCCACGTGGGCGCGGTCGGGGCCGGCACCACGATGAAGCTCGTGCTCATGGCGCCCATGGGCATCTACTTCGCCGGACTGGCCGAGGGGCTGGCCATGGGCGCCCGGCTCGGCCTGGACCGGGCCACGATGCTGGACGTCATCCTCGACTCGCACGGTGCGCCACCGGTGCTCCGGGATCGGGCGGAACTGCTGCTCGGGGCGCAGCGCCCGGTCGGCTTCGAGGTCAGCGGCGTGCGCAAGGACCTGCGCGCCATCGTCGCGACCGCCCAGGACGCCGGGGTGCCCGCGAGCACCGCCGCCGCCGCCCTCGGCCTGTACGCCGGGGCGACGGTCTCCGGGTATGCCGACGCCGACCTCGCCTTCATCGTCGACTACGTGGCGCGGCTCGCGGCCGGGGAGGCGGGGGACGGCAGCGGCCGATGACGGTGGCCGCCGGGGTCATACCCCGAGCGCGGCCGCGATCTCCGCGCGCAGGTCCGCCACCGCGGCCACCGCGCGGGACCGGGCCGCCGGCAGGTCACCGCCCGCGACCGGCGCCACCACCTCCAGGTACGCCTTGAGCTTCGGCTCGGTGCCGGATGGTCGCACCACCACCCGGGCGGCCGCGGTACGCAGGATCAGCACGTCGGCGCCCGGCAGCAGATCCTCCACGGCGGTGACCGGCTCGCCCAGCAGGGTGGCCGGGGTGGCCGAGCGGATCCGGGCCATGGCCGCGTCGATCTCCCGCAGGTCGTCCACCCGTACCGACAGCTGGTCCGTCTGGTGCACCCCGAACTCGGCCGCCAGCTCGTCGAGCCGGTCGGCCAGCGTCCGCCCCTCGGCCCGCAACCCCGCGGCCAGCTCGGCCACCAGCAGCGCCGCCGTGATCCCGTCCTTGTCCCGGACCAGCTCGGGCGCCACGCAGTAGCCGAGCGCCTCCTCGTAGCCGTACACCAGCGGTTCCCGCCCGGGCGTCGTGGCGCCGGCCGAGCCGGCCGAGCCGGCCGAGCCGGCTCGGACGATCCACTTGAAGCCGGTGAGCGTCTCGTCGTACGGCAGGTCCCGGGCGGCCGACATGGCGCGCAGCAGCGACGAGGAGACGATCGTGGTGGCGTACAGGCCCCGCACGCCGCGCCGCATCAGGTGGTCGGCCAGCAGCGCGCCGACCTCGTCGCCGCGCAGCATCCGCCACCGCCGCCCCGCCGCCCCGCCGTCCGTCGTGCCGCCGACCGCCGCGCCGCTGGCCGTGCCGCCGCCGTCCGTCGTGCCGCCGGTCGCCGCGCCGCCAGGCACCGGGATGGCCACGGCGCACCGGTCGGCGTCCGGGTCGTTGGCGATCGCGATGTCGGCGCCGGTCCGTTCGGCGAGCGCCACCAGCAGATCGGTGGCCCCGGGCTCCTCCGGGTTGGGGAAGGAGACGGTGGGAAACTCCGGGTCGGGCTCGGCCTGCTCGGCCACCACGGCCGGCGCGGCGAACCCGGCCTCGGCGAAGGCCGCCGCCAGCACCGGCCCGCCCACCCCGTGCAGCGGGGTGTACGCCACCGACAGCTCCCGCGGCCCGTCCGGCGCCACCACGCCGGCGGCCCGCCGGACGTACCCGGTGACGACCTCGTCGGGCAGCACCTCGCCGGGGTCGCCCAGCGCCACCTCGGCCAGCGGTCCGACACCGCGGATCGCGGTCTCGATCTCGGCGTCCACCGGCGGGACGATCTGCGCGCCCGCGCCCAGCGAGCCGCCCAGCTCGGCGCCGAGGTAGACCTTGTAGCCGTTGTCCTGCGGCGGGTTGTGGCTGGCCGTGACCATCACCCCGGCCGCCCCGTCCAGCGCGCGGACCGCGTACGCGAGCACCGGCGTTGGCAGCGGGCGGGGGAGCAGCAGCGCCGGCCGGCCGGCGCCGGTGGCCACCCGGGCGGTGCGCTCGGCGAACTCCCGGGAACCGTGCCGGGCGTCGTACCCGATCACCAGCGGGCCGGTGGCCCCGCGGCCCGCCAGCCAACCGACCAACCCGGCCGCGGCGCGGGTGACGACGGCGAGATTCATGCCGTTGGGCCCGGCGCGCAGCGGCCCCCGCAGCCCCGCCGTGCCGAAGCTCAGCGTCGCGCCGAACCGGTCGGCCAGCTCCGGCCGGCTGCCGGGCAGCGCGTCGAGCAGCCCGGCCAGCTCGGCCCGGCTGGCCGGGTCGGGGTCCTCGTCCAGCCAGGTCCGGGCGCGGTCGCGCAGCTCGTCGATCTCGTTGGTCTCCGCCGTCATGCGGTCGTTGATAGCACGGCCGCGGTGACCGGCGGCGGCGCGCCCCCGGCCGGGGCGAGCCGCGTCGCAGCCCGGCCGGCCGCCGCAGCGGCCGCCGACCGGTCCAGCGCGGGCGGGCCGCCGGCCGGTCCCGCGCGGGCGGGCCGCCGGTCTGCCCGGGACGGGCCGGTCGGGCCGTCAGGAGTCGATCAGCCGAAACGAGCGGACCATCTCGTCGAAGATCGGCTTGCTGTCCGCGAACGTGGCGTCGGTGGTGGTCAGGTAGAACGAGTAGATCTTGTCGTTCCGGGCCACGCCCCGCCAGACGCCGTGCCGCTTGCCGTCGCCCTCACCGCAGGTGTATTCCAGCTGGGCCGCGTCCTGGCCCGCCAGCTGCGTCGCGCTGAGGTCCACCCGGGCGTACGGCTTGGGGCAGGACTTCGACGTCGGCTTCTTGAGGTTGCCCTCGGCCACCTCGGCCCAGTGCGTCACCGAGACGTTCTTGAAGTCCTCCACCAGGATCCGGACCTTGCGGCCCTTGTCGGCGGGATCGGTGTAGTCCACCCACACCCCCGCGCCGGTCCGGTCCCAGCCCTTGGGGACGTTCACGGCCAGGCCGCGGTCCTGGTACTGCTGGGTCTCCGGGGCCGGCGCGCCGGCCGGCGCCGAGCCGGCCGCCCGGGGCGGCGTGGCCGGCTTGTCGCCACCGGGCCACAGCGCCACCACGGCGATCAGCAGCAGCACGGCCGCGCCGCCGGCCACCAGGAGCTGCGTCCGCCGCGGCCAGCCGCGCACCGTGCCGGCCAGTTCGGCCCCCCGGCGGCGCAGCCCGGTCCCGGCCTGGGACACCGAGCCGCCGGACCGCGACTTGGTCGTCGCCCACGGACCGCTCGACCAGGACGGGCCGTTCGACGACCAGGTCGGACCGGCGCCCTGGCCGGGGCTTCCGGCCGGCCCGGCCACCGCCGTCTGGTCGGCCGCCGCGCCCGGGCGGGCCCACCCGCTGGGCGGCGCGGTCCGGTCCGGCGATCCGCCCGCGCCGGACCAGCCGCCCTGGCTCACCGGCATGGTCCGGTCGGTGGTGTCGACGGCGCCGGCGCTCGTACCGGCCGCCTTTGCCGCCGAGCCCCGCCGGAGCTCGGCGAGGCGGTCGGTGAGCGACTGGCCGGGGGCGAGCATGGCCCGGCCGCCGATCTGGCCGCTGGGCGTCGGCGCGGCCGGCGGCTGCACGGCCGCCACCGTGCTGGGCACCACCGCGTACGGGTCGGTCACCGAGTGCCCGGCGGCCCTACTCGCGAGCGGCCCGGCCAGCAGGTCCCGGAGAATCCCGCGGGCGGTGTTCACGTCGATCCGGCGCTCGGGGTCCTTTTCCAGCAGGCCGAGCAGCACCGGGGTGAGCGGGCCGGACCGGACCGGCGGGGCCGGCGGGTCCTCCACCACCGCGTGCATGGTCTCGATCGGGTCGCCCCGGTCGAACGGCGGGCGTCCCTCCACGGCCGTGTAGAGCGTGACGCCGAGCGAGAAGAGGTCGCTGGGCGGCCCGAACTTCTGCCCCATGGCCCGTTCCGGGCTGATGAAGTGCGGCGAGCCCAGCACCATGCCCGGGGTGGTGAGCTGGACGTCGGTGGGCATCCGGGCCACGCCGAAGTCGGTCAGCACGCACCGGCCGTCGGAGCAGATCAGCACGTTGGCCGGCTTCACGTCCCGGTGCAGCACGCCGATTGCGTGCGCCACCTCCAGCGCGCCGAGCAGCGCGATGCCGATCTTCGCGACCGCGCGCGGGGCCAGCGGCCCGTCCTCGATCACCATGTCGGCCAGGCTGCGCGCGTCCAGCAGCTCCATCACGATCCACGGCCGGCCGGCCTCGTGCACCACGTCGTACACCTGCACCACGGCCGGGTGCTGCAGCGCCGCGGCGGCCCGGGCCTCCCGCAGGGTCCGCTCGTACATGCCGTCCCGGTCGCTGGGCGCGAGACCCGGCGGCAGGACGACCTCCTTGACCGCCACGTCCCGCCGCAACAGGGTGTCGACGGCCTGCCAGACGGTGCCCATGCCGCCGTGGCCGACGGCCGCGCGCAGCTCGTAGCGGCCACCGATGGTGGTGCCCGGAGCGGTACGCCCGCTGAGGGGGTTGATCGATCCGCTGTTCCACGTGGGGATCTGAGTCACAGGAGAGCCACCGGAAAATCGGAGGGGCTGGGACACAACTCCCCTATCTTGCGCGGTGTCCACCCGGGAGCAAAAGCCGCCCCCGCCGGGATTTGCCGGACCATCTCGCTCCGTGTCCGGTCGGCCGCGCAGCGCGGTGGGGTGAGACCGGGTCGACTGTGGGACATCCCGCAGCCGCCAGCGGTCCCCGAGGCCATACGATCCGGTCATGAGCGAACGGCCGTTGAGCGAGTCCGGATTCCCCGTCAAGCCGGTGTACGGACCGGACGACGTCTCGCCCGGGCTCGCCGACCGGCTCGGCGCGCCGGGCGAGTTCCCGTACACCCGCGGGGTCTACCCCACGATGTACACCTCTCGCCCGTGGACCATGCGGCAGTACGCCGGCTTCGGCACCGCCACCGAGTCCAACGCGCGCTACCACCAGCTGCTGCGCGCCGGGACCATGGGCCTGTCGGTCGCGTTCGACCTGCCCACCCAGATGGGGTACGACTCCGACGACCCGATCGCGCACGGCGAGGTCGGCAAGGTCGGGGTGGCCATCGACTCCATCGACGACATGCGGCGGCTCTTCGACGGCATCCCGCTGGACCAGGTCTCCACCTCGATGACCATCAACGCGCCGGGCTCGGTCCTGCTGCTGCTCTACCAGTTGGTGGCCGAGGACGCCGGGGTGCCGGGGACGGCCCTCAAGGGCACGATTCAGAACGACATCCTCAAGGAATACATCGCCCGCGGGACGTACATCTTCCCGCCCAAGCCCTCGCTGCGGCTGGTGGCCGACACCTTCGCGTACTGCCGCAAGGAGGTGCCGAAGTGGAACACGATCTCCATTTCCGGCTACCACATGGCCGAGGCCGGCGCCACGCCCGTGCAGGAGATCGCCTTCACCCTGGCCAACGGCGCCGAGTACGTGCGGGCCGCGATCGAGGCCGGGCTCGCGGTGGACGACTTCGCGCCCCGGCTGTCGTTCTTCTTCGTGGCCCGGACCACCCTGCTGGAGGAGGTGGCGAAGTTCCGCGCGGCCCGGCGGATCTGGGCCCACCTCATGCGGGACGAGTTCGGCGCCACCGACCCGAAGTCGTGGATGCTGCGGTTCCACACCCAGACCGCCGGCGTGCAGCTGACCGCGCAGCAGCCCGAGGTCAACCTCGTCCGGGTGGCGGTGCAGGGGCTCGGCGCCGTGCTCGGCGGCACCCAGTCGCTGCACACCAACAGCTTCGACGAGGCCATCGCGCTGCCCACCGAGAAGGCGGCCCGGCTCGCGCTGCGCACCCAGCAGGTGCTCGCGTACGAGGCGGGGCTGACCGGCACGGTGGACCCGTTCGCCGGCTCGTACGTGGTGGAGGCGATGACCGACGAGATCGAGGCGGGGGTGCGGGACCTGCTGGCCCGGGTCGCCGAGCACGGTTCGGCGGTCGACGCCATCGAGGCCGGCTTCCAGAAGCGCGAGATCGAGACCTCGGCGTACCGGATCGCCCAGGAGATCGACTCCGGTGAGCGGGTGGTGGTCGGGCTCAACCGGTTCGCCGTGGACGAGGAGGAGCCGTACGAGCCGCTGCGGGTGGATCCCGCGATCGAGGCGGCGCAGGCCGAGCGGCTGGCCCGGCTGCGGTCGGAGCGGGACGCCGCGGCCGTCGACCGGGCCCTGGACGAGCTGCGCTCCGCGGCCCGGGGGACGGGCAACGTGCTCTATCCGATGAAGGAGGCGCTGCGCGCCCGGGCCACGGTCGGCGAGGTGTGCGGCGCGCTGCGCGAGATCTGGGGGACGTACCGGCCCAGCGACCGGTTCTGACCGGCTGCGCCGCCGGGTCCGGCCGGTGTCGGGCGCGGCCCGCGGCTCGGCCGAAGCCGGGCGGGCGCCCGCCGGCCCCAACTTTGAGCCGGGCTCGACGCCGGCTCGACCCGGCGCCGTTGGCCACGCATGACTGGGCACGGTGTGCGAAAGTGTCTAGTGGGTATGCAGATCCGGTGGACGGCTCCGGGATCCGGACGGCCATCGACCGGAAGGCCGTCGTACCTCCCCTGATGGGTACGGCGGACACGGTGTGCGGCGCGCCGCGCTGACGCCGTGTAATCGTGCGACAGCGGAGCGGGCATCCGAACGATGGCCCGCGCGCCCGATCCGGACGCCGGAATTCGGACAGTTGCCGCCCGATGGTCCCTTTCCGCGACCCGCCGTCGTGACCGGCCCTTCGGTTACGCGTTGTAGGAGGTGTGGGACGGGATGTCGGCGCCAGAACGGGATCCGCATGCTGTCGCTCGCATTCCCGAGCGCATCCACCTGGGATTACGTGACGCTACGCGATCTGATCGCTACCGGAACGAGGTTGCGCAGCGTCACCGTCGGAGGTCTAGGCTGTCTGCTGTTGTTCCTAATGATCCTTCCGTCTCTAGTGAACGAGATTCCGACGTGACGAGTGCGTTGACCCTGCCCCCGAGCAGTCCACTGGCGTCGTCCTGGCCCGAGCCGCCGCCCGGTGCCCAGCCGCTGCCGCTCGACCTCGACCAGCTGCTCGCGCTGCGGGTACCGGACCTCATCGCCACCCGTCGGTTCATCCACGCGCACCCGGAGCTGTCCGGGCAGGAGTACGAGACCGCCGCGCTGGTGGCGCGGGAGCTGACCCGGGTCGGCCTCTCGCCCCGGCTGCTGCCCAAGGGCAACGGGGTGATCTGCGACATCGACGGCCGGCCGGACGGGCCGGTGGTGGCGCTGCGGGCGGACATCGACGCGCTGCCGCTCACCGACGCCAAGGACGTCCCGTACCGGTCCACCGTCGACGGCGTGTGCCACGCCTGCGGCCACGACGTGCACACCACGGTGCTGCTGGGGGTGGGCATCCTGCTCGCCCGGCTCGCCGAGCGGGGCGAGCTGCCCGGGCGGGTGCGGCTGATCTTCCAGCCGGCCGAGGAGATCCTGCCCTGCGGTTCGCTGGAGGTCATCGAGGCCGGCGGCCTGCGGGACGTCAGCCAGATCTTCGCCGTGCACTGCGACCCGAACCTGCCGGTGGGCCGGGTGGGGCTGCGGGTCGGCCCGATCACCGCGGCCGCCGACAACGTGACGGTCAAGCTCAGCGGCCCGGGCGGGCACACCGCCCGCCCGCACCTCACGGTGGATCTGGTGGACGCGCTGGGTCGGCTGGTCACCGAGGTACCGGCCCTGGTCAGCCGGCGAGTCCCGGCGAACAGCGGGCTGCTGCTGGTGTTCGGCCAGGCCACGGCCGGCACCCGGTACAACGTCATCCCGACCGAGGCGGTCGCCTCCGGGACGCTGCGGGTGCTGGACCGGGACACCTGGGATCAGGCGCCCAAGGTCGTCACGCAGGTGGTCCGCGACGTCATCGCGCCGACCGGGGCGACCGTGGACATCGAGTACCTGCGCGGCCGGCCGCCGGTGATCAACGACGCGCAGGCCATCCGGGTGCTCACCGCGGCCACCGCCGCGGCGCTCGGCGAGGCCGGCATCGCCGAGACGCCGCAGAGCATGGGCGGCGAAGACTTCTCCTGGTACCTGGAGTACGTGCCGGGCGCGCTGGCCCGGCTCGGGGTGGGCCGCAGCACGGCGAACGCCGACCTGCACCGCGCCACGTTCGACGTGGACGAGCAGGCCATCGCGGTCGGCGTCCGCCTCCTGGTCCGCACCGCCCTCGAGGCCCTCGCCAGCACCCCCTGACCCGCGCGTCAGGCGGCCGGCTCGGGGACCTTCTGGTCGGGCGCCTCCGGGGTGCGGGCGGCCGGGACGGCCGGGGTGGCGGTCCGGCGCCGCCGGCGGCGGACCAGCCAGGCGGCCAGCAGCGCGGGTACGCCGAACACGAGCGCGAACGGCAGCAGCGCGCCCAGCACGATCAGCAGGACGCCCACCACCTCACGGAGCGCCTCCCAGCCCCCGCCGAGGCCGGCCAGGAAGCCGCCCCGGTCGTCCTTCGCGGCCACCGGCGCCGCCTCGGCCTCGACCAGGTCGAGCGTGACGGTGGACAGCGCCGTGAGGTCGGCCAGCCGGCGCTGCTTGGCCTCCAGCGAGGCCAGGTCGGCCTCCCGCTTGGCCACCTCGCTCTCCAGGCTCACCAGGTCGGCGAGGCTCTTGGCCTGCGCCAGCAGCCGGCGACCGCTGTCCACCCGGGCCCGCTGGGTGGCGATCCGGGCGTCCAGGTCGACCGTCTCCTCGGTGACGTCCTGGCTGTTCAACTCCCGTTTCTCGGCCTCGCCCAGCCCGGCCAGGTCGGCCACCACGCGCTGGAACCGTTCGGCCGGCACCCGCAGGACCAGGGTGGCCTGTTCCGAGCCGTCCCGGGACCGCTGGTCGCCGCCCACGTACCCGCCCACCCCGGTCACGATCGTGCCGGCCCGGGTCGCCGCGGCGTCCACGTCGGGTACCCGTACCGTCAGCGAGCCCGTGTAGATGATGGCCCGCTGCGGCGCGCGGAGGTCGACCTGGCCGGCGCCGGCGCCCGGCTGTGCCTCCGCGCCCTGCTTGCCGGCGGCGCCGTTCTGCGCCGCCCCGCCCGGCTGCGCCGGCGCGGCCCCGTCGGCCGCCCGGTTGCCCGTCGACGAGCCATCCGAATCCGAACCCGAACATCCGCCGAGCGCCAGCATCGCGGCCAGTCCCGCGATGCTCAAGCCCAGCCCCGCTCGTCGCCACGTTCCCCGCATGGTGTCCTCCCGAAAGGTCGGTCCGCTGTTGCCTCAGACGCCTCGCGGCGGCGTCCCCGTTCCGGCAGACTCGGCCAGGGACATCACGATCCGGTCGCGCCCCGGCGTCCGTCGGACGGAGAAGGAGTCACAATGCGGTTGACCAAGTACTCGCACTCCTGTCTGCGGGTCGAGCACGACGGCGGGGTGCTGGTCATCGATCCGGGCATCTTCGCCGAACCGGCCGCGCTGGAGGGCGCGGACGCGGTGCTCATCACGCACGAGCATCCCGACCATCTGGACGTCGACGCGATCGGCGCGGCGGCCGGACGCCGCCCCGGGCTGGCCGCCTACGGGCACGAGAGCGTGCTGGCCAAGCTGACCGGCGCGGACGTGACGACCACGCCGGTCGCCGCCGGCGAGGAGTTCACCGCCGCGGGCGTTCCGGTGCGGGCGTACGGCGGGCAGCACGCGGTCATCCACCCGGACATCCCCCGCCTGGTGAACCTGTCCTACCTGCTGGATGACCGGGTCTACCATCCCGGCGACTCGTTCGCGGTACCGGCGGACACCCCGGTGGACACGCTGTTCGTGCCGGTGCACGCGCCCTGGCTGAAGCTCTCCGAGGCGGTGGACTTCGTCCGCGCGGTCGCCCCGCGCCGGGCCTTCGCGCTGCATGACGGCCTGCTCAACGAGGCCGGTCTGAACTTCACCAACGCGAACATGGCCCGGCTGGCGCGCTGCGACTACGCGCGCCTGGAGCCGGGCACCGTCGTCCCGGACTGAGCGGACCGACCATGCCCCCGGTCTCCGCCGACCTCGTGGAACGGCTGTACGCGGCCCCGCCCGACGGCTTCGTGGCGGCCCGAAACGAGGCCGTGGCCGCGGCGCGAGCCGCCGGTGACCCGGCGGCGGCGCGGGAGATCGGCGCATTGCGCAAGCCGACCGTGGCGGCCTGGCTGGTGAACCTGCTGGCGCTGCGCCGGCCGGACCTGGTGGGCGAGCTGGTCGAGCTGGCCGAGGCGCTCCGGAGCGCACAGCGGGACCTGCGCGGCCCGCGGCTGCGGGAGCTGTCGGCACAGCGCCGGGACGTGGTCTCGGCCCTGGTGGCCGAGGCCCGCTCGCTGGCCCGGGCGGCCGACCCCGGCCTGGCCGCGGCCAAGCTGCCGCTCGCCGAGGTCGAGGCCACGCTCACCGCGGCGCTCTCCGACGTGGAGGTGGCCCAGCGGGTACGCTCCGGCCGGCTGGTCCGGGGCACCAGCTACGCGGGGTTCGGCGAGGTGCCCCGGCCCCAGCTGCGGCTCGTCACGGGCGGCCCGGACGGGGCCGACGCGGCGGGCGACTCCGGGTCCGGCGCGGCGGCCGGCTCCGGCGCCCGGTCCGGGGCCGGACCGTCGGCCGACGGGCGCGCCGGCCCGGGGCGGTCGGCCGCGCCGGACCGGGCCGCCGAGCGGCAGCGCCGGGTGGCCGAGCTGGGCCGGCAGCGCCGGGAGCTCACCCGGGAGCTGACCACCGCCCAGCGGGAGCTGCGCCGGGCCGAGTCGGAGGTGGAGCGGGCCGCCACCCGGGAGCGGGCCGGCGCGGCCGAGCTGGCCGAGGTCGAGGCGCAGCTGGCCGAGCTGGAACGGCGGCGGGCGGCCGTGGAGAGCGAGCTGGGTCGGCGCAAGCTGGCCCGCAAGGGCGCCGAGCGGGCGGTGGTCACGGCCCGCCGCCGGGCCGGGGAGGTCGAGGGCGCCATCGAGACCCTCGACGCGGACATCGCCGACGCGCGCCGATGATAAGGAAGGGCCCCTTGTTATCGCTTTTTGTATAGGAAGGGCCCCCTCCAAACGCCTCCCGGCGGGGCGCTCGGCCGGCCGGCTGGGTGGCCGCGGCGAAAATCGGCGGCGGGCGCCGCGGAAAAAATTGGCGGCGGGCGCCGCGGCGAGCGGGTTCAATGTGCGCCATGGATCTTCCCGCCGGCTGGTCGAGCCGCCGCCCCGGCCTCGACGACGTGCCCGACATCCTGGCCATGGTGCAGGCCAGCTGCGTGGCGGCCACCGGCGAGCCCGAGTTCACCAGCTACGACGTACACGAGGCGCTGACCGCGCCCGGCGCGGACCCGGAGCGGAACTCCTGGCTCGCGCTCGACCCGGCCGGCGCGATCGTCGGCTGGACCTATCTGGAGGCCGGCGACGGCGGCCCGGAGGAGTTCGTCGAGGTGTACGCGCATCCCGACGGCGGGCGCCCGGCGCTCGCGCCGCTGCTGCACCGCCAGCTGCACCGGATCGCCGAGCGGGCCGCCGAGGCGGGCCACGACCGGGTGCGGGTACGCGCCGGCGCCATACCCGTGGAGCGGTTCTGGATCGACATCCTCACCGCGGCCGGATTCGACTTCGTGAAGCGGAACGCCCGGATGCGCCGGTCGCTCGACGGGGTGCCCGCCGAACCGCCGGCCGCCCCGGCCGGCGTGCTGATCCGCGGCGTCGATCCGGCCGACGAGGGGGACCTGAAGCTGGTCCACTCGATCCTCGAGACGGCCTTCCGGGACGCCCCGGACCACCGGCCGTCGACCTACCAGCGGTGGCGGGAGGAGCTCGCCGCGCTGCCGAGCGTCACCTGGGACGAGTGGCTCGTGGCCGAGGTGGCCGGGGAGCCGGCCGGCGCGCTGGTCTCGGCCGACCAGGCGCTGGAGCAGAACGAGGGCTGGGTCTCGCGGCTGGCCGTGCTGCGCGGGCACCGGCGCCGCGGGGTGGGCGCCGCGCTGCTGCGCCGGGCCTTCGCCGCGTACGCCGGCAAGGGGCGGGCGTACGCCGGGCTCGGCGTCGACCTCAGCAACCCGACCGAGGCCGCCCGGCTGTACCGGTCGGTGGGCATGACGGAGGTCTTCGCCGCCGACATCTTCGAACGGATCGTCGAACCGGCCCGCTGAACCGGCCGCGCCCTCCGCGACGGCGGGCGCCGAGGCGGTGCCGCCGGCGGTCGCGGTGCCGCCGGCGGTCGCGGTGCCGCCGGCGGTCGCGGTGCCGACGGCGGTCGCGGTGCCGTCCGCGGTCGCGGTGCCGTCCGCGGTCAGGCGGTGCCGTCGGCGGCCGGTCAGGCCGTCGCGGTGCCGGTGGGTCGGTCGCGCAGCGCGGCCACGTAGTCGTCCGGCGCGCCGGCCCGCTCCGCCGCCTTGGCGATCTCGGAGAGATACCACGAGGTGGGCAGCCCGCCCTCGTACCCGTCGAAGACGTAGATCCAGGCGGTGACCTCGCCGTCCAGCGTGACCACCCGCACAGTCAGCTTGCGGTACGTCCCCGCGGTGACGCCTTCGATATCGTCGAGTTGGCTGGCGTCTCTGGGGTGGACGTCGTAGAGCGCCACGAACACCCGGTCACCGGGCGACTCGACCACGGTGGTCACGGCGCCCTCCCAGCCGAGTTCCCCGTCGCCGGCGAAGGTGAGCCGCCAGCCCTCCAGCCAGCCGGTGCCCACCATCGGGGAGGCGGGGCAGTAGGCCAGCATCCGGGCTGGGTCGAGGTTCGAGCCGTACGCGGCGTACAGACGCACGGCGTGAACGATAGCCGGACGGGCCGGTGGGGGAGAATACGAGCGTGCGTGTCGGGCGGGAACGGGAGAAGAAAGTCACTGTGATCAGCTACGGAGGGCGGGCGCTGTGAGCCGCATCGTGATCATCGGCGGTGGACCCGCCGGCTACGAGGCCGCGCTGGTCGCCGCCCAGCTCGACGCCGACGTCACCGTGGTGGAGGCGGACGGCGCCGGCGGGGCCTGCGTGCTGTCCGACTGCGTGCCGTCCAAGACGTTCATCGCCAGCTCGGAGGTGGTCACCGGCTACCGCGACACCGAGGAGTTCGGGGTGCACTCCGACGGCCTCGAGGCGGTGACCGTGGACGCCGCGGCCGTCTACCACCGGGTGAAGCGGCTCGCCCTGGCCCAGTCGGCCGACATCCACGCCAAACTGCTCAAGGCCGGGGTGACGTTCGTCTCCGGGTCGGCCCGGCTCGGCGAGGACACCCTCGGGCACACGCACCGGGTGGTCGTCACGCCGACGGACGGCGGCGCCCCGTACTCGATCGACGCCGGGACGGTGCTGGTCGCCACCGGCGCGACCCCCCGGGTGCTGCCCACCGCGCCGCCGGACGGGGAGCGCATCCTGACCTGGCGGCAGGTGTACGACCTGCCCGAGCTGCCCGAGAAGCTGATCGTGGTGGGCTCCGGCGTGACCGGCGCCGAGTTCGCCAGCGCGTACCTCGCGATGGGCGTGGACGTGACGCTGGTGTCCAGCCGGGACCGGGTGATGCCGCACGAGGACGCCGACGCGGCCATGGCGATCGAGAAGGTGTTCCGGTCGCGGGGGATGACCATCCTCAACAACTCGCGGGCCGAGTCCGCGCGCCGGGTCGGCGACGGGGTCGAGGTGACGCTCTCGGACGGGCAGGTGATCACCGGCTCGCACGCGCTGATCACCGTGGGATCGGTGCCGAACACCGGCGACCTGGGCCTGCCCGAGTACGGCGTGGAGATGGCTCGCGGCGGCTACGTGACGACCGACCGGGTGTCCCGGACGAACGTGCCGGGCGTCTACGCGGCCGGCGACTGCACCGGGGTGCTGGCGCTGGCCAGCGTGGCCGCCATGCAGGGCCGGATCGCCATGTGGCACGCGATGGGCGAGGCGGTGCGGCCGCTGCGGCTGCGTACGGTGTCGGCGAACGTCTTCACCGATCCCGAGCTGGCCACCGTGGGCGTC
Organism: Plantactinospora siamensis; assembly: GCF_042434095.1. Taxonomy (NCBI): domain Bacteria; kingdom Bacillati; phylum Actinomycetota; class Actinomycetes; order Micromonosporales; family Micromonosporaceae; genus Plantactinospora; species Plantactinospora siamensis. The sequence continues at coordinate 207,599 of NZ_JBHLUE010000011.1, forward strand.
TCGCAGGACGAGGTGGACTCGGGCCGTACCCCGGCCCGCCAGGTCATGCTGCCGCTGGCCGGCAACCCGCGGGCCAAGATGGCCGACCTGTCCGACGGCTTCGTCAAGCTGTTCTGCCGGCCGGCCAGCGGCCAGGTGATCGGCGGCGTCGTGGTGGCGCCGAAGGCCAGCGAGCTGATCCTGCCGATCACCATGGCCGTGGAGAACAACCTCACCGTGGACCAGCTGGCCCAGACGATCACGATCTACCCGTCGCTCTCCGGCTCCATCGCCGAGGCGGCCCGCCAACTCATGCTGCACGGCCTGGAGTAGCCCAGCCGGGCCCTCTTGATCACAAAGTTGGCGGGACCGGAAGCGGAGTGTCGGCCCCGTCAACCTCATGATCAACACTGGGGACCGGGTCGGCGGGGGGCGAGTCGGGGTCCGGGGTGGCGGCCGGGTTGGAGCGGCGGCTGCCGACGAGGGTGAGTCCCCAGCCGGCCATTCCGAACGCGCCCGCGGCCACCGCGGCGATCAACGCCAGCCGCCACCCCGAGCCGGCCAGCGCGGAGCCGCCGAGGTGGCCGACCAGGCCGCCGTAGCTGGCCCAACCCAGCGCGGCCAGCCCCTCGTACGCGAGGAACCGCCGGTACGGGTAGCGGAGCCGCCCGGCGTAGAAGCACGCCGTCATCCGGCCGCCGGGCAGAAACCGGCAGAGCAGCAGCGCCAGCGGTCCGGGCCGGCGCAGCCGGTTGGCCAGCCGGGCGGCGCGGCCGCGGTGGGCGTGCCGCGGCTGGTAGCCCACCCCGCCGCGCCGGGGCCGGACCCGGCCGAGCAGGTAGCAGGACACGTCGCCGGCCAGCACACCGAGCGTGCCCACCCCGATCGTCACCGGCAGGCTGAGCTGCCCGTACACGGTGAGCGCGCCCGCGGTGATCATGACGGCCTGGGTCGGCACGATCGGCACGAAGGCGTCCGCGGCCAGCAGCGCGAGCAGGAACAGGTACGCGTACGCCGGCGCGGTGACGGTGGTCAGCAGGTCAGCCATGCCGCACCCGCGAGGGGGGAACCGGGACAGCCGGTTGGCGGCGAGGCGGCGTACCGTTGGGGTGGCGCGCGACGACCTCGGGTCCCCCGTTCCCGACGTGCGGTTCCGCGCCGCGGGCCGTCGGCAGGTCCCGTGCCGACGGCCCGTCCGGGCGGGCCGGCGGCCCCTTTCGGTGGCCCGCCCGCGGCCCAGCCGGGCGATCCACCAGCCGCCCGACCCGGTAATCCGCGGACGGCTCAACCCGGTGACCCGCCGGCCGTCCGACCCGATAATTCGCTTGCCGCGCCGCGTCGCGCGGGGCTACCGTCCCGGCCATGCGAGCAGCGGCACTGGCAGTGGCCACGACGACGCCGGGGAACCCCGGCGTGCCGCGCTGACGCATCCCGTCACCACCGGCCCCGGGGCGATCCGCACCGGGGCCTTTTCGCGCATCCACCGGCGTCGCCCCGGGCGGAACCGGCGCGCGGCGACCGTCCGCGTCCGGCGCCTCGGGGCGTACCCGAAGGAGAGCGCGATGGTCGACCACCGCAAGCTGGGCCGGGAGCTCGGCCTGTTCCATTCCGATCCCCTCGCCGGCGCGGGCCTGCCGATCTGGCTGCCGGCCGGCGCCGCCGCCCGGCACGCCGTCGAGGAGTACGTCCGCGAGCTCGAGCGGCGGGCGGGCTACGAGCACGTGTACTCGCCGCCGCTGGGCCGGCGGGAGCTGTTCGAGCGCTCCGGCCACCTGGACTACTTCGCCGCCGACATGTTCCCGCCGATGCGGATGAGCGGCGACGACGAGCTGATGCTGCGCCCGGCGCTCTGCCCGCACCACGCCCTCGTGTACGCCGCCCGCGGCCGGTCCTACCGTGACCTGCCGCTGCGGATCGCGGAGCAGGGCGGGCAGTATCGCGCCGAGCGGTCCGGCGTGCTCGGCGGGCTGAGCCGGGTACGCGCCATCTCGCTCAACGACGCGCACAACTTCTGCGCGCTGGACCAGGTGCGCGAGGAGGTGGCCGAGGTGCTCGGCCTGATCCGGTCGGCGCACGCGGCGCTGGGCGTCCGCCCTGCCGGGCTGCGGCTGTCGCTGCGCGGACCGGGGGAGCGGTACGTGGGCGACGACCACATGTGGGAGCGGGCCGAGGACCTGCTGCGGTCGGCGCTGGCCGGGCTGGACCACACCGAGGCGCCGGGGGAGGCAGCCTTCTATGGCCCGAAGATCGACATCCAGATCCGCGACGACGCGGACCGGGAGTGGACCATCTCCACCATCCAGATCGACTTCGACAAGCCGGAGCGGTTCGACCTGTCGTACACCGACGCCGATGGGCGGCCACGGCGGCCGGTCATGGTGCACCGGAGCCTGGTGGGCAGCATGGAGCGGCTGTTCGCGTACCTCATCGAGGCGCACGCCGGCGCCTTCCCGGCCTGGTACGCGCCGGTGCAGGCGGTGGTGCTGCCGGTCGGCCCCGACCAAGTGGAGCCGGCCCGGCGGCTGCGCCGGGACTGGATCGAGGCGGGGCTGCGCGTCGACCTGGCCGCGGACGGGTCGCTGGGCGCGCGGATCCGGCGCTGCGCCCAGACCCGGGTGCCCTACCTGGCCGTGCTCGGCGAGCGGGAGGCCGCGGCCGGCGAGGTGAGCTTGCGGCTGCGCGGCGGACGCAGCCTGCCGCCGATGCCGGCGCCGGCCGCCCGAGCGCTCATCTCGGCGGTCGTCGCCGCGAGATCGGCCGACCTGTTGCCGGCCTGACGAACCGTCCACCCCCGAACCCCCCGCTTCCTTGCCGCTGTTGCCGGGCCGCCGTCGACCCGCCGTGTCGATCATGGAGTTGTGGTGTCCGGAAGAGGGCCGGATGGCGGGATTCGTTCCCACCACAACTCCATGATCGACGTCATCGTCCCCGGTCAGGAGGCCGGTATTCGGGGCCGCGGGCCGCCGGCCCGCGGTCCCACGCCGGCCGGCACCTGGCCGGCCCCCGCCGCGGCCGCTTCGTCGAGATCCACCGCCGCGGCCGAGAACTGCGCATGGTAGAGCCGGGCGTAGGCCCCGCCGGCCGCCAGCAACTCCTGGTGGGTGCCCTGTTCCACGATCCGGCCCTGCTCCATCACCAGGATCAGGTCCGCGTCGCGGATGGTGGACAGCCGGTGCGCGATCACGAAGCTGGTCCGATCCTCCCGGAGCGCCGCCATGGCCCGTTGCAGCAGGACCTCGGTGCGGGTGTCCACCGAGCTGGTCGCCTCGTCGAGGATCAGCAGCGACGGGTCGGCCAGGAACGCCCGGGCGATCGTGATGAGCTGCCGCTCACCGGCGCTGACGTTGCTGCCCTCCTCATCGATCACCGTGTCGTAGCCGTCCGGCAGGCTGCGGACGAACCGGTCCACGAAGGTGGCCCGGGCCGCCGCGAGGATCTGCTCCTCGGTCGCGTTCGGGTTGCCGTACGCGATGTTGTCCCGGATCGTGCCGCCGAACAGCCAGGTGTCCTGCAACACCATCCCGATCTCGCCGCGCAGCTCGTCCCGGCGCATCGTGGTGATGTCCACCCCGTCCAGCGTGATCCGCCCGGCGTCCAGCTCGTAGAACCGCATCACCAGATTGACCAGGGTGGTCTTGCCGGCGCCGGTCGGACCGACGATGGCCACGGTGTGCCCCGGGTCGGCCACCAGGGAGAGGTCCTCGATCAGCGGCTTGTCCGGCTGGTAGCGGAAGGAGACGTGCTCGAACTCGACCCGGCCGTGCCGGTCGGTCACCCGGGCCGGCCGCGCCGGCTCGGGGCTCTGCTCCGCGGCGTCGAGCACGGCGAACACCCGCTCGGCCGAGGCCACCCCGGACTGCAGCAGGTTGGCCATCGAGGCCACCTGGGTCAGTGGCTGGGTGAACTGCCGGGAGTATTGGATGAACGCCTGCACGTCGCCCAGGCTCATCGCGCCCGAGGCCACCCGCAGCCCGCCCACCACGGCGATCGCCACGTAGCTGAGATTACCGATGAACATCATCGACGGCATGATGATCCCGGACACGAACTGGGCGCCGAAGCTGGCCCGGAACAGCTCCTCGTTCTTCGCGGCGAACGCGGCCTGCACCTCCTGCTGCCGCCCGAACACCTTGACCAGCTCGTGCCCGGTGTAGGCCTCCTCGATCTGGCCGTTCAGCGCGCCGGTGTGCGTCCACTGGGCCACGAACTGCCGCTGCGACCGCTTGGCGATGAGCCTGGTCACCAGCACCGACAGCGGGATGGCCACCAGGGCCACCACGGCCAGCAGCGGCGAGATCACGAACATCATGGTGAGCACGCCGATCACCGACAGCAGCGAGGTGAGCAGCTGGCTCAGGGTCTGCGACAGCGTCTGCGAGATGTTGTCGATGTCGTTGGTGACCCGGCTGAGCAGCTCGCCCCGGGGCTGCCCGTCGAAGTACGGCAGGGGCAGCCGGTTGAGCTTGTCCTCGACGTCCGCCCGCAGTCGCAGGATGGTCGCCTGCACCACCCCGTTGAGCAGGTAGCCCTGCAGCCACATGAGCAGGCTGGCCACCACGTACAGGGCGAGCACCACCAGCAGCACGTTGCGCAGGGCGGTGAAGTCGATGCCGCGGCCGGGCACGACGTCCATCCGGGCCAGCATGTCGGCCACGTTGGCGTTGCCGGAGGCGCGGACCGCGGCCACCGCCTGGTCATGGGTCATCCCGGCCGGGAACTGCTTGCCGAGCAGGCCCGTGAAGATCACGTCGGTGGCCCGACCGAGGATCTTCGGCCCGATCACGGTGCACGCCACGCTCAGCACGGCCAGCGCCGCCACCGCGAGCACCTGGCCGCGCTGCGGGCTCAGCCGGGCCAGCAGACGCCGGGCCGAGGGCCCGAAGTTCATGGACTTCTCGGCCGGCATCCCGGCCGTCATCCAGGGCGGCCCGCCGCCCCGGCGCGCGGCCGTGGGCAGCCGGGCCGGCGTGCCGCCGCCACCCGCCGGCGTGCCGCCGCCACCCGCCGGCGTGCCGCCGCCACCCGCCGGCGTGCCGCCGCCACCCGCCGGCGTGCCGCCGCCACCCGCCGGCGTCGAACCGCCGGCCCTCGTGTCCGTCATCCCCGTCCCCCCGTCGTGCCGTCCGCCGGTCGTCCCGGTCGCGCGCCGCGCCCGCTCCGCCCGGTCATGCCAGCGCCGCCGCGGTCTGCTGCGAGGCGACGATCTCCGCGTACGTCGGGCAGGTGTCCAGAAGTTCGTCGTGCCGGCCGATCCCCACCACCGCGCCGTCGTCGAGCACCACGATCTGGTCGGCGTCCACGATCGTGGAGACCCGCTGGGCCACGATCACCACCGCGGCCTCCCGGGTGATCGGCCGCAGCGCGGCCCGCAGCCGGGCGTCGGTGCCCAGGTCGAGGGCCGAGAACGAGTCGTCGAAGAGATAGATCTCCGGGCGCCGGATCAGCGCCCGGGCGATCGCCAGCCGCTGCCGCTGACCGCCGGAGACGTTCGTGCCGCCCTGCGCGATCGGCGCATCCAGCCCGCCCGGCATCCGCGACACGAAGTCGCGGGCCTGCGCGGTCTCCAGCACCTCCCACAGCTCCTGGTCGGTGGCGTCCGGCCGTCCGTACCGGAGGTTGCTGGCCACCGTGCCGGAGAAGAGGTACGGCCGCTGCGGGACCAGCCCGATGCGGCTCCACAGCACGTCCGGGTCCAGGTCCCGGACGTCCACCCCGTCCACCAGGACCGCGCCGCCGGTGGCGTCGAAGAGCCGGGGGACCAGCGAGACCAGCGTGGTCTTGCCGGCGCCGGTGCTGCCGATGATGGCCGTGGTGCGACCTGCCTCGGCCCGGAACGAGATGTGCCGGAGCACCGGCGCGGCCGCTCCCGGGTACTGGAAGCTGACGTCCCGCAGCTCGAGTTCGCCGTGCCGGGACACCTCGGTCACCGGCTCGGCGGGCGGCGCCACCGAGGACTCGGTGTCCAGCACCTCGACGGCCCGGTCCGCGCAGACCGCGGCCCGCGGCACCATCATGAACATGAAGGTGGCCATCATGACCGACATCAGGATCATCATGAGGTAGCTCAGGAACGCGGTGAGCGCGCCGATCTGGATCTTTCCGGCGTCCACCCTTCCGGCGCCGACCCACAGCACGGCCACGCTGGAGAGGTTGAGCACGAGCATCACGACCGGGAAGATCATGGCCTGCAGCCGGCCGGCCCGCAGCGCGGTCTGGGTCAGGTCCTCGTTGGCGGCGCCGAACCGCCCGGTCTCGTACGGCTCCCGGACGAACGCGCGGACCACCCGGATGCCGCTGATCTGCTCGCGGAGCACCCGGTTGACCGTGTCGATCCGGGTCTGCATGAGGCGGAACTGCGGGACCATCTTCCGGATGATCGAGCCGATCGCCACGATCAGCACCGGCACGCTGACCAGCATGAGCCAGGACAGCCCCACGTCCTCGCGCAGCGCCATGATGACGCCGCCCACGCACATGATCGGCGCGGCCACCATCATGGTGCAGCTCAGCAGCACCAGCATCTGCACCTGCTGCACGTCGTTCGTGTTGCGGGTGATCAGCGAAGGGGCGCCGAAGTGGGCCACCTCGCGCGCCGAGAAGGTGCCGATCCGCCGGAACAGCTCGGCGCGCAGGTCCCGGCCGAACGCCATGGCCGTCCGCGCGCCGAGGTAGACGGCGGCGATGGAGCAGGCGATCTGCAGACCGCTGACCAGCAGCATCCACCCGCCCGTGCTGAGGATGTAGCCGGTGTCGCCGCGGGCCACCCCCCGGTCGATGATGTCGGCGTTCAGGCTCGGCAGGTAGAGCGAGGCCATGGTGCCGACGAGTTGCAGGAGCACGACCCCGATGAGGGTCGCGGTGTAGGGCCGCAGGTGTTCCCGCAGCAGCCGGATCAGCATCGGGCGCCTCCCGAGCCCCGTTGGTGGTCTTCCTGTAACAACACCGGGTCCTCCCCGTCAGACATGGTGCCGATGAGTTCGAGTAGAAAGCTGCGAATGACCGCGGCGTTCGCCGGGTCGGCGTCGACCGAGGTGAGCGGGTCCCGACGCTGGGTCAGCTCGGACAGCTCCCGGACGTGCCGCCTGCCGTCGGCGGTCAGGGCCAACCGGACGGTACGCCGGTCGGCGGCGTCGCGGCGTCGCTCCACCAGGCCCCGCCGCTCGAGGGTGTCGACGATCCCGGTCAGGGTCGCCGGCCGGACGAAGCAGCGCTCGGCGATCTCCCGATGCCCCAGCTCGCCCGAGTGGGCGAGAGTGAACAGCACGTGCATGCCGGCCGGGGTGAGCCCGTGCCGGTCGGCCAGGTAGGCGCTCCAACGCTGCCCCACCATCCGGCCCGCCACGTGCAGCAGCCGGCCGAGCGGGACGTCGTCGAGGCGTACCAGGTCCATGGCCGCATGTTAGCTCCCTGATGGTTAGGGGCCAAACCTATTTTCCGTCTCCTCGTCGGACGGCGGCGACCAGCCCGGCGGCAGCATCTCGGCCCGGGCCCGGTGCGCCGCCGCCAGGTCCGCCGGGGAGATCCGCGCCAGCCAGCGGCGCCGCGTCTCGGTCAGCTCGGCCCGTTGCTCCGGGGTGAGCAGTTCGGCCGCCCGCCGTCGCTCGGCCACCATCTCGGCCAGCTGCTCGGGGGTGAGAGGCCTGCGCATGGTGATCATCCCTTCGATGAGATCGAGGACCTGCCGCACCGAGGGCTCGGCGGCGTGGTCGAGGGCCGCGAGCACACCGATCAGGCTCTGCCGCAGCCGGTGCGCGCTCGTGATCCGCTCGTCGACCTGCGCCAGTTGCTGCCGGAACAGCTCGCGGGGATCGACGTCGGCGCCGTCGAGCAACCGCCGGATCTCGCCCAGCGCCAGGCCGAAGCCCCGCAGCGCGAGCACCCGGTACAGCCGGTTCACCTCGGCCGCGGTGTAGCGCCGGTGCCCGGCCGCGTCCCGTCCCGACGGCACGAGCAGCCCGATCTCGTCGTAGTGCCGCAGGCTGCGCACGCTCACCCCGGTGGCCTCGGCCAGCTGGCCGATCCGCCAGCCGGGTCCGCCGTCGGGTTCCGGGAGCGCCCTCGTGTGCACGCCGACGACGCTAGGCCCTCACACCGCGGGAGGGGCAAGGCCATTTATCCGCTGTCCGCCTACCGGCGCGGCGTGTCGGCCGTTCCGGTCACCAGCTCGCGGGCAGGGGCATCCCCTCGGTGTAGCCGGCCGCGCTCTGCACCCCGATCAGCGCCCGCTCACGGAACTCGGCGAGGCTGGCCGCGCCCGCGTACGTGCAGGCGCTGCGGACCCCGGCCACGATCTCGTCGATCAGGTCCTCCACGCCGGGACGGGTCGGATCCAGGTGCATCCGGGCCGAGGAGATGCCCTCCTCGAACACCGCCTTGCGGGACCGGTCGAACGCGCTGTCGTCCGCGGTGCGCGCGCTCACCGCCCGGGCCGAGGCCATCCCGAAGCTCTCCTTGTAGCGCCGGCCGTCCGGGTCCACGTACAGGTCGCCGGGGGACTCGTAGGTCCCGGCGAACCAGGATCCGATCATCACGTTGGCGGCGCCGGCCGCGAGCGCCAGGGCCACGTCGCGGGGGTGCCGGACCCCGCCGTCGGCCCAGACGTGCCGGCCCAGCCGATCCGCCTCGGCCGCGCACTCCAGCACCGCCGAGAACTGCGGCCGGCCCACCCCGGTCATCATCCGGGTCGTACACATGGCGCCCGGGCCGACGCCCACCTTGAGGATGTCCGCGCCCGCCTCGGCCAGGTCGCGTACGCCGTCGGCGGTGACCACGTTGCCGGCCGCGACCGGGACCGGCGGGTCGAGCTTGCGCACCGCGCGCAGCGCCGCCAGCATCCGTTCCTGGTGCCCGTGCGCGGTGTCCACCACCAGCGTGTCGATGCCGGCGGAGAAGAGCGCGGCGGCCTTGCCCGGCACGTCGCCGTTGATGCCGATGGCCGCCGCCACCCGGAGCCGCCCGGTGTCGTCGAGGGCCGGCCGGTAGAGGGTGGCCCGCAGCGCGCCCTTGCGGGTGAGCACCCCGACGAGCCGGCCGTCGGAGTCCACCACCGGGGCCAGCCGGCGCCGGCCCGCGGAGAGCAAATCGAATCCGGTACGCGGATCAGCCTCGGCCGGCACGGTGTGCAGCTCGGTGGACATCACGTGGCGCAGCTGGGTGAACCGGTCCTCGCCCTCGGTGTCCGCCTCGGTCACCACGCCCAGCGGCCGACGCTGCTCGTCGACCACCACCACGGCGCCGTGCGACCGCTTCGGCAGCAGGTGGATGGCGTCCCCGACGGTGTCCGTCGGACCGAGCGTGATGGCCGTGTCGTGCACCAGGTGCCGCTGCTTGACCCAGGAGACCACCTCGGCCACCACCTCGATGGGGATGTCCTGCGGCAGCACGGTGAGCGCGCCGCGCCGGGCCGTCGTCTCGGCCATCCGCCGGCCGGCCACGGCCGTCATGTTGGCCACGACGAGCGGGATCGTCGTCCCGGTGCCGTCCGAGGTGGAGAGGTCGACGTCCAGCCGGGAACCGACCTCGGACCGGGCCGGTGCCATGAAGACGTCGCTGTAGGTCAGGTCGTGCGCGGGCGCCGCGCCGGAGAGAAACCGCACCCGGCCATCATTCCCGGCATCGCGGCCGGGCGTGGCCGGTGGTCACCGAAAACACGTCCGGATCAGAGGGTGACCAGCGACACGCCGACCGCCGCCATCACCACGGCGATGGCGCCGTCCAGCCACCGCCAGGCCACCGGCCGGGCCAGCAGCGCGCCGAGCCGGTACGCCCCGAAGCCGAGCCCGCCGAACCAGGCGGCGCTGGCCAGCGCGGCGCCCAGCCCGAACAGCCACGGCCGCGGATCGCGGTGCGCGATCGTGCCCAGCAGGAGCACCGTGTCCAGGTAGACGTGCGGGTTGACGTAGGTGAGGGCCAGGCACGTGAGGATCGTGGCCCGCAGCGGCGCGGGCGGCCGGTCAGTGGGCGCCAGCGCGCCCGGGTGCAGCGCGCGGCGAGCCGCGAGGACGGCGTACCCGAGCAGGAAGGCCGCGCCGAGCCAGCGGACCGCGACCAGCAGCGCCGGCCGGCCGGCCACGGCCGCGCCCACCCCGGCGATGCCGGCGGCGATCAGCAGCGCGTCGGACGCCGCGCAGGTGAGCACGACCGGCAGCACGTGCTCGCGCCGCAGCCCCTGCCGGAGCACGAACGCGTTCTGCGCGCCGATGGCCACGATCAGGGCGAGCGAGACCGAGAAACCGGCCAGGGCGGAGGTCAACCCGTCAGGCGATGGTGCAGATGGCGGCGCCGGCCGAGATGACCGCGCCCACCTCGGCGCTCAGCCCCTGCACCACGCCGCCCTTGTGGGCGTGCAGCGGCTGCTCCATCTTCATGGCCTCGAGCACCACCACCAGATCGCCCTCGGCCACGGTGTCCCCGTCGGCCACGGCGATCTTGACGATCGTGCCCTGCATCGGCGAGGTGAGCGCGTCGCCCCCGGCGGCCGCGCCGGCCTTGCTCCCGCCGCCGCGCCGGGCCGGCCGACGGGCGGCGGGCGCCGCGGCGGACGTACCGGCGCCGAGGCCGGCGGGGAGGCTGACCTCCAGCCGCTTGCCGCCCACCTCGACCACGACGGTCTCGCGTTCGGCCGGCGGCTCGCCGGCCCCGGCCGCCGCGGTGAACGGCGGCACGGTGTTGTCGAACTCGGTCTCGATCCACCGGGTGTGCACGGTGAACGGCTCGGCGGTGAACGCCGGGTCGCGGACGACCAGCCGGTGGAAGGGCAGCGCCGTTGCCATGCCCTCGAGGACCATCTCGTCCAGGGCCCGGCGGGCCCGCTCGATCGCCTCGGCGCGGGTCTCGCCGGTGATGATCAGCTTGGCCAGCAGCGAGTCGAAGTTCCCGCCGATCACATCCCCGGCCGTGACGCCGGTGTCCACCCGGACGCCCGGGCCGGTGGGCAGCCGCAGCGTGGTGACGGTGCCGGGCGCCGGCAGGAAGTTCCGGCCCGGGTCCTCACCGTTGATCCGGAACTCGATGGCGTGCCCGCGCGGCGTCGGGTCCTCGGTGATCCGCAGCTTCTCGCCGTCGGCGATCCGGAACTGCTCGCGGACCAGGTCGATCCCGGCGGTCTCCTCGGTGACCGGGTGCTCGACCTGGAGCCGGGTGTTGACCTCGAGGAAGGAGATGGTGCCGTCGCCGCCGACCAGGTATTCGACCGTGCCGGCGCCGTGGTAGCCGGCCTCCCGGCAGATCGCCTTGGCGCTGTCGTGGATCTGCGCCCGCTGCCCGTCGGTGAGGAACGGCGCGGGGGCCTCCTCGACCAGCTTCTGGTGGCGGCGCTGCAGCGAGCAGTCCCGGGTGCCCACCACGATCACGTTTCCGTGCTGGTCGGCCAGCACCTGCGCCTCGACGTGCCGGGGCTTGTCGAGGTAGCGCTCGACGAAGCACTCGCCGCGGCCGAACGCGGCCACCGCCTCCCGGGTCGCCGACTCGAACAGCGCGGGGATCTCGTCCATCGTCCGGGCCACCTTGAGCCCGCGGCCGCCGCCGCCGAACGCCGCCTTGATCGCCACCGGCAGCCCGTGGTCGACCGCGAACGCCATCACCTCGTCCGGGCCGCCGACCGGGTCCGGGGTGCCGGGCACCAGCGGGGCGCCGGCACGCTGCGCGATGTGCCGGGCGGTCACCTTGTCGCCGAGGTCGCGGATGGCCTGCGGGGACGGCCCGATCCAGGTGAGGTCGGCGTCCAGCACCGCCTGGGCGAAGTCGGCGTTCTCCGACAGGAAGCCGTACCCGGGGTGCACCGCGTCGGCGCCGGCCCGCGCGGCCACGTCGATCAGCTTCTCGATCCGCAGGTAGGTCTCGGCGGCCGAGTCACCACCCAACGCGTACGCCTCGTCGGCCAGCGTGACGTGCAGGGCGTCCCGGTCGGAGTCCGCGTAGACGGCGACGCTGGCCAGGCCGGCGTCGCGGCACGCGCGGATCACCCGGACGGCGATCTCGCCCCGGTTGGCGATGAGTACCTTACGCACGGCGACGGTTCCCCTCTTCCCGCTGAGGTTGTTGCCCGGGAGTGTATCGGCCGATTTGATCAACTTGACGGTCGCTCGGTGTGGGATCTGGCATAGTCAAATTTGGCTATTACGCTTGTCGGGTGTCACCTACCCGAATGATGATCCTCGGCCTGGTCTCCTGGCTGCAGCCGGTGCACGGTTACGACGTCCGGCGCGAGCTGTTGAGCTGGGGCGCCGACAAGTGGGCCAACGTCCAGCCCGGCTCGATCTATCACGCGCTGCGCAAGATGAGCGAGGAGGGACTGCTCCGGGAGGTGGCCACCGAGCAGGTGGGCGCGCGTCCGGCGCGGACCACGTACGAGATCACCGACAAGGGCCGGGACGCGTTCGAGGGGATGCTGCGGGACCTCTGGTGGGGGCTGCACCAGCCGCCCGACCCGTTCCTCGCGGCGTTCTCGTTCCTGCCCGCGCTGCCCCGCGAGGAGGCGGTGGCCGCCCTGCGAAACCGGGCCCGCCTGATCACTGCCGGCGTGGCCTCGGTGCAGGCCTCCGTGGACTCGTTCTGGATAAAATCGAAGCCTGTAAATGTTGCCTGGATGATGGAGTTGTGGGTGGTCCGCGGCGAGGCCGAGGCCGCCTGGTGCGATCGGATCGCCGACCGGATCGAGGGCGGAGCGTCGTACCTGCCTGCTGAACTGAGTCGCGGCGAGGGCTGGCAGCAGTGGAAGGCCCGGATCGACCCCGAATGGACCGGCCCGGCGGACACGTAATAATCAAGCTTGACCAAGAAAGCTATATCGCGTTAGCCTGCTGCGCGAAGCGTCGGGGTGCGCGCCTTCGGCTCCGCCCCGGTGACAAGCGGCCGGGCGCCGCCGGCCACACGAGGGGGCCGGCGGCGTTCGGCCCCGCCGACCAGGAGCAGACATGATCGAGACCTCCGGGCTGCGGAAGTCCTTCCGCTCCCGACAGGGCAAACAGAAGAAGTCGGTGGACGCCGTGCGCGGCGTCGACCTGCGGGTCGAGGAGGGGGAGATCTTCGGCTTCCTCGGTCCGAACGGCGCGGGCAAGACCACCACGCTGCGGATGCTGGCCACGCTCATCGAGCCGGACGGCGGCGAGGCCACCATCGCGGGCGCCAACGTGCGCACCGAGCCGGCGGAGGTCCGCCGCCGAATCGGGTACGTCGCCCAGGGCGGCAGCACCTGGGACGGCTCGACGGCCCGCGAGGAGCTGACCCTGCAGGCCCGGCTGTACGGCATGAGCAAGGCCCGGGCCCGGCAGCGCACCGACGAGGCGCTGGCCGCGTTCCAGCTCAGCGAGTACGCCGACCGCAAGTGCAGCACCTACTCCGGCGGTCAGCGCCGGCGGGTGGACATCGCGCTCGGCATCATCCACGAGCCCCGGGTGGTCTTCCTGGACGAGCCGACCACCGGGCTCGACCCGCAGAGCCGGGCGCACATGTGGGACGAGATCCGGCGGCTGCGCGCCGAGGGCATGACCGTCTTCATCACCACCCACTACCTCGACGAGGCCGACGCGCTCTGCGATCGCATCGCGATCATGGACAACGGCGAGATCGTGGCCGAGGGCACGCCCGCCGAGCTGAAGCGGGAGATCTCCGGCGACATCGTCACGGTGGGCATCGAGGGGCCGGTGGCCCGCGCCGCCGAGGTGCTGGACACCCAGCCGTACGTCAACAAGCTCGAGACGCCCGAGGAGGGCGGCCTGCGGCTGTTCGTCGACGAGGGCGCCGTGGCCATCCCGCAGATCCTGCGCACCCTGGACGGCGCCGGCACGACGCTGCAGTCCATCGGCCTGCACCGGCCGAGCCTGGACGACGTGTTCCTCACCAAGACCGGCCGCTCCCTGCGGGAAAGCTGAGAGGCGACGAGATGAAACTGGCCCGCGACACCTGGCTGATCTTCCAGCGGCAGTTCATGCTGCTGGCCCGCAACCCCGTGTGGGTGTTCGTCGGCGTCTTCCAGCCGGTGATGTACCTGCTGCTCTTCGCCCCGCTGCTCAAGCCGGCGCTGGCCCCGCTGGGCGCCACCACCAACGCGCAGACGTACCGCATCTTCGTGCCCGGCCTGCTGGTGCTGCTGGCCATCTTCGGCGGCCTGTTCCAGGGCTTCGGCCTGATCGCCGAGCTGCGCGCCGGGGTCATCGAGCGGTCCCGGGTCACCCCGGTGAGCCGGTTCGCGCTGCTGCTCGGCCGCTCGCTGCGGGACGTCGTCTCGCTGCTGGCCCAGGCGGTGATCATCACGCTGCTGGCGCTGGCCTTCGGGCTGCGGGTGCAGATCGGCAACCTGCTGCTGGCGTACCTGCTGCTGGCCCTGATCGCGCTGATGACCTCCACCCTGTCCTACGGCGTGGCGCTGCGGGTCAAGAGCGAGGACGCGCTGGCGCCGCTGATGAACACGGTGGCCCAGCCGGTGCTGCTGCTCTCCGGCATCCTGCTGCCGCTGGCGTTCGCGCCGAGCTGGCTGCGCCGGGTCGCCGACTGGAACCCCTTCTCCTGGGCCGTGGACGGCGCCCGGGCGCTGTTCGCCGGCCACATCGGCGACGACTCCGTCTGGCAGGGGCTCACGGTGATCGGCGTGATCGCGGTGCTCGCCGTGGTCTGGGCCGCCCGCGAGTTCGCCCGCAGCGTGCGCTGAGGACGCCGGAAAGTCGCACCGGAGGCGGCGAGAGCTGCCTCTCACCGCGGGGCTAGGCACGGCCGGGCGCTTGTAGCGTAAGGGCCGTGCCGCGCCTCGTACATGACCGGATCACCTGGCTGACGTACGCCCAGCTCGGCGTCTGGGGATTCTTCCTCTACGGCTTCGGCCCGGTGGTGCCGCTGCTGCGCGACGAGCAGGGCACCACGGCCGCCGTGGCCGGCCTGCACAGCACCGCCATCGCGGTCGGCTCGCTCATCGGCGGGTTCCTGTTCGCCCCGCTGGCTGGCCGGCTCGGCCGGGGCGCCACCAGCTGGCTCGGGCTGGCCGGGGTGGCCGCGGGCGTCGCGGCGCTGTGCGCGCTGCGGCCGCTGCCCGCCACCCTCACCGCGGTGGTCGTCATCGCTGGCTTCGGCATGTTGCTGCTCGGCGGGGTCAACGCCACCCTCTCCGGGCACCACGGACCGGCCGCGCCGGCCGCCATCAGCGAGGCCAACGCCGCCTGCGCCGGGATGGGCCTGCTCGCCCCGCTCGTGGTCGGGCTCGCGGTGGGCGCCGGCGCCGGGTGGCGGCCCGCCCTCGCCGCCGAGGTCGGCCTGATCGCGCTCGTCGCCGTTGCCGCCGCCGCCTTCCGGGTACGGCTGCCCCGGGGTGGCCGGATCGACGCCGAACCGGGCCACCGGCCCGGCCCGCTGCCCCGGGCCTACTGGGTCGCCTGGCTGCTCATGGCGGTCACCGGTTCGATCGAGGTCTGCCTGTCGCTCTGGGCCGCGCTGGTGCTGCGGACCTCCGCCGGCATGTCGGCGGGGGCGGCCTCGGCCGCGCTGGCCGCCATCGTCGGCGGGATGTTCCTCGGCCGGCTCGTGGGCGGCCGGATCGCGCTGCGGGTCCCCCCGATCCCGCTGCTGCTGGTGGCCCTGACCATCTCGCTCGCCGGCTTCGCCGTCTTCTGGTCCGCGTCGGCGCCGGCGCCCGCGGTGGCCGGCCTGCTCGTGCTGGGCATCGGGAACTCCCTGCACTACCCGCTCGCCGTGTCCATCGCGCTGGCCGCCGCGGGGGAGCAGGCCGACCGCGCCGCCGGCTACTCGTCGTACTCGATGGCCGTCGGCTTCGGCATCGCGCCCGTGGCGCTGGGCTGGGTGGCCGACGGCGTGGGCGCGCACGCCGCATTCCTGCTGCTCCCGGGCTTCATCGCCGCGGCCGTCGCCCTGGTCGTGCTGCTCCGTCGTGAACGCTTCGCCCCCCTCCCGGTCTGACCCGCCCTGCGCCCCCGTCCGCCCTCCGGCCCACCCCCGGCGCGTCAGCGGCGGCGGCGGCGGGGGCCGGGTCAGCGGCGGCGGGCCAGGGTCATGCCGTCGGCGATGGGCAGCATGACGGCCTCGACCCGGTCGTCCCGGTTCACCGCGTCGTTGAAGTCGGCGATCACCCGGTCGGCCTCGCTGGCCGGCGCGATCACCCGGCCACCGCGGAACACGTTGTCCACCCCGATCACCCCGCCCGGGCGCATTCGCGGCACCAGCTCGGCCCAGTACGCCGGATAACCGATCTTGTCCGCGTCGATGAAGGCGAGGTCCACGTGCGGCTCGGTCGGCAACGCCCGCAGCGTGTCCAGGGCGGGTGCGATGCGCAGGTCGATCCGGTCCTCGACGCCGGCCAGCCGCCAGTATCGCCGGGCGATGCTGGTGTACTCCTCGGAGACGTCGCAGCAGATCAGCCGGCCGTCCGGCGGCAGGCCGCGGGCGATGGCGAGGGCGGAGGTGCCGGTGAAGGTGCCCACCTCCACCGCCGTCCGGGCCCCGATCAGCCTGGTCAGGAAGGTGAGCAGCCCCGCCTGTTCCGGGGACACCTGCATCTCGGCGTCGTCCGGCAGGACCGAGCGGGTCTCCGCGTACAGGTCCCGGGTCACCTGGTCCGGCGCGGAGCCATGCGCCACGAGGTAGTCGTGTAGTTGTTCGGTGATGGGTACGGTCCGGCTCGTCATGATCGGACCGTAGCGCTACCCGCGGTCGCCCGTGGTACCGCTCCACAGATCGGTGATCCGCAGGCCCAGGCCGGCCAGCAGCTCACGCAGCAGCGGCAGCGACAGCCCGACCACCGTGCCGTGGTCACCCTCGATCCGCTCGACGAACGGGCCGCCCAGGCCATCGATGGTGAACGCCCCCGCCACGGCGAGCGGCTCGCCCGTCGCCACGTAGCTGGCGATCTCCTCGTCGTCGAGGTTGGCGAAGTGCACGGTGGTGGCGGCCACGCCCTCGGCGCGGGCGCCGGCCGGGTCGATGAGACAGTGCCCGGTGTAGAGCACGCCGCTGCGCCCGCGCATCGCGGACCACCGCCGGGCCGCCTCGACGGCGTCGCCCGGCTTGCCCAGGATCTCGCCGTCGAAGGCCAGCACCGAGTCACAGCCCAGCACCAGCGTCCGGTAGAGCAGGTCGGCGCCCGCCGGGAGACCGTTGCTCCGATCCGGGAGACCGCCCATCCGGTGCGGCGCGTCGGCGGCGTGCCGTCCCGCGGCGACCGGCGCGTCGTTGAGATCCTCCATCCCCGACCGCACCCGGCCGACCACCGCCTCGGCCTTCAGCCGGGCCAACTGCAGGCACAGGTCGTCCGGCTGGTCGGCCGCCACCAGCGACTCGTCGACGCCGCTGACCAGCACGAACGGCTGGATCCCGGCGGCCAGCAGCAGCTTGCGGCGGGCCGGACTGGCGGAGGCGAGGACGAAGCGCAGCGGATTGGCGGTCGGCACCGGCCCACCATACCGACGAGCCAGGACACTTTCGGCCCCCCACCCGCCGGACCCCAGCGAGCCCGCCAGAGTGTCGCCCCCGGGCGCCCGTCCGGGAGACGCGCCCCGATACCCCGGGCGGTCGTCCGGGAGACGCGCCCCGACACCCCAGGCGGTCGTCCGGGGACGCGCCCCGATACCCCGGGCGATCGTCCGGGAGACGCGCCCCGACACCCCAGGCGGTCGTCCGGGATATCGGGCCCGGGAGACGGGCCCGACATCGGCGATCTCGGGGTGCTGGCCTAAGCACGAGCCCCCAACATCGCAGATCACGAGTTGGCCCGGCCCCTGCTCCCGACCTCCGGCCCGCCCCGGCGGGAGACGGAAAGTGGATCGTGGATTCCTCTGCCGGCTCTGGGCGGTACAGGAATCTACGATCGACAAGCGCCGGCCATTCGCCGGGGATGTCCCGGCCGCAGTGGTCGCCGGTCAGCACCGGACGCCAGTCGACGCCAGCCGGCACCAGAACGCGCTAGTGACGCAGGCGCGGGGCCAGCAGCACGCCCGCCACCACGATGGCCAGCAGCACCGCCAGGCCGACCACGACGGCGGTGACCGGCCCCCGGGATGCCGGCGGCGCCGAGCCGGTGGGCCCGGGCGAGACCGGCCCCGACGCCGCGGTCCCCGATGCCGCCGGCCCGGGGCCGGGTCCGCTCGGACCGGCCGACAACGGCGGTACGTCGGCGGTCAGCGCCGCCACCAGGTTCAGCTCGCCGTACCCGTACTCGTCGTCCCGCCCCGGCGGCCCCCGGTCCGTCGCGGTCGCGGTGAGCCGGTGTACGACCTCTGCGGCGGACAGGTCCGGAAAGCGGCTCCGGACCAGCGCGGCCGCTCCGGCCACGATCGCCGTAGCATCCGAGGTGCCCGTGCCCTTCCGGTAGCCGCCGTGCAGACCCGTGCTGTAGATGTCGACGCCCGGCGCCACGATTCCTAGTTTTCTGCCGGTCACGGAAATGGCGGCCCGCTTGCCACTCCGGTCGGTGGCCCCGACCGCCAGCACCCCCTCCATCGCAGCAGGGAAGCCGACGCCAAGGTCGTCGGGTCGATTGCCGGCACCGGCGACAAGGACCGCGTCCGCTTGCAGCGCCTTACGAACTGCCATCACCTCTGACGCCGTTGATCCGCCTGTGAAGGAAAGGTTTAGGACTCGAGCTCCCTGCGTGATGGCCCAGTCGATGCTTGCGGCGACGGAATCAGCATCCGCGTTCGTGGTTCCTGGATGAATGGCGTACCGCACGGGGAGTAGCCGGGCGTCGGGCGCTATGCCAAGGGCCCCCTGTCTTCCGCCCTCACCATGCGCCGCGATTAGGCCGGCCATTCCCGTGCCGTGACCCTCGGCATCCTGTCGGCCGTCACCCGTGCCGCCCGGGAACGTGTCGCGCCCCGGTAGCAAGTTGCCCTGCAGGTCCGGGTGCCCCTCAATACCCGTATCGATAACTGCCACTGTCACTCCGGCGCCCCTGCTGATTTGCTGCGCCTCGGCCACGTGCAGATAACGCAGGTGCCACTGGTCGGCCCGGACCCGGTCCGCCCCCGGGACGGAGGTCGGTGCGGCGGCCATGCCCGTCGCGACGACCACAGCCAGCAGCCGGGCACCGTTCACGAGTCGAGGCCGAGAGCCGGTCCCGGATCGATCCGGCCCGGCGGCGGTGGCGGCAGCATCACCGGCGGTACCCCGGTGTCGACCGCCCACGGATCGTCCGGATCCCGGTCGCGTCCGCCGTTTGAACGGCCGGGGACGGCCGGCCACTCCACCGTCACTCCCGGCGGCTGCCCAAAGGCCGGTCGCCCGACGTTACCGAGCGGGCGCTGTCCGGCTCGGCCGGCCGGGCCGGTGCCGGCCGCTCCGGTCGGCAGGACCCCGCCTACCGGGTTGACCCGGCGCACCGGGGTGCCGGCGACCGGGGCTCCGGTGGGAGGCGCGCCGGCCGCCGGAGGGGTGCCACCGATCACCCCGCCCGGCGGCAGGAACCGGCCCCTGCCACTGGGCGGCGGCTCGCTCCCGGGTCGCGGCGGACTGGGATCCGACAGGGGACTGCTCGGAGCCGGGGAAACCGGTCCGGAACCGATTGCTGGGGGCACCATTCCGCTGAGTGGCGGCACAGGTTGGCCGCCGATCGGACCGGTCGCGGCGCCCGGCCGGGGAATCACCGGGCTCGTAAGCTCCGCAGTCGGAGCCTGCGACGTCGGGGCCCGTACGCCGCCGAGCACCGGTCCGAGCGATGCTCGTCCCCCACCTGCTGTCGGAAGGTGCGCGGGTGCCCCCGGCTTAGGTCGGCTTGTCGCGAGCTTCTTTCCACGCCCTGCCCCACTGGTAGTGGTCACTGGCACTATGGACGGAATGGGTGGTGGGCCAGCCGATCCGTAGACGTCTGGGTCGTTCTTATCGATTGGTATCCGTGCGTTGTACGTCGTTGGTTGGCGGATTTGCGCCTGGGCCTGGACGAGTTCCCCGCTCAGTCCGGCCATCACGATGCGTGCCCGGTCGTTCAGTGCCGCCAGTTCGGTGTCGCTGACCGGCGGCTTCCGCCACGGCTGGTAGCCGACCGAGGCGAGCGACTCGGACTGCCGGTCGAAGACGTCCCGGGCCTGCCGCTTCGGCGCGTACTCGTCGTGGATCTTCTGGAGGTCGGCCCGCGCGGCGTCGATGGCGCTTGTGGCCGCCGCGGCGGTGGCGTAGTTGGCGCTCGCCACGTCGTACGTCTGCGCCACTCCGGCGATCAGCTGGTCGAGCCGGTCCAGGTAGGCCCGCGCGGCGGGGCTGCGCTCGGGCGGCCAGGCGGCGGCCAGCCGGTCCCGGTATCCGCGCAGCCGGGTCAGGTGGACCCCGGCCAGCTCGTACGTCTTGCGCCACCCGGCCACCTGCCGCCACTGCGCGCCGGTGTCCTGGTCGGCCAGCATCCGCCACATCCCGGGCACGTCCCAGCCGGCCCAGTCGGTGATGCCCGGGTGGCCGCCCCCGCCGGTGTGCGCGTCAATCATCGGCGCGCTCCGGCAGCCGGGCCACGGCAGTCCGGTCGAGGGCGGCCCGGACGTCGGTCACCCGGGCCGCGGCGAACGCGTCGCTGCCGGCGTACCGCTTGCTGATCTCGCCGGCGGCCAGCGCGAAGCCGCCGGTCGCGTCGCGGAACGCGTACGTGTTGTTTGCCGTGTTGAGCTGAGCCGTGCGGTGCGTGTCGAGGTAGGCGCACAGCTCGGCGAACTCGGCGGGCGGGGCCGGCAGCTGCGCGGTCAGGTCGTCGTCGATGGCCGCGAGGTGCGGAATGTAGTTGCGCCGGACCTCCGCGTCCAGCGCCGCGGCCAGGTCGGCCAGCCGCACGATGTCCGCCTCGATCGTCTGGTAGTCGCCCAGCCAGGCGGCTTCAAGCTCCTCCGGCGGTCGCACGGAACCTCCCGCGGGTGTGACGGTGTCCTTTCCCACAGTGAGGTTAGTGGCTTTCCGTCATCCCGGGCAGCCCGCAAAAGCGAGGTTGTGGATAACCCGAGGCTGTGGACAACCGCGAGCCGTCAGCGGGGGCGGGCGGAGAATCGCCAGCCGTCGGCGGCCGGTCGCCCCGGCATGCCCGCGGTCGCGCCCGGCAGGCCGCTGCGCGCCCAGGCCGACCGGGTGGCGGGCCGCGGCGCGGGCGCCGGCCGGGACCGCGTGACCAACACGCCGACCAGGGCCGCGAGTTCGGCCGCCGTCGGGGTGCCGCGGACCACGCGGAGCAGCGGTTCGTCGTGTGCCATGCTTCGAGGGTACGACGTGGCGTGCGCCACGCCGCTCAGTAGTGGCGTGCCGCTGGTGTGGCGTGCGCCGCCGCCGGGTACCGTCCTCGGGATGTCAAATCCGCAGTCTCGTCTCGTCGCCGACCGGTACCGGCTGCTTGAGCCGCTCGGTCAGGGCGGCATGGGCCGCGTCTGGAAGGCGCGCGACGAGGTGCTGCACCGGGACGTGGCCATCAAGGAGCTCGTTCCGCCGCCCGGGCTGACCGACGAAGAGCGCCAGGAGATGCGCGAGCGGTCGCTGCGCGAGGCGCGGGCGATCGCCCGGCTCAACAACGTCAACGTGGTACGCGTCTTCGACGTGCTGCGCACCGACGGCGACCCGTGGATCGTCATGGAGTACGTGCCGTCCCGTTCGCTGCACGACGTGCTCACCAAGGACGGCCCGGTGGGCCACCTGCGGGCCGCCGAGATCGGCCTGGGGGTGCTCGGCGCGCTGAAGGCCGCGCACCGGGCCGGGGTGATGCACCGGGACATCAAGCCCGGGAACGTGCTGCTCGGCGAGGACGGCCGGGTGGTGCTCACCGACTTCGGCCTGGCCACCATTCCGGGTGACCCCAACGTGACCCGCACGGGCCTGGTACTCGGCTCGCCCGCGTACATCGCCCCGGAGCGGGCCAAGGACGGTACGGCCGGTCCGCGCGCGGACCTCTGGTCGCTCGGCGCCATGCTGTACGCCACGGTGGAGGGCCAGTCGCCGTACGCCCGCCCGACGGCCATCGCCACGCTGGCCGCGCTGGCCACCGAGCCGGTGCCGCCGCCGCGGAACGCCGGACCGCTCAAGGGTGTGCTCGCCGGGCTGCTGCGCAAGGACCCGGAGCAGCGGATGACGGCCGACGAGGCCGAGCGGCAGCTGCGCCGGATCGTGCATCGGCGTACCAGGGGCGGCGGCGGCATGTCCCTGTTGGAGAGTGTGCGCCGAACGGCTGCGGAGGGGCGCGGTGAGCCTTCGCAGTCCCGTCGGCCGTCCGGCGGGACCGGTGCCTCGGCCCCGTCGCCCCGGACGCCGGGCGGGTCCGGCTCGCCGGCCCGTGGCTCGGCCACGGTGGGCGGCGCGGCGCTGGCCGGTGGGGCCGCCGCGGGAGCTGCTGCCGGTGGGGCGGCGGCGGGAGCTGCCGCCGGTCAGGTCGCGGCGGCGGGTGCTGCCCCGGGCGCGGCCGGGAAGGAGACGACTCCGGCCGAGGCCAGGGCCGGCGCCGCCCCGCCCAGCGCCGACCCTGCCGCGGCCCCGGACGACGGCCGGGCCACCTCCGCTCCGCCGGTGGACGCCGAGTCGCTGGCCGCCGCCGGTCAGATCCCGGCTCCGGCCGCGCCGGTCCATGACGAGGTACCGGTCACCGGCGCGGTCGCCACCGGCGCCGACGGCGCGGCCGAAGTCGAGGCGCCGGCCGGTGCCGCCGCGGCCGGTGCCGCGGCGGCCGGTGCTGCCGCAGCCGGTGCCGCGGCGGCCGACGCCAGCCAGGCCGACGATCTCGATCATGCCCACGCCGGTGAGTCCAGCCCCGATGACGCCGACGCCGATGACGCCGACCTCGATGGGGCCGACGCCGAGAGCCCGGCCCCGGGCGGACCGGCCGGCCCGGCGGGGGAATCGGCAGCCGACGAACCGGTGCCCGCCGTTCCGGCGGATCCGGGAGTGGAGAGCGACGACGGATCCGGGCGAAACGACCGGACGGACGCTTCCGGCGTACCGGATCGGGACGGCCGGGGGCGGACCGCGACCGACCGGGCGGCCGTGGCCGGGGCGGCGGCCGGCGGAGTTGTTGGCCTGCCGCCCGCGGTTGACCCGTGGGACACGCCCGCGGACGCTGGCGGCGCGGACGGCGCCCCCAACGGCGCCGCTCGGCAGCCCGACGGCACCGCTCGGCAGCCCGACGGCGCCGCCCGGCCCGGCTACGCACCGGGACGCGCCTCGACCCCGCCCGATGCGACCCCGTTCGACAGCCTGCCGGCGACCGGTCGGGCGCCGATCACCGTGCCGCCACCGGACGAGCCCCGCCCGGCGCGGCGCCGGGCCATGCTGCTGGCCGGCCTGCTCGTGGTGGCGCTGGTGGCCGGCCTGGTGGCGTTCCTGGTGCTCCGCGACCCGGGCGGCAAGGGCAACAACGGCCCTGCGGCCGGCCCGAGCCAGGGCGGCAGCGCCAGCGCGCCGGCCGGGGAAGCCTCCTCGGCCGCCGGTTCGCCGACGGCCCAGACGCCGTCGGCCGCGCCCACCAGCGCAGCGCCCAGCGTGAGCGCGTCCCCGCCCGCGGCCTCTGCCCAGCCGGGCGGCACCGGCTTCACCCCGCCGGCCGGCTGGCACATGTGGTCGGACCCGACCGGCTTCAAGGTCCCGGTACCGGATGGCTGGAGCAGGCGGGTCGACGGCGAAGGCAACGTCATTTTCGTCCAGCCGAACGGCTTCGGACTGTTGCTCATCGCCCAGACCCGCCGCCCGGAGGCCGACCCAGTGGCCGACTGGAAGTCCAAGGAAGACTACCGACGGGGACACACGACGAACTACCAGCGGGTCGGCACCATCCACGCCGTCAAATTCTGGCAGAAGGCGGCCGACTGGGAGTGGCTGGAAACCCGGAGCGGGGTACGGGTACACGTCCGCAACCGGGGTTTCGTCACCGCGCACGACCAGGCGTACGCGCTGCGCTGGGACACCCGGGCCGACGACTGGGATCGGTTGCTGCCGGAGTTCGACAACATCATTGCGAAGGGGTTCGTGCCCGCCCGCCAGGACTGAGGCAGGCATGACTTTCCGTTGATCCGGGTACTTCTGCCGGCACGACGGAAGGGAGGTGCGACATGAGTTTCCGACGGCGTACAAACAAGCCGAGTGTTGGCCTCTGGATGCTCGTCGCGGTCGGCGACGTAGCGATCATCCTGGCCGGGATGGGTGCGGCGGTCCTGATCGCCGTGGCGAGTGTCGTGACCGTGGCCGTCGCTGCGGTGGGCGTGGCGCTGCTGCTTCGGCGGCACGTGCCCGGATCCGACGTCATGGCCACGCCGACCGCCGCCGCCACGCGTACCGTGACGGCCGGCGCGACGCGCCCGACGCCCGGCGGCGCCGGTGGGGTGGTCCGGGCCGCGGCCCGGCGGAGGATCTGAACGACGCCTCACGCGGAACCGGCCTGGCGGCCGCCGGACCAGCTGCCCACCCGAGGGTGGTAGCCGATCCCGCGGCCGCCAATCGGGTGTCGGCGATCCGCCCGCGCCGCGTCACGACGCCGACACCAGCACCGGCGTCCCGCCGGTTGAATCGGACGGATGCGCCCGCCGAGTGTTACCGCCGAGCCGCTGGAGTGGCTGCTGTTCGAGCAGGCCGGGGTGCTCACCTGGCGGCAGGCGGTGGCCGGGATCGGCGCGTCGGCGGTGCGGCACCGGCTGGCCGTCGGCAGGTGGAAGCGTGTGTGCCGGGGCATCCTGGTCACCGAGGGCGGTCCGCTGCGTCCAGAGCAGCACTGGTGGCTCGCGGTGCTGGCGGCCGGCGAGGACGCGCTGCTCGCCGGCCTGGCCGCCGGGCGCGCGGGTGGGCTGCGCGGGTGCTGGCGGTACGGCTTCGTGGACGTCCTCGTACCGCATGACCGCCGATGCGCCCGGCTGCCGCGTCCGTTGCGCCCCGAGCTGCCGCCCATTCGGGTACGGCGTACCCGAGCTCTGCCGGACGCGGACCGTCAGGCTGGGCGCCCGACCCGGACCGCGATGGCCCGCTCCCTGGTGGACGCCGCCCAGTGGGTACGCACCGACGACGAGGCGCAGAGCGTGCTGGCGGCCGGCTGCCAGCAGCGCCTGACCACGCCGGCCGAGCTGCGCGCCGTGCTGGACCGGATGCCCACGGTACGGCGACGCCGGCTGATGCTGACGACGCTCTCGGACATCGCTGGTGGCGCCGCGGCCCTGTCCGAGATCGACTTCGTCCGGCTCTGCCGCCGGCACGGGCTGCCGGTGCCGGACCTGCAGGAACGCCGGACCGACGCGCAGGGGCGGCGGCGCTACCTGGACGCGTACTGGCGGCGATGGCGGCTGCACGTGGAGGTCGACGGCGCGCACCACATGGACGCCGCACAGTGGGCGGCGGACCTGCGCCGGCAGAACGAGGTGTGGATCGCCGGCGATCGGGTGCTGCGATTCACGGCCTTTGACGTCCGTCGCCGGCCCGACGAGGTGGTCGCGCAGGTTCGAGCGGCCCTACAGGCGGCCGGATGGCGCTCATGATCCCGAACTGGGGAGGATTGTTGTCGCCCCAGCGACAACAATCCTCCCCACTTCGAGTGCCGCGCATGCGCGCGGCGGGTGCCCGCAACGTGCGCATGCGCGCGCCGCGCGCAATGCCCGCGGCGGGTGCCCGCCGTGCGCAGGCGCGCGCGGCGCGCAATGCCCGCGGCGGGTGCCCGCAATGCCCGCAGCGCGGCGCGCGATGCCCGCGGCACGCGCAATGCCCGCAGCGGGCGCGGCGCGCAACGGCCGCGGCGGGCGGCGCTCGCGGGGCGCGGGGTGGCGCGCGGTGACGGGGATCAGCGCGCGCACAGCGCCACCGCGTAGGCTCGCGCCCTGTGTCGATCGACTCCCTCACGGACCTGTGGCACGAGCTGTTCGGGGCCCAGCCCGATCCGCCGCCCCTGCTGGTGCTGGTGACCGGCCTGGTGGCGCTGGCCGTGGTGGCCACCCGGCTGCCCTGGCGGATCGGCCGGAACGCCGTCACGATCGCCCACGAGGGCGGGCACGCGCTGGTGGCTCTGCTTACCGGGCGAAGGCTGCGGGGCATCCGGCTGCACTCGGACACCTCGGGGCTGACCCTGTCGGCGGGCCGCCCGAGCGGACCGGGCATGGTGTTCACGCTGCTGGCCGGCTACGTGGCGCCGTCGCTGATCGGGCTGGCCGGCGCGTGGCTGCTGGGCGGCAACCGGATCACCCTGCTGCTGTGGGTGGCGGTGGCGCTGCTGCTCGGCATGCTCGTGATGATCCGCAACCTGTTCGGCGTGGTCTCCGTGCTGGTCACCGGCGGGGTGGTCTTCGCGGTGTCCTGGTACGCCTCGCCGCAGGTGCAGGCCGCGTTCGCGTACACCGGGGTGTGGTTCCTGCTGCTCGGCGGCGTGCGGCCGGTGGGTGAGCTGCAGTCGCAGCGTCGGCGGGGCCAAGCCCCGCAGTCCGACGCCGACCAGCTGGCCTGGCTGACCCCGCTGCCGGGGATCTTCTGGGTGTCGGTGTTCGGGCTGGTGGCGGTGGCCGCGCTGGTGGTCGGGGCGGGGCTGCTGGCCGGGCCGATCCTGGCCGACTGGGGCATCACCACGGCCATCGGCGGGGCAGGATGACCGGATGCGCTATCTGATCATCGGCGCCGGTGCGGTGGGCGGCACCATCGGCGCGCTGCTGGCCGCGGCCGGGCACGACGTGGCGCTGGTGGCGCGCGGCGCGCATCTCGCGGCCATCCGGGACCGCGGCCTCACGCTCGCGCGTCCCAACGGCGAGCAGACGGTACGACTACCCGCGTACGACGGTCCGGCGGGCCTGGTGTGCGAGCCCGACACGGTGGTCGTGCTGGCCGTGAAATCGCAGGATACCGACGCCGCGCTGCGGACCTGGGCGGACGTGCCGGTGCGCGGCGGTGGCACGCTCGGGACCGAGCTGCCGGTGCTGACCGCGCAGAACGGGGTGTCCAACGAGCGGACGGCCCTGCGGTACGTCGAGCAGGTACATCCGGTCTGCGTCTGGTTGCCGGCCACCTTCCTCGAACCGGGCCGGATCTCCGCCGAGGGCCACCCGCACCCGGGCATGCTGCACCTGGGCCGTTACCCGGCCGCCGCCGCAGACGGCGTGGACCGTCCCGGCGGCGTGGACCGTGCCGGCGGCGTGGACCGTGCTGGCGGCGTGGACCGTGCTGGCGGCGTGGACCGTGCTGGCGGCGTGGACCGTGCCGGCGGCGTGGACCGTGCCGGCAGCGCGGACGGTGCCAGCGGCGCGGGGGGCGCCAGCGGCACGGGCGGCTTGGACTCCGGCGGTGTGGACCGTGCCGGCGGCGTGGACCGTTCCGGCAGCGCGGACAGCGCCAGCGGCGCGGGGGCCGCCAGCGGCATGGGCGGTGCCGGCCGCACGGGCGCCGACGACACGGGCCGGATCGTTGCCGCCGATCTGACCGGTGCCGGGTTCGTCACCCGGGTCCGCGCCGACGTCATGCGATGGAAGTATGCGAAGCTGCTCAGCAACCTCGGCAACGCCGTGCAGGCGCTGCTCGGCCCGGAGGCGGCCGAGGCCGCCGAGCTGCGGGCCCGGCTGCGGGCCGAGGGGATGGCCGTGCTCGACCGGGCCGGCATCGGGTACGCCT
Organism: Plantactinospora siamensis; assembly: GCF_042434095.1. Classification (NCBI taxonomy): domain Bacteria; kingdom Bacillati; phylum Actinomycetota; class Actinomycetes; order Micromonosporales; family Micromonosporaceae; genus Plantactinospora; species Plantactinospora siamensis. The sequence goes on from NZ_JBHLUE010000011.1 coordinate 235,085, forward strand.
CGACCGCCGAGGAGGCGGCCGAGCGCGGCGACCTGGTTGAGACCCGTCCCGTGAGCGGCCGGCCCCGGGCCGGCGGGTCCACCTGGCAGAGCCTGGCCCGCGGGACGGACACGGTCGAGACGGACCACCTGAACGGCGAGATCGTGCTGCTGGGCCGGCTGCACGGCGTACCGACCCCGGTCAACCTGGCAGTGCAATCGGCGATGCGGCGCGCGGTGCGGGAGCGGATACCGGCCGGGCAGTTCCCACCGGCCGCGCTGGCGAGCGCTGGGTAGCCGCTAAGTAGGCGACCCCACCAATTCCGAAAGCCCCACCCACCGACCCACCGACCACACCGAGCCCACCGACCCACCGAGCCCACCGAGCCCGCCGACCCACCGAGCCCACCGAGCCCGCCGACCCACCGAGCCCGCCGACCACCTTGGCCGCCGAGCCCGTTAAGAAGGGGCCCCGGCTATACAAAATGCGATAACAAGGGGCCCTTCCTTCGCTCACAGCGGGATGTTGCCGTGCTTCTTCGGCGGCAGCGTCTCGCGCTTGGTACGCAGCACCCGCAGCGCCCGGACGATCTGGCCGCGCGTCTCGGCGGGCGCGATCACCGAGTCGACGTACCCGCGCTCGGCCGCCACGTACGGGTTCGCCAGCGTGTCCTCGTACTCGGTGATCCGGGCGGCCCGGGCCGCCGCCGGATCCTCCGCGGTGGCCAGCTCGGAGCGGTACAGGATGTTGACCGCGCCCTGCGCGCCCATCACCGCGATCTGGGCGGTGGGCCAGGCGAAGTTGAGGTCCGCACCGAGGTGCTTGGAGCCCATCACGTCGTACGCCCCGCCGTAGGCCTTCCGGGTGATCACCGTGACCTTCGGGACGGTGGCCTCGGCGTACGCGTAGATCAGCTTGGCGCCGCGGCGGATGATGCCGTCCCACTCCTGGTCGGTGCCGGGCAGGAACCCGGGCACGTCCACGAAGGTGAGCACCGGGATGTTGAACGCGTCGCAGGTGCGGACGAACCGGGCGGCCTTCTCCGAGGCGCCGATGTCGAGGCAGCCGGCGAAGTGCATCGGCTGGTTGGCCACCACGCCCACCGGTCGGCCCTCCACCCGGCCGAAGCCCACCACGATGTTCTGCGCGTACAGCGGCTGCACCTCGAGGAACTCGCCGTCGTCGAGCACGTGCTCGATCACCCGGTGGATGTCGTACGGCTGGTTGGCCGAGTCCGGGATCAGCGTGTCCAGCTCGCGGTCTTCGTCGGTGACCTCGACGTCGGCCGGCGCCTCGAACACGGGCGGCTCGTCCAGGTTGTTGGCCGGCAGGTACGCCAGCAGCGCCTTGACGTATTCGATGGCGTCCTGTTCGTCGGAGGCCAGGTAGTGCGCGTTGCCGCTGCGCGAGTTGTGCGTCCGGGCCCCGCCCAGCTCCTCCATCTCGACGTCCTCGCCGGTCACCGTCTTGATCACGTCTGGGCCGGTGATGAACATGTGCGAGGTCTGGTCGACCATCACGGTGAAGTCGGTGACCGCGGGGGAGTAGACCGCGCCGCCCGCGCAGGGGCCCATGACCAGGGAGATCTGCGGGATCACGCCGGACGCCCGGACGTTGCGGAAGAAGATCTCGCCGTACAGGCCGAGGCTGACCACGCCCTCCTGGATGCGGGCGCCGCCCGAGTCGTTGATGCCGACGACCGGGCAGCCGATCTTCATGGCCAGGTCCATCACCTTGACGATCTTCTCGCCGAAGACCTCGCCGAGCGACCCGCCGAACACGGTGAAGTCCTGCGCGAACACGCAGACCTGCCGGCCGTCCACCGTGCCGTGGCCGGTGACCACGCCGTCGCCGTACGGGCGGGTCCGGTCCAGGCCGAAGTTGGTGGACCGGTGCCGGGCCAGCTCGTCCAGCTCCACGAACGAGCCCGGGTCCAGCAGCATCTCGATCCGCTCGCGGGCGGTCTTCTTGCCGCGGGCGTGCTGCTTCTCCACGCCCCGGGCCGAGCCGGCATGCACGGCCTCGTCGACCCGCCGCTCCAGGTCCGCGAGCTTGCCGGCGGTGGTGTGGATGTTGATCTCGGTATCCGTGTCGGTGCCGCTGGTCACTGTTCTCGTCCTCCGCATCGCCGCCGGCCGCCGGCCCGGGCGCGGCCGGGGTCGACCCGGGCGGGTCGACCGGCCGGCGGACGGCCCGGGTCCCACGGGGGATGGTAACGATGGTTAAGGCCGGCGCCCGCTCCCGCCCCGGGTGGGGTACGTCTCTCGGGGCCCCCGCGTGGCGCGGGCCTAGGCTGGGCGGATGCCCGGATCGCCGTACACGGACCTGGACCGGCCCCCGCTGGACGCCCGGCGGCTGAGTCGGGCGCTCACCGCGCCCGCGGGTCCGTGGCGCCGCCTGGAGCTGGTGGCCGAGACCGGCTCGACCAACGCCGACGTGGCGGCGGCGGCCCGGGCCGGCGAACCGGCCGGGCTGGTGCTGGTGGCGGAGCGGCAGACGGCCGGCCGGGGGCGGCGCGGCCGGGGCTGGGAGTCGCCGGCCCGGGCCGGCATCGCCACCAGCGTGCTGCTCCGGCCGGGCACGCCCGAGCCGGACCGCGACTGGCCGGCCGCGCCACCGGCCGGGTACGGCTGGTTGTCGCTGCTGGCCGGGGTGGCCCTGGCGGAGGCGGTGTCCCGGCTGGCCGAGCTCGACGCCGCCCTCAAGTGGCCCAACGATCTGCTGCTGGACGGGCGCAAGGTGGCCGGGATCCTCGCCGAGGCGGTCCCGGCCGGCGGTCCGGGCGAGCCTCCAGCGGTGGTGCTGGGCATCGGCCTGAACGTGACGCTGCGCGCTGGCGAGCTGCCCGAGCCCGCGGCCGGGGGTCCGCCGCCGACCTCGCTGGCCCTGGCCGGCGCGGCGGCCACCGACCGGGATCCGCTGCTGCGGGCGCTGCTGCGCGGCCTGGCCACCTGGTACGACCGCTGGCGGGTGGCCGGCGGCGACGTCGAGGCCAGCGGGCTGCGGACCGCCTACCTGCGCCGCTGCGGGACGCTGGGCCGGCCGGTCCGGGTGCTGCTGCCGGCCGGCGCCGAGCTGGTGGGCACGGCCGGCACGGTCGACGCGGATGGCCGGCTGGTGGTGACCGGGCCGGACGGCGCCGAGCACGCGGTGGCGGCCGGGGACGTGCTGCACCTGCGGTAGGCCGCTCCCGGCACGGCCGGCGGCCTCGCGCCGACCGGCCGGCCCGCCCGTGGCCGACGCGTCGACCGGCCGGCCCGCCCGCGGCCGATGCGTCGACCGGCCGGCCCGCCCGCGGCCGATGCGTCGACTGGCCGGCCCGCCCGCGGCCGATGCGTCGACCGGCCGGCCCGCCCGTGGCCGACGCGTCGACTGGCCGGCCCGCCCGCGGTCGACCGGCCCGCGACCGGGCCGCCCTCGGGAGTGGCGGCCCGATTTCGTCCGACCGAGCCGCTACGGTTCGGACGACCGCGTCGTACCCGGGAGGCTGCCGTGGCGTTTCCGCAGAGCGTGCTCACCGAGGACGAGCACGTGGTGCTGCACCTGCACCCGCACTGGAGGGCGTTGATCCGCCCGGTGCTGGCGCTGGTGCTCGTGGTGGCGGCCGTGGTGGCCGGCCTGGTGCTGCTGCCCGGCGGCGGCGCCGGGACCGTCGGCGGGTACGTCCTCGCGGCGGTGGGCCTGGTCCTGGTGCTGTGGCTGAGCCTGCGGCCGTTCCTGATCTGGCGCAGCACCCACTACCTGTTCACCAACGAGCGGGTGCTGCTGCAGGAGGGCGTGCTCTCCCGGGATCGCCGGGACATCCCGCTGGCCCGGATCAACGACCATGCGATGAGTCAGAGCCTGGGTGAACGCCTCTTCGGCTGCGGCACGCTCACCATCGAGTCGGCGGGCGAGCGGGGCCAGACGGTGCTGCGGGACGTCCCCGGGGTGGCCCGGGTGCAGACGACGCTCTACGAGCTCGCCGAGGAGCACCACGACCGGCACTCGTTGGACGACGACGAGATGCGGGAGATCATCGAGGACGTCCGGCGGGACCGTCCGCTGCGCTGACCCGGGCGTCGTCGGCCGCGCCGGCCATCCCGTCGTCGGCCGCGCCGACCCGCTCGTTGGCGGTTGTCCCGGCACGTCCGTTGTCCGTGGTCGGCCCGGTGGGCCGCTGGTGGTGCTCGGTCTCCAGCTCCTCGACCAGTTCGGCGACGGGGTCGAGGTCGGCGACCAGGTGGTGCTCGACGTGCCCGTCCACCGCGGCCGGCGCCGGCCGGAAGACGAAGTTCCGGTACGCCCAGAACCGGAAGAGGGTGCCGAGGACCAGGCCGCCGGTCTTGGCCACGTTCAGTGCCAGCAGGCCGGTGATGCCGAACCCGTATTTGGCCAGTCCCAGCGCGCCGAGTTCGATGATCAGGCCAATCCCGTTGAACAGGAAAAACAGCGCCGTTTCGCGGTGCAGCGCCGACTTCGGCCGGTCCCGGTAGGTCCAGTGCCGATTCATCATGAACGAGCAGATGGCGGCCACCACGTTCGCGATGATCGTGGCCTTGAGCTGGCCATTCCTCATCACGGTGAGTGCCAGGGCGTTGAACACCACGTAATTGATAAGGGTGTTGATGCCGCCCACGGTGCCGAATTTGAGGGCCTCGTGGGCTAGCTTCTGCCAACGCTCGGGCAGCATCCGGACAAGACGCATTCGGCCACCTTACGGCAGAGGGCGCCCGTTCAATGCCGGGCGACGCGGGGTGGGTGCTGAATCACGCCCTCAGTCACCCTTGGTGATGATGTCCGGGGCATCCTGTGCCGCCGGGCCCACGAAGACAAAGCGGCGGTACGACCAGAACCGGAAGAGTGTACCCAGGACGGTGCCGATCAGGTTCGCCGAGATGTTGTCGGCCGCGGCGGTCTGAAAGACCCGGGGCCAGACCGAGCCCAGCCCGTAGTGGCTCAGCCCCAGGCAGGCCAGCGCGATGCCCAGCCCGACGGCGTTGAAGAAGAAGTACAGCGAGTACTCGCGGGCCATCCCGGAGCGCTCGCGGTGCCGCCAGGTCCAGAACCGGTTGCCGGCGAAGGCCACCGTGGCCGCGATGGCGGTGGAGAAGGTCTTGCCGGCCAGCTGCTCGAAGCCCCAGCCGTACACGGCCAGGTTGAACAGCAGCAGGTCGACGGCGTACGAGACCCCGCCCACGACGCCGAACTTGCCGAGCTCGTGGACCAGGTGCCCGAAGCGGTCCAGCAGCCGGCCGAGCAGGCCGTGCCGCGACCCCGAGGGGCTGGGCTGGCCGCCGGTCACCGTCGCAGACACGAGGCCGAGCGTACCGGCCGAGGGGGTGAGTCCGGTGCCCGCACCGCAGAGCCGGCCCGCCGGCAGCGCCGCGGGATCGTGGCCGGTGGCGGCTGGGCCCGGTGGGTCCGGTGTTCACCGGTGGGCCCGGCGGGTCCGGATGGCGATTCTGGCGCTGGAGGGGCCGGAGGGGGCTAACGCCGATATTTGCGTGAAACTGCGCGTGATCGCGGAGAAAAGATCGGCTAACGGCAAAATGACGATAGCTTGTGCACTTCTTCACAACCGGTCCCGCTGCCTGGATCGGTTAGTCGGTTTACGCTGACGGGAACTCCCAGGTGCCACAAGGCGTTGCGGTTCCCGCCCCGCCGGTGTTGCCGCACCCTTCATATCGGTCAGCGTCGACCACAAGGAGAAAATCATGGCTGCTCCGGCTGCGATCCGGGGTCTCGATCAGGCTCCTACCGAACACCCCAAGCTGCTCGCCTGGGTACGCGAAGTCGCCGAGTTGACCTCACCGGATGAAGTGGTCTGGGTCGATGGCTCCGACGCGGAGTGGGAACGGCTGACGGACCAGCTCGTCGAGGCCGGAACGCTTGTCCGGCTCAATCCGGACAAGAAGCCCAATTCATTCTGGGGTAGGACGGATCCCGGCGATGTGGCCCGGGCCGAGGACCGCACGTTCATCTGCTCGGTCGACGAGGCCGACGCCGGACCCACCAACAACTGGATGGATCCGGCCGAGATGAAGCAGACCATGACGGAGCTGTACCGCGGCGCCATGCGGGGCCGGACCATGTACGTCATCCCGTTCGTCATGGGTCCGCTCGAGGCCGAGCAGCCGATGTTCGGTGTGGAGATCACCGACAGCCCGTACGTGGTCGCCTCCATGCGGATCATGACCCGGATGGGCCGGCACGTGCTGGAGGGCATGGGCACCGACGCCGACTTCGTGCACGCGCTGCACTCGGTGGGCGCCCCCCTGGAGCCCGGCCAGCAGGACGTGGCGTGGCCGTGCAACCAGACCAAGTACATCTCGCACTTCCCCGAGACCCGGGAGATCTGGTCCTACGGCTCCGGCTACGGCGGCAACTCGCTGCTGGGCAAGAAGTGCTACTCGCTGCGGATCGCCAGCGTGATGGCCCGGGACGAGGGCTGGCTGGCCGAGCACATGCTGATCATGAAGCTCACCTCGCCCGAGGGTCGGGTGCACTACATCGCCGGCGCGTTCCCGTCGGCCTGCGGCAAGACCAACCTGGCCATGCTGGAGCCGACCATCCCGGGCTGGAAGGTCGAGACGATCGGCGACGACATCGCCTGGATGCGGTTCGGCTCGGACGGCCGGCTGTACGCGGTGAACCCCGAGTTCGGCCTGTTCGGCGTGGCCCCCGGCACCGGCTGGAAGACCAACGCCAACGCCATGCGCACGATGGACAGGGGCAACTCCATCTTCACCAACGTCGGCCTGACCGACGACGGGGACGTCTGGTGGGAGGGCATGGGCGAGCCGCCCGCGCACCTCATCGACTGGAAGGGCCGGGACTGGACGCCGGACAGCGAGGAGCTGTCCTCGCACGCCAACAGCCGGTTCTGCACGCCGATCATGCAGTGCCCGATCGTGGCCGACGAGTACAACGACCCGAACGGCGTACCGATCGACGCGATCCTGTTCGGCGGGCGCCGCAAGGACACGATCCCGCTGGTCACGGAGTCGCGCGACTGGGTGCACGGCGTGTTCATGGGCGCCACGCTCTCCTCGGAGACCACCGCCGCGGCGTCCGGCAAGGTGGGTGTGGTCCGCCGGGACCCGATGGCCATGCTGCCGTTCATCGGCTACCACGCCGGCGACTACTTCCGGCACTGGATCGAGGTCGGCAAGGGCGTCGACGGCGACGCCGCCAAGCTGCCCAAGGTCTTCTACGTCAACTGGTTCCGCAAGGACGCCGAGGGCAACTTCCTCTGGCCGGGCTTCGGCGAGAACTCCCGGGTGCTCAAGTGGGTGGTCGAGCGGATCGAGGGCGGCGGCCGGGCCGTCGAGACCCCGATCGGGTACGTCCCCGCGCCGGGCGCGCTGGACACCGAGGGCCTGGACTTCACCGAGGAGGACATGCGGATCGCCACCAAGGTGGACGTCGACGAGTGGCGGAACGAGCTGCCGCTGATCAGCGAGTGGTTCGACAAGATCGGCGACAAGCTGCCGGGCGTGCTCTGGGCCGAGCTGGACGCGCTCAAGGCGCGGCTCGACGCCGAGGCCGCCCGGGTCGGCCAGGAGCCGGTGTCGCTGGAGGCGCAGCACACGAGGTAGGTGTACGCCCGGCTCCGGCCGGGCATCATCAGAAACCATGACGACGGCCGCCGCGACCCAGGTCCGGCGGCCGTCGGCCGTCCGGACCCTGGTGGTGCTGCTCTACCTCACCGCCGCCGGCTGCGTCGCGGTCGAGCTGATCAATCTCTGGTACGCCCCGGACGCCGGTTACAGCCTGGCCGTCCGGACCGGCTGGGCGACGCTGCGCTCGCTGGGCTTCCTCGTGCTGATCTGGCATGTCCATCGGGGTCGGGCGCTCGCCAAACCGCTCGGCCTGATCCTGGCGGTCACCACGGTCTTCGCGGTCGGCCGGTTGCTGGTGCCGCGCTCGGGCGTACCGCCGCTGCCGGGCGTGCTCGGGTTCATCCTGCTGGCCGCGCTGTGCGGCACGGTCGTCTGGCTGCTGTACCGGTCCCGTCCGGTGACCGAGTTCCTGGTCCGGTACCCGCCCCGGCTGGTCGTCGACCGCCAGGGCATCTTCTGGCGGGAGCAGGCGCCGCGCCGCAAGCCGGTGACCGGCTGGCTGCTCACCACCCGGATCGCCGCGCTCACGTACAGCCCGCTGATGCTGGTGCCCGCGGCCGTGGCGCTCGGCCGGGTGTTCGACGGCCTCACCGCGCTGCCGCTGCTGCTGGGCTGGTTCGCGGTCGGCCTGGCCACCTCCTTCGCGGCGTCCTTCTATTCCTTCTTCCTGCTTCGTGGCCGGGGCTGGGCCGCCCGCGGCCTGGTCGGCGTGACGCTCGCCGCGCTGGCCGTCGACCTGCCGCTGTGTTGGGCGCTGCTCGGGGCCGACGGCCTGATCCGGGACGGCGGTCCGCTGGTGGCGGCGGCGCTCACCGCGCTGTACGGGTTGTGGCGGGTCCGACGCACGATCGCGGCTGCCGAGGATCGGGCGGACCGCGTGGCACCCTGAACCCGGGGCCCAAGTGTTTGCAGGGGACCCTTCCTATACAAAAAGCGATAAGAAGGGGCCCTTCCTTCATGGACGGCTACGACGTGGTGGTGGTGGGGGGCGGGCCGGCCGGGGCGGCTGCGGCGCTGGCCGCCCGGCGTGCCGGGGCCCGCGTGCTGCTGCTGGACCGGGCCGAGTTTCCCCGGGACAAGGCCTGCGGCGACGGCATCGCCGCGCATGCGCTGGACGTGCTCACCGAGCTGGGCGTGCCCGACGCGGTGTCCGGGTTCGCCCCGGTGCCGGCGTTGCGGCTGGTCGGGCCGGGCGGCGCCACCGTGGCCCGGGCGCTGCCCCGGCCCGCGTACACGGTGCCGCGCCGGATCTTCGACGCCCGGTTGGTGGCCGCCGCGGTGCGGGCCGGCGCGGAGCTGCGCCGCCACCAGGTCCGCCGGCTGGAACGGCGGCCGGACGGCGTGCTGCTGGACGGGGTGATCCGGGCCCGCGCCGTGGTGGGGGCGGACGGCGCCGGCTCGGTGGTCCGGCGGGCGCTCGGGCACGGCGCCAACCCCGACCGGCACCTGGCGCTGGCCATCCGCGGCTACGCGCCGGCCGGCGCGGGGCCGGTCGAGCAGCTCATCGTGACCTCGGGCGACCGCTGGCCGGCGTACGCCTGGTCCTTCCCGGTGGGATGGTCGGGGGAGGCCCGCGAGCGGCCGGCGGGGCTGTACGGCCCGGACGGGGGCGCGAACGTCGGGTACGGGGAGGTGCTCCGGGGCGAGCCACTGAACCGCCGGCACCTGCTGGACCGGATGGCCACCCTGCTGCCCGGGCTGGATCCGGGCCGGGTGACCGAGCTGCGCGCGCACCACCTGCCGCTGTCCACGCACCGGCCCGGGCCGGGACGCGGGCCGGTGCTGCTGGCCGGCGACGCGCTGTCGCTGATCAACCCGTTCACCGGCGAGGGGATCTTCTACGCGCTGCTGTCCGGGATGCTGGCCGGCGCGGCCGCGGCGGCCGAGCCGGCGACGGCGGCCGACCGGTACGCCGCCCAGCTGCGCCGGCGGCTCGGCCGGCACCTGCGGCACAGCTCGGCCGCGGCGTTCCTGGCCCGCCGGCGGTCCGTGGTGGAGGCCGCGGTGGCGGCCGCCCGCCGCGATGCCCGGGCGTTCGGCACGATTGCCGAGTTGGGGCTGGGCGCCGGGCTGCTGGACGCCCGGACGCTCGGGATGATCGGCGCGGGGCTCGCCAGGCGGGCACCGCGCGAATCGGCCAGCCAGGGTGGTTAGTCTGCAAGGTGATGAACGTGCGCAGTGTGATCTACTCGCTCTACGAGCGCCGGCTGCAGGCCAAGCTCGCGGGCAAGCCGGTGCCCCGACACGTCGGTGTGATGTGCGACGGCAACCGCCGGTGGGCCAAGGAGATGGGCTTCGTCGATCCGAACGACGGGCACCGGGTGGGCGCCGCGAAGATCAAGCACGTGCTGGGCTGGTGTGACCAGGCGGGCATCGGGCACGTGACGCTCTATCTGCTGGCCACCGACAACCTGCGGCGGCCGGCCCGGGAGCTCGACCCGCTGCTGAAGATCATCGAGGACCTCGTGGTCGAGCTGGCCGAGGAGGGCAACCCCTGGCGGCTCCGCATTGTGGGCGCCCTCGACCTGCTGCCGGCGCAGACCGCCACCGCGCTCAAGGCCGCCGAGGAGCGCACCCAGGGGCGCAGCGGCGGCGCCCAGGTCAACATCGCGGTCGGGTACGGCGGGCGGCGCGAGATCGCCGACGCGGTCCGCTCGCTGCTGCACGAGCACGCGGCGGCCGGCGGCACCATCGAGGAGCTGGCCGAGGTGCTGGACGTCGAGCACATCGCCGAGCACCTCTACACGCGCGGCCAGCCCGATCCGGACCTGGTCATCCGGACCAGCGGCGAGCAGCGGCTGTCCGGCTTCCTGCTCTGGCAGTCCGCGCACTCGGAGTTCTACTTCTGCGAGCTCAACTGGCCGGACTTCCGGCACGTGGACTTCCTCCGCGCGCTGCGCTCGTACGCCAACCGCCAGCGCCGCTACGGCGCCTGAGCGCGCCGGCCGCGTGCCCGGCCGGCCGCGGGGTCGGTCACTGGAACCGGTGTACGGCCTCGGTGAGGAAGTCGCCGAGCGCCTCCGGCGAGGAGATCGTGAGATCGGCGGCGGTGGAGACCTCTTGGCCGGTCTCCGGGTTGGCGACGGCCACGCAGACGCCGAGGAAGCGCGGGTCGCCGGCCTCCCGCTCGCGCAGCGCGGTGAACGCCTTGATGTCGGAGACGTCGTCGCCGAAGTACCAGGCGCAGCCGACGTCCCGGACGGCCTCGCCGATCACCATGCCCTTGTCCCGGTCGACCGGTGGCTTCAGCTCGAGGACCATCCGGCCGCTCTGCACCTTGAGCCCGAGCTCATCGGCGCGGGCCCGGCCCCAGGCCTCGACCTGCTCGGCCAACTGCGGCGCGGTGCGGTAGTGCAGCGCCACCGACAGCCGCTTGTATTCGACCAGCGCGCCCTCGGGCAGCTCGGCCCGGGCCCGGTCGGCCAGCTTGGTGATGGTGGGCACCCACGGCACAGCAGCCGGCTCGGTGACTGTGTCGCCGCCGTTGTGGCAGTGCTCCAGCCCGTACAGGCCGTAGAGGTCCACCTGGTGCAGGGCCGCGAAGTGTTCGCGGAGGAACTCCACCGGGCGGGCCGACACGATGGCCACCCGGCGCACCTTGCCGGCCAGCGCGTCGATCGCGGCGAGCACCTTGGGGGCCGGCTGGACGGCGGTCGGATCGTCGCGGACCGGCGCGAGGGTGCCATCGAAGTCGAAGAACAGCACGCATTCGCGGGGGCGGTCGACGGTTGCCCGCCACGCCTCGTCCGCGGTGAAGGGTCGGCTCGGGCGCAGGTCACCCTGGGAAAACGGCGGCACGGGCGTCAGCGTACCCGGAGCCGGCGTACCGCGAATGACGAGCCGGAGAACGGCGCGGTCCGCGGTCGCCGGCCGGGCGGGAGCTACTCCTCGCTGCCGATCATCGCGCGCCGGCCGCGTACCCGAGGGGCGATCGGCACCACCGCGCTCTCCCGGCCCTGGCCGAGCAGGTAGCCCTCGACGAAGCCCGCGTTGTGGTCGCCCACCGTGGCGTCCAGGTCGTTCAGCCGCGCCACCAGGAACTCGGTCAACGCGGTCACCCGGCCGTTGAGCCGCTCGTGCAGGTCGGCGACGAACGCCAGGACGCCTGCGCCGCTCGCGGTCGCCACGGCGAGCAGGTTGACGACGTCCGGGACCGGCCGGCCACCCATGGTGCCCGTGACCACGTTGGCGGTTACGCAGAGGGTGATCGCCACGGCGGCCACCACGACCGCCGTCCACTTCAGGGTCATCACGGACCCCTCCTTCTGTCCCGCAGGGCTTGGGACCGGAGGCTTGCGGACCCGCTGCGGGCGGGCGCGGAGCGCGGTCCCGGTTCGGCCTTGTCCCGTCCCCCGCCGACGACGAGCCCAAGCAGTACGAACAGGCACGTTAGCTCGCGGGGTCCGGACGTGGGTCCGGTACAGATGAGACGCGGGTCCATTCTCGCGCCATCTGACTAACTAGACCACCTTTTTCCGGGCGTTCTGCTCGTAGACGGACACGGATGGGCGATAAGCGAGATAGCGGATCGTCTCCCGGATGTGGAATTTCTCCGTGTCGGGCACCTCGGGATCCACCAGCCGCCGCAGCAGGGCCTCCACGTCGGGATCCATGGCCGGCGCCGCCCGGTCCTGCCGGGGCAGCGCCGTCCGGTCCCAACCCAGCACCGCGAAGGCGGCCGTCGGTTGCAGGCCGAGCCCCTCGCAGAAGGCGATGACGCGCTCCGGCTCCGGATCGCTGACCCACTCGCCGCGTACCCATCGGTTGATGGTCTGCCGCGACACGCCGGTGCGCCGCGCGACCTCGGTGCCGGTCCAGGCTCGGGTCGAGCGGGCCTCGTCAAGGGCGCGGCGGACGAACGCTGCGAACGCGACCTTGCGGCCCTGGGCGCGGTGGGGCATCAGGTGACGGTACGGCCGCGTTCCCGTACCCGCAGCCACCGCTGGGTCGTTGTCCTGTGTACGTGACATGGGGGGCCAACTTTCAGCCGTCGCGTTTCCGCCGGTGAAGATGCCTTTCATCCGGAAGGTTAGGCTTCTTGGCCGGCGGGCGAAATCACACGAAAAGCTGATAGTGTCACGTTCACGAGACGTTCAGGGTGGGCCACGTGTCCGGGAGGACAGCGCGTGGCCCGTTCACCGTCGAGGGGGCGGAGAAGTCAGTGACCGAGCTCGCCACCCGGGCCGAGACCTTCGGCCTGGTCGCTGCCGGCGTGGCCGCCGGACTGAGTGCGCCCTGGCGCGTCTATCTCGCCCGCGGGTGCCGCCATCTCTCCCTGCGGGTCGGTGACCGGACCGAGTGGGACGCCTGGCGGACCCATCTGGGTTGTCCCGACCTGAGCGTGCGGGTGTACGAGGCGGGCGGGGAGATCAGGCGTGCCTCATTCGCGGAGGTGGTCGTCGATGGTTGCCGGATCAGCGTGGAGCTCGTCGAGGAGGTCGGCACGGACGACCTCGACCTGCTGCTCGCCGACGAACCTCGGGATCGGGTGGGCGCCGGAACGGCGGAATCCAGCGGAGTCTTCGATGCGGGCGGAGGACGGATGAGCGATCAGGGCACCGGGTCCGACGGGCGGGCAGAGGCGGCCGGATGAGCCCCTTCTTCGCCATTTTTCTGGTGTTGTTGCTCGCCTCGTCCAGCTATGCGGCGGGGCGGCTGCACGGACAGCTGAGCTACCGGGTGGGATACCGGTTCGGCTACCGGCAGGGGTACTTCGACGGCGACCGGGGCGCCTGGAACCGCCGCCGTCGCGACGCCCAGGCGGCCATCGCGTCCGTGCTGGCGGCGCCACCCGCCGGCCCGCGCCGCCGGCACGGTACGACGTACCGCGGCGCCGCCGTGCCGCCGGCGATGGGCGCGCTTCCGGCCGGGCCGGAAGCCGCGGGCGTCGGACACGACACGCCGGATGCCCTGACGGCCCGGCGCCCGGCGTGACGGCCGCGGGCTGGCGCGGCGGCCGGCCCGCGCCCGGCGTGACGGCCGCGGGCTGGCGCGGCGGCCGGCCCGCGCCCGGCTTGCCGGCCCGGCGCTTGGCCTGATGGCCCGGCGCTTGGCCTGATGGCCCGGCGTCGGGCCAACACCGGGTCCGGCGGGGTGTCCCGCCGGGGCCCACCACGTCCGGCGGCCGGAACGCGCGCAAGGGGCCGCGTTCCGGCCGCCGGACGGCGGGCCGGGTCGGCTGCCGCGGTCCGCTTGTAGATCCAGCTGAGACCCCCTAGCGTCTAGGCATGGCCCGGGGTCGTCCCGGACCAGCCGGTCGGCCCGGTTTCGCTTGTCTCGGGGCCAGCACCCGACCCCGTACGCCGGACGCCGGACGAGCCGGAATGCGGGCGGCCGGGTGCCCGCCCGTCGGAGCAGGCCTGTGACGACTCGTGCCACCCAGTCCCCGGCCACCGCGGAGCCGGCAGCCGCCTCGCCCCGCCGGGGTCGGCGTCGCCGCGCCGCGACCACCGACCCCGCGGAGCCTGACCCATCCCGTGTGTATGTCCTGGACACCTCGGTGCTCCTCGCCGATCCCGCCGCCTTCCTCCGGTTCGCCGAGCACGAGGTGGTGCTCCCGCTGGTGGTCATCTCCGAGCTCGAGGGCAAGCGGCACCATCCGGAGCTCGGCTGGTTCGCCCGGCAGTCCCTGCGACTGCTGGACGACCTGCGGATCCAGCACGGCCGGCTTGACCGCCCGGTCCCCGCGAACGAGTCCGGCGGCACCCTGCGGGTCGAGCTGAATCACACCGACGGCGGGATCCTGCCGCCCGGCTTCCGGACCGAGAGCAACGACGCCCGCATCCTCTCAGTGGCGCTCAACCTGGCCGCCGAGGGCCGGTCGGTGACCCTGGTGAGCAAGGACATGCCGCTGCGGGTCAAGGCCGCGGCCGTGGGCCTCACGGCCGACGAGTACCGGCACGGCCAGGCCAGCGACCCGACCTGGACGGGCATGGCCGAACTCACCCTGAGCGAGGAGCGGATCAGCCAGCTGTACGCGGGTGAGCCGCTCGACCTCGACGAGGCGGCCGGCCTGCCGTGCCACACCGGCCTGGTCCTGCACTCCACCGGCGGATCCGCGCTGGCCCGCGTGCTGCCGGACAAGACCGTCCGGTTGGTGCGGGGCGACCGGGAGGCGTTCGGGCTGCGCGGCCGGTCCGCCGAGCAGCGGGTGGCGCTGGACCTGTTGCTCGACGATTCCATCGGGATCGTCTCGCTGGGCGGCCGGGCCGGCACCGGCAAGTCGGCCCTGGCGCTCTGCGCCGGCCTGGAGGCGGCGCTGGAACGCCGCCGGCACAAGCGGGTGGTGGTGTTCCGTCCGTTGTACGCGGTCGGCGGCCAGGAGCTGGGCTACCTCCCCGGCACCGAGTCCGAGAAGATGTCCCCGTGGGCCCAGGCGGTCTTCGACACGCTGGGCGCCGTGCTGCACGAGAACGTGCTCGACGAGGTTCTGGCCCGCGGCATGCTCGAGGTGCTGCCGCTGACCCACATCCGCGGGCGCAGCCTGCACGACGCGTTCGTGATCGTCGACGAGGCGCAGTCGCTGGAGCGCGGCGTCCTGCTCACGGTCCTGTCGCGGATCGGCCAGGGCTCCCGGGTGGTGCTCACCCACGACGTGGCACAGCGGGACAACCTGCGGGTGGGCCGGCACGACGGGGTGACCGCCGTGATCGAGGCGCTCAAGGGCCACCAGTTGTTCGCGCACGTGACGCTGGCCCGCTCGGAGCGCTCGCCGATCGCCGAGGTGGTGACGGATCTGCTGGAGGACGTGCCGCTGTGAGGGAGGGCGTCCTGTTCGGCCCGGTATATTGCGCATAATCCTGTGACGCAAATCACTTTTCGTCGCAACAATTTTCCCTCCAGCCCCACATGCGCAATCGTGTCCATCGAGCGCCCGTCCGGGCCGGGGATCGGTGGACACGATTGCCCCCCGGGCGAACGACGCCGGCCACGCTCCCTGGCCGGGTCGCGGTCCAGCGCGACCGGGGGCGCTCACGGCGCGGTACGAGCCGCCGGTACGCCGGCACGCGCCGTGTCCTCTGCCCCCGATGAAGGGACCAATTGGTGAGTCGGCTCATGCGCCGGTACGGCGTCCGGACGCTCTCGGTCGCCCTGCTGTCCGTAGGTGTGGCCGGGGGTTTCTACCTGGGTGAGGATCGGAAGACCCAGCAGCTGGACGTCAGCAGCCAGCAGGCCCTCGATGTCGAGAACGCCGAGTTCCGCTACCAGCACGAGCAGTACGTGGCGCACGCCGACGACGTGGCGCGCCAGCG
Source organism: Plantactinospora siamensis (assembly GCF_042434095.1). Classification (NCBI taxonomy): domain Bacteria; kingdom Bacillati; phylum Actinomycetota; class Actinomycetes; order Micromonosporales; family Micromonosporaceae; genus Plantactinospora; species Plantactinospora siamensis. Next base: position 250,920 of record NZ_JBHLUE010000011.1, read on the forward strand.
GGCGGCTCAGCAGGAGGCCGCCCGGAAGGCCGCCGAGGCGGCCCGGTTGGACGCCGAGCGGGCCAAGGCGGCCGCGGCCGCCAGCCGGGCCAAGGAGCGGGAGAAGAAGGCAGCGGCCGAGGCCAAGGCCGCCGCGGCCAAGTCCGCCGGAACGACGACGACCTACACCGGGCCGATCCCGTCGTCCTGCAACTCCTACAGCGGCAACCGCAAGACCGGCTGCGCCCTCATGCTGGACGCCGGCTTCAAGATCGACCAGATGCCGTGCCTGGACAAGCTGTGGACCAAGGAAAGCCACTGGAACCCCAAGGCCACCAACCCGTCCTCCGGGGCGTACGGCATCGCGCAGGCCGTGCCGGGCAGCAAGATGGCCTCGGTGGCGGATGACTGGAAGACCAACCCGGCCACCCAGATCAAGTGGGGCCTCGGCTACATCGAGGGCCGGTACGACACGCCCTGCGGCGCCTGGTCGCACTCGCAGAGCACCGGCTGGTACTGACACCGGCTCCGGCGACGCCGGGTGCGGGCCGTCCTTGCCCACGCCCGGCGTCGCCGTCTCTGGGCCTGGGCCTGGGCCCGCTGCTGGCCGGGGAATTCGAACACAGACCCGGGGCCGGGTCCCACCGGGACCGGCCGGCGCGGCGCCCGCCAGGTGGCGGACCCGGGGCCGGGCGTGATAGCCAGCTAGGCGTGAACCCGGAGACCCCAGCCCGGAACGACGCCACCCGCTTCGGCACCGAGGCCTTCTACGCGGCGCTCGGCCGGGCGTTCGTGGCGATGTGCGCCGTGGTGCCGCTGCTGTTCGGGATCGAGGCGATCGATGTCTGGCTGCACGCCGGGCTCGACTCGGCGGCCGGGATCATCCCGCACCGCATCGACGGCCTCGACGGGGTGATCTTCGCGCCGTTCCTGCACGCCGGCTTCGAGCATCTGTACAGCAACAGCGTGCCGCTGATCCTGCTGGGCACGTTCGTCCTGGCCGCCGGCGCGCGCCGGTTCCTCTACTCCACCCTGCTGATCATGCTGGTGAGCGGGCTCGGGGTGTGGTTCACCGGCGATGCGAACACCGTGGTGGTGGGCGCCAGCGGGGTGATCTTCGGCTATCTCGGGGTGCTGCTGACCCGCGGCCTGGTCGAGCGGACCTGGTGGAACCTCGCCGTGGTGCTGCTGGTCGGCCTGCTGTACGGCTGGCAGCTGCTGGGGGTGCTGCCCGCCGACCCGGCGGTCTCCTGGCAGGGGCACCTCTTCGGGCTCGTCGGCGGGGTGCTGGCCGCGATCCTCTTCCGCCGCACCGGACAAGACCCCAGCCGGCACACCAGGTAGGGCCGGACCGACCCGCCGGGTGGGGTCTTGCCCGGTACGTCCCGGTCGGCCTACCGTCGGCAGCAACATCCGGTACGGCGGGAGGCGGTGGCTGGTGCGGGACGTCGACATCGCCATCATCGGCGCCGGCCCGACCGGCCTGTTCGCCGCCTACTATGCGGGCTTCCGCGGGCTGTCCGTGGCGGTCGTCGACGCGCTGCCCGAACCGGGCGGCCAGGTCGCGGCCATGTACCCGGAGAAGCTCATCTTCGACGTGGCCGGGTTCCCGGTGATCAAGGGCCGCGACCTGGTGGCCAACCTGGTCGCCCAGGCCGCCACGGTGAGCCCCGAATACCTGCTCGGCGTGCGCGCCGAGAAGCTCACGTACGTGGACGAGCGCCCGGTGCTGGGCCTCGACGACGGCACCCAGCTGCGCTGCCAGGCGGTGCTGATCACCGCCGGCCTGGGCAGCTTCTCGCCGCGCCCGCTGCCGGCCGCCGAGGAGTTCCCGGGCGCCGGGGTGCGGTTCTTCGTGCCCGATCCGACCGAGCTGGCCGGCCGGGACGTGTTGATCGTCGGGGGCGGTGACTCCGCCTTCGACTGGGCCCTCACGCTGCACCCCATCGCCCGGTCGGTCACGATGGTGCACCGCCGCGACCGGTTCCGGGCGCACGCCGGCTCCGTCGCCCGGGTCCAGGCGCTGCCGGTACGCATCATCGTGAACGCCGAGGTCGTCCGGCTGGTCGGCCTCGACCGGGTGACCGCGGCCGAGGTGCTGGCGCGCGGCGCCGACCCCGAGTTGCTGCCGGTGGACAGCGTGGTGGCCGCGCTCGGCTTCACGGCCGAGCTCGGGCCGCTGGCCGAGTGGGGCCTGGCGCTGGACCGGCGGCACATCCTGGTGGACAGCACGATGGCCACCAGCCTGCCGCGGGTGTTCGCGGCCGGCGACATCACCGAGTACACCGGCAAGGTGCGGCTGATCGCCACCGGCTTCGGCGAGGCGGCCACCGCGGTCAACAACGCCGCGGTCACCATCGACCCGGCGGCGCACCTCTTCCCCGGGCACTCCTCCGACGCCGGCTGAGCCAGCCGACGGCAGGTTCCCGGGAGATCTTGGACCGAAACCGTTCTGATCTGGACGGTTTCGGTCCGAGATTTCCGACGACCTGGCCAGGGGCGAGGTTCTCGTCGGCCAGGCGCGCGGCCTGAACGAGTTGCAGGCTCGTCAGCGGCGGATCGGGCGCAGCGCCGCCACGCCGACGGCCACCAGCGTCAGCGCCGCGCCGAGCAGGGTGAACGGGCCGGGCCGGCCGGACGCCGGCGGCGCCGCGAGGTCCAGCAGCACGGCGCCGACCACCTGGCCGGCGATGGTGGCCAGGCCCAGCAGCAGCACCCCGGTGAACCGGACCACGACGGCCGCGACGGCGATGAACACGATGCCGATCGGCCCGCCGAGATACAGCCACGGTTCCCGCGGCCACTCGCCGCTCGGCAGCCCGCGTACGCCGAGATCGACGGCCAGCGCGACCAGCAGCGCGGCCGTGCCGACCGCGAAGTTGACCGCGGTGGCCGTCAACGCGTTGCCCGAGGCCACCCGCACCTGGCCGTTCACGGCCTGCTGCCACGCCGTGCCCACCCCGGCCAGGGCCGGCAGGATGGCCAGCGCGAGTCGCCCCGGGTTGCCCAGGTGGTCGGCGACGGCCAGGCCCACGGCCAGCACGGTGAGGACGGCGCCGAGCAGCCGGGCCGGGCTGATCGGCTGGTGACCGGTCGGGCCGACCCCGGCCCGGTCGACCGCCAGGCTGCTCGCGGACTGGCCCGCCACCACTGCCACGGTGAACACGGCCACCCCCAGCGCGCCCACCGTGAGGCCCTGGGCGGCCACCAGGAACGCCCCGCACATCCCGCCGAGGCACTGCCACGGCCGCAGGCCGCCGTCGCGCAGCGCCGCGCGCAGGGCGCGCAGGCCGCGCCGGCCGGCGGGCAGCAGGGGCACGGCGACCAGCAGGACCAGCAGGCCGATCCCGAAGGAGGCGACGGCCGCGGCGATGCCGTCCCGCAGGCGTACGCCGAGCTCGCCGTTGATGCGCGACTGCCCGGCCACGGCGAGGCCCGAGACCACCGCGAGGGCTATCCCGGCGGCCCGGCGGCCGGCCGGGGTGACCGGCTTGGTCGTCGGGGTCGGCCGTACCTCCGCCCGGCTCACTCCTGCTCGGCCAGGGGCCGGCCGTCGAAGTCGACGGCCGAGTACAGGGCCAGCTTCTCCAGCCGGTGGTAGGAGTCGATCACCCGGATCGTGCCGCTCTTGGAACGCATCACGATCGACTGCGTGTACGCGCCGCCGGCGCGGTACCGCACGCCGCGCAGCAGGTCCCCGGAGGTGATGCCGGTGGCCACGAAGAAGCAGTTGTCGCCGGTGACCAGGTCGTCGGTGTGCAGCACCCGGTCGAGGTCGTGCCCGGCGTCCAGCGCCTTGCGCCGCTCGGCGTCGTCCCGCGGCCACAGCTTGGCCTGCATCACCCCGCCCATGCACTTGAGCGCGCAGGCGGCGGTGATCCCCTCCGGCGTGCCGCCGATGCCCATCAGCACGTCGACATCCGACTCGCCCCGGGCCGCCGCGATGGCGCCGGCGATGTCGCCGTCGGAGATGAACCGGATGGCCGCGCCGGCCCGGCGGATCTCGGCCACCAGGTCGGCATGCCGCGGCCGGTCGAGCACGCAGACGTTCACCCCGGACAGCTCGGTGCCCTTGACCTTGGCGATCCGGCGCAGGTTCTCCGCCACCCCGGCGTTGATGTCCACCACCTCGGCATAGACCGGGCCGACCGCGAGCTTCTCCATGTAGAAGACGGCGCTCGGGTCATACATGGCCCCGCGCTCGGCCACGGCCAGCACGGCCAGCGCGTTCGGCATGCCCTTGCTCATCAGCGTCGTGCCGTCGATCGGGTCGACCGCGACGTCCACCTCGGGGCCGCTGCCGTCGCCCACCTCCTCGCCGTTGAACAGCATGGGGGCGTTGTCCTTCTCGCCCTCGCCGATCACCACGATCCCGCGCATCGGGATGGAGTTGATGAGCTTCCGCATGGCGTCGACGGCCGCCCCGTCCCCGCCCTCCTTGTCGCCCCGGCCGACCCACCGGCCGGCCGCCATGGCGGCCGCCTCGGTGACCCGTACCAGATCCAGGGCGAGGTTGCGGTCCAGGTCCTGGGGAATCCGGGTCCGGGTGTTCGTCATGGCGGTTCCTCCTCGCGACGTTGCGGGGCGGGCCGGCGGGGTCGCTTGCCGGGGCCGCTTCGGCCAGCGAGCCTGGCCCGTGCGGTGCTGCCAGGAATCCTGACACGATGGTCAACTTAATGCCCGCTCGGGGCCGGGGTGACGCAGATGGCGGTAACCTACTCCGCTCGGCAGTGCCGGACGGCCGGCTGTCAAGATAGGTGGGTGGACGCCGTTCAGCCTGCCGGTCCGGTCCGGGACGACCGGGAAGAAAGCGCACCCCACCACGACGCCGACCGGACGTCGCCGGCGGAACGGGACGGCGACCCCGAACGGGCCGAGGTGATCCGGGCGGCCCGCCGGTCGGAGCGTTCGCCCCGGGACATGGCCCTGTCGCTGCTGGTGCTGCTGATCCCGATCGCCCTGTTCATCTCCTTCTACCGGATCATCCTGGGCGGCGACGAGCCGGTGCGGGTCGATCCGGCCGGCTCGGTGGCGGCCGCGGAGGCCGCGAAGCTGTTTCCGGTCCTCGACCCGAGCGAGGCGCCGAGCGGCTGGACCCCGGTGACTTCCAGCTTCCAGCGGGGCGACGGCGGCGGCACCCTCCGGGTCGGCTACGTCGTCGGGGGCAAGGGCGTCCAGCTCGTGCAGAGCAGCGTGCCGGCGCAACGGCTGCTGCCGGCCGAGCTGTCCGGCGCCGCCCGCCCCGCGGGAGCGGTCAACATCGACGGCCGTCCGTGGCAGTCGTACACGGCCAAGCCGGGCGAGCGGGCCCTGGTCCTGCTGTCGTCGAACCGGACAGTGATTGTGGTTGGCGCCGTCGGGGAAGAAAGACTCCGCGACCTGGCGGCGGCATTGCGCGAGCCGGGTCGCTGACCCGAGCGACGTGCCGAAGGGGGCCCGTCGCCCCCCGCCCCCGGCGGCCCCGGCCGCCGGACGACCGCACTGGAGTTCACGTGGACATCCGACGGTGGAGCGTCGTCGGTCTGACCGCCGCGATGCTCGTTCCCGGCCTTGCCGCCTGCAAGCAGCCCGGCGCCGAATCCAACGCCGGGTCGTCGGCCTCGCCGGCGGCGAGCGGCACGAGCGGCGCCATCCCCGGCGCCACGGCGTCGGCCGACGCGAAGCAGGCGCTGCTGGCCTCGACCAACGAGATCGGCAACGGCAACTTCCGGTTCAACCTCACCTCCGGCACCACCACGGCCAGCGGCACGGTGCACAAGCCGAGCCGCAGCGCCGAGCTGCGCAGCACGCTGGGCGGCCCCGGCGCGGACCTGGCCATGGACCTGGACCTGGTCTACATCGAGCCGGACAGCTGGGTGAAGGCCACCTTCAACGGCTCGGCCGCGGACAGCTTCCCGGCGCTGAAGAACTACAACGGCAAGTACCTGCACATCGACCCGACCCGGGCCAAGGGCGCGCAGAACCTGGTCTTCAACTTCGACCAGCTGGACCCCGCGGGCAGCGCGGCGCTGACCAAGGCGGTGGTCGACGTCCACCAGACGGGCACCGGCCAGTACGCCGGCACGATCGACCTGACCAAGGCCACCGACGCCAAGATGGCCGACCAGGCGCTGGTGACCGCCCTCGGGGCGCAGGCCAACTCGCTGCCGTTCACGGCGACGCTGGACGACCAGGGTCGGCTCAACAAGCTGGCCATCCAGGTGCCGGCCACCACCAAGACCAAGGCGCAGGAGCTGACCGTCACCTACTCGGACTACGGCGCCGCCACGGCGGCCCAGAAGCCGCCGGCGGGCGAGACCCAGGAGGCGCCGCCGGAGCTCTACCAGCTGTTCAGCAGCCGCTGATCAGCGCCGAGCCGGGACGGGGCTGCTGAAGCGCCCTCGTCCCGGCTCGAAGCTGGCGCGCCGCGTCCCGGCTGGGACGCGGCGATCAGCTCCCAGCCGCCGGGCGGGCCGCCTCGATCCGTTCCCGGGCGCCGTCCAGCCAGCGCTGGCAGATCGCGGCCAGCCGCTCGCCGCGCTCCCACAGCGCGAGGGAGTCCTCGAGCGAGGTGCCGCCGGCCTCCAGCCGCTCCACGACCGACGCCAACTCGGCGCGGGCCTCCTCGTAGCTCAGCCGCTCGGCCGGCTCGGTCACGTTCTTCTTCTGGTCAGCCATGGCAGCTCAATCTCACCACACGCCGGTGACGGCGGCGGTCCGGGAGGCCGGCGCGGCGACCGCGCTCAGGAGCCGTCGACCGTGGCGGACAGCTCGCCCTCGGCGAGGCGTACCCGGAGTTGATCGCCCTTGTCGACCTCGGCGGCCGCGCGGACGACGTGCCCGTCGGCGCGCTGGACGATCGCGTACCCGCGGTCGAGCGTGGCGGCCGGGGACAGCGCGCGGAGCCGGGCGAGCGTGTGCCGGAGGTCGGCCTCGGCCGAGCTCAGCCGGTGGTCGAGGCACCGCCGGCCACGGTCGCGCAGCGCCGCGGTGTCGGCCGACCGCTGCTCCAGCATGACCTGTGGCCGGGCCAGCACCGGCCGGGACCGCAACCCGTCCAGCCGGTGTGCCTCGCGGTCGAGGAAGCCGACCACCGCGCGGTCGAGCCGCTGCCGGGCCTGCCGGATCAGCCGCTGCTCCTCGGAAAGGTCCGGCACGATCCGCTTGGCCGCGTCGGTGGGGGTGGAGGCGCGCACGTCGGCCACGTAGTCGACCAGCGGCGCGTCGGTCTCGTGCCCGATGGCGCTCACCACCGGCGTACGGCAGGCGAACACCGCCCGGCACAGCGCCTCGTCGGAGAACGGCAGCAGGTCCTCCACCCCGCCGCCGCCCCGGGCCAGGATGATCACGTCGATGCTCTCGTCGGCGTCCAGCACCTTGAGCGCGTCGATGATCTGCGGCACCGCCGTCGGCCCCTGGACCGCCACGTTGACCGTGCGGAACTCCACCGAGGGCCAGCGCCGGCGGGCGTTGCTGAGCACGTCCCGCTCGGCCGCGGAGGCACGGCCGGTGATCAACCCGATCCGCCCGGGCAGGAACGGCGGACGGCGCTTGCGGGCCCGATCGAACAGCCCCTCGGCGGCCAGCAGCTTCTTCAGCTTCTCCAGCCGGGCCAGCAGCTCACCGAGGCCGACCTGGCGGATCTCATCGGCCCGCAGGCTGAGCGTGCCACGGGCGGCGTAGAACTCGGGGCGGGCGTGCAGCACCACCCGGGCGCCCTCGCGCAGCTCGGGCGCGCCGAGGTCGAGGACGTCCCGGTTGGTGGTGACGGTCAGGCTGAGATCCGCCGACGGGTCACGCAGGGTGAGGAAGACGGTGGCCGCCCCCGGACGTCGGCTGATCTGCGCGACCTGGCCGTCGATCCAGACCCAGCCGAGCTTGGCGATCCACGCGCTCAGCTTCTGGCTCACCACCCGCACCGGCCACGGCTGGTCCGAGCTGCTGGGCGGGGTCTCCGGCGCGCTCACGCCGGCAAGCCTACGGCCCGCCGCGTTGATCAAGAGACCTGCGTCGTGGGCGCCGGCGTGGCGTGACGCAGACCTCTTGATCAACGAGGCCGGGCGCCGGTGGATGACGCGGGTCCGGGTCCGGGCGGGCACGTACGATGGGAGCCGTGACCGAGGCTCAGGCGACATCCCGGACCGGCAAGCGCGTGCTCCTGGCGAAGCCCCGCGGCTACTGCGCGGGGGTCGACCGGGCGGTGCAGACCGTCGAAGAGGCGCTCAAGCTGTACGGCGCGCCGATCTACGTGCGCAAGCAGATCGTGCACAACAAGCACGTCGTGTCGACCCTGGAGCGGCAGGGCGCGATCTTCGTGGAGGAGAACGAGGAGGTCCCCGAGGGGGCGATCGTGATCTTCTCCGCCCACGGTGTCGCCCCCGAGGTGTACGACCAGGCGCGCAACCGGTCGCTGCGGGCGATCGACGCCACCTGCCCGCTGGTCACCAAGGTGCACCAGGAGGCCCGGCGGTTCGCGGCGGAGGACTACGACATCCTGCTCATCGGGCACGAGGGCCACGAGGAGGTCATCGGCACCGCCGGTGAGGCGCCCGCGCACGTCCAGCTCGTGGACGGTCCCGAGGACGCCGACACCGTGGTGGTGCGCGATCCCGAGAAGGTCGTCTGGCTGTCCCAGACCACCCTCTCGGTGGACGAGACGCTGGAGACGGTGGCCCGGCTCAAGCGCCGGCTGCCGATGCTGCAGTCGCCGCCGAGCGACGACATCTGCTACGCCACCTCCAACCGGCAGCACGTGGTCAAGGAGATCGCCCCGGACTGCGACGTGGTGATCGTGGTCGGCTCGCGCAACTCCTCCAACTCCGTACGCCTCGTCGAGGTGGCCCTCGACGCGGGCGCCCGGGCCGCCCACCTGGTCGACTACGCGGCCGAGATCGACGACGCCTGGCTGACCGGCGCCGCGACCGTGGGCGTCACCTCCGGCGCCAGCGTGCCGGACGATCTGGTCATGCAGGTGCTCGACCACCTGGCCGAGCGCGGCTTCACCGATGTGGCCGAGGTGACCACCGCCGACGAGCGGCTCAGCTTCGCGCTGCCCCGCGAGCTCAAGCGGGGCATGAAGGAGGCCGCGGACCGGCGTGCTCAGGAGGCCGCCGCGCTGGCGGCCACCGCCGCGGGCCGCTGAGCTCCGCGCCTGCCGCTACGGGAACGGCGGGAACGGTCGGGCCGGCCGTACCGTCAAAGGGCGTATGAGCAGAACCACGTGGCTGGCCGCGGTCCTCGCCGGCGCCGCCCTCGCGCTGAGCGCCTGCGGCGGCGAGGCCGCCGCGCCCACCCCGACCACGTCCGGAGGATCCCCCCTGACCAGCGCCCCCGGCACCCCCACCGGCAGCCCCGAGCCGACCGCCACCCCGACGCAGGGCGATCCACCGGTGTCGTCCCCGCGGCCGAAGTTCCCGCCGAGGGTGACGAGGCCCCCGAAGCCACCCACCCAGGCCGGCCCCGGGGCGCGTACGACGGTCACCGGCACGATCAGCGAGGGCGTCGAGGGCAACTGCCTGCTGCTCAACGGCTACCTGCTGCTGGGCGGCCCGCGGAACGTGCTGAAGCCGGGCGCCCGGGTCACCGTGGCCGGACGGGTACAGCCGGGCATGATCACAACCTGCCAGCAGGGCACCCCGCTGGTGGTGGAGAGCGCCCAGCCGGGCTGACGGAGCCGGCGCCGCAACACGGCGTCAGGCAGGTTCGCCGGGCTGCCCGCGGCCCAGCGCCGCTGGCTCTGACTCGACCGGCACCAGTACGTCCGGCTCGACCAGCTCGGGCGCCTGCGGCTGGCGCGGGGCGACCTCGACCTGCGCCGGCGCGGTCAGTTCCGCACCCGAGACACCGAGGTCGGCGAGCTTGCGCGCGCTCACCAGGACCCGCGCCTCGAGCGAACCCACCGCCCGGTTGTACGCGGTGACGGCCGTGCCCAGCGCGTTGCCGAGCCGCCCGACGTGGTCACCCATAGTGGACAGCCGCCCGTACAGCTCGCGGGCCAGCTCGTGCACCGCCACGGCGTTGCGGGCCAGCGCCTCCTGCCGCCACGCGTAGGCGACCGTGCGCAGCAGCGCCACCAGGGTGGCCGGGGTGGCCAGCACGACATTGCGGGTGAACGCGTGCTCCAGCAGCGACGGGTCGCGCTGCAGGGCCACGTCCAGGAACGGGTCGGCCGGCACGAACAGCACCACGAACTCGGGCGTGGACGGGAACGCGGCCCAGTAGGACTTCGCGCCCAGCGCGTCCACATGCGACCGGAGGGCCCGGGCGTGCGCGTCGAGCTGGGCGTTCCGGGCCCGCTCGTCCCGGGCCTCCATGGCCGACAGGTACGCGTCGAAAGGGGCCTTGGCGTCCACCACCACGGACCGGCCGCCGTGCAGCCGGACCACCAGGTCGGGGCGGACCATGCCGGTTTCGTCGACGCTGGCGGTCACCTGCTCGGCGAAGTCGCAGTGCTCGAGCATCCCGGCGGCCTCCACGATGCGGCGCAGCTGGTGCTCGCCCCACCGCCCGCGTACCTGGGGCGCGCGCAGCGCCGCGACGAGCTGCTTGGTCTCGGTGCGCAGCTCGCCGGAGACCGAGCTCATCGCGCGTACCTGCTCGCGCAGCTCGGCGTACGCGCCGACCCGGTCGTGCTCCAGCTCGGCCACCCGCAGCTCGTACCGGCGCAGCGTCTCGTGCAGCGGCGCCACCGCCCGGGCCACCGCCTCCTGCGACTGGGCCGTGGCCTCGTACGAGAGGGCCCGCATCGACTGCTCCAGCCGGCCCTCACCGTCGCGGGTCGCCAGCAGCATGGCGTCCAGCCGGGCGATCTGGGCGGCCGACCGGGCACGGGCGGCGAACCAGCCGAGCGCCGCTCCCACCGCCAGGCAGAGCAACACCACGGCCACCGTCGAGGCATCCATCCCCGAAAGCTTGCCAGCCGAGTACGACGAGACGCCGGTGGGTACGGTTGAACGGTGGAAGGTGTCCTGCTGGTCGTGCTCGTGCTGATGCTTGGGGGTGCGTTCGTGTTCTGGCGGCGTTGGGGCAGTTCGCGGGAGTCCGAGGCGCTGGCGGACGCCCGCGCCGAGGCGCAGCGCTGGTACGAGCGGCTCGGCGGCCAGCTGATGAACCTGCACGGCGACCAGCCTGCGGTGAAGCAGGCCCTGGTGGACGCGGGGGAGCGGTACAACGCGGCCGGCAGCCAGCTCGAGCAGGCCCGGTCGCTGAAGCAGTTCGAGCTGGCCCGGGAGACCGCGCTGGAGGGCCTGACCTACATCCGTGCCGCCCGGACCGCCATGGGCATCGACCCTGGCCCGGAGCTGCCCGCCCTGGCCAGCGCCCGCGGCACGGGCCAGCTCACCAAGGAGCGCGAGGTCAACGTCCAGGGGCAGACCTTCCGGGCCGGGCCGCAGCCGGGCCAGGGCACCCCGTACTACTACCCCGGCGGCTACTACCAGGGCCGGCCGGTGCCGTCGGGCTGGTACTCGACCCCATGGTGGAAGACCGCGCTCGGCGCGGGCGCCGGCGTGCTCGGCGGCATGCTGATCGCCGACGCGCTGTTCTCGCCGGCCTGGGGTGACTCCGGCTACGGCTTCGAACACGGCTACGAAGAGGGCTTCCACGACGGGTACGACGACGGCCAGGACGCCGGTGACGGAGGCGGCGACGGCGGTGGCGACGGCGGCCAGGACCTCGCGGGCGACCAGGACTTCGCCGGTTCGGGCGACTGGGGCGGCGACCAGGGCGGCTGGGGCGGCGGAGACCAGGGCGGCGACTGGGGTGGCGGGGACTTCGGCGGGAGCGACTTCGGCGGCGGCGACTTCGGCGGCGACTTCTAGCTCGTATTTCAGCAGGACTGGCCGGCCGGACCAGGGCCGGCGTGGCAGTCCTCGGTTCGACCCGGGACCGTCGACGCAGGTGTCAGGCCGTACCGGCCGCCGGCCCGGAGCCCGCGGTGGTCTGCCGCGGCGCGGCCGGATCCGCCGACCGGTTGCCCGGGTCGATCCGGGCGAGCACCAGGTAGTCGGCGGACCGGCGGCGGGCCAGGGCCGTCTGCCGGGTGAGCGCGGGTGCCAGGGCGGCGAGCACGAGAGTCGGTATCCAGTACGCCGGACGGTCGAAAACCGCCAACGCGGCGGTGAGCACCGCCAGACCGCCAACCAGGATGGCCGCTCCGGCCGCGCCACCTCGTTGCCCGAGCTGAAGCCGGGCAACGGCAAGCGCGGCGGCGGCGACGCGGGGGTTGTCCGGCGGTACGCCCCGGCGTACCGCCTCAAATGCCTGCCGGCGTTCGGCGTCGGTCAGCCGCGGGCCGTCCGCCGGGTCGAACCGACGTTGCTGCCGCGCCGTGAAGAGCGCCATGATCATTCCGTACGGGACGCCGCCGACCAGGAACAGCAGGGCGGCGAACCGGCTACCGGCGCCCGGGTCCGCCAGCAGGCGCCAGCCGGCGGTGAGGCAGCCGAACAGCGCGCCCAGCACAATCCCCCGGGCCCACAACGGCCAGCCCATCATCCGGTGCATTCGATCACCGTAGATCGGTCGGCTGATCCGTGCTGACCCGTCGCCCGGGCCGGGAAGCCGACCGCGGGCCTTCCGGCCACCCGGCGGGTGGATGGTAGGGCTGACCGGATGGTGCCGGGCCGCGCCGTTGGGCAGCATCGGTGGGGTGAGCACGCAAACCTGGTCGGCCGACCCGGCCCGACGCGACGACGTCCGCTCCGGCCCGGCCGGCTCCGGGACCGGCCGAGCCTGGCTCCTCGGCCTGGGCGCGGCGGCCCTCGCGGTGGGGCTGGTGACCGCCGTCGCGCAGGCGGTCGACCGGTTCCACTGGTGGGCCGGCTTCGTGTTGACCCCGGGCGCGCTGATCGCCGCCTGCGGCGTACCGCTGCTGGTCCGGGGCGGCAGCCGGGCCGTGGTCGGGTACGTGGTGACCTGGCTGGGTCTGCTCGTCGGCGCCGTCGGCGCCCTGCTGATGCTGGGCGCCATGGGCTTCGGCTGGCCGTTGATGATCATTCTGCCGGCCCTGTCCGTAACCGGCACCTACCTGTGGCGGCCCGATCGTCCGCTGCTGCGGGCGCTGCACCGGAGCGTCGCCACGCTGGGCCTGGTGGTGGCCGGGCTGGGCGCGACGTTCCTGCTGCTGCACGCCGGTTGGGCGCACCTGCGCTCCGGCTGGTGGGGCGCCTTCCTCATGGCGGCCGGCGTGGCCATCGCGGCCAACGGCGCCGAGGCGGCGCGGCACCGGATGCCGTACCGGTTGTCGGCGGTGACCCTCGCCCTCGGACCGGCCGCGGTGGCCTTCCTGCTCGGCCTCCGCTTCCTCCGCGGCTTCTGACCCCACCCCCCGCCCCCGGCCCCCGCCCCCGCCCGCCCCGCCCCGCCCGTCGATCTTGCAGTTTTGGCCCCGACAAAAGGGGTCTTCCACGCGAATCAGGGGCCAAAACTGCAAGATCGCGACGGGCGGGGCGGGGGGCGGGCGGCGGGGAGGCCGGGGAGGGTGGGGGCGGGGAGGGCGGGGAGGGCGGGGCGGGGAGGGGTCAGACCAGGCTGTCGCGCCACTGCTGGTGCAGGGCGTCGTAGCGGCCGCCCGTGCCGACCAGCTCGGCCGGTGGGCCGTCCTCGACGATCCGACCGTTCTCAAGCACCAGCACCCGGTCGGCGATCTCCACGGTCGACAACCGGTGCGCGATCACCAGGGCGGTCCGTTCCCGCAGGATGGTCCGCAGCGCGCGCTGCACGAGCCGCTCGCTCGGTACGTCGAGCGCCGACGTGGCCTCGTCGAGGATCAGCACGTCCGGGTCGGCCAGGAACGCCCGGGCGAACGCCACGAGCTGCCGCTGCCCCGCCGAGAGCCGGCCACCCCGCCGGTGCACTTCCGTCTCGTAGCCGTCCGGCAGGGCCCGGATGAACTCGTCGGCGCCGATGGCCCGGGCCGCCGCGGCGACCTCCTCGTCGGTGGCCTCCGGCCGGCCGAACCGGATGTTCTCGGCCACCGTGCCGGAGAACAGGTGGGTCTCCTGGGTGACCATGACCACGGCCCGCCGCAGCTCGACCTCGGTGACGTCGCGCAGGTCCACCCCGTCCAGCGACACCGTGCCGGCGGTGGGGTCGTAGAACCGGGACACCAGCTTGGCGATCGTCGACTTGCCGGCCCCGGTGGCGCCGACCAGCGCCACGGTCTGTCCGGCCGGCACCACCAGCGCCAACTTGGGCAGGATCGGCGTCTCCGGCCGGTAGCCGAAGCTCACGTCCCGAAATTCGATCCGGCGACCGCCGGAGCGCAGCCGGAGCCGGGGTGTGGCGGAGTCGAGCACCGGCTCGTCGGTTCCGCCGGAGCGCAGCCGGAGCCGGGGTGTGGCGGAGTCGAGCACCGGCTCGTCGGTTCCGCCGGAGCGCAGCCGGAGCCGGGGTGTGGCGGAGTCGAGCACCGGCTCATCATCCGGGCCCGGTCCGGTGGGCAGCGCCACCGGCCGGGCGGGCTCGGGCACGGCCGGCCGCTCGTCGAGCACCCCGGCCAGCTTTTCCAGCGCGGCCGTGGCGGACTGCAGCGAGTTGTAGAACTGGCTCAGCTCCTGCATCGGCTCGAAGAACCGGCGCAGGTAGAGCAGGAACGCGGCCAGCACGCCCACGCCCATCTGGCCGTGCAGCACCCGGGCGCCGCCGTAGGTGAGCACCACCGCGATCGTCACGTTGCCGATTACCTTGATGGCCGGCGAGTACTTGGCGAGCAGCCGGAAGGCGTGCAGGTTGGCCACCCGGTAGTCGTCGTTCACCACGTCGAAGATCTGCTGGTTGCGCGGTTCCCGGCGGAACGCCTGCACCGCCCGGATGCCGCCGAGCGACTCGACGAAGTGGACGATCACCAGCGCGATCGCCTCCCGGCTGCGCCGGTAGGCCACCGCGCTGGCCCGGGCGAACCAGATCGACAGCCCGAGCAGGAAGGGGAACGCCAGCAGGGTCACCGCGGCCAGCGGCGGATCGAGCCAGAGCAGGATGCCGGCCACCGAGACGATCGAGAGGGCGGCCAGGACCAGGTCGTCGATCCCGCCGTCGGCCAGCTCGGCGATCGAGTCCATGTCGCTGGTCAGCCGGGCGACGACCCGGCCGGAGGTGTACCGCTCGTGGAAGCCGACCGACAGCCGCAGGAAGTGGTCGTACACCCGGCGGCGCAGGTCGAGCAGGACGGCCTGGCCGATCCGCGCGGAGAGGGTGAGGAAGCCCCGCTTGCCCGCGTAGTCGGCCGCCACGGCCAGCACGAAGGCCGCGGCGATCATGGTGAGCGGGCCCCAGTTGCCGGCCCGGAGCGGCCCGATGGCCCGGTCGATGCCGAGCATGACGAGGTAGGGGCCGGCCATCGCGGCCGCGTTCTGCACCAGCAGCAGCAGCACCGTCACGGCCAGCAGGCGCCGGTGCGGCCGCAGCAGCGAACGCAGCAGCGCCCGACTGCGCGAGCGCAGCAGCGCGACCGCGGGCGCGCCGCTGCCCTCGGCCGCGGTGCGGTCGGCGTCGGCGTCGACCGCCCGGCCCCGCCAGCCGGCGACGTCCGGCGCCGCCGGGTCCGTCCCGGTCGGCCCGGACGGCGGCCGGGTGACGGTGGACCTGGGCGGAACGCGGAGCGTCATGACCGGGCCAACCCCCACTCGCCCACCACGGGCGCCGCCGTCCGGTCCGGCTCGCCGGCCGGTACGGCGTCGGGCCCGGCCTCCTCGTCGGTGGCCGCCAGCACGGCCCGGTACGCCGGCACGCTGGCCAGCAGCTCCGAGTGCGTGCCCACGGCGGTGATCCGGCCGTCCTGCAGCAGCGCCACCCGGTCGGCCAGCGCGATGGTCGACGGCCGGTGCACCACCACCAGCGCCGTGGTGTCCTGCAGCACCCGGGCCAGGGCGGCCTCCACCAGCGACTCGGTGTGCACATCGAGCGCGGAGAGCGGGTCGTCCAGCACCAGCACCCGGGGGCGGCCGAGCACCGCGCGGGCCAGGGCGAGTCGCTGGCGCTGCCCGCCGGAGAGGGACAGCCCCTGCTCGCCGATCCGGGTGGCGAGCCCCCACGGCAGGTCGTACACGAAGCCGGCCTGCGCTACCGCGAGCGCCGTCCGGACCTCGTCCTCGCCGGCGTCCGGCCGGCCCAGCGTGAGGTTTTCCCGGACCGACATCGAGAACAGGGTCGGCTCCTCGAAGGCCGCGCCCACCACGTGCCGCAGCGAGTCGAGCCGGATGTCGCGCACGTCCCGACCGTCCAGCATGATCCGTCCGCCGGTCACGTCGTGCAGCCGGGGCAGCAGGGCCAGCAGGGTGGTCTTGCCGCTGCCGGTGGCACCGACGATGGCCACGGTCTCGCCCGGCTCGATCGTCAGGTCGACGCCGCGCAGCACCGGCGCCGCCGTGCCCGGGTAGCCGAAGTGGACGCCCTCGAACCGGACGGCGCCGGCGGTGTCGCCCGGCGCGACCGGCACGGCGCCCGGCCGGTCCGTGATCTCCGGCTCGGTGTCCAGCACCTCCTGAATCCGGTCGGCCGCGGTCATCGCCTCCTGGCCGTTCGCGATGATCCAGCCGAGCGACTCGACCGGCCAGACCAGCATCAGCTGGAGTGAGACGAACGCCACCAGCTCACCGATGGTGAGCGCGCCGCGGGCGGCCGCCACCGTCCCGGCGACCAGCACGGCCGCCATCGTGAGGTTGGGCACGAGGTCGAACTCGGCCGAGGTGCGGGCCAGCAGCCGCCCCTTGCCGACGGCCGTGTCCCGCAGCTCGGCGGCGCTGCCGGCGAACCGCCGGGCCATCTGCGGCCGCCGGCCGTACGCCTTGATGGTCCGCAGCCCCTGCGCGGACTCCTCCACCAGCGTGGCCACGTCGCCCAGCTGGTCCTGCATCCGGCGGGAGGCGGTCAGGTAGTAGCGGGTGAATCGCCGGCTGACCAGGAACAGCGGCACCGAGCTGGCGCCCACGAGCAGGCCGAGCGGCCAGTTCAGCCCGACCAGCAGCACCACCACGGTGACGTAGGTGAGCAGGTTGACGATCAGGAAGATCAGCCCGAACGACAGGAACCGGCGGATCACCGAGAGGTCGCTGGTGATCCGGGACAGCAGCTGGCCGGACTGCCAGCGGTCGTGGAAGCCGACGGGCAGCCGCTGCAGGTGCGCGTAGAGCTCGGCCCGGATGGCCGCCTCCATGCCCATGGCGGCCGAGGACTGCACCCAGCGTCGTACGAAGATCAGCCCGGCCTCGAACAGGCCGAGGGCCAGCGCCAGGCCGCCCAGCCAGAGCAGCCCGGCCCGGTCGTGGTGGGCGATCGGCCCGTCCACGACCTGCCGGACCACGAGCGGCACGGCGATGCCGGCGCCGGTGGACGCGAGCGCGGCGAGAACCAGCCAGACCAGCTGGCCGGCGTACGGCCGGACGTACCGGCGCAGCCGCCACAGGTTGTGCAAGGAATGCCGCCCCCCGGCCACCCGCCTCGTGCCACCGTCGTCACGAGTAGCAGGCACGTTCTGACCGTACCGGCCGGTTGTGACGCTCCGGGAGTCAGCTTGTCGTCAACCGCCGTTCGTGACCGAGAAGCCACTTCTTCACATCCAGCCCCCAGCGGTATCCGCCCAGCGCGCCGTCCGTGCGCAGCACCCGGTGGCAGGGGACGAACAGCGCCACGGCGTTGCGCGCGCAGGCCGCCGCCGCGGCCCGGACCGCGCGGGGCCGGCCGGTCAGCTCGGCGAAACCGGTGTACGTGACCGGCTCCCCGGGCTTGACCCGGCGCAGCACCTGCCAGGCCTGGTCCCGGAACTCGCCCCCGGTGTGCTGCCGGACCGGCACCCGGTCCGGCGCGTCGAGATCGCCGTCGAGGTAGGCGGCCAAGGCCCGGGTCACCGCGCCGGCGTCCGGCAGCGCGCGTACCGGCGCGCGCAGGCTGGGGTGCACGAGCGCGAGCAGCGGCTCGGTCTCGGTGGTGAAGCCGGCGGCCCGGACCGCGCCGTCCGGGTCGACCAGCACGGTCAGCGGGCCGGTCGGGGTGTGCAGGGTGCTGCCGGTGAGCGTGGTCATGCTTCCTCCATCGTCGGTTGGGGTCGTTCGGCCCGCCAGAGCCGGATCACGGCGTAGGAACGCCAGGGCCGCCAGCGCTGGGCGTGCCGCGCCAGCTCCGCCGGGTCGCCCGGCAGGCCGAGCGCCAGCGCGCCGCGCCGGACGCCGAGGTCGGTGGGCAGGAAGACGTCCGGGTCGCCGACCGCGCGCATGGCCAGGTAGCCGGCCGTCCACGGCCCCACGCCGGGCAGCGCGGCCAGCCGGGCGGCCGTCTCGGCCCGGTCGCCGCCGGGCGCGAGGTTGAGCTCGCCGTCGGCGCACGCCCGGGCCACCGCCCGGATCGTCGCCCGCCGCGCGGCCGGCATCCGGTACGCCTCGTCGGGCAGCTCCAGCACCTCGGCCGCCCCCGGGAACCCGACCAGGTCGCCGCCGGCGGCGGGATGTTCGCCGGCGCCCCCGCCGGTGGCGGTGTGTCCGGTGGCGGTGCGTCCGGTGGCCGCGCCGACCAGGTGGGCGAGCACGGTTCGGGCGCCGGCCACCGAGACCTGCTGCCCGACCACCGCCCGGACCGCCATCTCGAAGCCGTCGACCGCGCGCGGCACCCGTACCCCCGGCTCGGCCTCGACCGCGGCGGCCAGCGCGGGGTCGGCGGCCAGCGTGGCGTCCACGGCGGCCGGGTCGGCGTCCAGATCCAGCAGCCGCCGGCAGCGCGCCACCGCGGGCGCCAGATCGCGGACGTCGGACAGCAGCAGCGTGGCGGCCACGTACCCGGGCAGCGGCCGCAGGGTGACGTCGGCCGGACCGTGCGGCAGCGGGACGACCCGGCGGTACGTGCCGGCCGTCACCTCCTCGACGCCGGGGATCGCGCGCCGGGCCAGGAAGGCCAGCAGCGCCCCGGCGTGCAGCGGCGGCCGGTACGCGAGCCGCAGCGCGATGGCCCCCGTGCCGCCCGTGGCCGCGCGCCGGCGCGACCGCAGCTCGGACGGGGTGGCGCCGTAGACCTCGCGCAGCGTCTCGTTGAACTGCCGCACGCTGCCGAAGCCGGCCGCGAACGCGATCTCGGCCAGCCCGAGGTCGGTCGTCTCCACCAGGATCCGGGCCGTCTGCGCGCGCTGCGCGCGGGCCAGCGCCAGCGGTCCGGCGCCGAGTTCGGTGCTCAGCAACCGGTGCAGGTGCCGTTCGGTGTAGCCGAGCCGGGCCGCCAGCCCGGGCACGCCCTCCCGGTCGACCACGCCGTCGGCGATCAGCCGGACGGCCCGGCCGACCAGGTCGCCCCGGACGTCCCACTCGGGCGAGCCGGGGGAGGCGTCCGGCCGGCAGCGCCGGCAGGCCCGGAAGCCGGCCCGCTGGGCGGCCGCCGAGGAGGGGTAGAACCGGACGTTCTGCCGCTTTGGCGTGGTGGCCGGGCAGGACGGCCGGCAGTAGATGCGGGTGCTGGTGACGGCCGTGTAAAACCAGCCGTCGAAGCGCTGGTCGCGGCTGTCGACGGCTCGGTAACACCGTTCGAAGTCGAGGTCCACGTGGCAATACTGCCGCTCCGGGCGGCCCATGGCTCGCGGGATTCGGACGTGGGCGTACGGGTCGGATGTCCGGTTCGTGGGAGCGTGTCCAATCGTGGCAAAACGATGCGTACCGGGCCGGCTATACCGAACGGTAACAACACGGCAACGTTCGTTGACACTTGTCCGAGGTCAGGGGCAGTGTGCTTGACGGCAGACGTGGGACCAACGGCTGCCCCAACACGAAAAGAAGGTGGGGAGTCATGCGCTTTTCCCGGCGAGCCGCGGTAGCGGTGGTCGGTGCGGCCGCGCTCTTCGCAACCGCCGCCTGCGGCAACGGAAACAGCGGCGGCGGAAGCGGTTCGAAGAACGTCGAGGTGTTCACCTGGTGGGCCGACGGCGGTGAGAAGGCGGGCCTCGACGGGCTGGTCAACCAGTTCAAGTCGGCGTGCTCGAACTACGAGTTCCAGAACGGCGCGATCGCCGGTGGCGCCGGCTCGAACGCCAAGCAGGTGCTGGCGTCGCGGCTGCAGCAGAACGACCCGCCGGACACGTTCCAGGCGCACGCGGGCGCGGAGCTGTCCGACTACATCAACGCCGGCCAGGTCGAGGACCTCAGCAGCGAATACCAGGACTGGGGCCTCAAGGACGCCTTCCCCAAGGGCCTGATCGACAACCTCACGGTCGACGGCAAGATCTACTCGGTGCCCGCGAACATCCACCGCGCCAACGTGGTGTGGAGCAACAAGTCCGTGGTCAGCAAGGCCGGCATCACGTCGGACCCGAAGACGCTGGACGAGTTCATCGCCGACCTGGACAAGCTCAAGTCCAAGGGCGTGGCCACGCCGCTGGCGCTGGGCAAGGACTGGACCCAGCTGATGCTGCTGGAGTCGGTGCTGATCACCGACCTCGGGCCGGAGAAGTTCAGCGGCCTGTGGACCGGCAGCACCGACTGGAAGGGCGCCGACGTCACCAAGGGCGTCGAGGACTTCAAGAAGCTGCTCAGCTACTCGAACAAGGACCGGGACACGTTCGACTGGACCGACGCCGAGAAGCTGGTCATGGACGGCAAGGCCGCGTACCAGCTGATGGGTGACTGGGAGGCCGCCGACCTGGACGCCAAGGGCTTCAAGGACTACGGCTACTTCCCGTTCCCGGGCAACGGCAACACGTTCCAGTGGCTGGCCGACTCGTTCGTGCTGCCCAAGAACGCCAAGAACGCGGACGGCACGAAGTGCTGGCTGAAGACCGTGGGCAGCGCCGAGGGGCAGAAGGCCTTCAACACCAAGAAGGGCTCGATCCCGGCCCGGACGGACGCCAACCCGGCCGACTACCCGCAGTACCAGCAGACCGCGATCGCGGCCTGGAAGTCCGCCACCCAGGTGCCGTCGTGTGCGCACGGCGCGGCCTGCTCCCAGGGCATGCAGGGGGCCGCGGCGTCGGCGCTGGGCAAGTTCTCCAGCGACCAGAACGCCGCCCAGCTGCAGAACGCCATGGCAGCCGGCATCGCTCAGTTCGCCAAGAAGTAATTCACCCGTACGCGGCGGGGCGCCCCTCGGCGTCCCGCCGCGTACCAGGTGGCCGGCCGGGCGATCCGCCCGGCCGGTTCGACCGTTCCGAACCGGGATACGCATGCGCTCACGTGTCAGACGGTGGGGGCCCGGGCTCCTGCTGATCTCCCCCTCGCTGATCCTGCTGGCCGTCTTCGTCTACGGGCTGATCGCCTGGACGATCAAGGTCTCGATGTCGGACCAGCACAACGCCCTGGGGTCGAAGGGTTTCGTCGGCCTCAAGAACTACACCGACCTGTTCACCAACGACATCAACGGCCGGTTCGTCCACTCGCTGAAGAACCTGCTGATCTTCACCGTGGTGTTCATGGTGGGCACCATGCTGCTGGGCCTGCTCTGGGCGTTCCTGCTGGAGCGGGGCGTACGCGCCGAGGGCTTCTTCCGGACCGTCTACCTGTTCCCGATGTCCGTGTCGTTCGTGGCCTCGGGCGTGGTCTGGCGCTGGCTGATGAACTCCGGCCAGGGCGCCGATGCCGGCGGCCTCAACTGGATCTTCGGCAAGCTGCACCTGGGCTTCCTGCAGAACCCGTGGTGGACCGACGCGCACTGGGGGATGGCCGCGATGGCCATGCCGGCGATATGGCAGCTGTCCGGCTATGTCATGGCGCTGTTCCTGGCCGGCTTCCGGGGGATCCCCGGTGAGCTGCGCGAGGCCGCCGTGATGGACGGCGCCACCACCTTCCAGATGTACCGGCACGTCATCTTCCCGCAGCTCACCCCGGTGGCGCTGTCCGCGCTGATCATCGTGGGCCACATGTCCATGAAGATGTTCGATCTGATCATGTCGGTGTCCGGCGCCCAGTGGCTCACCGAGGTGCCCGCCGTGTACGTCTGGCAGACGCTGCTCACCAGCGACTACGCCAAGGCCGCCGCGGTGTCGGTGATCCTGTTGCTGCTGGTGGCCGCGGTCATCGTGCCGTACCTGATCTGGACCTCGAGGGCGGAGCGACGCTCGTGACCACGACCACCACCCCCGCCCCGCCGCCCACGGCCGCCGTGCCGGTCCGGTCGCGCGGCCGCCGCCGCGGCGACCTCACGGCCAGCTCGACCACCGGCCGGATCGTCAAGTACGCCCTGCTGGTGCTGTTCCTGCTGGTCGTGCTGATGCCCGCGTACGTGCTGATCGTGACGAGCTTCAAGTCGGGCTCGGAGATCGGCGTCACCGGTCAGTGGAACCTGCCGAAGGAGTGGACCACCGCGTCCTGGGGCAAGGCGTGGGCCTCGCTGGGCCCGTCCTTCGGGCGGACGTTCGAGCTGGCCATCCCGGTGGCGATCATCTCGTCGATCCTCGGCGCCGCGAACGGCTTCGTGCTGTCCCGCTGGCGCTTCCCCGGCGCCGACGTGGTGTTCACGCTGATCCTGTTCGGCATGTTCATCCCGTACCAGGCGGTGATGATCCCGCTGCGGCAGATCGTCACGAGCATCAACATCCAGCCGGGCATCCCGACGCTGATCCTCGTGCACTGCATCTACGGCATCCCGATCTGCACGCTGATCTTCCGCAACTACTACGCCACCACCGTGCCGGTGGAGCTGATCGAGGCCGCCCGGGTGGACGGCGCCGATCTGCTGCGGACGTTCCGGTCGGTGATCCTGCCGCTGTCGGCGCCGGGCTTCGTGGTGACGATCATCTGGCAGTTCACCTCGGCCTGGAACGACTACCTGTTCGCGATCTTCCTGTCGAACACCCGGAACGGGCCGATCACGATCGCGCTGAACGCGCTGGCCGGCGCCCAGTCGCCGGACTACGCCGCCTCGATGGCGGGCGCGCTCATCACGTCGCTGCCGACGCTGGCCGTGTACGTGCTGCTGGGCCGCTGGTTCATCGGCGGGCTGATGGCCGGCTCCGTCAAGAGCTGACCACCAGCCCGCCGGGATCACCGGCCGCTGGGCAGCGCCGGTCCGGTGGGGATCTCGGACGGTGGCGGCGTGGTCGGGTATTCGGACGGCGGGGGCGTGGTCGGGTATTCGGACGGCGGGGGCGTGGTCGGGTATTCGGACGCCGGCGGCCTGCTGGTGGGGTATTCGGAGGCGGGCGGCGTGCCGGTCGGAATTTCCGACGGCGGGGGCGTGCCGGTCGGGATCTCCGACGGCGGGGGCGTGCCGGTCGGGATCTCCGACGGCGGGGGCGTCCCGGTCGGGATCTCCGACGGGTACGGCGGCGGCGTCGAGCAGGGCGTACCGGTGGGGCTCGGTCCATGACCCGGGTGCGCAGGAACGCTCAGAATCCGGCCCTCCGTGGCCGGCGAGGTGGCGGAGGGGCTGATCCCGGTGGTGGGGCCGAGCGTCGGAGTGCCACCGGGGTAGGGCGACCCGGTGGCGCCGGCGCCGGGGGAAGCGCTGGGCGGAGCCTCGGTGGCGGGCCAGCACGGAGCGGGGGTGGAATGCCGCCCGGCCGGACCGGGGGAAGGCTGCCCGTGGCCGGCGGCGGCGATCGCCAGCGGCGCGGCCGCGAGCGCCGCCGCGGCCACCCCGGCCGCCCCGAGGACGCCGAGGGCGGTCCGCCGGCGAGCGCGCCGGGTCAGGGAGGTGAGGGAGATCGGTGTCACGATTGTTTCCTCCGCGAGGTCGGTGAACGTGCTCCGGATCAGGGCCTCGATGTGATCGGTCACCGCAGCACCTCCAGGTGTTCGGGTGTGGGAATCAACTGCCGCAGTCGGGCGACGGCCCGGTGGGTGCGGCTGCGGACGGTGCCGACGGAGCACCCCAGTTCCTCGGCCACCTGGGTCTCAGTGAGATCCTCGTAGTAGCGGAGCACCAGGACGGTCCGCTGGGCGGGTGGCAGGCGAAGCAGCGCCGCGCGCATCGCCAGGCGCAGATCGGCGTCGGCCGCCGGGTCGGGCGTCGCCGGCTCGGCCCGCTGCGCGGCGCTGATCTCCCGGTACCGGGCGAGTCGGCGCCACCAGCTCACCTGCTCCCGGTACATGACGCGGCGGACGTACCCCTCGGGGTTGTCGTCCCGCAGGAATCGCCACCGGATCAGGGTGCGGGCCAGGGCAACCTGGAGCAGGTCCTCGGCCGCGTGCCGGTCCCCGGTCAACAGCTGGGCCGTACGCATCAGCGCGGGGGTGCGGCTCGCCACGAAGTCCGCAAACCGCTGTCTTGCCTCGTCGTCCATGCCCCGCCCCCGTCCGTCGCCGTCCACCCGTAAAGACGTCCGAGGCGGCGCGGATCTATCCAGCGAGTTACGAACTTGTCGACCGCCATTCCGGTGTCTGTCTCGGCGCGTCGATGCCGATCGTCGCAGTAAAGCCCATGATCAACGGGCGGTCGGGCGGGGCGCGTAGACTGGCCGCCCGTGAGTCTCACCATCGGAATCGTCGGGCTGCCCAACGTCGGGAAGAGCACCCTCTTCAACGCCCTCACCAAGAACGACGTCCTCGCGGCCAACTACCCGTTCGCCACGATCGAGCCGAACGTCGGCGTGGTCGGGCTGCCCGACGAGCGGTTGGCCAAGCTCGCCGAGATCCACCAGTCGCAGAAGATCATCCCGGCGCCGGTCTCGTTCGTCGACATCGCCGGCCTGGTCCGGGGCGCCTCCAAGGGGCAGGGCCGGGGCAACGCCTTTCTGGCCAACATCCGCGACGCCGCGGCGATCTGCCAGGTCGTCCGCGCCTTCTCCGACCCGAACGTGGTGCACGTCGACGGCAAGGTGTCCCCGGCCGACGACATCGAGACGATCAACACCGAGCTGATGCTGGCGGACCTGCAGACCCTGGAAAAGGCGCTGCCCCGGCTGGAGAAGGAGGCCAAGCTCCGCAAGGACCGGGCCGCCGTGGTCGCCGCCGCCAAGGCCGCCATCGAGCTGCTCAACAACGGCACCACCCTGTACGCGGGGGCCAAGGACGCCGGCATCGACGTGGCCGAGCTGCGCGAGCTGCACCTCCTGACCACCAAGCCCTTCCTGTACGTCTTCAACGTCGACGAGGCGGAGCTGGCGAACGCCGAGTTCCTCGACGAGCTGCGGGCGCTGGTGGCGCCGGCCGAGGCGGTCTTCATGGACGCCAAGGTCGAGTCCGAGCTGATCGAGCTGCCCGACGACGAGGCCCGCGAGCTGCTGGAGTCGATCGGCCAGTCCGAACCCGGCCTCGACCAGCTGATCCGGGTCGGCTTCCGCACGCTCGGGCTGCAGACGTACCTCACGGCCGGGCCGAAGGAGACGCGGGCCTGGACCATCCCGACCGGCGCCACCGCGCCGGAGGCCGCGGGGGTCATCCACAGCGACTTCCAGCGCGGTTTCATCAAGGCCGAGATCGTCTCGTACGACGACCTGGTGGCCGCCGGCTCGATGGCGGCCGCCAAGGCCGCCGGCCGGGTACGCATCGAGGGCAAGGACTACGTCATGCAGGACGGCGACGTGGTCGAGTTCCGCTTCAACGTCTGAGTGGAGCCGGAGCCGGGTGTGGCGGAGGCGAGCACAGACCGGCGACGTGGGCGCACGACCCCGACCTAGGGAGAGTCGGTGCTCACTTGTGGCCGTCAGGTGATGTGACTGTGGCTGAGGGAAGCGACCATTCCGTCTCGGCCGCGTGCGGGCCCGAGGCGCCAGCTGGTGAACGACCGACCGCATGCTGGGCAGCAGATCGGCACATCGACGTCGAAGGCGCAGCCCATCATGCGGCCTATGGGAAACGTGGGATGGATTTTCCCGGTTATGCCTGGGCAGTCATCGCTCGGGCCACGGGTATCCATACTCACGAGTCTAGGAGCTTGGGCGCCTTCACATGCCGCCGAGGGCTGGCGGGGTCGGTCTGCCAACCTGGCCCAGCACCTCCGAGCGCGGGCTCGCGGCTCAGTGGGGACAGCAGACCTCGGGTCAGCGCCTTGTCGGGGCGGGGCTGAGCGTGATCCAGTAGCGCCGGGTCGGCCCCAACCCGGCGTCCTCGATCGCTTCGAGTTCACCGCCGGCCCGCTCGATGGTTTTGGCCGAGGCCAGGTTGTCCACCGCGCAGACGACCAGCACCCGGTCCAGGCCGAGCGTCCGCGCCTCGTCGAGCATCCGGCCCAGCGCCCAGCCGGCCAGCCCGCGCCCGCGGGCGGACGGCCGGATGCCGTAGCCGAGGTGGCCGAGTTGCCACGCCACCCCGTTCAGCTTGTGCCGCAACGCCATCCCGCCGAGCACGCGGCCGTCCTCGACGATCCAGCGGTACGTGCAGTGGGCCCGGCCGCCCTCGGTCGGCCTTGCCGGATCCGCCTGCTCGATCAACCGCGCCACGAAGGCCGCAAACCCCCGCCGGCGAGTCCACGTCATCCGACGGTCGCAGGCCGAAGCCGTCCTCGTGGAAGCCGGGCCCCCACTCCCGGTGCGCGTCGAGCCAGGCGTCGTGCAGCCGCAGGGTGGGCGCGATCAGCTCGGGCATCCGACGACGATAGCCCGGGTGTACTGGGGAGGATTGTTGTCGCCCCAGCGGCAACAATCCTCCCCAGTACGGGAGATCAGAGCTCGCGGTAGTACGTCACCAGCGGGAACGGGGTGCAGCCGAGGCTCGCGTAGAGCGCCCGGGCGGGGGCGTGGAAGTCGTCGCCTCCGGTCCCGATCGTGACGACCCGGGCGCCGGCCGCCCGCAGCTGCTCGAAGGCGTGCTCACACAGCGCCCTCCCGAGGCCGAGCCGCCGGTGGTCTCCGGACACCGCGACGTGGGTGATCTCGCCGCGACCGTCGGCCGGAGAGGCCGTCCAGGCCGCGAATCCCGCCAACCCGCCGTCGACCTCGGCCACGACGATCTCCCGGTGGTCGTCGGGGGAGTGGAGCTCCGGAAGCTGCCGGGCGTAGTCGGCACGCCAGTCGGCGTCCTGATGGGCGAAGACGACCTCGCCGACGGCCGGCCGGAACGAGTTCTCGTGGAAGGGCCCGAACACCTCGACGGCCAGGTTGACGACGCGGGGCAGGTCGGACTCGGTGCAGGAACGGATGAACATGCGCTTGCCTCTCGGGGAGTCGATACCAGGAAAAAGCGGGCATCGACCGACCCCGCCACGGCGGCAGTCGGCTCAGCGGGCGGGACCGGTCAGCCGAGACGCGTACGCAGCGCGGGAAAGCACGAGCAGATCATCCGGGCAGCCTAACGAACGCGCCGCCCGAACGCTGGGGCCGGGCCAACGCGACGGTCGGCCCGGCCCCGGTGTGCGGCAACCGTCAGGTTGCCGTGCAGGTCAGCGTCGGCGTGGCGCCGGCGCTGCTGGCCAGGAACCCGAAGGTGGTGTTGCCGCCCTTCGGTATCGAGCCGTTCCAGCTCGCGTTGGTGGCGGACACGTTCGCGCCGGTCTGGGTGACCGTGGCGTTCCAGGAGTTGCTGATCTGCTGACCGCCGGGCCAGGACCAGTTGACCCGCCAGCCCTTGGTGGCCGAGCTGCCCTTGTTCGTCACCGTCACCGTGGCGGTGAACCCGCTGTGCCAGTCGCTGTCCACGTGCAGGGTGGCCGAGCAGCCCCCGGCGGGCGTCGGGGTGGGGGAGGGCGAGGTGGGCGTCGGGCTGGGCGAGGAGGGTGAGGGCGACGGGGAGGAGGGCGACGGTGACGGCGAGGAGGCCGTGGGCGTCGGGCTCGGGCCGCCGGTGCCCTTCGGCAGCACCAGCAGGGTGATGGAGTTGGCCGGGTACGTGGCGTTCACCGCGCCGGCGTTCACCGGCACATCCGCGCCGTGCACGATCGAGGCGAGGTTGGCCGGGCCGTAGCTGTAGCGCTGCGCCGTACCGGTGCTGTCGAAGCCGGCCACCGACAGCGGCGCGGTCAGGTCGCCGCCGGTCTTGTTGAGGACCATGAGGGTCAGCGCGCCGTCGGCGGTGCGCTGCGCGCCGTACACCGCGAGCTGGTCCTGGTCGGTGCTGGCCGCCGACACGCTCACGTCACCGAACCGGCCGCCGGCGCCGTCGTAGTTGCGGTACATCCGGAACGAGTACGCGGCGGGGTCGGTCGGCTTCGGGTCGCCCCAGATGGTGGCGAGGTCGAGGCCCTCCCGGCCGAAGATGCCGAGGACGTCGGCCTCGGCGAGGGCGCCGTTCATGGTGTCCAGCGCGCCCCAGTTGTATTCGGTGATGGAGGTCTTGGTCCCGGGGTAGTACTGGTCGACCCAGGACTTCATCTGGCGGATGAACTGCAGCGGCGGGGCGTTGACGCCGCTCGGACCGATCCACGACTCCTCGACGTACGTGGGGTCCCACAGCGAACGGGTGGACCGCAGCCGAAGCGCGTTCGAGTCGGCGTCGGTGCCGCCGCTGATCTGCGGGTAGTAGTGCTCGTCGAAGTAGTCGAGGTAGCGCTTCCCGCCGTGGGCGTCGCTGTAGTCCTTCATGTTCTTCAGGTACCAGGGGGCGAGCTTGAGCCCGCCGTGCGCGGCCGCGTCGGTGCCGGGGGCGCAGCCGTCCACCCCGGAGGCGACCCACTCGCAGTAGCCCCAGCCGGACGGGCCGAGCACCGCGGCGCTCGGGTCGGCGGCCTTGATGACCGCGGCCGTCTTCGTGCCCTTGCCGCCCATCTCGTCGTACGACACCGGGTCCGGGTGGACGTCGCGGTGGGTGGAGTTCCACAGCACCGGCTCGTTGTCCAGCTCGTAGATCGGCACGCCGCCCTTGGCCGCGGTGCCGAACTGGCTAACCAGGTGCGACACCATCTCGCCGTCGAACGACTCGTCCGCCGGGATCGAGGTGTCCTCGGGCACGCTGCCGGTGAGGTTGGTGTCGTTGAGCTTGCCGTTGCCGCAGTTGGCGTCCCACTGGTCGAACGAGTCCTGTTCGGGGAACCGGGTCTTCGGGAAACCGCAGTTGAAGGGGTGGTCGGAGGGCGAGTCCTTGGAGACCCAGCCGACCATCGGCACGGTGACCACCGGCCTGATGCCACGGTCCAGGTTGGACTTGACCATCGCCTCCACGGTCTTGTCCGCGCCGGCCACGATGTTCTCGAAGTACCAGTCGCTACCGGTGTTGTAGGTATGATTCTTGAAGTTGTAGCGGCTGCTCGAGTTGCCGCCCCAGCGCGCCACCGGCATGCCGATCTCCGCGGCCAGCGTCGGGTCCGCGCCGTTCATCCCGTAGACGTCCGGGCTGATCGCGTGCCGTGCGGCGGACGCGTCCACGGACAGCGTGAGTTGCGTGGCCGCCTGCGCGTTCGTGGCGGCGGCCACGGACAATCCCGCCGCCACGAGGGACACCGCCAGGCCCATGGCCGCGGCCGAATGCGGCTTCCGCCGCCGTTGAGCACCCACTGCACGCTCCCAGAGTCGATCAGTTGATAGAAGTTCATCGAAGAGTAACACCGATGGGAGCGCTCCCGTAGGGACCGATGCCAGGAGAAGGAGGAAGCCGTGAGCGAGGAAGAGCAGCGCCTGCCGGGCGGCAACGTGGGCGGCGCGGTCCGGGTCGGCGACACCGTACGGCGGTCCACCGGGCCGTGGACGCCCGACGTGCACGCGTTGCTGCGGCACCTAGCCGGCCGGCTGCCGGGGGTGCCGCGCGTCCTCGGGTACGACGAGGCCGGCCGGGAGGTGTTGTCGTACCTGCCCGGCCGGGTGCCGGACATCGACACCGAAACCCTCACCCCCGGTCAGCTCACCGCGTTGGTCCGGTGGACCCGCGCCTTCCACACGGCCGTGGCCGGCTTCCCGCTGGCCGGCGCCTGGCGGTACTTCCCGATGCCCGACGCCACCCTGATCGGGCACAACGACATCGCCCCGTACAACGCCTGTTTCGACGGGGACGAACTGGTCGGCGTGTTCGACTGGGATCTCGCCGGGCCGTCCAACCCCCTCATGGAACTCGCCTTCGTGGCGTGGAACGGCGTACCGCTGTGGCGCGACGACGGCCCGGAGACCGCCGCGGCGCGGTTGCGGCTCATCGCCGACGCCTACCGCGGGTACGCGCCGGAGCGGATCCTGCGGGCCGTGCCGGACCGGATCCGGATCATGCTGGACGGCATCCCGGTGGCCGCGGCGGCCGGCGATCGCGGCATGGCCAACCTGCTTGCCCAGGGAGAGCCGGAGCGCAGCCGGCGGAGCCTCGCGGACCTGGAACGACGGCTCCCCGCCATCGAGCGGTCGTTGGCACAGTCGCGCCGGGCCCGCCGACAGCTCAGCGGGAAGTGACGGCGCTCAACCAGTCGCGCAGGTCGTCCCGTACCCCCGGTGCGAACCGGAAGCGGTGAAACCCGTTGCCGGCCTCCTCGGCCGAGATGCCCTGCACGCCCGAGGGCGCGACGTTCAGCAGGTGCTCCGCCTCCGGATACTCCCGAAGCGTCGCGACGGCCGGATCCGGCAGGGCCGCGGCGATCCGCTCCCGGGACAGCCGAGCCGGAACGTTGGTGTCCGCCCCGCCCCACTGATGCAGTGTCGGGCAGCGTACCCGGGCATAGTCCTCGACCGGGTCGTGCCCGAGTTCGGGGTCAGCCTCGCCGACGAGCATGGGCACGAGCTCGTCCACCGGCGCCAGCGGCGGGACGGCCGAGAGCATCGGGTTCGCGCGTGCGTAGTCCGGCACGACGTACCGGTCGAGGTCCGCCGCGGAACGCAGCCGGTCCAGCGCCGCGGCGAGCCGGGTGGTCACCGCCTCCTCGGGGCGCCCGGCGGAGGCGAGGGCGAAGACGCAGCGCCACGCCTCCCCGGCGGCATCGACCGTCTCCGGGCCGACGCCCGAGTCGCGCAGCACCCGGGTGCGGCGGTGTAGCTCTGATTCGGCCATCGAGACCCCGGGGACGCCGATTCCCACCAGGAACGCGAGGTCACGGCGGGCCGCCACCATCGGCGCCGACCAGCCGCCGTTGCTGAACGCGATCAGGCCGAGGCGGTCGGCATCGACATCCGGCTCGGCGGCGATCCGGTCCAACGCGGCCTCGGCCGCGGTCGCCTGGTCGAAGATGGTGAACTCAGGCGTGCCGGTGGAGCGTCCGGTGCCGCGCCGGTCGTACAGCAGGACCGCCACCCCGGCGTCGAGCGCCGGCTGGACCAGCAGGCGGCAGAAGTCGCGTTGCCCGCCGGCGGCGCCGTGCAGGATCACCGCGGCCGGGTGCGGACCGGGACCGGCGGGGGTGACGAGGGTGGCCGCGAGGTCGTCGGGACCGGCCCGGAAGGTGATCGGCCGCTCCCGGTACCGCTCGTCGCGGGCCAGCATCGCCGTGCCGGGACCGCCGCCGATCCGCAACGCCGGACCGCCGGCCTCGTCGCAGACCAGGTCGAGCTCGGCCCCGTCGCCCCGGACGAATCGTCCGGGCGCCACCGGGTACGCACGCAGCACCGCCTCGCCGGCACCGACCAGCACCATCGGCTCGCCGAAGGAGCTGTCCGGCACCTGGGTCAGCAGCACCCAATCGCCCGAATCGCCATACCAGCCGCACCGGTCGTCGAGCTCGCCCGGCTCGGGTTCGTAGAGTGGCCGCAGCGACAGCCTGGCCGCCTCCGCCGGGGTGAGGGGTTGGCGGAAGCGGAGCCGCTGAGGATCGTCCAGCAGCGCCGGAGCACCGGAGCCGTCCGGCCGGACAATGACGATTCGCCCGTCCATCGATCCAAGCCACATGCGTGGTCCCCCCGTCGGATGCGGGGAGCCTAGTCGCACCGAGGCGGGTCGTGGGGACGTCAGACCGAGGCAACCGGGTCCGCCCCGGCGGCCGTGGCGCGCCAGGGCAGCAGCAGAGTGCTGGCCGCGCAAAGCAGACCGGCCACCCCGATCGCCAGCCGAGTGGACGTGGCCGCGGCCAGCAGGCCGCCGGCCGCGATGAACAGCGGCTGAGCCACCTTCGAACCGGTCGACCACGCGGCCAGCACTCGGGCCATGAGCCGATCCTCGGTCGCCGCGAGCCGAAAGGTGGCGAACGACGGGTTGAAGCCGCCGGCCCCGAAGAGCAGGCCCGTCTCGGCGAGCAGGATGACCGGCAGGCCCGCCGGGCCGGCCGGCGTGAAGGCGAGCAGTACGAGCCACGGCGCCCGGAGCGCCCCGAACAGCAGCAGCATCCGGCGCAGCCCGAGCCGGCGGGTGAGCGGCGGGGCGAGCCGGGCCCCGAGCACAGCGCCGAGGCAGGGTACGCCGAGCGCGAGGCCGTACTCCCAGGCTGCCAGGCCCAGCTCCCGCAGCATCAACACGGCGAGCAGCGGCGAGACGAGCATGACCGGGCCGCCGAAGAGCAGCGAGTTCCAGAACAGCATTCGCAGGTCGGCGTGGCCGAGCAGGTAGCGCCAACCCGCGGTCAGCTCGGCGTACCGTCCGGGTACGCCGGCCCTTCCGGGCGCCGGCGTCGCTCCCGCTCGCATCGCGCCGGAGGGCGTGGTTTCCGGCCGGCGGATCCGGCGGATCCACGCGGCTGAGACCAGATAGGACAGCGCGTCCACCAGGAGCGTGACGGTGCCGCCGAACCAGCCCACCAGCACGCCGCCGACGGGCGGCCCGGAGCTCTGGGCCAGCCAGAAGACGGACTCCAGTCGCGCGTTTCCCTCGGCCCGGTCGCCGGGGGGAAGCAGGCCCTTCAGGTGCGCCCCGCTGGCGGCGGTGAACGTGAGCGTCGCGGCCGTCTGCACCACACCCACGATCAACAGCTGGGGGTACGTCAACAGCCCGGCGGCCGCAGCCAGCGGGACGCTGAGCAGGGCCGCACAGCGGACCAGATCGCTGATGACCATGATGGGCCGCTTCCGCCGGGCGTCGATCCGGGGGCCGAGCGGGAACAGGATCACCGCGCTCGCGAGGCCGGACACGGCCGCGAGCAGGGAAACCCGCAGGGCGCTGGCGTGCAGCACCAGGACCGCCACCAGCGGCAGCGCCCCGCTGCCGACGGCGCTGCCCAGCGTGCTCACCGCGTACGCGTGCCACAGCCGGTCGAAGTCCGCGCCCAGCGACCGCCGGCGCCGCCGTGACCTCCCGGAGGCCGCCCTCTCGATCGGGCGCTGGGTCCGCTCGGCCGCTCGCACCCGGGGGACCCTACCGACATGGCCGTGGATAACGGTCCGGACACGGCGACAACCGCCGCCCACCCGATCGACGTTGCCATGTCAGTCGGTGCGAAGGCGGGGGTGGGTTCATGGCGGCCTGGTGGGTGACCGTGCGCGGGATCGCGTACCGGCCGGGCCGCTCGCTCGTGGTGGCGTTGCTGATCGCGGTGACCACGGCCACGGCGGTGGCCATTCCGGCCTACACCCGCGCGGCGCAGCAGTCGGTGCTGACCGACGTGCTCACCGCCCAGCCGCCGGTCCTCGCGGGTCTGCTCACCCGGAGCGGGGACACCGACCAGGACGCCGCGCTGGCCGCCAGCCAGCGGGCGGTGGCCGGGTCGCCCGTGCTGGCCCGCCGGCTCGGATACCCCCAAGCGGCGGTCTACCTGGAGATGGTGGTGCCGGACCGGCGGGAGTCGACCCAGCTGCCACTGGCCTGGCGGGGGGATGCCTGCGCGCACCTGCGGCTGGTCGCCGGCGCCTGTCCCAGTCGGGCCCGGGAGGTGGTGCTGGCCGACCGGTCCGCGAAGTTCCTGGGCGTGTCCGTGGGCCAGCGGGTGCCGCTGCAGGAACGGATCCAGAGCGCCGTGGGGTTTCTCAAGCCGCGCCCGGCGGAGCCGTTCACCGTAACCGGCATCTACGACCCGAACGCCACCACCCGGGACCCGTACTGGGGTCGGGGCTTCTACTTCGGCAAGGGGTACAACGAGAAGACGGACATCTACAGCCTGGACTCGGCGTTCGTCGCGACGACCGCGGGAATGTTCGACCGGACGTGGCGGCCTACGGTGACGGTGGAGTACCCGTTGCGCGCCGGCGACGTCCGGTTGTCCGACATCCCAGCCCTGCGGGCGGGTCTCGGCGAGGTCGACCAACAGGTCCGCCCGAACGGTATGGTGATCGAGTCCGGCCTGCCGCAGTTTTTGGACGAGGCGAAACGCCAGCACCGGGCCATCGCGCGATCCGTGCCGTTGGTGGCCCTGCCGCTCGTCGTGCTCTGCCTGTTCGTGCTGTTCGTGGTGGCCGCTGCGGTCACCGAGGAGCGAAGCCCGGAGATCGCCCTGGCCCGGCTGCGCGGCCTGCGCCCGCTCCAACTCGGTGGCTTCGGCAATGGTGAGCTGCTGCTGCTGGTGCTGCTGGCCACCCCGGTGGGGCTCGGGTTGGGACTGGCCAGCACCGAGCTGGCGGCCCGGGCGTTCCTGGCCCGTTCGGCGGCGGCCGAACCGACCATGGCTGTGCTGCTGGCCGCCGTGGCCGCGCTGCTCGGCGCGGCCGTGGCGATCGTCCTCGCCGGGCGCCGTACGCTCCGGACGGGCGTGCTGGCGCTGCTGCGCCGAGTGCCCTCGCGGTCCCGCCGGCGCGCCGTGGCGATCGAGGCCGCGCTCGGCGCGCTCGCCCTCGCCGCGCTTTACCAGGTGCTCGCCGCCCGGGACCGCAGCTCACCCATCGCGTACGCGGCGCCGGCCCTGGTGGCCCTGGTGGCCGGCCTGCTCGCCGGGCGGCTGCTGGGCTGGTGGGCGCGGGCCCGGAGCCGGCGCGGGGCGGCCCGGGGCCGGTTGGCGACCATGCTGTCCGCCGCCCAGCTCGCCCGCCGGCCGGGCACCGTGCGGGTGGCCGCGCTGCTCACGGTGGCCGTCGCACTGCTCACCTTCGCGGCCACCAGCTGGGACGTCGCGGCCGGCAACCGGGAGACTGCCGCCCGGGCCGAGGTCGGTGCGCCCCGGGTCTACCAGGTGAACGCGACCGACCCGGCCGCCTTGCTGACCGCCGTCCGCGCTGCCGACCCGACCGGGCGGCGAGCGATGGCGGTGGTACGCCGGGTCCAGTTCTACGGCGAGGGCGACACCGTCCTGCTCGGCGTGGATGCCGCCCGGTTGCCGGGCATCGCCCAGTGGCCGGGCGGAAACGCCCGCACGCCCGCCGCGGTGGCCGGGCGGCTGCACACCGACACGGCGCCGACCGTGCGGCTGCACGGGCCCCGGGTGACCCTCGACGCCACCGTCGCCGCCCGGCAGGCGGCCAAGCCGATGTCGCTCGGGCTGGTGCTGGACAGCGGTGCCGGTCCGCGCATGCTGGACCTTGGTGACCTGGTGCCGGGGCGGCACTCGTACGCGGCCGAGCTGACCGGCTGCCCGGCGGGTTGCCGGCTGCTGGCCCTGACCGTGCGGCGCTTCCCGGGCAACACGGCGTCGATCCGGGCGCAGTTGACGGTCGATGCGATCCGCGACGGCCGCGGCCCGGTCGAGGCCCGGCTGGGCGAACAGCCGGCGTGGCGGCCGGCGCCGGCGGCGCAGCAGGGCGAGCAGCTCACCGTGGCGCCCGGCCGCGCCGGCCTGGAGATCTCGGTGACCAGCACGGCGCCCGGCGACCCGGTCATCGAGTACGCCGACACGCCGCCCGAGCTGCCCGTGGTGCTCGCCGGATCGGCGCCGGCCGACGACGGCGGCACCGGGGCGTTCGACTTCGCCGCGCTCGGCACGGCGCCGGACCCCTGGCGGGTGACGGACCGGTTCGCCGCGCTGCCCGGCGGCGGCGACCAGGCCATGCTGTACGACCTGGAGACCGAGCTGCGTCAGGCCGGCCGGACCGGCTACTCGGACAGCCCGGTGGAATACCAGGTGTGGGCGGCCGGACCCGAGGACCCGGCGCTGCCGGCCCGGCTCTCCGCCGGCGGCGTGCAGGTGACGGCGGTGCACACGCTGGCGGCCCGGCGGGTCGAGCTGGGCCGGCTGGCGCCCGCGCTGGCCCTGCGGCTCTATCTGGCGGCCGGCGCCGTGGCCGTGCTGCTGGCCATCGGCACGCTGCTGCTCACCGCCTCCGTCGGGATCCGCGCCCGGATCCGCGAACTGACCGCGCTGCGGACGGTCGGCGTACCCCGGGCGGTGCTGCGCCGGGCGGTGCGGGCCGAGTACGCGAGCCTGTTCGGTGCCGCGGTCCTGATCGGGGTTCCGGCCGGGCTGGCCGGCGCGGCGCTGCTGCTGCCGGCCATCCCGCTGGTCAGCATCGACGCGGACGCGCTGAGACCGGTGTACCGGCTGGCCGGGCTGTGGCTGCCGGGCGCGCTGGCCGTGCTGGCGTGCTGCCTCGCGGCCACCGCGCTGGCGGCGCCACGGGTGGTACGCCGGGCCGAACCGAGGGGGGCACGATGAGCAGCATCCTGCTGGACCGGGCGGAGACCGCGGCGGGCACCGAGCCGCTCGGCGTGACCTGCCGTGGCCTCGTCTACATCTACCGGCTGGAGGGCTACGACGTCGTGGCGCTGTCCGGCGTGGACCTGGACATCACGCCGGGCCAGTCGGTGGCGCTGATCGGCCCGTCCGGCTCCGGCAAGTCGACCCTGCTGTCCCTGCTGGCGGGGCTGCTCCCGCCGGCCGCCGGTCGGCTCCGGGTCGGCGATCACGACCTGGTCAAGGCCGGCCCTGCCGAGCTGCAACGGATGCGCGCCGGTGACGTCGGGGTGGTGCTGCAGGGCAGCGAGCGGAACCTGCTGCCGTACCTGAGCGCCGAGCAGAACGTCCGGTTCGCCCAGCGGGGCGCGCCGGCCGGCCGGTCCGTACCCGTGCCCCGGGAGGTGCTCGGGCTGGTCGGCCTCGCCGATGCGGCCCGGCGCCGGCCGGGCGAGCTCACCCCCGGTGGCCGGCAGCGCCTCGCGCTGGCCGTCGGCCTGGCGAACCGGCCCGGCCTGCTGCTGGCCGACGAGCCGACCAGCCAGCTGGACGCCGGCGCGCGGACCGAGGTGCTCACGGCGCTCGCGGACGCCCACCGAGCGGGTAGCACGGTCGTGCTGGTCACCCACGATCCCGACGTGGCCCGGAGCATGGAGCGGGTCATCACGATCCGGGACGGCCGGGTCGGCGCCGAGGGCCGCCGCGGCGAGGACTACAGCGTGCTCGGCCGGGACGGGTCGCTGCACCTGCCCCCCGAGGTGGCCGAGGCGCTCGGCCCGGGCGCGCTGCTGCGGGTGGAGCCGCAACCGGATGGCACCCTGCTGCTGGTCCCCGTCGACCGGCCCGAGGAGGAGCGTTGAGCAAGGACGTCGTGGTGGACCGGCTCAGCGTCGCGTACGTTCCCGGTCATCCGGTGCTGCGGGATGTCTCGGTGACCGCCTCACCCGGCCGGGTGCTGGCGGTCACCGGCCCCTCGGGCGCCGGTAAGACCACCCTGCTGGCGGCCATGGCCGGCCTGTTGCGGCCGACCGCCGGCAGCGTGACCGTGGGCGGCGAGCCGCTGCGGGACCGGGATCACGCGGTGGCCGCCCGGGTGGTGGTGATCCCGCAGGACAACGGGTTGGCCCCGATCCTGACGGCGGGGGAGAACCTGCAGGTGGCGCTCGTGGCGGCCGGGTTGGCACCGGCCGACGCGTACCGGTGCACCGAGGAGAACCTGGACCGGTTGGGCCTGGCCGGCCAGGCGGACCACCTGGTCGAGGAGCTCTCCGGCGGTCAGCAGCAGCGCACCGCAATCGCCCGCGGGCTGGCCCTGCGCGGCGACGTGCTGCTGGCCGACGAGCCGACCAGCGAACTCGACGCCGCGAACCGGCAGCGGGTGCTGGAACTGCTGCACACCGAGGCCCGGCGAGGCGCCGTGGTCGTGTTCGCCACCCACGACGCCGAGGCGGCGGCCGGCTGCGAGGCCGAGCTGCACCTGAACGACGGCCGGGCGGAGCTGGTCCGCGGGTAGCCGGAGAGGCGGGAGGCGGGAGGCGGAGATCATTTTCGCTGCCGCCGCCCGGGTACGGTGATGGCATGCCGGTTCTGGTGGACGTGCCCGACGGCCGCCTGGTCGTGCGGTTGACCGGGTGGGATCGGTTCTGGGCGCTCGCCGCCGGCGTCGAGACGCCGCTGGAGGCCGTCACCTCGGTGCGGCCGGTGTCGCGGGCCGAGGCGTACGCCCGGGGTCGGGGGCTGCGACTGCCCGGCACCGCCTGGCCGGGGGTCATCATGGCCGGCAGCTACCTCTCCCGGGAGAACGGGCGGTCGTTCTGGTGCGTCCACCGGGCCGACACCGTGCTGCTGATCGAGCTGACGGGGCAGCCTTTCGACCGGCTGGTGTTGGAGGTCGATCACCCGGCGGAGGTCAGCCGGGAAATCGCCCGGGCCCGGTTCCGCTGACCGGGAACCGGCGCCCGGAACGGTCCGGTCAGGAAATGAAGTGCAGGATCACGTTGTGTACGTGGTGGCTCTTGTCGGCGCCGCGGAACTCCACCTCGTAGGTGTGCGCGCCCACACCGATGGCGATCGAGCCGGTGGAGAAGAACGAGCCGCCCCACGACTTGTTGCTGACCACGCTCACGCTGGTGATCTTCGAGTACGGGATGCTGGTGATGGCGAAGCGCTTCCCCACGAACGACTTGTCCTGGATGATGACCCGACGGTTGGTGAGGCCGAGGAAGCCGGTGCCGGTGCCGATCGCGTCGTAGACGGCGATGATCCGTTCGCCCTCGAGCAAACCGCTCTCGATCTGGTGGAGTTGCTCGCGCCGGTCGAACCGTACGTCTGTCATGCGCTCCGAGGCTAGGCGGTGCCGTCAACCGCCGCGGTGCTCTCAACCGCAGCGGGAGGCGGGCCTCAGCCGCCGAGCCGGCAGGAGCGGTAGACGTCCTCGACCCGGGCCGCGAGCGTGACCTCGTCCTCGGTGATCTCCTCGCCGTTCAGGGCGGAGATCCTGATCTGGGTGTGCCCGTCGAGGCGTCGGATGTCCGGACGCAGGCGCAGCACGTCAGCGGCGATCTTGATCCGCTCGGTCAGGGCCGCGTGCTGTGCGTCGTCCAGCAGAAGGGTGCGCTTGATCTGACTTCCGTCCCGAGTCCAGCCGCGGAGCAGCGCGAGCGCATCGCTCACGTGGTCTTGCCGCGGCCGACTCCACAGCGCTCGAATCATCGCACCTCCCAGGCTTCGTTGTCGGCTTGTGGCCAAATCGTCGCCATAGCGTTGTCTACCCGGTGCTTCTAAGTCTGTCGAGCATGGCTGGGCGTGTCCACGCCCACACTTCCGTGTCTTGGTGACCATGCGGCCGGTAATGGCACCCGAATTGACGATTGATCTGGCACCCTTGACGCCCGTGCGGACCGAAAGTGCCAGTCGTAAAGCGGCAGATAACGACCGGGCGGCCAGCAGAGCCCCCAAAGCCGACATTGTCCGGGCGTTCTCGTGATGGTGGTGGTCGGCGCGGCCATCCTCTCGGCGGGACGGGTCCTGGCGTGCGAGCGGGCGGCGCCCCCCGAGACGGCCGGCCGATGGGAGTTCCCGGGCGGCAAGGTGGAACCGGGGGAGGCCGAGGAGGACGCCGTCATCCGGGAATGCGCCGAGGAGCTCGGCGTCCAGGTGGAGGTGTCGGCCCGGGTCGGCGGCGACGTCCGGATGGCACACGGCCGAGCGGTGCTGCGGGTCTACCGCGCCAGGTTGGTCGGTACGGCGCAGCCCCGTGCCCTGGAACACGCGGCGCTGCGCTGGCTCGCCCTCGGCGAACTGGACAGCGTCCCGTGGCTGCCGGCGGACCGGCCGATCGTCGCGGCCCTGCGGCCGCTGCTCGGGGGCGGCGCCGGCTGACCGGCGCCGTCGCGGCGGGCTCGGCGGCGCCGGCTGATCCGCGCCGCTGCGGCCGCTGCTTGGGGCGGCGCCGGCTGACCGGCGGGCGGCTCGGCTGCGCCGACTGGACCGCGGCGCAGCGGCCAGGATGGCGAACGGGGGACCGGCGGCCGGGTGGCCGCCGATCCCCCGGAAAACCGGTCGGAACCCGGCGTCAGCTCTGCTCACCCTGTTCGGGGTGGGCATAGTTGAGGCCCGTGGCGGGCAACGGGAACTCCACGTCCTCGCCGAACGGCGACGGCGCGGCCGGGCGGTCGAAGGTCAGCTCGGTCAGCGGCAGCCGGCCGCTGGCGTCCACCGGCGCCGTCTGCGGCTGGGGGATCTGACGGTCCCAGTGCACGCCCCGCTCGGCCTGCTGCTCGGCCGCCGGATCGTGCGAAGCGCCACCCGTGCTGTGCAGACCGTGCGGGCTGTCCAGGGGCGAGCGCTCGGCCGCCCCGCCGGACTCGCGCCGGGTCGCCTGCGCCTGCTGCTGTTCGCGCTGGTCGTGCCCGCGCCGGAAGATCTTGCTACCTAGCCACACAAGGGGATCGTACCTGCGGTCGACGACGCGTTCCTTCATGGGGATGATGGCGTTGTCGGTGATCTTGATGTGCTCGGGGCAGACCTCGGTACAGCATTTGGTGATGTTGCAGTACCCCAGGCCCTGCTCCGCCTGCGCGTACTCCTTGCGGTCGGTCTTGGCGTCCAGCGGGTGCATGTCCAGCTCGGCAGCCCGGATGAAGTACCGCGGGCCGGCGAAGGCCGTCTTGTTCTCCTCGTGGTCCCGCACCACGTGGCAGGTGTTCTGGCACAGGAAGCACTCGATGCACTTGCGGAACTCCTGCGAGCGCTCGACGTCCACCTGCTGCATCCGGTACTGGCCGGGGGCCAGGTCGGCCGGCGGCGCGAAGGCGGGGGTCTCGCGCGCCTTCACGTAGTTGAACGAGACGTCGGTGACGAGGTCCCGGATGACCGGGAACGTCCGCAGCGGGGTGACCGTGACCGTCTCGGTCTCCTCGAACGTCGACATCCGGGTCATGCAGGCCAGCCGCGGCATGCCGTTGATCTCCATCGAGCACGAGCCGCACTTGCCGGCCTTGCAGTTCCACCGGCAGGCCAGGTCGGGCGCCTCGGTGGCCTGCAGCCGGTGCACGATGTCGAGCACCACCTCGCCGTCGTTCACCTCGACCTGGTAGTCCTGCAGGTCGCCGCCCGATTCGTCGCCCCGCCAGATCCGGAACGCGCGCTTCGTCGAGGGCTTGCCGGCGGCGTCCGGCCCACTCTGCGTACCCATTACTTGACCGCCTCCTGCGCGTGCGTGTCCGAAGCGAGGGCGTCGAAGTCGGCGAGCTCCTCGTCGGTCAGGTACTTGGCCAGCTCGGCCCGGTCGAAGAGCTGGATGAGCTCGGGACGCATCACCGGCAGCGGCTTGCGCTCCAGCTTCACGCTGTGGCCGTCCAGCGAGCAGACCAGGTTGACCCGGCGCCAGGCCGGGTCCATGGCCGGGAAGTCCTCCCGGGTGTGCCCGCCGCGCGACTCCCGCCGCTCCAGCGCGGCCTTGGCGGTGCACTCCGAGACCACCAGCATGTTCCGCAGGTCCAGCGCGAGGTGCCAGCCCGGGTTGTAGCGCCGGCCGCCGGCCGCGCTCACCTTGGCCACCCGCTCCCGCAGCTCCGCCAGCTTGGTCAGCGACTCGGCCAGCTCACCCTCGCGCCGGATGATGCCGACCAGCTCGCCCATGACCGCCTGCAGGTCCTGCTGCAGGGTGTACGGGCTCTCCCCGGTGTCCCGCTGCAACGGGGCCAGCGCGGTCTCCACGGCGGCCTCGACGTCGGGGGTCTTCACCTTCGGGCGGCGGCTGTCCGCCGCGTCGACGTACGCGGCCGCGTGCTCGCCGGCCCGCTTGCCGAAGACCAGCAGGTCGGAGAGGGAGTTTCCGCCCAGCCGGTTGGAGCCGTGCATGCCGCCGGAGACCTCGCCCGCGGCGAAGAGCCCGCGCACGCTGCCGGCCGCCGCGCCGGAGTCCGGGTCGACCTCGACGCCCCCCATGACGTAGTGGCAGGTCGGACCGACCTCCATCGGCTCGCTGGTGATGTCGACGTCGGCCAGCTCCTTGAACTGGTGGTACATCGACGGCAGCCGCCGGCGGATCTCCTCGGCCGAGCGGCGCGAGGCGATGTCCAGATAGACGCCGCCCGCCGGGGTGCCCCGGCCGGCCTTGACCTCGCTGTTGATGGCCCGGGCCACCTCGTCGCGGGGCAGCAGCTCCGGGGGCCGGCGGTTGTTGTCCGGGTCTTCGTACCAGCGGTCCGCCTCCTCCTCGGTCTCGGCGTACTGCTTGCGGAAGACGTCGGGGACGTAGTCGAACATGAACCGCTTGCCGTCGGAGTTGCGCAGCACGCCGCCGTCGCCGCGGACCGACTCGGTGACCAGGATGCCCTTCACCGACGGCGGCCAGACCATGCCGGTCGGGTGGAACTGCAGGAACTCCATGTTGATCAGCGTGGCGCCGGCCCGCAGCGCCAGCGCGTGCCCGTCGCCGGTGTACTCCCAGGAGTTCGAGGTCACCTTGTACGACCGGCCCACGCCGCCGGTGGCCAGCACCACGGCCGGCGCCTCCAGCAGGATGAACTCGCCGGACTCGCGGTAGTAGCCGAACGCGCCGGCCACCCGGTCGCCATCCAGCAGCAGCTCGGTGATGGTGGTCTCGGCGAAGACCCGGATCCGGGCGTCGTAGTCGCCGTACTCCCGCTTGTCCTCCTGCTGCAGCGAGACGATCTTCTGCTGC
The DNA here is from genome assembly GCF_042434095.1 of Plantactinospora siamensis. Classification (NCBI taxonomy): domain Bacteria; kingdom Bacillati; phylum Actinomycetota; class Actinomycetes; order Micromonosporales; family Micromonosporaceae; genus Plantactinospora; species Plantactinospora siamensis. The sequence continues at coordinate 293,206 of NZ_JBHLUE010000011.1, forward strand.
AGGGTGCGGATCAGCTCGAGGCCGGTGCGGTCGCCGACGTGCGCGAGCCGGGGGTATTCGTGGCCCCCGAAGTTGCGCTGCGAGATCTTGCCGTCCTTCGTCCGGTCGAACAGCGCGCCGTACGTCTCCAGCTCCCAGATCCGGGACGGCGCCTCCTTGGCGTGCAGCTCGGCCATCCGGAAGTTGTTCAGGAACTTGCCGCCGCGCATCGTGTCCCGGTAGTGGACCTGCCAGTTGTCCCGGCTGTTCGCGTTGCCCATGGCCGCCGCGGCGCCGCCCTCGGCCATCACCGTGTGCGCCTTGCCGAACAGCGACTTCGAGATGATCGCCGTACGCTTGCCGGCCAGCCGGGCCTCGATCGCCGCCCGCAGGCCGGCGCCGCCGGCCCCGATCACGACGACGTCGTAGTGGTGTCGTTCGATTCGAGTGGTCATGTCAGCGCCCTCAGTTGATGAACCGCAGGTCGGAGAACCAGCCCGCGGACACGGCCATGACGTAGAAGTCGGTCAGCGCCAGCGTGCCGAGGGTGATCCAGGCCAGCTGCATGTGCCGGGCGTTGAGCTTGGACACCAGGGTCCACGCGCGGTACCGCACCGGGTGCTGGGAGAAGTGCTTGAGCCGGCCGCCAATGATGTGCCGGCAGGAGTGGCAGGAGATCGTGTACGCCCACAGCATCACGACGTTGCCCACCAGGATCACGTTGCCGAGGCCGAACCCGAAGCCCTTGGGGCTGGAAAACGCGAGGATGGCGTCGTACGTGTTGATCAGCGAGATGATGGCCGCGAGGTAGAAGAAGTAGCGGTGCAGGTTCTGCCCGAGCAGCGGGAAGCGGGTCTCGCCGGAGTAGGTCTTGTGCCCGTCCGGGACCGCGCAGGCCGGCGGCGACAGCCAGAACGACCGGTAGTAGGCCTTGCGGTAGTAGTAGCAGGTCAGCCGGAACAGCAGCAGGAACGGCAGGGTCAGCGCCGCCTCCGGGATGATCCACCAGCTCGGCAGGAAGGTGCCGAAGTGCGACGAGTCCGGCACGCACCGGTCGGTCAGGCACGGTGAGTAGAAGGGCGTCAGGTAGTGGTACTGCTCGACCCAGTACCACTTGTGCATGAACACCCGGACCGTGGCGTAGAGCACCCAGGCGCCCAACCCGACCACGGTGATCAGCGGGGCGAACCACCAGCGGTCGGTGCGCAGGGTTCGTGCCGCGATGGCGGCGCGCGGGCGCGTCCACCCCGGACGCAGCGCCGGCGGCGGGGCCGACTTCGTCGTCGTCATCTATGTCTCCCTCACGGGGCCCGGTCTCGCTGACGGGCACGACTGGTTCTCCGCCGGGCATGCCGGGGGCCGTGTGTGACCCCGCAGCCTCGCGGCTCCCGCGTGCTCACCCACCGCATCCGAGTGACCCGGGGCAGTTCGGTGCACACGTTACGCCGCTCACAAATGCCCGTACGCGCAGGGAGTGTGGCCCGTGTCTCGTGTTATGGGAAGTCCCGCCGCCAGGATTATCGATAGAAGGTGGGAAATTTCACTATCCGGCGGCGCCACCCGTGAAGTTCCAGCCGGCCAGCCGCACCGGGGGCGCCGTCCACCAGGCACTGTCCCAACTGTCCGGCTGCATGCTCGCCCGAGCCCCCAGCCCGAGCACCGCCCCCGGCGCGAGCGCCCGCGGATACGACTGGGTGAACCGGAGGTCGCGCACCGGGCCGGCCAGCTCGCCGTCGGAGATGAGCCACACTCCGTTCCGGGTCAGGCCGGTGATCACCAGGCTCTTCGGGTCCAGCACGCGGGTGTACCAGAAGTCGCTGACCAGCAGGCCGCGCCGTACCCCGGAAACCAGCGCGGCCACATCGGAGTCGGCGGCCGGGCCGGCCACCTCGGCCGGCGGCGGCGGCGCCGTGCCGGCCCGCGGCTCGACCGGGCCGGCGGCGGCGTTGGGCGCGGCCGGGTCGGCGCCGGCCGGCGCCAGGCGCAGGCTGGTCGGCATCGGACCCCAGGCGGAGCCGGCCTGGTTGCCGGTGGACTCGCCGCCCGCCTCGGCGGCGGTCCGCCGGTCGTGCGCCACCGCCCGGGTGACGCCGGCGTCCACCAGCACCAGCCGATCCCGCGGGGTGCCCTCGGCGTCGAACGGCAGCGCCGGGGTGCCGGGCGCGTCGTCCAGCAGCGTGATCGAGCGGTCGAACTGCTCGGCGCCGGGCTCGGCGAACGACTGCCGCTCGACGAACCGCTTCCCGTTGAAGCCGAAGCTCGCGAAGTTGGAGAGCAGGTCGGCCACCGCGGCCGGCTCCAGCACCACCTCGTACTCGCCCGGCGGCAGCTCGACCGGGTCGACCCCGGCGTGCGCCTTGGCCGCCGCCCGGGCGCCCAGCACGGTGCCGTCAAGCTCGGCCAGCCGCGCCGACGCGAGCCGGGCCACGCCGTCCGCGCCGGCCGACCGGACGATGCCGTCCATGGCCGCGTCCGCGCTGCGCCCGTGCACCGACTGCCCGGCCGAGTTCGCGAACGCGGCGGACCGCCACGCCGTACGGCAGTAGCCGGCCGCCTCCAGCCCACCGGCGGCCGCCACGAAGTCGCGTACCCGGCCGGCCCGCTCGTCCGGGTCGGCGGCCGCGGTCGCCTCGTCGAACGCCGCGTCGGCGCGGACCGGCGCCGGCGGGGCCAGGCCCGGCCAGCCGGGATCCGGCGGGCAGAGCCGGGCCGCCGCCAGGGTCCGCTCGACCAGGCCGCGCAGCCCGTCCGCGTCCACCACCGTGCTCGAGCCGGCGGCCGTACGCCCGGAGTGGTGCAGCCGCAGCCGGACCCGGGTGGCGGCGTCCGCGACGTTCTGGTGGATGGTCGAGTTCGCGAACCGGGTGAGCGACAGCTCGCTGTGCTGCGCCCACACCTCGGCCTGCGCGTCCGGGCCGCCCAGGGACCGGACCAACTCCACCACCCGGCCCGCCAGCTCCAACTCGTTGCCGGTCATCCGCGCACTCCGATCCGTACCCCTTGGAACCGGGCCGGCGCGGCCGGATGGCCGGTGTGGCCGGTCTGGCCGGGCTGGCCCTTTCCGCAGTTCGGCGTGCCCCAGGCCACGGTCTCACCGGAGAGCATGTCCATCGACTGCCAGAACCGCGGCCCGATCCCGGTGTACGTGGGGTTGCGCAGCATCCGGCCGCGCCGGCCGTTCTTGATCTCCCAGCCGATCTCGCAGCCGAACTGGAAGTTGAGCCGCTTGTCGTCGATGGACCAGGACCGGTTGATGTCCATCAGCACTCCGTCGTCGGTGGCCGCGATGATCTCGTCCAGGGTGTGCGGGCCCGGTTCGAGACCCACGTTGGTCATCCGGACCATCGGCAGCCGGGCCCACCCGTCGGCCCGGACGCTGCCGCCGTAGTCCAACCCGGCGGCGGCCGCCGAGTCCCGGCCGGCCAGCACGCCCACCCAGCGGCCGTCCAGCACCGCCGCGCGCTTCGCGGCCGGGCTGCCCTCGTCGTCGAAGCCGAAGCTGCCCAACGCGCCGGGGATGGTGGGATCGATCGTGATGTTCATCAGCTCCGAGCCGTACCGCAGCTCACCCAGCCGGCGCAGGTCCAACCAGGACGTCCCGGCGAAGGCCGCCTCCCAGCCGAGGATCCGGTCCAGCTCGATCGCGTGCCCCACCGACTCGTGGATCTGCAGCGCGAGCTGCTCGCCGCCGAGGATCAACGCGGTCTCGCCGGCCGGGCAGGCCGGCGCGGTGAGCAGCGCCCGGGCCTCCTCGGCGATCCGGCCCGCGTGCGCCGGCAGGTCGAGCGAGTCGACCAGCTCCCAGCCGCTGGTGCCGTACTGGCCGCGGTGGCTGGGGTAGGACCGCCGCTGGGTCTCGCCGTCCCCGATGGCCGTGGCCCAGATCCCCGCGCCGCACTCCCGGATGTGCTGGTCGATCCGGTGCCCCTCGCTGGAGACGAACCACTTGCGGGTGTCCCACACCTGGTAGATCCCCTCGGCCAGGTCGGCGCCGTGCTCGCGCATCGTGCGGGTGGCCGACACCAGCAGGTCACCCTTGTCGACCAGGCTCACCGAGAGCGGATCCACCGCGCACGGCGAGGACCACGAGGCCACGGTGGCCACGCCGGGGACCAGCCCGCCGCCCGGGCCCGGCACCTGGGCGCTGGCCGCGGCGATCCGCGCCGCCCGCTCGCCCGCCGCCCGGGCCGCCGGCTCGGACAACTCCGGTACGGCGTAGAAGCCCCACCCCGCGCCGACCAGCGCCCGTACGCCGACCCCGGCGTCCTCGTCCTGGGTGAGCTCGTCGATCTCACCGTCCCGCGCGGACATCGACTCGTAGCGGCGGTGCATCACCCGCGCGTCGGCGTACCGCGCCCCCGCGTCGAGCGCGCCCTGAACCGCGGCCGTGGCCACGTCGAAGTGGGTCATGGACCGACCCTATGCGATCCGATGGGCTCTCGTGGATCTTGTCTTTGTCGTTGGCGCCGTCAGGTCGGCGGCAGCAGCCGTTCCGGGTCGATCTCCGCCGTGACCGGCTCGACCAGCCGTAGCACCTGACCGCGCCGGGTGATCGAGTGCTCCAGGTAGTGGTCGCCCTCGCGGCGGTACAGGTGCAGCTCGCCGGTCCGCTGCTCGACGAGCAGATACCAGGGGATGCCAGCCTGGGCGTAGAAGTGCATCTTGAGCACCCGGTCGGCGGAGGGGTTGCTCGGCGAGATGATCTCGCAGACCAGCCGCACCGCCGACGCGTCGATCACGAGCTGGTCGAAGTCGATGTCATCGGTGATGACCAGGTCGGGGATCGGGATCCGACCCGGTCGCAGCCGGAGGTTGATCGCCTCGAGGACGTGCAGTCCGGCGGCCTCCGCCGCAGGACTGAGCACGACGTACAGCTCGCTGGAAATTCTCTGGTGGCGAGGCGTGGGGGCAGGGGTCACAGACAGGCTCCCGTCGAAGAGTTCGACGCGGTCCGGTGTCTCCCCGAGGGCGAGGAACTCCTCCTCGGTCCACGGCCCCGGATGCCCGAAGATCGCCGCGGTCATGCCCACCTCCGACTGGTGTCCGGCCGAGTCTCCCACAACAACGAGCCCGGCTCGCGCTCGTCGCGGCCGTCGACGGTGGCGCCGCTCACAGGTGGCGGCGGAGGAAGTCCAGCTCCAGGGGGAGGGCGCGATCCGCGGTGGCCGGGGTGGCGTCGGGCAGCGGCAGCACGGCGTGTGGGTGGCCGGCGGCCTGCAGCGCGGCCGACAGCCGCAGCGTCTGCGCCAGCGGCACCCGGGCGTCGTCCGCGGCGTGCACCAGCAGCAGCGGCCGGCCCGGCTGGTCGGTGGCCTCGGCCAGCAGCTCCAGCAGCGAGTGGTGCGCGTACACCTCGGCGCTGTCGTCCGGCAGGCCCAGATACCGCTCGGTGTACGCGGTGTCGTGCCGGGACCAGTCCGCAACCGGCGTACCGGCCACCGCGCAGCGGAACAGCTCCGGCCGGCGCAGCACGGCGAACGCCGCGAGCCAGCCGCCGAATCCCCGGCCCCGCACGGCGGTCCGGTCGAGGTCGAGATCCGGGTGCTTGCCGGCGAGCGCCGTCAGCGCGTCGAGCTGGTCGGCCAGGATGACGTCGGCCAGCCGCCGGTGCACCACCTTCTCGAACGAGGGCGCCACCCCGGCCGTACCGCGGTTGTCGACGGTGACCACCACGAAGCCGGCGTCGGCCCACCACTGCCGTTCCAGCCAGCACGACCGCGCCGCGCGGACCTCCTGGTGCGTCGGGCCGCCGTGCACGTCCAGCAGCACGGGTAGCCGTCGGCCGGTCACGTGGTCGCGCGGGTAGAGCACGGCCGCCGGCAGCCGCCGGTCGGTCACCCGCTCCAGCGCCGGCTGCGGCGCGTACGGCGGGCTGGCCGCCAGCGATCGCAGGGCGCCCAGCTCGGTCCCGTCGCTGCGCCAGATCTTCCAGCTGACCCCGGGCAGATCCAGGGTGGCCGTACCGACCGCCAGCACCCCGCCGCCGACGGCGGCCGTGTGCCAGCCCGGCTCCGGGGTGAGCCGCCGCGACTCGACCCCGCCGCCGCCGATCGCCGTCCGGACCCGGAACAGGTGCTGCTGGCTGGGCTCGCCCTCGCTCGCCTCCACCAGCAGGTCGGGCGGGCCGACCGTGCCGGGCAGCTGCCCCACCACGCGGCGGACGTACAGGGACGGCGGGGTGAGCAGGGTGCCGTCCGCGAACAGGCAGCGGGCGTCGTACCCGTCGTGCGCCAGCTCGCCGCCGACCAGGACCCGGCCGTCCGGCAGGTGCACCGGGGTGCCCGCCACCGGCTCCACCCAGCGCGGGTCGGCCAGCTCGGCGTGCACCTGCGTCTCCCCGGTACGCGGGTCGACCGCCAGCACCAGCCCGTGCTGCTGCAGCCGGCGCAGCACGGTGATCAGCGGGCCGCCGTCCGCCCAGCTCACCGAGACCAGGTAGGGGTAGGTCTCGCGGTCCCAGTGCACGTCCACCCAGCCGCCGTCCAGGTCGAGCAGGTGCAGGCTCACCTCGGCGTTGCTGCCGCCGGCCACCGGACGGGCGACAAGGCCGGCCGGTCGCCGCGGATCGAGCGGGTCCGGCAGGTGCCACCGGGGTACGCGCGACTCGTCGATCCGGGCGGCCAGCACCGACCGGCCGTCCGGGGCCCACCAGTAGCCGCGGCGGCGGCCGAAGTCCTCGGTGGCCACGTACTCGGCCAGCCCCCAGTTGACCCCGCCGTCCTCGCCGCCCAGCAGGGTGTCGGCGCCGTCCGGGCCGACCACCCGGAGCTGGCTCCCGCCCGGGCAGCCGTGCCGGTCGGGCCCGGCGGTGACGTACGCGATCCGTTCCCCGGTCGGATCCGGTCGGGGGTCCACCGGACGGCCCGAACAGCGGACCTCGATCACGTCCCCGTGCTCCAGATCGGCCCGGAACAGCCGGCCGGCCAGCGCGAACACCGCCACCCGGCCGGCCGGGTCGGTGGCGTACCCCTCGATCCCGCGGTCCGTCCCCGGCGCGCCCGCGGCCGCGTCCGCCGACGGCGCTCCGGTGCCCCGCGGCGCTCCGGTGCCCCGCGGCGCTCCGGCGTCCCGCGGTGTCCCGGCGTCCCGCGGCGCTCCGGCGTCCCGCGGTGTCCCGGCGTCTCGCGGTGTCCCGGCGTCTCGCGGTGTCCCGGCGTCTCGCGGTGTCCCGGCGCCCGACGGCGGGGCCGGCGGGGCCGGCGCCTCGGCCAGCAGCCGGACCGGGTCGGCCACCAGCCGCTCGGCGCCGGTGGACACCTCGAACGACCACAGCGCCGCGGCAGCGTCCTCCGGGCCCGCCGTGCGCAGGAAGAGCACCCGGGAGCCGTCGCCGGCCACGCTGACCGCCCGCGGCGCGCCGCGGGTGCAGCGCCGGGTCCGAATCGCCAGCTCCGGGTAGTCCACCTCGCGATCGTAGGTCCGCTTCCCCCGGCCGCGGGCCGGCTCCGGCGATCGTCCGCCCGGTCGGCCGGAACGCCTACCCGAGCCGGTGGCCGGCGCGGGACGGCGGACCGCCCGGCGTACCGGTGAGCGGGGCGCCTCCGCGCGTACAGTGTCGAGACGTGACGATTACCGCCCGGCAGCGGCTGCTCTTGGTCCACGCCCATCCGGACGACGAGTCCATCGGCACCGGCGCCACGATGGCGTACTACGCGGCGCGTGGGACGCACGTGACGCTGGTGACCTGCACGCTGGGCGAGGAGGGCGAGATCCACCTGCCGGAGCTGGCCGGGCTCGCGGCCGCGGAGGCCGACCAGCTGGGCGGATACCGGATCACCGAGCTGGCGGCGGCGTGCCGGGAGATGGGCGTCAGCGATCACCGGTTTCTCGGCGGCGCGGGCCGGTACCGGGACTCCGGGATGATGGGCCTGCCCACCAACGACCACCCGCGGGCGTTCTGGCGGGCCGACCTGGACGAGGCGGCCGGCCGGCTGGTCGAGATCATGCGCGAGGTCCGCCCGCAGGTGATGATCACGTACGACCCGCAGGGGTTCTACGGGCATCCCGACCACATCCAGGCGCACCGGGTGGCGATGCGGGCCGCCGAGCTGGCCGGGCCCGAGGGGTGCGCGCCGGCCAAGATCTACTGGACGGCGCTCCCGCGCAGCGTGCTGGCGGCCGGGATGGATGCCTTCGCCGACGCGTCCGACAACCCGTTCGCCGGGGTCGAGGCGCCGGAGGACCTGCCGTTCGGCACCCCGGACGATCAGATCGCGGCCCGGATCGACGCCACCGACGCGGGCGCGGCCAAGGAGGCGGCCATGCGGGCGCACGCCACCCAGATCCCGGACTCGTCCTGGCTGTACGTGGTAGCCAGCAACTTCGGGGCCGAGTTCATGGGGGTGGAGTACTACACTCTCGCGGCCGGCCGGCGGGGCCCGGGCGCCGGGCGGTACGGCTGGGAGAGCGACCTGTTCGCCGGCCTTCCGAGCCAGGACGTGCCGGCCCCCGCGGCGGCCGGTGCCCGGTGACGTTGTCTCCGATGTCCACCGCGCCCGAGGCATCGCCGCCGGCCCGACCCCGGCGCCGGTCGCTGCTGCTGGACCGCCTGCTGCGCTGGGTCGGCGGGGTGGTGGCCGTGCTGGCCGCCCTGGTCACCGGGTTCGTCGAGCTGATCTTCGTGGCCGTCCGGGTCGCCGGCCACCTGATCGGCCTGTCGATCCCGCTGGCGGTGCTGGCCAACCTGGCCCTGAGCTGGTTCGCCTACCGGACGGTGGGCCGCCGGTGGGCGGTGGCGCTGCCCGCCGCCACCTGGTTCGCGCTGATGGTCGTGGCGGCCGGTGGCACCAGCGAGGGTGACTTCCTCATCGCCGGCAACAACTGGGTCGGGCTCGTCATGATCTTCGCGGGGGCGGTGACCTTCGCGGCGGCGGCCTACCGGCTGATGATCCCCGCCCGGCCCTAGGGCGCGGCCGAGCCCCTTGATGAATCTCACAGCGTCGGGTGGTACATACATCTTCAGGACGCGCTGCGGAGGTCGAGTGATGAAGGAACGGTGGCGCCGGGTCGGGGCGCTCGCAGGTGTGTTGTTCGCGGTGAACGTGGTGGCCCGGCTGGTGACCCGGTTCGCTTTCCACGACGACACCGAGGCGTCGGACCGGATCTCGCTGGTGATGTTCGCGGCGCTCGGCCTGATCCTCGCGGTGGTCGCGTTCCGCTGGGGCCGGCGCGTGCCGCTGGGCCAGTGGTGCGGCGAGATCGCGGTGGCGGTCCTGGTGGCCATGGTCCTGACCATCTTCGTGGGCCCGTTCATCAGCGGCAGCAACCCGTTCGCGGACGGCGCCGGGGCATTCTTTTCGCAGATCTGGCTCTACCTGGGCTGTACGGCGTTCGGCGCGCTGCTCGGCTACCTGCTGCTGACCGCGCTGGGCCGGGACTACCGTTCCGAGTCCCTCCGCCGGTACGCCGAACTCCAGCGCTCCCGCCCCCGCCGCGTCGTCCGCCGCTGACGGCGAAAGGAAGGGCCCCCTCTTATCGCATTTGGTAGAGGAAGGGCCCCTTCCTAACAGCGGCCGACGCCGGAGCCCCGCTGCCGGGTGACGTAGGTGTGGTGGGTGCGGAAGCCGAGCGAGCGGTACAGCTCGACGGCGGCCGTGTTGTGCTCCTCGACCTGGAGATAGGCGTGCGTCGCGCCGAGGTCCGCGGCCCAGCCGACGAGCGTCCGGATCAGCAGCCGGGCCAGCCCGCGGCGGCGCGCCGGGGGCGACACCTCGATGAGGCTGAGCCCGAGCCAGCGCCCGGCGCCGGTCATCGTGCCGCGGGCGATGGCCAGCGGCGGCTCCGCCGGCCCATCCGGCTTGGCCGGCCCATCCGGCTTGGCCGGCTCATCCGGGTTGGCCGGCTCATCCGGGTTGGCCGGCTCATCCGGGTTGGCCGGCTCATCCGGGTTGGCCGGCTCATCCGGGTTGGCCGGTCCATCGGGGTTGGCCGGCCCGGCCGGACGTACGGCCGCGAAGCAGACCCGGTCGACGGCGGTGAGCACGTGCCGGGCCGCCGGTGGCAGGCCGCCCTTGCGGCCGGCCACGATGTCGAGCCAGTCCTCGGCCGGCCCGGTGGCCAGCTCGACGGCCGGCCGGACCCGGCCGTCGGCTTGCGCGGTGTCGTGGGGTGGCGCGGTGTGGTCGGGGCGGGTCGTACGCAGCGTGGCCAGGCTGGCCGTCTGCACCAGGACCGGTGGCCGGGCGCCCCATCCGCGCCGGTCGAGCTCGGCGGCCACCGCGGCGGCCAGCGGCAGCGGCGTGGCCACCAGGGCCGGCAGGCCGCGCCGGTCGTACCACGATTCCACCGCGTCGATGGCGGCGGCGATCGGCAGCCCGGGGTCGCCCACGGCCAGCGCCGAGTTGGCCCGCCCGGTCCAGCCGTCGGCCGCGCGCAGCAACCAGTCGCCGAGCCGCTCCTGCACCGGCGCCGGCCAGGCCTCGGCGGCGGCCCGTTCGAGCTCCGCCGTCGCCGCCCGGCCGGGCGGCCGGGCCGCCGGCACCCGCTTGGCCCGGTGCAGCTCGGACAGGGGCACCCGGAGCGGCCCGTCGGCCGTGGCGAGCGTGAGGTGCGTGCCGGTCAGCTCGGTGAGCTCGCCGAGGGCGTCGGAAAAGAGCGCACGGCCATGCCTTACCCCCACCACGCGCCGGATCACGATCCGGTGACCCACATCCTGTGGTCGGAGCACGATCGACCTCCCTTTTGACGGGATACTAGGCTCTACGTCGTCGCGGGAGATCGCGGCGTGGCTGCGCGGAGGAGAAGATCGGTGACCTACATCATCGCCGAGCCATGCGTCGATGTGCTCGACAAGGCATGCATCGAGGAGTGCCCGGTCGACTGCATCTACGAAGGCAACCGGATGCTCTACATCCACCCCGACGAGTGTGTGGACTGCGGGGCCTGTGAGCCGGTCTGTCCGGTGGAGGCGATCTTCTACGAGGACGACGTCCCCGAGCAGTGGAAGGACTACACCACGGCGAACTACGAGTTCTTCGAGGACCTCGGCTCGCCCGGCGGCGCCTCCAAGGTCGGGAAGATCGACAAGGACACCCCGTTCGTGGCGGGGCAGCCGCCGCGCGGGGAGGCGCACTGAGCCGCGCGGGCGCGGGCGGCCGGGCCGTGTCGGCCCGGCTGCCCGAGTTCACCTGGGACGCGCTGGAAAAGGTCGGCGCGCTGGCGGCCGGCCATCCGGACGGCGTGATCAACCTTTCCATCGGTACGCCGGTCGATCCGGTTCCCGAGGTGATCCAGGCGGCCCTGGCGGCCGGCGCCGACGCCCCCGGCTACCCGCTCACCGCCGGCACGCCGAGGCTGCGTCGCGCGATCACCGACTGGGTCGCCCGCACCTGCCGCACGCCCGACCGAGAGTTCGGCGTGCTGCCGACCATCGGCTCCAAGGAGCTGGTGGCCTGGCTGCCGACGCTGCTCGGGCTCGGGCCCGGTGACGTGGTCGCCGTGCCGCGGATCTGCTATCCCACGTACGAGGACGGGGCTCGGCTGGCCGGCGCCGAGACGGTACGCGCCGACTCGCTCACCGCGTTGGGACCCGACAACCGGGTACGACTGATCTGGGTGAACTCGCCCAGCAACCCGACCGGTCAGGTGCTGCCGGCGACCCACCTGCGCAAGGTGGTCGACTGGGCCCGCGAGCGCGGCGCCGTGGTGGCCAGCGACGAGTGCTACCTGCCGCTGGGCTGGACGGCCGAGCCGGTCTCGGCGCTCGCCCCCGAGGTGACCGGTGGCTCGTACGCGGGGGTGCTGGCCGTGCACTCGCTCTCCAAGCGGTCCAACCTGGCCGGCTACCGGGCCGGCTTCGTGGCCGGTGACCCGGCGCTGGTGGCCGAGCTGCTCAAGGTGCGCAAGCACGCCGGCATGATCGTGCCGGCCCCGGTGCAGGCCGCCATGGTGGCCGCGCTGGACGACGAGCGGCACGCCGCGGCCCAGCGCGAGCGGTATGCCCGGCGCCGCGAGGTGCTCCGGGAGGCGTTCGCGGGCGCCGGGTTCGAGATCGAGCAGTCGGACGGCGGCCTCTATCTGTGGGTCACTAGTGGCGAGGACTGCTGGGCGACGGTGGAGTGGCTTGCTCGCCGGGGCATCCTGGCCGCGCCGGGCGCCTTCTACGGGCCGGCGGGGGAGCGGCACGTCCGGGTGGCGCTGACCGAGAGCGACGAGAAGATCGCCGCCGTGCCGTCCAGGCTCGCCTGAGGCCGGCATGGACGCGGTACGGGCGGCGGTGGTCGGTACCGGCCTGATCGGTGGTTCGGTGCTGCTGCGGCTGGTCGAGGCCGGCGTGCCGGTGCGGGGTTGGGATCCCGACCCGGACACCCGGCGGTATGGCCGGGAGCGCGGGGTCGATTTCCCCGATGACCTCGCCCGGACGGTCCGGGACGCCGGTGTGGTCTTCCTGGCCGGGCCGCTGGTGACCCTGCCGGCGACCGTCGCCGAAGTGGCCGCCGCGGCGCCGGTCGACTGCGTGCTCACCGACGTGGGCAGCACCAAGTCCGCGGTCGCCGTGGCGGCCCGGCGGCACGGGCTGACCGGCCGATTCGTGCCCGGGCATCCGATGGCCGGCACGGAGCGGGCCGGCCTCGCCGCCGCGCGTCCCGAGCTGCTGCGGGGGGCGACCTGGGTGCTCTGCCCGGATCAGCCGGCCGACCTGGGCCCGTTCCGCCGGCTGGCCCGGCTGCTGATGGACGTCTTCGCGGCCCGGGTCACCCCGATGTCGCCGGAGGCGCACGACGAGGCGGCCGCGCTGGCGTCGCACGTGCCGCACGTGCTGGCCAGGGCGCTGGCCGGCGCCGCCGGGCGTTCCCCGGTACGGGATTCCGTGCGCGCCCTCGCCGCCGGAAGCTTCCGGGACGGCACCCGGGTGGCGGGTACGCCGAGCCGGCGCACCGCCGACATGCTGCTGGGCAACCGGGCCGCCGTGCTGGAGCAGTTGACCGCGGTCCGGGCGTACCTGGACGAGTTGGCGGCGGCCGTCGAGGCCGACGATGCCCCAGTGCTGACCCGACTGCTCGCCGAGGCCCGAGCCCTGCGAGTGGCGCTGCCGGCGCCACCGGACCGGCCGGCGCTGCCGGCGCGGCCGGGCCGGCCGGCGCTGACCGACGTCACGGGGCCGGACGCGGCGCCGGAGGATGTCGCCGCGGTGGCGGAGCGGCTTTCGTTCTCCGCGCCGGACGGCGCGGAGGAACTGGCCTGGCTGCTCGGTCTGGGCGCGAGCGGAGGCTGGCTGACCGGCTGCGAACCGGGACTCGGCACGGTAACCTGGACCGCCCGCCGCCTCCGGCCGCCCGACCGGAGCCCGGTGGACCGGAGCCCGGTGGACCCGGTCCGGGACGCCGGTTCCCCGCCGTCGCCCGGTGGGCCGGCGAGAGCTGCGGAGCCCGGTCAGAAGGTGACGTAAAGTCCCTGCTTCTGCTCGCCGGCGGCGCTGAGCATCCGGTCCAGGGCGACGACGGCGTCCGAGTAGGCGCCGCTGCGGATGCGAGCGGCGGTGATCTCCCGTTGCCGGCGAACGGTCTCCCAGAGCCGGATGAAGGAGCCGATCCGGCCGGGGTTGAACCGGTTGTGCTCAGGGCCGAACCAGGCGCCGAAGATCAGCTCGTCGGTGTCCGTCTCGACCTCGTCGGCCGCCACGTTGTAGACCTCCGCCCAGCCCGAGCCCAGCCCGAGATCGTCGTTCGGCCGGTAGTAGCGGGTGAGGGCGAAGTCCCCGAGATCGTGGACAGCGGGCTCGTCCTCGAACATCGCCGGCCAGGGGGTCGGCACGGCGATGCCAGGGTACGGGCTGCGCAACCGGTCGAGGTTGGCCTCGATGAAGCGGGTGAGCGCGCCCGCGTCGCCGGTTTCCAGGGACCGCTGGAGGACCGGGGCTAGGTTGGCCATGAAGCCGTCGAAATCGAACGAAAATGCCCTGTGCTCGGTCTCCATCGTCGCCTCCGGCTGGATCCGCAGGGAGGCTACCGATCCGCCGCCGGTTCCGCAGTCTCCTTCTGCCGCGGCAGGGCGCCGGCCGAAGGCGGCACGACACCGTCGGGCCGTGGCGTCCCGGCCGGGAGCAGCCGGGCCGCAAGCAGCCGGGCTACCTCGGCGCGCTCCCGGCGGTACTCGGGGTCCAGCGGATAGCCGCCGTGACTCCGGATCGGTGGGTCGCGCACCTCGCCGTCGCGCGGGTGCAGCGCGACCGGGTCGCGCAGCGCGAATTCCCGCTCGGCCGCCGGTACGGGCCAGCCGAGCGGATCGGTCGGCCGCCAGAAGTTGGTCCAGCCGGGCCGCCCGCCGGGCGGGGTCAACGCCGCGGTCACCGCCGGCAGCCGGTCCGGCCCGAAGTACGCGGGAAAGACCCGGCCGTACAGCTTGCTGAGCTGGCAGCCGTACGAGAAGAACCAGAGCCGGCGCCGCCAGCGGGCCGGCACCTGCAGGATCACCGCGGCCGAGATCACCGCCCCCTGGCTGTGCCCGGACAGCACCACCCCGTCGACGTGCCGGGGGTCGGCGTCGGGCAGGGCCATCAGGCCGGTGACCCGGGTCTGCAACTGCGGGACCGCCCGCTCGGCATAGCTGGGCGGGGCGAGCGGGTGCGCCGCGCGCGGCCAGAACGTGCCGATGTCCCAGATCACCCCGACCGCCCGGCGCACGCTGTCCTTCCGGTACACCAGCAACCCGACGCAGGAGACCAGCACGGGAAGCAGGCCGGCCAGCGACGCGCCGCCGTCGACGGCCGCGCGTACCAGCATGGCCCAGCCGGCGGGGCTCAGCGCCACCGGCCGCACCCCGGCCAGCGCGCCGGCCGTGGCCACCGCGGCCAGGACGCCGGCGAACGCGGTGAGCTGGCCGACCAGCCGCAGGGCGCGGTCGCCGACCAGCCGGTGCAGGGCGTGGAAGGCGGCAACGTCGCGGGCCCGGCGCCGTTCGTGCGCCGACAGCGGCGGGCCGGTGGTCACCAGGTCGACCAGGATGCGCCGGCGGAGCAGCAGGAACTCCACCCAGGCCCGCAGGCCGGTCCCGGCGAGCGCGAGCAGGGCGATCAGGAACGCGGGGCCGGCCCACGCCACCGGGACCGGAAGCAGGACCGGGGCCACCGGGTGGCCCCGGTTGAGCCGGGCCATGGTCCAGTACAGCGCGCCGGCGCTGTACGAGGAGGCGAGCAGCCAGCCGAGCCCGGCCAGCACGGCCGGCGCGCAGCCGCCCCAGGCCATCCGGTCGTACCGGCCGGCGCCGGGGCTGGCGGGCGGCCGGCGGGGCAGCAGCAGTGTCCCGGCCGCGGTTCCGGCGAAGACCCCGAGCAGCACCGTCCAGGCCGGCAGCCGGCCCGGCGCCGGCGGTGCGGCCGGCAGCACCCCGCCGAGCCAGGCCACGGCCGCGAGCAGCGCCGCGGCGCCGGCGGCGGGTCCGGCCAGCGCCCGCCGCCCGGTCCGGGACACCCCGCCGATGGCGATCAGCAGCAGCACCTGGGCGCTGGCCAGGCCGACGAGCAGCCCGTCGAACCCGGGTAGCGAGCCCGGGCATCCGGTGCCGTGCCGGTCGCTGAGGCAGTCGACCGGTGCGGGCAGCGGGCCGGGCGGTGCGCCGCCGGACGCGCCCGGCAGCAGGAGCACCACGACCGCGGCCGCCACGCCCGCCAGGGCGAGCCAGCCGAGCGCCGCGGCGTACCAACCCAGCGGCGCGTGCCCGGCGCGGCGGGCGACGTACGGATGCCCGAGCGCGGCCGCGGCGAGCGCCACCGTGCCCAGCAGCGCGCCCGCGGCCGCCCAGGCCAGCACGCCGCGGACCCCGGTTGGCGGGCCGAGCGCGAGCACGGCGCCCAGCGGCACGGCCGTGGCCACCGCGGCGCCGGTGGCCAGGTGCAGCGCGGCGAGCCGGCGCACCTGGCCCTCGCCGCACCAGAAGGTCGGATGCCGCAGCGGGTTGTCCGGCGGCTCGTCGTCGGCCGGGTCGGCGGGCGCGGCCGGCAGGTCGGCCTCGTACTGATAGCTGCGCCAGGCCAGCAGACCCACCAGGGCCAGCAGCGCGTACGGCAGCAGCAGCCCGACCGCGAGGGGGCGGGTGGAGCGGCTCCACCAGCCGTCCGCCAGGAAGCCCCACGGGCCGGGGACCTGGGCCAGGCAGCGGGCGTCGACGCACTGCCAGCCGATCAGGTCCACGCCCACTCCGGTGGCGGCCAGCACCAGGGTGGCGGTGAGGCTGAGGCAGAACAACCGGATCAGCCAGGCGTCGATCCCGCTGCGGCTGCGCCAGCGTTCCTGGTCCGGGTCGGCCGGCACCTCAGGCCGGGCGTGCAGCGCCACGTTGGCGAGGGCGAACGGCAGCAGCAGGGTCCACAGTCCGCGCTCGATGTCCTTGGCCGTCCGGGCCCCGGAGGTGAGCTGACCCCAGCTGTACGCCTCGACCACGACCGGATCCGCGGGTTCGGCCGGATCGACCGGGCCGGTGGGATCGACCGGGCCGGCGGAATCGGCGGGATCGGCCGGGTCGGGGCGGTTGGAACGGTAGAAGCCGGTCATGGCGTCCCCGGCCACCAGCCGGGGCTGCTCCGGCTCCGCGGTGGGATCCCGGGCCGACCCGGCCGTCGCGGGCGCCTCGGCCCGGTCGACAAGGCCGAGGATGTCCGCCGGCGGCGTGTTGGACACGCCGTGGACGCGCAGTTCGAGAATCCGAGCGCGCACCTCATCCCCCCGGAGAGTAACGGTCTCATTACTCAGCGTGCGCGTACGGGCGTACGGACGGATCGTCCCTTCGGCCAGGATCCGGCTGACCAAAAGGACGATGTGGTCCTCGATTTACCCACCCTGACCTGCGGCGAAGCAAGATCGTTTGGCTCAGTCGAGCCGGCGGACCACCCGGGCCGGGCTGCCCACCGCCACGACGTTGGCCGGGAGGTCGGTGGTCACCACGCTGCCCGCGCCCACCACCGTGTTCTCCCCGACGGTCACCCCCGGCAGCACGATCGCCCCGCCGCCCAGCCAGACGTTGTCGCCGATGGTGATCGGTCGGGCCGATTCCCACTTGTCCCGACGCGGCCCTGCCTCGACCGGGTGGGTGGGGGTGAGCAGCTGCACGTTGGGGCCGATCTGCACGTCGGCCCCGATGCTGATCCGGGCCACGTCCAGGAACACCGCGCCGTAGTTGACGAAGGTCCGCGGCCCGATGGTGGTCTGGTAGCCGTAGTCGACGTACAGCGGTGGCCGCACCTCCACGCCGGCGCCGACCGACCCGAGCAGCTCGGCGAGCAGCGCGGCCCGCTCGTCGGGCCGGTCGACGCTGCTGGCGTTGAACCGTTCCATCAGGCGGGCGGCCCGGCGCAGGTCCACGGCCAGGTCCGGGTCGTCGGCCACGTACGGCTCGCCGGCCAGCATCCGATCCTTCTGCAGACCCATGGCCCCGCCTCAGTCGTTGGCGTGCAGCGCCGCGTTGAGCCGGATGCCGTGCCCGGTGCGCGGTCGCGCCTCCAGTGCCCCGGAGACGGAGTTGCGCCAGAACAGCAGCCCGTCCACCCCGGACAGCTCGCGGGCCTTGACCACCCGGCCGTCCGGCAGAGTGATCTTGGAGCCGGCCGTGACGTAGCAGCCCGCCTCGACCACGCAGTCGTCGCCCAGCGAGATGCCGATGCCGGCGTTCGCGCCCACCAGGCTCCGCTCGCCGATCCGGACCCGCTCCGTGCCGCCGCCGGAGAGCGTGCCCATGATCGACGCGCCGGCGCCGATGTCCGAGCCGTCGCCCACCACCACGCCCTGGACGATCCGGCCCTCGACCATGGAGGCGCCCAGGGTGCCGGCGTTGAAGTTGCAGAAGCCCTCGTGCATCACGGTGGTGCCGGCGGCCAGGTGGGCGCCCAGCCGCACCCGGTCGGCGTCGGCGATCCGGACCCCGCTCGGCACGACGTAGTCGGTCATCCGGGGGAACTTGTCCACCCCGTACACGGCCAGGTGCCGGCCGGCGGCCCGCTCGAGCACGCGCAGCTCGTCCACCCGGTCCGGCGGGCACGGCCCGGCGGACGTCCAGGCGACGTTCGGCAGCGCCCCGAAGATCCCGTCCAGGTTGAGCTCGTTCGGCCGGACCAGGCGGTGGGACAGCAGGTGCAACCGCAGGTACGCGTCGGCCGTGTCCTTGATCGGGTCGGTCAGCGACGCGATCTCGGTGACCAGCTCGACGGTGCGCAGGCCCGGCAGCGCCCGGTCGCCGACCGCCGACGGCGGCAGGTCCAGCACGTCGCTCTGGTCCTCCCCGGCGACCAGCGGCAGCGGTCCCAGGCCCAGCTTGCCGGTCGGGTACCAGGTGTCCAGCACCTGGTCGCCGGCGGCCACGGTGGCCAGGCCGATGCCCCAGGCGGGCTGCGCAGACGTCACGGGGTTGTCCTCCATCCTCGCGATGACCCGGGTTACCCGCGAGTGGGCAGACCACTCGCCGGGCCGGTGATGACGGTACCGTGCCCAGCATGGTGAACCCGCTGACCCCTGAGGTGCTGGCCGACCCGGTGGCGCTGACCCGTGCCCTGGTCGACGTCGAGTCCGTCTCCCTTAACGAGAAGGAGCTGGCGGACCACGTCGAGGAGGTGCTCCGCGAGGTCCCGCACCTGTCCGTCGACCGGCTCGGCAACACCGTGATGGCGCGTACCGACCTGGGCCGGGAGCAGCGCGTCGTGCTGGCCGGCCACCTGGACACGGTGCCGATCAACAACAACTTCCCGTCCGAGCTGCGCGGCGACCTGATGTACGGGTGCGGCACCTCCGACATGAAGTCCGGCGTGGCGTACGCGCTGCACCTCGCGGTCACCCTGCCCGATCCCCGGTACGACGTGACGTACTTCTTCTACGAGGCCGAGGAGATCGAGTCCCGGTACAACGGGCTGTACCTCGTCTCGCAGGCGCACCCGGACTGGCTCGACGCCGACTTCGCCGTGCTGCTGGAGCCGACGTACGGGGTGGTGGAGGCCGGCTGCCAGGGGACCATGCGGACCATTGTGAGCACCACCGGCCGGCGGGCTCACTCGGCCCGCTCCTGGCACGGGGTCAACGCCATCCACGCCGTGGCCGAGGTGCTGAACCGGCTGAACGCCTACCAGGCCCGGACGGTGAACCTCGACGGCTGCACCTACCGGGAAGGGCTGAACGCCGTCCGGATCAGCGGCGGGATCGCCGGGAACGTGGTCCCGGACCGGTGCGACGTGGAGGTCAACTTCCGCTTCGCCCCGGACCGGACGCCGGAGGAGGCCGAGACGCACCTGCGCGAGGTGTTCGCGGGGTACGACCTGGTGGTGACCGATGTGGCGGCCGGGGCGCTGCCCGGGCTCACCGCGGAACCGGCGCTGGAGTTCCTGGCCGCGGTCGGCGAGGCCCCGATCGGCAAGCTGGGCTGGACGGACGTGGCCCGGTTCGCCGCGCTCGGGATCCCGGCGCTGAACTTCGGCCCGGGCGATCCCAACCTGGCGCATCACCCCGACGAGCACGTCGAGATCGCCAAGCTGCGCGACGGCGCGGCCACCCTGCACCGCTGGCTCGCCCGCTGATCGACCCGCGGAACGACCGGCGGCGGATGCCCCTCGTCACCCGCCGCCGGTCATCGGACCGCGGTCTCACCCGCCGACGAGCGACTCCTCGTCGTGGATGCACCGCTGCTCCCCGACGGGGCAGTCCCCGCCGTCGGACGGTCCCGGACCGTTGCTGCGCGCCAGCCGGCGCTCCGCCACGAGCTCGCGGATGCGCTGGTGCATCTCCCGGCGATAGCGCTGCCGTTCCCGGTTCGTCATCACGACCGTTCCCTCCCCCCGTGTGGCGTCCCGGTTCCCCTGCCGGTTGCCGAGAACCAGTATCCGCAGGTTAAGACGCACGTGCGACAGAAATGGTTGATCCGGGAGGTCATGTTTCCGTCAGAATATTCACAACGGCCGCCGACCGGCCGCTCGCTGCGCTCCCGGAGCCGTGCCGCACTACGGTTGACCGCATGACAGACGGTGCGCAGGGCGGTCAACCGGCCGCCGCGGACGGTGAGCGGTGGGCGGCCGCCGCCGGCGGCGAGCCAGCCGTACCGGACGAGGCGGTCGTACCGCCCGGGCCGGGACGACAGGACGGTGCGGGCGTCGGGTCCGGGCCGGGACGTCCGGACGGTGCGGGGCTCGGGTCCGGGCTCCCGCCCGGGCGCCCGGGCGGTGCCCGGGCGCCGGGCCGGGAGCGGCACCGCGGCGCGGTCACCCTGCGTCGGGAGGCCATCCCGGCCAGCACGGCTGACCAGCGGTTGCTCGACTCGCGGTCCCGGGCGGACTGGAAGACCAAGGACGCGTGGCGGGCGTTGCGCATCCTCTCCGAGTTCGTCGAGGGCTTCGACACGCTGGCCGACCTGCCGCCCGCGGTGAGCGTCTTCGGCTCCGCGCGCAGCCTGCCGGACAGCTTCGAGTGCAAGCTCGCCGAGGAGTTGGGCGGCGCGCTCGCCCGGGCCGGCTACGCGGTCATCACCGGCGGCGGCCCGGGCGTGATGGAGGCGGCCAACCGCGGCGCCAGCGACGCGGGCGGCCTGTCCGTGGGACTGGGCATCGAGCTGCCGTTCGAGCAGGGCCTCAACGACTGGGTCGACCTGGCCATCGACTTCCGCTACTTCTTTGCCCGCAAGACCATGTTCGTCAAGTACGCGCAGGGCTTTGTGGTGTTGCCCGGCGGCTTCGGGACCATGGACGAGCTGTTCGAGGCGCTCACCCTGGTGCAGACCGGCAAGGTCACCCGGTTCCCCGTGGTGCTCATGGGCGAGGCGTACTGGGCCGGGCTGCTCGACTGGCTCCGCGACACGATGGCCGCCGACGGCAAGATCGGCCCGGTCGACCTGGAACTGGTGTGTGTCACGGACAGCGTTCCGGTGGCCGTACGGCATATCGTCGAGGCGGACGCGGCGCTCACGGCCGAGCAGCAGGTGCGGCAGGAGGAGGCCGTGGCCCGGACCGCGGCCGACCAGCGCGCCGCGGGGGACGCCGGACAACGGAAGGAACGCTGAGCACATGGCCGCCGTCTGCGTCTTCTGCGCCTCGTCCCGCACGCTGGAGCAGTCCTGGCTGGACCTGGCCACCGAGACCGGCCGGGAGCTCGCCCGGCGCGGGCACACCCTGGTCTCCGGCGGCGGCTGCGTGGGCATGATGGGCGCGGTGGCCGACGGCGTCCGCAGCGGCGGCGGGCACACCGTCGGCGTCATCCCGCAGGTGCTGGTGGACCGCGAGGTGGCGGACGTCGGCGCCGACGAGCTGATCGTCACCGCCGACATGCTCGCGCGCAAGAACGTGATGATCGACAAGTCGGACGCCTTCCTGACCCTGCCCGGCGGGCTGGGAACCCTCGACGAGCTGTTCGAGGTGTGGACCACGGCGTCGCTCGGCATGCACCGCAAGCCCGTGGTGCTGCTGGACGCCGACGGCTTCTACACCGGACTGGTCGACTGGCTGGCCGGGCTCGGCGGCACCCGGTTCGTCTCCCGCAACGCGAGTGAGCTGCTGGTGGTGGCCGACTCCGTGCCGGCCGCGCTGGACGCCATCGAGGGCCGGCTCGGCTGAGCGGGCACGCACCCTCGGTGCGGGTCACGGTCGTACCGGCGTGATCTCATTGTCGGTGTGCAGGCGTACCGGTTGGTCCGCCGGCGGGCCGAGGGCGCGCCGGCGCGGTTCGACGATCCCGTGCAGGCCGGCGTCGTGGCGCACACCGACGGTCCGCTGCTGGTGGTCGGCGGGCCCGGCACCGGAAAGACGAGCGTGCTGGTCGAGTCCGTGGCCGCCCGGGTGGCCGAGGGGGTGGATCCGGAGCGGATCCTCGTGCTGACCTTCAGCCGGCGGATGGCGGCCGACCTGCGACACCGGATCGAGCGGCGGATCACCGGCGGAGATCAGGCGCCGGCGGGGGCCGCCGGCGCCGGCCGCCGGGTGGTGCACGAGCCCCTGGTCCGCACGTTCCCGGCGTACGCCTTCGGCCTGCTGCGGCGGGCCGCGGCCGAACGCGGCGAGCCGGCCCCGCGGCTGCTCACCGGGCCCGAGCAGGACCTGGTCATCCGCGAGCTGCTGGACGCCGTACCGGACGATGTGGACCCGTCTGGATGGCCCGCCGGCCTGCGGCCGGCGCTGCGCACGCGGGCGTTCGCCGAGCAGCTCCGCGACCTGCTCATGCGGGCCGCCGAGCGGGGCATCGGGCCCGCGGAGCTGACCCGGCTCGGCCGGGAGGCCGGCCGGTCCGACTGGCCGGCCGCGGCCCGCTTCCTCCGCGAGTACGTCTCGGTGCTCGCGCTGCGCGACGCCACCACCCGCGGTTCCGTGGCCTACGACCCGGCCGAGCTGGTGCGGGCGGCCGCGGGACTGCTCACCGACGAGCCCGAGCTGCTCACCGCCGAGCGCCGCCGGCTCACTCACGTGTACGTCGACGAGTTCGCCGACACCGACCCGGCCCAGCGGGACCTGCTGCACCTGGTGGCCGGCGGTGGCAAGGCGCTGGTGGCCTTCGCCGACCCCGACTCGTCCACCTTCGCCTTCCGCGGGGCCGATCCGAGCGGGGTGACCGGCTTCCCGCACCGGTTCCGGACCGCGTCCGGGGCGGTGGCCCGGACACTGCTGCTCGGCACGTCCTACCGGGCCGGTCCGGAACTGCTCGCCGGGCTGCGCGGGGTGGGCCGCCGGTTGCGCGGCCCGGTGGCGCACCGTGACCTGCGCCCCGCGCCGGGCGCCGGCCCCGGCGAGGTCCGGGTACGCACGTTCCGCTCGGCCACCAGCGAGGCCGCCTATCTGGCCCACGCGCTGCGCAGCGCGCACCTGGTGGACGGGGTGCCGTGGTCCGGGATGGCCGTGCTGGTCCGGTCCACCACCCTGCAACTGCCCTCGGTGCAGCGGGCGCTGCACGCGGCCGGCGTGCCCACCGTGGTGCACGGCGAGGACCTGCCGCTGCACCTGCAACCGGCGGTGGCCCCGCTGTTGCTGCTGCTGCGCTGCGCGCTGGAGCCCGACCGGCTCGACGAGGAGGCCGCGGTCGCGCTGCTGCACTCGCCGCTGGGCGGCGCCGACCCGCTCGCCGAGCGTCGGCTGCGGCAGGGACTGCGGGCGCTCGCCCTGGCCGCGGGTGACCGGCGGCCCTCCGGGGAGCTGCTGGTGGAGGCGCTGCGCGACCCGGCCGGGCTGGCCGTCGTGGACCGCCGGTGGGCCGCGCCGGCCAGGACCGTGGCGGCGCTCATCGGAACGGCCCGGGAGACCGCGGCCCGCCCCGGGGCCACCGTCGAGGACGTGCTGTGGGCGGTCTGGCAGCGCACCGGGTTGGCCGACCGCTGGTTCTCGGCCACCCGTCGCGATCGGACCACGGCCGGCGACGACGCGGGCGTACGCTGGCGCGCCGAGGCCGCCGACCGGGACCTGGACGCGGTGATGGTGCTCTTCGACGCGGCCGCCCGGTTCGTCGACCGGCTGCCGGGCGCGCGCACCGAGGTCTTCCTCGACCACGTCCTCGGCCAGGACCTGCCGGCCGACACGCTCGCGCCGACCGCGGACCGGGGCGAGGCCGTACGCCTGCTCACCGCGCACGCCGCGAAGGGGCTGGAGTGGGAGGTGGTGGCCGTGGTCGGCGTGCAGGAGGGGATCTGGCCCGACCTGCGGCTGCGGGGCAGTCTGCTGGGTTCGGAGCGGCTCGTCGACCTGGCGGCGGGCCGGGCGCAGGGCGCCGGGGCCACCGCCACGCTGGTCGGTCAGACGTCGGCGCTGCTGGCCGAGGAACGCCGGCTGTTCTACGTGGCCGCCAGCCGGGCCCGGCGCCGACTGCTGGTCAGCGCCGTCTCCTCGGCCTCGGTGGGGGGCGCCGACCACGAGGAGCAGCCCAGCCGCTTCCTGCACGAGCTGGTCGGCGCGGGTCCCGGAGGCGGCGACGGTGGTCCGGCCGGCGGCACCGGACCCACACCCGCCGACCCCGACACACCCCCGAGCCCGCCGGACTCCCCGAGCCCGCCCGACCCTCCGGACCGGCCCGTTGATCCGGGGCGAACGGCCGGGACCGGAGATCGACAACCGACCATTTCCCCGAGAGCGGCCCAGGACGACCCGGCCGAGGACGACCCAGCCGAGGACGACCCGGCCGAGGACGACGCGGCGGGGGACGGCCCGGCCACGGACGGGGCGGTCGATGACGGCGCGGTCGAGGACCGACCGGCGGGGGAGGAGGGTGAGGTCGAGCTGCCGGTGGGGCGGCTGCCGCGGGCGCTCACCCTGCCGGCGCTGGTGGCCGAGCTGCGTACCGCGGTCACCGATCCGGCCGCTTCGCCGGACCGCCGGCGGGCCGCGGCGGCCGAGCTGGCCCGGCTGGCCGCCGCCGGTGTCCCGGGCGCCCACCCCGACGAGTGGTGGGGCCTGCGGGCGCTCTCCGACGACCGGCCCCTGGTCGACGAGGGTGAGCCGGTCCGGGTCAGCCCATCGGGCATGGAGAGCGCCCTGCGCTGCAGCCTTCGCTGGTTGCTGGAGCGGCACGGCGGGCGCGCCCCGGCAAGCGCGGCGCAGGGCGTCGGCAACCTGGTGCACGCCGCGGCCATGCTGGCCGAGGACGCCAGCGTCGACCGGGAACGGTTGATCGACTACGTGGCCGGCCGGTTCGACGCCATCGAGCTGGCCGCCCGGTGGATGGCCGGGCCGGAGCGGAGCCGGGCCGAGGCCATGGTGGACAAGCTGCTGCGCTGGCTGGCCGACAACCCGCGCCGGCTGCTGGCCATCGAGCAGGAGTTCGCGGTCCGGCTCGACGACCCGGTGCGGCCGGTGGAGCTGACCGGCCGGGTGGACCGGCTTGAGGTGGACGAGCAGGGCCGGCTGGTGGTGATCGATCTGAAGACCGGCCGGACCACGGCGGTGGCGGCGGCCGATCTCGCCGAGCATCCGCAGCTGGCCGGCTACCAGGCCGCGGTCGAGGCCGGGGCGTTCGCCGAGCACGGCGACAGCTCGGGCGGCGCGGCGCTGGTGCAGCTCGGCACCTCGGCCAAGGAGGCCAAGGAGCAGAACCAGCCGGCCGAGGGCGGCGAGGAGGGCTGGGCCGCCGCCATGGTCCGGCGTACCGCGGAGACCATGGCGGCCTCGACCTTCGCGGCGGTGGCCAACTCCCGCTGCCGGGTCTGCCCGGTCCGCCCCGCCTGCCCGATCTCGGGGCAGGGCCGGCAGGTGGTCGAGCCGCTGACGGTCGAGCCCCGGCCGGCCGAGCGGCCGGCGGGCGAGCGGTCGGTCGAGCCCGGGGCCGTCGAGTGACCCAGCCCTCGCTCTTCGCCGCCGCGCCGGCCCAGCGCACGGCCGACGCCGGCCCCCGGTACACGCCGGTCGAGCTGGCCCGGTTGCTGCGGCTGCACGCGCCCACCCGGGAACAGGCGGCCATCGTCGCGGCGCCGATCGAGCCGCTGCTGGTGGTGGCCGGCGCGGGCTCGGGCAAGACCGAGACCATGGCCGCCCGGGTGGTCTGGCTGGTGGCCAACGGGTACGCGCGGCCGGAGCAGATCCTCGGCCTGACCTTCACCCGAAAGGCCGCCGGCGAGCTGGGGCACCGGGTGCGCACCCGGCTCGGGCAGCTGGTCCGGCGGTTGGGCCGGGACCCGCGCGACCAGCGGCACGACCTTTTCGGCGGCGAACCGGCGGTGGCCACCTACCACTCGTACGCGGCCCGGGTGGTCACCGAGCACGGGTTGCGGGCAGGCTACGAGCCGGCCACCCGGCTGCTCACCGAGGCGGCCCGCTGGCAGGTGGTGGACTGGCTGGTACGCACCTACGACGGCGACATGTCGGGGGTGGACCGTACCCCGGCCACCGTCACCGACGCCGTGCTGGCGCTGGCTTCGGAGCTGGCCGAGCACCTGGTGGAGCCGGACGAGCTGGCGGCCTGGACCGGCCGGTTCTTCGCCGAGCTGCAGTCCCGGCCCGGCCGGGTGTACGCGGACGTGCGCAAGGCGCTGACCGTGCAGCAGATCCGGCTGAAGCTGCTGCCCCTGGTGCGGGCGTTCCAGCGGCGCAAGGACGACTTCGAGGCCATGGACTTCGGCGACCAGCTGGCCCGCGCCGCGCGGGTGGCCCGGGACCACCCGGAGGTGGGCGAGATCGAACGGCAGCGCTACCGGGTGGTGCTGCTGGACGAATACCAGGACACCAGCCACGCCCAGGTGGTGCTGCTGCGCTCGCTGTTCGGCGGCGGGCATCCGGTGACCGCCGTGGGCGACCCCTGCCAATCCATCTACGGATGGCGGGGCGCCAGCGCCGGCACGCTGGACCGGTTCCCCGGCGAGTTCGTCCGGTCCGACGGCCGGCCCGCCCGGACGCTGACCCTGAGCACGAGCTGGCGGAACCGCCCGGAGATCCTGCGGGTGGCCAACGCGCTGTCGGCGCCGCTGCGCAGCGCCGGGGCGGAGGTGGCCGAGCTGGCGGCGGCGTACACCGTGGCCGATCCGATCCCGGGCCGGACGGCCCGCGGGAGACCGGCCGGCACCGTCGGGTGCGCGCTGCTGCCGACGTACGCGGACGAGGCGGACTGGATCGCCGACGGCATCCTGGCGGCATGGCGTGGCGCGGCTCGCAGCACCGCCCTGCCGGAGCAGATCCCGGTCGACCGGCGGCCCACCACCGCGGTCCTGGTCCGGCTGCGCAGCCAGATCCCGGCGATCGAGGCGGCGCTGCGGGCCCGCGGCCTGCCGGTCGAGGTGATGGGCCTGGGTGGCCTGCTGGACACCCCCGAGGTGCGGGACGTGGTGTGCACCCTGCGGGTGCTGGCCGACCCGACCGACGGGGCCGCGCTGCTGCGGCTGCTCACCGGCGCGCGGTGGCGGATCGGCCCGCGGGACCTGGTGGCGCTGCACCGGCGGGCCCGGGCGATCGCCACCGCCCGCCGCGAGCTGCCCCGGTTGACCGCCGGAGCGCAGCCGGAGCCGGGCGGAGCGGAGGCCGGCGCGGTCGACCCGGAGATCGTCACCGACAGCCTGGACGAGGCGACGCTGGTGGAGGCGCTGGCCGACCTCGGCCCGGCCCAGCAGTACTCCGCCGAGGGGTACGCCCGGCTGCGCGCGTACGGGCGGGAGCTGGCACTGCTGCGGCACCGGCTGGACCAGTCGCTGCCCGACCTGATCGCCGACATCGAACGGACCACCGGCCTGGACGTGGAGGTGGCCGTGCGCGCGGGGCTGGGCGGCGCCGGCGGCGACGCCGGGCTGGCCCGGGGGCACCTGGACGCCCTGGGCGACGTGGCCGCGCGGTTCACCCGGGACTCGGCCGGGGCCCCGCTCTCGGCCTTCCTGGCGTTCCTGACCGCGGCCGAGGATGAGGAGCGGGGGCTGGCGCCCGGCGAGGTGGAGGTGGTCACCGGCGCCGTGCAGGTGCTGACCACGCACGCCGCCAAGGGCCTGGAATGGGACATCGTGGCGGTTGCCGGGCTCAGCCGGGGCGTGTGGCCGGGCGCCGTCCGCGGCTCCGACCACTACCTGTACGGCCTGGGCGTGCTCCCGTTCCCGCTGCGCGGCGACGCCGCGGGCCTGCCCGTGCTGTCCGTGGACGGCGTGGACGACCAGAAGGGGGTGGCCGGCGCCCTGAACCGGTTCACCGAGCAGTGGTGGGCGCACGACGAGCGGGAGGAGCGCCGGCTCGGCTACGTGGCGGTCACTCGCCCGCGCCGGCTGCTGCTCTGCTCCGGCTACTGGTGGGGGGACGGAACCAAGCGGCCGCGCGGGCCGTCGGCGTTCCTCACCGAGGTACGCGACCAGTGCCTCGCCGGCGCCGGGACGGTGGACGAGTGGGCCCCCGAGCCGACGCCGGACGCCGCCAACCCGACCGCCGAGATCGTGCTCCGGGCCGACTGGCCGGCCGATCCGCTGGGGGCGCGGCGGCCGGTCGTGGCCGAGGGCGCCGCGCTGGTCCGGCGGTTCCTGACGGGCGTCCCCGAGCCGACCGAGGCCGGGCCGACCACCGCCGGGGCGGCCGGGAGCGGGCCCACCGGGGCCGCGGCGGCCGAGCGCGGCGACGCGGCCGGGGAGGCGGCCGGCGGCGGGCAGCCGGGCGCGCCCCGAGACGCGGCCGGCGAGGCCGGCGAGGCCGACCGGTCCGACGCCGACCGGTGGGCCGCCGGCTCCGACGCCGACCCGTGGGCCGCCGGCTCCGACGCCGACCGGTGGCGGCGGGAGGCGGAGCTGCTGCTGGCCGAGCGCACCCGGTTGGCCCGCCGGGCGGGTCCGATCGAGGTGCCGCTGCCCGATCACCTGACCGTCTCGCAGCTGGTCACGCTGCACCGCGACCCGCAGGAACTGGCCCGTACGCTGCGCCGCCCGCTGCCCGTACGGCCCGACCCGTACGCCCGGCGCGGCACCGCCTTCCACACCTGGCTGGAGCAGCGGTTTGGCGCCGGCCGGCTGCTGGACGTCGACGAGCTGCCCGGATCGGCCGACGAGGAGGCCGCCGGGGACGAGGAGCTGCTGGCGCTGCAGGAGCGCTTCCTGGCCAGCGAGTGGGCGGACCGGGTGCCGTACGAGGTGGAGGTGCCGTTCGCCACGGTGATCGCCGGCCTGGTGCTGCGCGGCCGGATGGACGCGGTGTTCACCGCGCCGGGCGGGCGGTTTGAGGTGGTCGACTGGAAGACCGGCCGGCAGCCCACCGGGAGGGCCGCGCGGACCGCGGCCGTGCAGCTCGCCGCGTACCGGCTGGCCTGGGCCGAACTCGCCGGGGTGCCGGTGGAGCAGGTCCGGGCGGCCTTCCACTACGTGCGCGACGGGGTCACGGTGCGGCCGGCCGATCTGCTCGACGCGGACGGGCTGGCCGCGCTCGTGGCCGGGCTGCCTCCGGCAGAAACCGGCTGACCTGCGGCGGGTAGGGCGACGACGTGCTATGGTCGGCTACGTTGCAGTCTTGGTTTCCACATCCGGTGGCGCCTGGTGCGATCTTTGCCCAGGCGCCATTTGTTGTGTCCGGCGGTTCCCGGCGGGTTACCAACGCGACGACAGACGTCCGCGCGCAACCGGCGGCGGATAACTTGCTGGCCCGGCGCGGGCCGGTGGTAGGCGTCAAGGAGACGTAGAACGATGGCAATTGGCACTGTCAAGTGGTTCAACGCGGACAAGGGCTTCGGCTTCATCACGCCGGACGACGGCGGCGCGGACGTGTTCGCCCACTTCTCGGCGATCCAGAGCTCCGGCTACCGCTCGCTGGACGAGAACCAGCGGGTGGAGTTCGAGGTCACCCAGGGCCAGAAGGGCCCGCAGGCGGCTAACATCCGCCCGCTGTAACTCCTGATTCGGCCCGCCACGCCAGCCGGCGTGGCGGGCCGTTTCGTATCCGCCCGCCGGTCAGCGGCCGGCTTCGATCAGCCGCAACAGGGCCTCGCCGTACGCCTCCGCCGGGTCCTCGTGGGTGAGTTCGAGCTCGCCGGCCGGCAGCGTGAGCGCCACCCGGTAGCCCTCGGCCGCCCGGTCGAGCCGGCGGAACGTCCCGCCGAGCATCTCGCGCAGCTGATCCTCGCGCGGCAGCCAGAGCGCCTCGTCCTGCTCGATGTCGTCCAGGGCCCATTCGGTGGTCCCGTTGAATCCGAGCACCGGCCCGTCGGGCAGCTGATGCACCTCGATGGTCATCTGGCTCAGCACGAACGTCTCGTCGTCAAGGTCGCGGTCCGGAATGGCGAACCGGTCGCCCGGCGCCGGCCGCCAGGCCAGGCCGGCGTCGCGCAGCCGTCGGGCCAGTTCGAAGGAGATCACGCGTCCATCGTGCCCCCGTACCGGTACGACCGGCACATCGAGTTGGAACGAGGGTGCCGGCGATTGCGTCCGATGGGCGACTGCCCCGGGGGGCCGGGTCGGGGATCCTGACAGGCGGAGTGTTCGGTGCGTCGCGGGGGCGGCCGGGTCCGGGGAGGTGGCAGGACATGCGGCGGGGCGTGGAGAGTCGGCGGGAGATCGTCGTGGTGCTGGCGCTGGCCCTGGCCGGCCTGACCCTGGCCGGCCTGGCGGCGTTCGTGCCCTGGTACGACCGGCCGCAGGCGGTGGTGGTCGATCTCCGGCAGCCGGATCTGCCCTATCCACCCGGTTTGTCCGCCCGGGAGGCCCGCTGAGGGCCCAACCGCCCCGGAACCTCGCGGTTTCTGGTAACGCCCGGTAACGCGGCCAGCGGTGGAAGGAACGACCGCCCCTGTACCTCGCGGTCATATTCATGCCTGAGAGGCATGAGGACCGCGTCGGGTTCCGGCTCGGTTCCGGTCACGCTGCGTCGCCGGCATGCCTGCCCCCGGGAGCCGGCGTCCCGTCACCGCGGCCGGAGCAGGTGCTCCTGCCAGCCGGTCGTGGGCTGCGGGTCGGATGGCGCATGGTGTTCACTGAGCACGATGGTCGCCGTCCCACCGCCCGGCTCCGCTCCGGCTTCCGGTCCCGCCGGACGCTCCGACGCGTCCGGTACGGCACGCGCCGGTGGCGATCCGGTCGGAGCCCGCTGGCCGGCCGGCCCGGTCACCGGGCTCGGCCGCCGCGGGCACCCGACCGGTCCCGGCGAGGCCGGCCCCGGCGAGGCCGCCCCCGACCCTCGGACCGGGGCCACTCCTCCCGCCGGTGGCTCACCCGGCGGCCGGGGCGGCACCGGCCGCAGCCTCTGGTGGTTCGGCGGGGCCGCGGGAGCGATCCTGCTGATCGGGCTCATCGTGGTGCTGGTGCAGAGCACCTCCGGCGGTCCGCTGACCGGGCACCTCCGGCGGTCCGGGGTCGACTCCCGGGCGCCGCTCGCGCGGGCCTGCCCCGCGCCGACCGGGCCCGCGCCGACCGGGCCCGCGCCGACCGGGCCGACCGCCCGCGGCGCGCCGACCGGGTCCGAGCCCGCCCCGGCGGGCCCGCGCACCGTCGATCGTGAGGCCGGCATCTCGTACGCCGCGTTTCCCGCCCCCTGGCAGCCGTGGCGCGCGGTGTGGCGGGCCGGGACGCTGCGGGTGCCCTACCGGGTGGGCCAGCACTTCGTGACCGAGCCGGCGTACGACGGCAGCAGCGATTACCACGCCTCGATCCTGTCCGCCGCGGTGCCCGCGGCCGACAACGACGCCCTCGTGCTGGATCTCGAGTGCGTGGGCCGGCAGGTGGCCGCGGACGTGCGGGCCAGCTACTACCCGCAGCCGAACACCGCCGACCTGCTCCGGGACTCCCGGCGCACCCTGGGCGGGCTGCCGGCCTGGGTGACCGTCTTCCGGCTGCACTTCGACCGGCCGGGGCTGCGCGCCCACGACGAGCTGGCCGCCGTAGCCTGCGTCGACGTCGGCCGCCCGACCGCGGCGATCCTGTACGTCTCCATCCCCGGCACCCACCGCCAGTACGACTGGGTGGTGGAGTCGGCGCTGGCCTCCGTGCGCCCCGCCTGAGAAGTCAGGACGATCCCTGGTCCAGCACCCCCCACCGGCGGCGGATGGCCCGGTCGATGGCGGAGAAGGCCGAGTCCACCAGCAGGCCGAGCACCAGGATGACGATCATGATGCTGATCACCCGGACCGCGTCGTTGAACTCCCGGGCGTACTGGAGCTGAACCCCGATCGAGGTGCGGGTGGCGATCACCACCAGCAGCTCGCCGGCCATCAGGCTGCGCCAGGCGAACGCCCAACCCTGCTTGAGGCCGGCCACGATGGCGGGCAGCGCGGCCGGCGCGATGACGTACCGGTAGAGGTTGATTCCGCGGGCGCCGATGTTGCGGCCGGCCCGCACCAGGATCGGCGGCACGTAGTCCACGCCGTGGATCACCCCGTTGGCCACCGAGGGCGCGGCGCCGAGCACCACCACGAAGAAGATGGCCTGCTCGCTCAGCTGGAACAGCAGGATGGCCAGCGGGAACCAGGCGATCGACGGCATCGTCTGCAGTGCGGTGATCATCGAACCGAGGGCCGCCCGGAGCACGCGCACCCGGGCCACCGCGAGACCGAGCAGCAGGCCGACCGCCACCGCGACGCCGAACCCGAGCGCGGCGCGGCGACCGGTGGCCGCGAGGCCCTGCCAGAACCCGCCGCTGGCCACGTAGTGCCCCAGATCGGCCAGCACGGGTGCCGGCCCGGGCAGCGCCCACGGGTCCTTCCAGCCGGTCCAGACGACCACCTGCCAGACGGCCAGGGCGATCGCGAGGGCCGCGAGCTTGGGCCAGAGCGCCGCCCAGATCCGGCCCAGCCGGCCCGGCGCCTCGTCGCGACCGGCTACCTCCAGGGCGTCGAGCCCGCTGAGCACCCCGGCGTCGCGGGTCAGCGTGTCACCGGCCATGGCGGCCCACCTCCGTACGCAGCCGGTCGGTGACGTCGGCCGCCACGGCGGCCACCTCCCGGGAGTCGATCCGGCGTGGTCGCGGCACGTCCACGTCGGCGATGTGGATGATCCGCCCGGGGCGGCTGGACAGCAGCACGATCCGGTCGGCGAGCCGGGCCGCCTCCCGGACGTTGTGCGTGACGAACAGCACGGTCAGCCGGCGCTCCGACCAGATCCGCTCCAGCTCGTCGTGCAGCAGGTCCCGGGTCATCGCGTCGAGCGCTCCGAACGGCTCGTCCATCAGCAGCACCGGGGTGTCCAGGGCGAGCGTGCGGGCCAGCGCCACCCGCTGGCGCATGCCGCCGGAGAGCTCGTGCGGCCGGTGCCGGGCGAAGCCGCCCAGGTGGACGGTGCGCAGCAGCTCGGCCACCCGGTCCCGGCGCTCGGCGCGGGGCAGCCCGCGCAGCTTGAGCGGCAGGTCGACGTTGGCCTCGACGGTCAGCCAGGGGAACAGGGCGGGTTCCTGGAACATCAGCCCCGGGCTGGTGCGCGGGCGTTCCTCGCCGGTCACCCGGATCCGGCCGGCGGTCGGCGCGTCGAGCCCGGCCACCAGGTTGAGCAGCGTGCTCTTGCCGCATCCGGAGGCGCCGACCAGGCAGACGAACTCGCCGGGACGTACCTGGAGGGAGAGCCCGTCCAGCGCCGGTACGGCGTGGGCGCCGCGGCCGTACACCTTGGTCACGCCGTCGAGCGCGACCGCGGCGGTCGCGCTCGACGGTGTCGTCGTGGTGGCCGTCATGGCAACGGGACCCCGGCCTTGCCCTGGGCGCTCAGCACGTCGTTGAGGTAGCTCAGGTCGTACAGCCCGTTCAGGTCGACGGGCTGGCTGAGGCCGACCGCCACGGCGTGGTCCAGGCCGGTCTTGAGCGAGCCGGCGAGCGGATCGTTCAGGAAGGTGAGGCTGGGCCACGCCTGCTTGATGAGCTTGGGGTCCAGCGGCTTGCCGGTGACCTTGCCGATGTGCTCGGACACGGCCTGCTGGGCCTGGTCGGGGTGGGTGTTGATCAGGTCGTTGGCCGCGACCTGCCCCTCGACCAGCCGCTTCACCACGTCCGGGTGCGCCTTGAGGAACTTCGTGCTGACCACCAGGTTGGTGATCACGAACTTGCCGTCGGGCCACAGGTCCCGCTCGTTCACCAGCACCTTGCCGCCGTCGTTGACCAGGCGCGACACGTACGGCTCGGGCACCCAGGCGCCGTCGATGGCGCCGCTGTGGAAGGTGTCCACCGTCTGGGCGTTCTCCTGCGGGACGATCTTGACGTCGCCGCCGCCCTCCTTCGTGGTGGTGAGGCCCTTCTCCTTGAGCCAGTACCGCACCGCGACGTCCTGCGTGTTGCCCAGTTGCGGCGTGGCGATCTTCTTGCCGCGCAGGTCCTCCGGGGACTTGATGCCGGGCTTGACCACCAGGGCCACCCCGCCGGACGCGGCGCCCGAGATCACCTTGATGGCCTGGCCCTTCGACTTGGCGAAGGCGTTGATGGTCGGGTTCGGGCCGACGTACGTGGCGTCCAGCGCCCCGGAGAAGAGCGCCTCCACGGCCGCCGGTCCGGCGTTGAAGGTCTTGGTCTCCAGCTTGACGTTCGTGCCGAGCTTGTCGGCGAAGATGCCCTGCTGCACCCCGACGATCGGGGTGGCGTGGGTGATGTTCGGGAAGTAGCCGAGGCGGAGGGTCACCGGACCGGACCCGCCGGCCTTGGCGCCGGAATCGTCGCCGCAGGCCGTGACGCCGCCCAGTGCGGCCGTCGTCAGCACGAGCGTCGCCAGGGTCGCCCACCGGCGGTACGGAGAACGTGTCATCGCCGTCCCATCGATTGTCGATCAAATTAGTAGGAATAGTGGGCCACATGGGCCGGCCAGTCAATGGCCCGCCCGGGTTGTCGGGCCACGACGTACGGCCGCGCCGCCCACCGGCCGGCGCCCACGCGCTAGGGTCGGGACGTGACGGCGCGGAGATCGGGAATTCCAGCCACGACCTATCCGGTGGAACGGTTCACCCTGGACAACGGGCTGCGGGTGGTCCTCACCCCGGACCGCAGCGCACCCGTGGTGGGGGTGGCGGTCGTCTACGACGTGGGCATCCGATCCGAGCCCGAGGGCCGGACCGGGTTCGCCCATCTCTTCGAGCACCTGATGTTCCAGGGCTCGGAGAACCTCGAGAAGCTCGCCCACTTCCGGCACGTCCAGGGCGCCGGTGGCACCTTCAACGGGTCGACCCACCTGGACTACACCGACTACTTCGAGACGCTGCCGTCGAACGCGCTGGAGCGGGCGCTGTTCCTCGAGGCGGACCGGATGCGCGGTCCCCGGCTGACCGAGGAGAACCTCCGCAACCAGGTCGACGTGGTCAAGGAGGAGATCCGGGTCAACGTGCTCAACCGGCCGTACGGCGGATTTCCCTGGCTGAAGCTGCCGCCGGTCATGTTCGACACGTTCCCCAACGCCCACGACGGGTACGGCTCCTTCGCCGACCTGGAGAGCGCCACCGTGGCCGACGCCGCGGACTTCTTCGCCCGCTACTACGCCTGCGGCAACGCGGTGCTGGCGGTCTCCGGCGATCTGGACGTGGCCGAGGCGACCGCGCTGATCGAGCGGCACTTCGGCGACGTGCCGGCCCGACCGGCGCCCGACCGCCCCGACTTCACCGAGCCGGACCTCAGCGCCGAGCGCCGGGAGACGTACACCGATCCGTTGGCGCCGCTGCCGGCGGTGGCCAGCGCCTGGCGGGTGCCCGACCCGATCACCGACTTCGCCGGCTACCTGCCGTACGTGGTGCTGGCCGAGGTGCTCACCGACGGCGACGCCTCCCGGCTGGTCCGCCGGGTGGTCCAGCGCGACCGCGCGGCCACCAACATCGGCGGCTACCTCGGCTTCATGGGCGACCCGTTCGACGTGCGCGACCCCACCGCCCTGCTGCTGCAGGCCCACCTGCCCCCGGGCGGCTCCGTGGACAAGGTGCTGCGGACCGTCGACGAGGAGCTCGACCGGCTGGCCACCGACGGCCTGGACGAGGGCGAGCTGGAACGCACCCAGGCGCGGATGGCCACCCACCTGCTCCGGGAGACCGACGCGGCGTTGGGTCGCGCGCTCTCGATGGCCGTGCTGGAACAGCAGCGGGCCGAGCCGGCGCTGCTCAACGAGCTGCCCCGGTGGATCGGCGAGGTCACCGGCGAGCAGGTGCGCGCCGCGGCAGCCACCCTCCGGCCCGAGCGCCGGGCCTCGATCGACGTCGTCGCCGGAGGTGCGAAGTGACCGCCCGTACGCTGCCCGCGCTCGGCCCCACCCGCCGACTCAGCCTGCCCGACCAGGCCGAGCGGACGCTCGGCAACGGGCTCACCGTGATCGCCGTGCACCGGCCCGCCGTGCCGCTCGTCGAGGTGCGGCTCTGGGTGCCGTTCGGCGGCGCGCACCTGGCC
Source organism: Plantactinospora siamensis (assembly GCF_042434095.1). Taxonomy (NCBI): domain Bacteria; kingdom Bacillati; phylum Actinomycetota; class Actinomycetes; order Micromonosporales; family Micromonosporaceae; genus Plantactinospora; species Plantactinospora siamensis. Next base: position 328,824 of record NZ_JBHLUE010000011.1, read on the forward strand.
CGGGCCGCGCTGCTGGCCCAGACCCTGCTGTCCGGCACGGGCGAGCTGTCGAACGTCCAGATCGCCGCCGAGCTGCAGACGGTGGGCGGCGGGCTCTCCGCAGGCGTCGACCCCGACCGGCTGATGATCTCCGGCAACGGCCTGGTGACCGGCCTGGACCGGATCCTCGACCTGATGTCCCAGGTGCTCGTCGGCGCGTCCTACCCGGCCGACGAGGTGGCCACCGAGCGGGACCGGCTGATCGACCGGATCCAGGTGGCCGGCAGCCAGCCCGCGCACCTGGCCCGGGTGGCGCTGCTCAAGCGGATGTACGGCGACCACCCGTACGCCGTGCAGACGCCGGACGCCAGCGACGTCAAGGTGGTGGAGCCGGCCGACCTGCGCGGCCTGCACGTCGACCGGGTGCAGCCGGGCGGCGCCATCCTCGTGCTGGTCGGCGACGTCGAGCCCGAGCGGGCGCTGGACGCCGCGGAGCGAGCCCTGGGCGGCTGGTCCGGCGCGGCCCAACCGGTCGAGCTGCCCCCGACGCCGCCGCTCGAACCCGGCGCGGTGCTGGTGGTGGACCGGCCGGGCTCGGTGCAGTCGTCACTGCGGATGGCCCTGCCGGCGGTCCCCCGGACCCATCCGGACCACGCGGCGTTGCAGCTGGCCAACCTGCTCTTCGGCGGCTATTTCTCGTCCCGCTGGGTGGAGAACATCCGCGAGGACAAGGGCTACACGTACGGGCCGCACTCGCTGGTCGACCACTCGGTGGCCGGCTCGGCGCTGGTGGTCTCGGCCGAGGTGGCCACCGAGGTCACCGCCCCGGCGCTGCTGGAGACCACGTACGAGCTCGGCCGGCTGGCCGTGCTGCCGCCCGGCGAGGACGAGCTGGAGCAGGCCCGGCAGTACGCGCTCGGCACCCTCCAGCTCGGCGTCTCCACCCAGGCCGGGCTCGCCGCGCTGACCAGCTCGTACGCCGGTGCCGGGCTGCGCCTGCCGTTCCTGGCCGAGCACGCCGACCGGCTGGCCCGGGCCACCCGGGAGGACGTGGCCGCGGCGGCCGCGCGCTACCTGGCGCCCGCCCGGGCCGTGACGGTGATCCTCGGGGACGCCGAGCGGATCGCCGACCAGGTCGGCACGCTCGCCCCGGTCCGCCGGGAGACCGCGCCCTCGTGACCGGACCGTCCGGGCCGGAGGCCGTCCCACCGTTGGCCCGAGCGTCGCTCGACCGCGCGGCATACCGGCGGCTCGACCCCGAGTGGCTGGCTGCCGCCTGGCAGCGCGGCCGGCTGCTGGTGGTCGACGTCGTGGGCGGCGGCCGGGTGCTGGTCACCCGCGCCGGTGAGCGGCCGGAGCTGGTGCTGCTCGACCCGCCCGCCGCGCCGCCGCACCAGAGCGCCGACCGGCTCTACCTCGGGGTCGAACCGGACGGTACGCCGCTGTTCGCGCTGGACGCGCCGCTGCCGGAGGTGCCGGGCGCCGAGCCGGCGGACCTGCGCACGGTGGGGCACCTGCTGCCCGACCGGGACGCCGGCCTGCTGACCACGGCCGTGGCGCTGGCCAACTGGCACGCCCGACACGCCTTCTCGCCGCGTTCGGGCAAGCCGACCCTGCCCGCCGAGGGCGGCTGGTCGCGGCTGGAGGAGGACGGTCACCAGCTGTGGCCGCGTACCGACCCGGCAATGATCGTGCTGGTGCACGACGGGGTGGCCGGCCCGGACGGCCGGTGCCTGCTGGGCCACAACAGCGGCTGGCCGGACCCGCCGGGTTCGCGGCGCTTCTCCTGCCTGGCCGGGTACGTCGAGCCGGGCGAGTCGGCCGAGGCGACCGTGCGGCGCGAGGTGGCCGAGGAGGTCGGCGTGGCGGTCGACTCGATCAGCTATGCCGGCAGCCAGTCCTGGCCGTTCCCCGGTTCGCTGATGCTCGCCTTCTTCGCCCGGGCCGATCCCACCGAGCCCATCCGGCTGGATCCCGCCGAGATCGACCGCGCCCGCTGGTTCAGCCGGCGGGAGATCGCCGCGGTGCTGGCCGGTGGGCGGACGGACGACGGCGACGGGCGCGCCGTGCTGCTTCCGCCGCCCTCGTCGATCGCGCTGTTCCTGATCGAGCAGTGGGTGGGCGACCCGGCGAGCGTCTCGGGCTGAGGCAGGCAAATCTTGGCCCGCGCCCGCCGTTGCCGCGGCGGTCGCGGGCCAAGATTTTCTGCCGTCGTGGCCGGCCTGGCCTGGTGCGCGGCGGGGAGCCGGCCGGTCGACGACGGTGGTCAGGCGGTTGGTCGAGACGCCGGCTGCCGGCACCGGTCGGGCTCGCCGATCGGCAGCACCTTGACCCGTTGGCGGCCGGCCCGGACGGCGCCCACGGTGGACAGCGCCCGGGCGAGTCCGAGGGCCGCGTCCCGATCGTCGGCCCGGACCGTCTGCCGGCGGGGCTCGGGAGAGGTCCGTTCGTCGCGGAGGCGCCGGCCGCCGGCCAGGGCGGCGGCGAGGTCGTCGTCGGCGGCGGCACTGATTTCGGTCCGTACGATCAGAAACCGCATGAGTGGCTCCGGAAACCGAGTGGTGCACGTGTCTCGTGGAAGTTCCACGAGTTCCGGAAATATGGTCACGCCGCTCGGGGTGCCAGGCAAGCATTTTGCGTTGATCCGGCACACGAGCACCCGATCGGGTGACGCCGATGGTCCACAAGCCGGAGGGCCGCCGGTTCCCCGATCGGGGAACCGGCGGCCCTCGACAGCCGAAAGTCGCCTAGTTCAGGTCGAACTCGCCGTCCTTGGTGCTGGCGATGAAGTCGGTCCACTGGGTACGACCGAAGATCAGCACGGGTCCGCCCCGGTCCTTGCTGTCCCGGAGGGCCACCGGGTCCATGCCGCCACCGAGCGGAGCGACCTCCACGCAGTTGGAGGTCTGACTGCGGGAGCTGGTCCGCCAGGGGGCGGCCAGCAGCGCGTCCTCGCCGTGGCTCGGCATCGGCATCCGGACATCGTTCATGAGGTACTCCTGGTCTCCATGCTGCTGTACAGGGCGAGCGACCACGACCCGGCTCCCGCGCGCCGGCTCGCGGTGCGCTCACTGCTCTGTGAGCCGACCGGCGTGCGGGGTGCGTTGGGGCGGCGGTAGCGCGGCGCCCCGTACCCGGGCTCCGGACTCAGCACCCCCGGAGCCGCGACCCGCCGCGTCGGCCAGCCACGACTTTGTGGCATCGGCCGAGAGTGCCGCCGCTTGCAGCCACTCGAACAGTACTTTATAGCCGTTGAGCTCTTTCCGCTCCGAAACCATGAAATTCAGGGAAAGTCCCTCTATAGCCACCGTTTCCGGGTCACGCGGGTCGGCGAACCGGTACACCGAGAAGCCCGTGTGCGGCAGGTAGTGGCCCGGCATGACGACGTCCTGCGGCAGGATCCGGATGGTCACGTGCGGCAGCTCGGCGAGCTTGCACAGGTGCGCCAGCTGCCCGCGCATCACCTCGGCCGAGCCGGCCCGCGGGCCGAGCGCGGCCGCCTCGATGATGGCCGTGTATTCCGGCGGGACGGCCTCGTCGTACAGCAGCCGCTGCCGGGACAGCCGCGCCTGCACCTCGGTGTCCGGGTCCGCGGCGTCGCCGGCCTCGCGGTCGTCCGGATCGTTGAGCGGTTGCGACGAGGTGAACCGGACCCGGGCGTACTCCTGGGTCTGCAGCAACCCCGGGATGATCACGGGGCTGTACTCCCGGATCTCGGCGCAACCCGCCTCGAGCTCGGCGTACTGGCGTTGCCGGGGCGTCATGGTGGGATAGCGGCGCAGCCAGGACCGCATGTCCCCGGCGCCGCGGACGATGGCCACCACCTCGTCCCGCTCGCTCTCGGTCACCCCGTAGATTTCGAGCAGATCCAGCACGTCTCGCAGCTCGGGTCGGCTGCGGCCGTTCTCCAGCCGGGACAGCTTGGAGGCCGACGCCCAGCCGATCCTTTCGATCACCTGGTCGCCGGTCAGCCCGGCGGCTTCCCGGTACTTGCGCAGCTCGATCCCCAACCTGCGGCGACGCAGGATCGGACTCTGCTGTTGAGGAGGCATGGGATCTCACTTCCGATCGTGTCGAATCCCCGGGCGTCCCGAAGGTTGATCACCGAGCGGAACGCGCCCCCCACCGTAAGTACGAGAACGACCATTGTGCCGCATCTCCTGCATCCGCCCGCGTGTCCCAGCGGTAAAACGCCGGGATCGCCGCGAGCGTGGTGGTCTGCGGCGAAAACAGGCGTGACGGATTCACGACGCGCTGTCCGGGCGCACGCCGGCGACCGCCGCCGGGAAGTCCACGCCAGCGACCGCCGCCGGGAAGTCCACGCCAGCGACCGCCGCCGGGAAGTCCACGCCAGCGACCGCCGCCGGGAAATCCACGCCAGCGACCGCCGCCGGGAAGTCCACGGCGGCGGTCCGGTCGAGCGCTGGGTGGCCTCAGCCCGCGAGGCTGGCCAGCCGGTCCTTGACCTGCTTGATCGAGGGGTTGGTCAGGGCCGAGCCGTCGGCGAACCGGATGGTCGGGACCGTCTGGTTGCCGCCGTTGACGCTCATCACGAACTCGGCCGCGGCCGGGTCCTGCTCGATGTCCACGACCTGGTAACCGATGCCCTCCCGGTCGAACTGCGACTTGAGCCGGTGGCAGTAGCCACACCAGGGCGTCGAGTACATGGTCACCATGATCGGGTCCTCCCGTTTTTCTCCGTCGGACAGGCTATCCGCTGCAACGTCGGGGCGGGCTGCCATGATTCCTAGCTGTGGCGGCGAACTCAGCTCTTGACCGGGTGCTGGCCGGCCTCGACCCCGAACAGCGGACCGCGGTGACCGCGCCCGCGGTGCCGGTCTGTGTGCTGGCCGGGGCGGGCACCGGAAAGACCAGGGCGATCACCTCGCGGATCGCGTACCGGGCGCTGGCCGGTGAGATCGCCGGCCGGCACGTGCTCGCGGTGACCTTCACGGCCCGAGCCGCAGCCGAGCTGCGGGCCCGGCTCAGCGGTCTGGGCGTGGCGGGCGTGCAGGCCCGGACGTTCCACGCCGCGGCGCTGCGCCAGGTCCGCTACTTCGCCCCCCGGCTGCTCGACGGGCGGGCCATGCCGGAGCTGCTGGACAGCAAGGTCCGGCTGGTCACCCTGGCCGCGGCGCGGGCCGGCCTGCGGACCGACCGGGCCGCCGCGCGGGACCTGGCCGGCGAGATCGAGTGGGCGAAGTCGTCGCTCGTGGAGCCGGGCGAGTACGCCGTGGCGGCCGCCAAGGCGGCCCGGGACACCCCCTTCGAGGCCGCCAGGGTGGCCGAGGTCTTCGCCGCGTACGAGCAGATCAAGCGCGGGAACGGGGTCATCGACTTCGAGGACATGCTGCGCGCCGCGGTCTGGGGGATCGAGGAGCATCCGGACGTCGCCGAGCAGGTCCGGGCGCAGTACCGGCACTTCGTGGTGGACGAGTACCAGGACGTGAACCCGCTCCAGCAGCGCCTGCTGGACGCCTGGCTGGGCGGCCGGGACGACCTCACCGTGGTGGGCGATGCCAGCCAGACGATCTACTCGTTCACCGGGGCCACCTCGAGCTACCTGGTCGACTTTCCCCGGCAGCGGCGGAACGCCATGGTGGTGCGGCTGGTCCGGGACTACCGGTCCACCCCGCAGGTGGTGGGGCTGGCCAACGCGGTCATCCAGCAGGCCCGGGGCGCGCAGGCGCGGCTCCGGCTGGAGCTGCGCGGGCAGCGCCCGCCGGGCCCCGAACCGGACGTACGCATCTTCACCGACGAGCCGGCCGAGGCCGCCGCCGTGGCGGTCCGCTGCCGTCAGCTCATCGACGCCGGCACCCCGGCCCGGGAGATCGCGGTGCTCTTCCGGACGAACGCGCAGTCCGAGGCGTACGAGAAGGCGCTGGCCGAGGCCGAGGTGCCGTACGTGGTGCACGGCGCCGAGCGGTTCTTCGAGCGGCCGGAGGTCCGGCAGGCCATCGTGGCGTTGCGGGCCGCCATCCGCTCCACCCCCGGCCAGACCCCGCTGGTCGCCGCCGTGGTCGATGCGCTCGCGGCGGTCGGCTGGGCGCCGGACGCGCCGCCCGCCGGCGGGGCCGCGCGGGAGCGCTGGGAGGCGCTCGCCGCCCTGGTCCAGCTTTCCGAGGAGTACGCGGCCAGCCCGACCGTGCTGCCGCTGGGCGAGGCCGCGGCCGTCGAGCGGGCGGTCACCCTGGCCGACTTCTGCGCCGAGCTCCAGCAGCGCGCGGCGCAGCAGCACGCGCCCACGGTCGACGGGGTGACGCTGGCCTCGCTGCACTCGGCCAAGGGCCTGGAGTGGGACGCGGTGTTCCTGGTCGGGCTCGCCGACGGCACGCTGCCGACCACGTACGCGCGAACGCCCGAGCAGCTGGAGGAGGAGCGGCGGCTGCTCTATGTGGGGGTGACCCGGGCCCGGGAGTGGCTGTGGCTGTCGTACGGCGGCGCCCGCTCGCCCGGCGGCCGGCTCCGGCGTCCGTGCCGGTTCCTGCCCCAGCTGGACCGCTCGGGCGGGGACCGCGGCGCGCCGGCGGCCGGGTCCGGGGTCCGCGCCGAGCGGCGCCGCGTCCGGCCGGTCTCCTGCCGGGTGTGCGGCGCGACCCTGCTGGCCGGCACCGACCGCAAGCTCGGCCGGTGCGCCACCTGCCCGTCCGACCTCGACGAGGAGCTGCACGAGCGGCTGCGCGAGTGGCGGGTCCGGGTGGCGGGCGCGCAGAAGGTGCCGGCGTACGTGGTCTTCACCGACGCCACCCTCACGGCGCTGGCCGAGCGACGCCCGGAGCGGTCGGAGGATCTGCTCGCGATCGCCGGCATCGGGCCGCGCAAGCTCGGCCTGTACGGCGACTCCGTGCTGGCCCTCGTGTCGGGGGCCGCGGTCGACGATCTGGCGCCGGAAAAAACTTTCCAGAATGAGTCGTAAAACCGTTTGCCCTCGCCCCCGGGGGAGGCATAGCCTCAGGACACACCACGACGAGCGGCGTCATTTGCGCTGCTCCCGGGGTGGGCCAGATGGTTCGAAGAGCGATGTGTGAGGAGGCGAGTTCCGTGGAGACGACGACCTATTACGGCGAGCGGCTGACGGCGCTGCCTGCTGCCCTCGCTCCGATGTCGGCTGCCCGGATCATGCCGGTTGCCGACGCCCCGTGGGCTCCGCGGGTGCACCAGGTCTCCGCTCAGCCCGAGCGGCTCCTGGTCCAGCCGATTGCCGGAGTTCAGGGGACCAATGGGTTCGCGGGTAAGGGCGCCCCGGCCAGCAAGCCGGCCACGGACGCCCGCGGCGTTCCACCTCGAGGTAGACCACCGGTCTGATCCAGACCACCGGCTCACCTCGAGGCCGCGGAACCCGCATACCGGGATCCGCGGCCTCAGTTTTTTGTTCCGCCCAGGTGTTGAACAGCGATCCACGAGATCGAGCGAGAGAGAGGTGACCGGGCGATGAGTCTGGCGTTGGCCCCCCTCGACCACCAGGTCGAGCTGGAGGCGAACCTGCCCTGCCGGAAGTTCGACCCCGACCTGTGGTTCTCCGACTCGCCGGCCGAGCTGGAACTGGCCAAGTCGATGTGCGGGGACTGCCCGCTGCGGCTGGAGTGCCTGTCCGGCGCGGTCGAGCGGGCCGAGCCGTGGGGCGTCTGGGGTGGCGAGATCTTCGAGCGTGGCGCGGTCGTTCCGCGTAAGCGGCCCCGTGGCCGTCCGCGCAAGGAGGACGCCGCTCGGGACGCGGCCCTGCGGGTCGAGACCGAGACGCGGCTGGCGAGCAGCGGTGCCGCCGCGTCCCGCAACAGCGTCCGGCTGGCGGCCTGACATGGCCCCGATCAGCGCGCCGACCGGCATCACGCCGGCGACCACCACCGAGATGAACCCCGTTACCACCCAGCGAACCGGAGTCACCGAGATGTATCTCATCCACGAAGCACTATCCAAGGTACGAATGCGACGGCCTCAGGCCGGTCCTAGCACCACGCGCACTGAGGCAGTCCGATCCGCCCGCGTCATCGCGCTCAAGGCCCACCAGGCCTCGGCACGGGAGCTGGGCCTCTTCTGATCCGTTGTGACCGCCGGTCGACCCATGATCGCGGACACCGAACATGGCGGGGGCACGTCCGGTCCGGGCGTGCCCCCGCCGCCGTCCGGGCCGGCTCGCGCCGCCGTCCGGCGGCCCGCCGTCCGGCGTCGCCGCGGCCGGCCGACCCTCCGGCGTCGTTTCGGGTGCCGGGCCCCCGGCGTCGCCGCCGCCGGCGGACCCTCCGGCGTCGTTGCGGCCGTGACCCCGGCGTCGTCGCGGCGTCGCTGTGACCGGCCGAGAGTGCGGCGTCGTTTGCGGTCAGCCGACCGGGGCGAAGCCCGGCAGCCACCGTTCCAGGATGCCGCGGTACGGCGCCTTGGCCTCGAGCTGGCAGAGCACCCCGATGGAGCCCAGCGTCACCCGGTGGATCAGCAGGTATTCCGGCGGCAGGTTGAGCTGCCTGCTCAACTGGTAGGCCGACGACCGGGGGCTGGCCAGCCGGGCCGCCTCGGCCCGCAGCCAGGCCCGGGAGAAGCGGAACTCGTCGACGGTCAGCGGCTCGAGCATCGGCACCAGGAAGTCCAGCACGGCCTGGGCGTCGATCGGCTCCGCCCGCCGGATGAAGCCCTCGGCGCGTAGCCCGTCGACCACCGCGTCCGCCTCGCCGGCCAGGGCCAGCCGGACCAACCGGCCGATCGGCTCGGGCGTGCCGTCGGGCAGCCGGGCCACGGCGCCGAAGTCGAGCACCCCCAGCCGACCGTCCGGCAGGAGCCGGAAATTGCCCGGATGCGGATCGGCGTGCAGCAGGTGCGCCCGCATCGGCGCCGACAGGTGCAGGGTGGCCATCGCCTCGCCGGCCCGGTCCCGCTGTTCCTCGGTGCCGGTGGAGATGATCTCGGACATCGGCGTGCCCTCGACCCACTCGGTCACCAGGACCCGGGGCGCCGCGGCCAGCACCTGCGGGACGTAGATGTCCGGATCGCCGGCGTACGCCGCGGCGAAGGCCCGCTGCGACTCCGCCTCGAGCCCGTAGTCCAGCTCCTCGGCGATCCGCTCGCGCAACTCGGCCAGCAGGGGCTTGATGTCCAGCCCCGGCTGGATGGCCCGGAACATGGCGCCCAACCGGGAGAGCTGTTTGAGGTCGGCGAGCAGGGCGTCCCCGGCGCCCGGGTACTGCACCTTCACGGCCACCGGCCGCGCCGCCCGGCCCGCGCCGGCCCGCCGTCGCGAACCGCGACCGGCCGTCGTGGGTGGCCCCTGCCAGACGGCCCGGTGCACCTGACCGATGCTGGCGGCCGCGGCCGGACTGTCGTCGAACTCCACGAAGTGGCTCCGCCAGTCCGGGCCGAGCTGGTCGGCGAGGACCTTGTGCACGCTCGCCACCGGCAGCGGCGGAGCCGCCTCCTGGAGCTTGGTGAGCGCCTGCCGGTACGGCGCCGCCATCTCCTCGGGCAGGGCGGCCTCGAACACCGAGAGCGCCTGCCCGAACTTCATGGCACCGCCCTTCAGCTGCCCCAACACGCTGAACAGCTGCTCGGCGGTGCGCTGCTGGATCTCGGCGGAAATCACCTCGGAGGCCAGGCCGGTCACCCGCTTGCCCATGCCCAGGACGGTGCGGCCGGCGAAGCCGAGCGGCAACGCGGCAAGCTTGGCGGTCCGGGACACCGCCCGGCGCGGGATGTCGGTCACCAGATCATTGTGACCGACTCTCTGGTTCGGTGACCGCCATGCGGCCGGGCTCACTCCCGACGGATCCGGACAACCCGGACCGGTCGGGCGGCCCGGGTCGACCGGCAGACCGGGCTCGACCGCCCCGGGAGCACGCGCAGGCGGGGTGCGGCGGCCAGGCCCGATGGCGGACCCGGCCTGGGCCGGTGAGTTCGGCGGCCCCGCCCGCGGTCTCCGGCACCCCGCCGTCCAGGTGCCGGAGGATCTCGTCGGTGGCGTAGCCCGTCGCGGCGAGCAGCGTCGGCGTGGTGCACGGCTGGAGCCGGGGGCGGGCGGCGAGTTGGGCGGCCAGGCCGGGCCAGCCCGGGTCGCGATCCTGGCGGTGCAGGTCAAGGCAGTTGAGGCAGGGTCTCCCGAGCGCGGTCACGAACGGTCCGACCACCGCCACGCCGTCCCGCACGTCGACCAGCAGGTGCGGCTGCCGGCGCTGCGCGTACCCGGCGGCCACGAGCGCGGCCGGCCGGTCCGTGCCCACCTGCACGACCAGCTCGGCCCGGTCCCGGCGCGCCGGCTCGGCCCGGACGCCGGGGGCCACCCGACCGAGCGCCTCGATGACGGCGGTCGTGCGGTCCCGCCCGATGTCCGCGGCCGCCAACCCACCACCGACCAGATCGGCCGGCTCGACCCGGCCGCGAAGGTCGATAGTGACCTTCCCCACTCCGGACTGCCCGAGCGCGATCGCGATCGGCGCGGCCAACCGGCCGCGGCCGGTGATCGCCACCCGGGCGGTGGTGCGCCGCCGGAGGGCCTGGGCCGGGGTGCCGGCGGCCGACGCGCCGTTGAGCGCGATGGCCACGGCCTCGGCCAGCAGGCGGCGGCGCTCCGGATCGGGCAGGCCGGGCGGCAGCAGCGCCGCGGCCCCGACGAGCAGGCCGGCCGCGCGCAGCTGCTCGAGCAGCGTCCGGGCGTCCTCCCGGCGGAGACCCAGCCGGGTGGCCTCGTCGAGCACGCCGCGTTCGCTGTGTCCGCCGTCGAGCAGGTCGAGCAGCCGGGCGACCAGCGGATCGGCCACCTCGAGCAGGATCGCGCGCTCGGGGTGGAGGCCGAGTTGCAGCGTGTGCCGGTCGCGCCAGAGCCGGACCAGCCCGGGCAGCAGCGTGGGGCGGAGCAGGGGAGCGGGGGCCACACCTGACAGCGTGTCACCGTAGCCGAACCCTCCGCCAATCGTTGTCCACAGGCGGACCCCCGAACGCCGTGGGTTATCCACAGCCTCCGGCGAGTTATCCACAACTCATGAGTAGCTATGTGATCGCCGGCGATAGCGCTGCGTGACTCCACCGGACAACGCGAGGGGCGGCCGCTGGGCGGCCGCCCCTCGCGTCTGGTCCGGGTCCCTCAGGTCAGACCTTGGCCTTGCCCAGGATGCGGTTCACTGTTGTGCCGCAGACCGGACACTTGCCCTTTGCCATGTTCATGCCCGTCTTCGAGACCTCGACGTGGCCCTCGAAGTCGCGCTTCTCCTTGCACTTCACGCAGTACCCGTTGTAGGTCTGGGCCTTGTCGGCCACGGCGCTCCTCCTCGTCCTTTGTCCGCCGGAGTGATTCCGGCGCCTCCGCGCGCTGGCACGCGACCGCGCCGCGCGGAAGATCTGGCCGCGGCCACGCAGTGACCGCTGGTCCGCGGACCCTACCCAGGTCGGGGCACATCCATGTCAGGATTCGCGGACAGTGTGAATTAGTTGACGGTCAGAGTGTGCATGCCGCAATAGGTCGGATAAGTCAGTTTCGCAGTGACACGCCGGATGAACACCCCAGAGGGCCCCTTTTGGCTACGGAGGCCATGGTGGTGCGGCGCCGTGATCGCATACGGTGGGCGGCGGTACGCTGATCCCGAGGCGGATTTGCGAGGCGATGACGCGAGACGCGGAAATGTCATCCGCGCGCTACCGGACGTCATCCAAAATTTTTCAGGACAAGCCGCCCCTAACCGGTACTTTCCCGGCCCCACCCACCGGGTTGGCCCTTGCGGAGGGTGACCCGATACCCATTAGCTTTCCTTCGTGAAGTATTTCCCGGGCCCGACCGTCCGCTGATGGCCGGGGCCCGCAAGCCGGTCGTCGAGGTACGGCGCAGTCAGCGCCGGCGCCGAACGGTGTCCGCGTACCGGGACGGCGAGCGGGTTGTGGTCCTCATTCCGGATCAGTTCTCCCGGGCCGAGGAGTCGGAGTGGGTCGCCCGGATGCTCGCCCGGTTGGCCGCCCGGGAGGAGCGGCTGAGCCGGTCCGACGACGAACTGCTGATCCGCGCGCACCGGCTGATCGACCGCTACCTGAGCGAGTACGCGGACGCGGCCGTGCCGGCGAGCGTCCGGTGGGTGACCAACCAGAACGGCAGGTGGGGATCGTGCACCCCGGCCGACCGCACCATCCGGATCTCGCACCGGATCCAGGAGATGCCCGACTGGGTGATCGACTACGTGCTGTTGCATGAGCTGGCCCACCTGCTGGTGCCCAGCCACAACGCCCGGTTCTGGGCCCTGGTGAGCCGCCACCCGAAGTCGGAGCGCGCCCGGGGCTACCTCGAGGGAGTGGCCGCCGCCAGCGGCGCGGTCCTGGCCGAGGACTGAGCCGCGCCCTAGGGTCGGCGGCATGGTGCGCAGACTCGTCGTGGTCCTGCCCGGTCCGGTCCACTGGTCCCCGCCGGGGACCGGAGCCGCTCGCTGGCGCCGGGCGTTGGCCGAGGACACCGTCGATCTGCTGGCCACCATGGCCCAGGCCGACCCGGCCATCGCCGTGGTCCCGGCGGACCGGCCGCTCGCCGCCGAGATCGGTTGGCCCGGCATGCCGGTGTACGTCCTGTCGGCCCGATCCGTCCGAGAGGTGGCCGGGGTGGCCGCCCGGGACGGGTACGAGCAGCTCGCGGTGATCCAGGCCGACGCTCCGGACCTGCCGGGCCTGGTGCTGGCCAAGCTGCTGCGCCCGCTCACCACCCGGCCGGTCGCGGTGGCGCCGGCCGGTCCGGCGGCGGAGTCGGCCGCTCCCGGGGGTGCGCCGGCCGGGCTGCTCGGCGTGGCGGTGCGGCTGCCCGTGCCCGACTGGCTGCCGGACACCGATCTCGACGACGCGGACCCGGCCCGGATCAGGGCCGCGGCGCCCCGTCCCGGCCAGGTGGTGGTCACTCCGGGTTGGCGGCGCCTGCGCGGGCCCGATGACCTCGGCTCGCTGGATCCCCGGGTCGAGGGCTGGGACAATACCCGAGCGCTGCTGACCGGCACCGGATAGCCCATCGCCGATCCGGGCCGCCTTGGATACGGTACGGCGCGTGGCAATCGAAGAAGCACAGCGCACCGGCCGGGCTCGCACCGGGCCGCCGCGCGAGCCGTTCGCGATGCTGCCGGTCCTGCTCGTGGCGGCCGGCACCGCGGTGCTGCTGGTGGCGTGGAGCACCCGGTACGGCTACCACCGCGACGAGTTGTATTTCCGGCTGCTGGGCCAGCACCCGGCCTGGGGCTACGTCGATCAGCCCCCGGCCGCGCCGCTGCTGGCCGGGCTGACGCGGGCGCTGCTCGGCGACCACCTCTGGGCGCTGCGGCTGCCCAGCGCCATGGCCGTGGCCGGCGCCGCGATGCTCACCGCGTTGTTGGTCCGGGACTGGGGCGGCGCACGGGTCGCGCAGGTGCTGGGCGCGCTCGGCGCGGCGACCGTGTTCCCGCTCATCGCGGGGCACGTGCTGGCCACCGCGACCCTCGATCTGGTGCTGCACGCGGCCGTGCTGCTGTTCGTGGCCCGGGCGCTGCTGCGCGACGCCCGCTGGTGGCTCGCGGCCGGGGCGGCGGTGGGAGTCGGCCTGTACCTCAAGGACCTCGTCGTGCTGACTCTGCTGTCGATCGCCGCCGGCCTGCTGCTGGTGGGCCCGCGCCGGGTGTTCGCCTCGCGCTGGCTGTGGGCCGGGGTGCTCGTCGCGCTCGTGGTCGGCGCCCCGAATCTCGTCTACCAGGCCACCCACCACTGGCCCCAGGTCACCATGGCGGGCGCGATCGAACGGAACAAGGGTGCCGACTCCCGCATCACGTTCGTGCCGCTCCAGCTCGTGATGCTGGGTTTCTTCATGGTCCCGGTGTGGGTGGCCGGCCTCGTGCGGCTGCTGCGCGAGCCGGGGCTGCGCCCGGTGCGGGCGTTGGCCGTCGCCTATCCGGCGGCGTGCGTGCTGGTCCTGGTCACCGGGGGTCAGCCGTACTACACCCTCGGCCTGGTGCTGGCCCTGTACGCGGCCGGGTGCGTGTCGGTCGTGCGGTGGATGGCGCGCGGTCGGCGCCGGCTGCGTACCGCCTGGTTCGCCGCCGCGCTGGTGCTCAACGTCGCCCTTTCCGCGCTGATCGCCCTGCCGCTGGTGCCGGTGCGCTCACTCGCGCCCACGCACATCGCCGACGTCAGCCAGGTCGTCAGCGACCAGATCGGCTGGCCGGTGTACGTCCGCCAGATCGCGGACGTGTACCGGAGCCTGCCGCCCGACGACGCGGCACGGGCCGTCATCGTCACCGGCAACTACGGCGAGGCGGGGGCGCTGGACCGCTACGGCGCCGGCCTGCACCTGCCGCCCGTCTACAGCGGGCACAACGCGTTGTGGTACCTCGGCCGGCCGGCAGACGACCGGACGGTGGCGATCATGGTCGGTTTTGCCGCCGGCGGCCGGGGTTTGGCGTCGTTCGCCTCCTGCCGGGTGGCGGCGCAGCTGGACAACGGTCTGGCCATCCCGAACGAGGAGCAGCACAACGACGTCGAGGTGTGCCGCGACCCGTCCGGCCCGTGGTCGCAGCTGTGGCCGCAGTTCCAGCACTTCGACTGATCCACGCCCGCGGCAGAGCCGGTCAGGCGTGCCGGTTGATCATCGTCCGGGCCCGAGCGCTGGTCCGGGGCCAGCGCTCGTCCCGCCTCGCCGCCTGGCCAGGGAGCCGCACCCCCGGAACTGGCCGGCCGGAGCCGCACCCCCGGAACTGGCCGGCCGGAGCCGCACCCCCGGAACTGGCCGGCCGGAGCCGGCGCCCCGGAACTGGCCGGCCGGAGCCGGCGGCCGGCCACGGCTCAGCGCAGCGGAGGCTCAGCCGGCGTCCGGCCGCTCGTCGCCGCGGTCGGGATCGGCGTCACCCGGCTCGGGCCGATCCGCGGGCCGCTCGGTCCGCTCGCTTGCGGAGCCCTCCTGCGGCGCCGTCGAGTCGAAGTCGAAGTCACCCAGGTCGCCCAGGTCGAGCTGGGACCGGGCGAAGGCCTGCGGGTCGGCGAAGTCGTCGCCGGTGGGCAGCAGGTCGGGGTGGCCCCACAGCGCGTCCCGGCCGGCGCTGCCGCGGTGCTCGGTGAGCGCCGCCCACAGGGTCGCCGCCTCCCGCAGCCGGCGGGGTCGCAGCTCGAGGCCGACCAGCGCCGCGAACGTCTGCTCGGCCGGGCCGCCGGCCGCGCGCCGCCGGCGGAAGGCCTCGGCCAGCCGCACCACGTTGGGCAGCCGGTCGTCGACGGCGGTGTCCACGACGTGCCCCACCCAGCCCTCGATGAGCGCCAGCGTCGTCTCGAGCCGGGCCAGCGCAGCCCGCTGCGCGGGCGAGTCCTCGGGGGTGAAGATGCCCTCCAGCGCGATGGCCTGCATCGACTCCGGATCGCCCGGGTCCATCCGGCCCATGGCCTCCTCGATGGCCTCCCGGTCGACGGTGATGCCCGAGGCGTACGTCTCCACGGCGTTGAGCACATGCCCGCGCAGCCACGGCACGTGCCCGAACAGTCGCTGGTGCGCGGCCTCGCGGAGGGCCACGTAGAGGCGTACCTCGTCCTCCGGCAGCTCCAGCCCGGCGCCGTACTCGCGGATGTTGGCCGGGATGAGCGCGGCCGTGCCGGCCGGACCGAGCGGGAGCCCGATGTCGCCCGCGGACAGCACCTCGGCGGCGAGCGAGCCGAGCGCCTGGCCGAGCTGTCCCCCGAAGAGCGCGCCACCCAGCGTGCCGATCATGGACTGCATCGGGCCCAGCTGGGCGCGGGCCTCCGGCGGCACCAGGTCGCCCATGGCGCCCACCATGCGGGCCGCCACCGGGTCACACAGCCGGCGCCACACGTCGAGGGTCTTGTAGATCCACTCGTTGCGGTTCCAGGCCACCGAGGTGGAGATGCCGGACGGCAGCGCGGAGACCGGCTCGAGCCACAGGTCGGCCAGCCGGAGCGCCTCCTCGACGGCGTTCCGCTCGTACGGGTGCACGGCCGGGTCGCCGGCGCCGGACAGCTGGCTGGCCGCCACCTGGCGGGCCAGGTCCCAGTTGACCGGGCCGCCCCCGCTCGGCGCGGCGAGCAACTGCTGCAGCTGGGCCATGAACTGCTGCATCTGCTGCGGGTCGTTGGGGTCTGGCGGCTGGCCACCCGGAAGCGCGAAGCCGAACGGAATATCAGGCACCCCACCACGGTACGCGGCTCCCGCCCGGGTCGGCCGGTTCCGCATTCCGCTCAGCGCGAAGTCGCGGCGACCCGCCCGGGCGCGAAGTCGCGGCGACCCGCCCGGGCGCGAAGCCGCGGCATCCCTGCCGGGCGCGAAGTCGCGGCCACCCGCCGGGCGCGAATTGCGGTGACCGGCCGTGCTCGCCCGGCGCGTCCGGGGCG
Source organism: Plantactinospora siamensis (assembly GCF_042434095.1). NCBI lineage: Bacteria > Bacillati > Actinomycetota > Actinomycetes > Micromonosporales > Micromonosporaceae > Plantactinospora > Plantactinospora siamensis. Next base: position 345,102 of record NZ_JBHLUE010000011.1, read on the forward strand.
CTCGGTACGCTCTGCCCCATGAGACGTCGCGGTGTCACGGTCCTCCTCGGCGCGGTGATCACCGCACTGCTCGCGGTCGGTGTGTTGAGCGCGCCGATCCCGTACGTCGTGCTCGGGCCGGGGCCCACCGTGAACACGCTCGGCACCAACGAGAACAAGGAAGTGATCCAGGTCTCCGGCCGGCAGACCTCGACCTCGACGGGTCAGCTCCGGCTCACCACGGTCGGGGTGCAGCCCGACGTGGGCCTGCCCGCGGCCATCGCCGGCTGGTTCTCGCCCGACGAGGCCGTGGTGCCGCGAGAGTTGATCTATCCGCCCGGCCAGAGCCAGCAGCAGGTGGACCAGCGCAACAAGGAGGACTTCGCGGCCTCGCAGAGCAGCGCCGAGACGGCCGCCCTGCGCAAGCTCGGCTATCCGATCCAGGTGGTGGTGAAGTCGGTGACCAGCGGCGGTCCCTCCGAGGGTGTGCTGCGGGTCGGCGACCAGATCACCAGCGTGGACGGCCAGCAGGTGCCGACCGCCGGCCGGTTGACCGAGCTCATCCGGGCCAAGCCGGCCGGTACGGCGTTCCGGCTCGGCTACGTCCGCGGCGGCGCGCCGGGCACGGCCACCGTGACCAGCCGGGCCGACAACGGCACGCCGCGGATCGGGGTCGAGATCGAGCAGAAGCAGCCGCATCCGTTCGAGTTGAAGATCGACCTGAACGACATCGGTGGTCCGAGCGCCGGCTTGATGTTCACGCTGGGCATCATCGACAAGCTGGAGCCGGCCGACCTCACCGGTGGCCGGGTCATCGCGGGCACCGGCACGATCGACGACGACGGCAACGTCGGCCCGATCGGCGGCATCCCGCAGAAGCTGGTCGGCGCCAAGCAGGCGGGGGCCACGGAGTTCCTGGTGCCCGCGGACAACTGCGCCGAGGCCGTCCGCAACCCGCAGCCCGGCCTGCCGCTGTTGAAGGTGGCCACCCTGGACGACGCGTTGGCGGCCCTGGACACCCTGCAGAAGGGTGGCCAACCGCCGCGGTGCTGAGCGACCGCCGCCGGGCCGGCGCGACCGGGACCGCTCACGCTCAGATACACCCCGTACGCTAGGTGCCCAGATCACCAGCCGAGCGGGTGGAGCCGACACGTGGTAATGCGAAGCAGCCCCCTTCCGAGGATGAGCCGTCGGGGCCGGGCCACGGTCGCGGTGCTGGTCGGGATCTTCCTGCTGTTCGTCCTGCTGAGCTGGGGCGTCAACGCCTGGACCGACTGGCTGTGGTTCGACGAGGTCAACTTCACCCAGGTGTTCTCGGGCGTCCTGCTGACCCGGCTGGCGCTGTTCGCCGCGATCGGCGCGGCGACCGCCCTGCTGCTCGGGGTGAACCTGTGGCTGGCGCACCGGCTGCGCCCGCTGCTGCGGCCGCACTCGCCCGAGCAGGTGGCCCTGGAGCGGTACCGCGCGCTGCTGAGCCCGCGCATGCTGCGCTGGATCATCATCGTCTCGCTGGTCGTCGGCTTCTTCGCCGGGCTGTCCGCGCAGGGCCGCTGGATGCAGTGGATGCTGTTCCGCAACGGCGGCAGTTTCGGGGTGAAGGACCCGGAGTTCGGCGTCGATGTCGGCTTCTACGTGTTCCAGCTGCCGTTCTGGCGCTACCTGTTGGGCGTGGGCTTCACCGTCGTGGTGCTGTCGGTGCTTGGCGCGCTGGCCGTGCACTACCTGTTCGGCGGGGTGCGGCTGCAGGGCGCCGGTGACCGGATGAGCAACGCCGCGCGGGCCCACCTGACCAGCCTGGTGGCGGCCTTCGTGCTGCTCAAGGCGGTGGCGTACGTGCTGGACCGCCGGGCCATGCTGCTGGAGTACAACGAGAGCGCCAAGCTGTACGGCGCCGGCTACGCCGACATCAACGCGCTGCTGCCGGCCAAGGAGATCCTGGCCTACATCTCGATCGTGGTGGCCATCGCGATCATCGTGTTCTCCAACGCCATGATGCGGAACCTGGTCTGGCCGGGGATCTCGCTCGCGCTGCTCGGCATCTCGGCCGTGGCCATCGGCGGCATCTACCCGTGGGCGGTGCAGACCTTCGAGGTGAAGCCGAGCGCCAAGGACAAGGAGGCGCCGTACATCCAGCACAGCATCGACGCCACCCGGGCGGCCTTCGGGATCGACGCCACCAAGATCACCCCGTACGCGGCCACCAACCTCACCCCGCCGGCCACCCTCGGCACCGACAGCTCGGTGGTGTCGAACATCCGGCTGCTCGACCCGCAGCTGGTCTCCGAGACGTACACGCAGCTGCAGCAGGTGCGGAAGTTCTACGACTTCGGCTCGAAGCTGGACGTGGACCGGTACGCCGTGCAGGGGCAGACCCAGGACTACGTGGTCGGCGTCCGGGAGATCAACTACCGGGAGCTCACCGACCAGCAGAACAACTGGATCAACCGGCACACCGTCTTCACCCACGGGTACGGCCTGGTGGCCGCCCCGGCCAACCAGGTGACCTGCGGCGGGCAGCCCTACTTCGTGGCCGGCTCGCTCGGGGACAACGAGAAGGACCAGCAGAGCTGCTCGGCGCCGACCGACCAGATCCCGGCGCAGCAGCCGCGGATCTACTACGGCGAGCGGATGCGGGACAGCGACTACGCGATCGTCGGCCAGCCCAACGCGGACAAGCACGTCGAGTTCGACCGGCCGACCGGGGACGGCGGCGAGCAGAACTACACCTACGACGGGGCCGGCGGGGTGCCGATCGGCTCGTTCGGCCGCCGTCTGCTGTACGCGATCAAGGAGCAGGAGAGCAACTTCCTGCTCTCCGAGGCGGTCAACGACTCGTCCCGGCTGCTGTACGTGCGCAACCCGCGGGAGCGGGTGCAGAAGGTGGCCCCGTTCCTCACCCTGGACGGCGACCCGTATCCCGCCGTGATCAACGGCCGGGTCCAGTGGATCATCGACGGGTACACGACGGCCGCCACGTACCCGTACTCCGAGCAGATCAACCTGCAGCAGGAGACCGCCGACGAGCTCACCAACAAGGGCACCTTCCAGCTCGCCCGGGAGAACGTCAACTACATCCGCAACTCGGTGAAGGCCACCGTCGACGCGTACGACGGGACCGTCCGGCTGTACCAGTTCGACGACGCCGATCCGGTGCTCAAGGCCTGGAACAAGGCCTTCGGCGGCCACCTGTTGATCCCCCGGGCCGAGATCCCGCCGGAACTGGCCGCGCACTTCCGCTACCCGGCCGACCTGTTCAAGGTCCAGCGCAATCTGCTCGCCCGGTTCCACGTGACCACGCCCGGCGACTTCTATTCCGGGCAGGACTTCTGGCAGGTGCCCAACGTCCCCGACGCGCCGGACCTGGGCCAGAAACAGCCGCCGTACTACCTCTTCACCAAGTTCCCCGAGCAGGACGCGGCGCGCTTCCAGCTGACCTCGGCGGTGACCCCGAACGGCCGGCAGAACCTCGCCGCGCTCATCTCCGGCTCGTACGTCGACGGTCAGCCGCGGATCGAGGTGCTGGAGCTGCCGGATCAGACCCGGATCTCCGGGCCGGTCCAGGTGCACCAGCAGATGACCAACATCGGCGCCATTCGCCAGCAACTCAGCACGCTCACCGCGGACGGCAAGGCCGACCTGCAGTTCGGCAACCTGCTCTCGCTGCCGTTCGGCAACGGGATGCTCTACGTCGAACCGGTGTACGTGAAGAGCAACCAGCAGAACGCGTCGTACCCGTTGCTGCAGAAGGTGCTGCTGTCGTACGGCGACGGCGGGTCGTACGTGGTGCTGGCGAACTCGCTGACCGAGGGCATCCAGCAACTCGTGGGGCTCGGCAAACAGGCGCCCGGCGGGACGCCACCGGCGGCCGGCAACCCGCCGCCGGCCGCCGGCGGTCCGCCGCTCAACCGGGAGCTGGCGGCGGCCGCGGACAAGGTCCAGGGCGCCATCAACGAGGTCAAGGCCGCGCAGCAGTCCGGCGACTTCGAGCGGTACGGCAAGGCGCTGAAGAACCTCCAGCAGGCGATGGACGACTTCAGCTCGCTCACCCGGACCTCGACCGGGGGCACCCCCTCGGCCACACCGACCCCGACGCCGTCCGCCGCCGGCTCCCCGGCCCCCTCGCCGACCCCGAACGGCTGACCCCGCCCGTTCCGACCAGCGCAGAACTGCCACTCCGGCGGCGCCGTTGCAACCCGACGGCGCCGCCGACCGTTTCCCGGGCAAGGATTCCGACGGGGCGAGGGGGCGGGTGGCGCCATGAGGGATGCGGCCAGCTTCGACGATTTCTACCGCAGTACGTCGCTGCGCATGCTCCGGTACGGCTACGCCGTCTCGGGCGATCGGCTCGAGGGGCAGGATCTGGTCCAGGAGGCGTACACCCGGGCCTGGCGGTCCTGGGGCAGCCTGGTGGCCCATCCCTCGCCCGAGGCGTGGGTACGGGTGGTGGTGGCGCGGCTCGCGGCCGACCGCTGGCGACGGCTGCGCGCCGGGCGCGCTGCCCTGCGCCGGCTCGGCCCGCCGGGCGACGTCCGGCCACCGGGCGAGGAGACCGTGCTGCTGATGGGGGCGCTGCGGCGGCTGCCCACGCCGTACCGGCGGGCCCTGGCCCTGCACTACCTGTTCGACCTGTCCGTGGCGGAGATCGCCGTGGAGACCGGTGCGGCGCCGGGCACGGTGAAGTCCTGGCTCGCCCGCGGCCGTGCCCGGCTGGCCGAACTGCTGCCGGCGTCCCTCGACGCGACCGAGGAGGTCACCGATGTCTACTGACCTGTCCCGGCTGTACCGGTCGCTGGCGGCCGACGTACCCGCCGAAGCGCTGGACCGGCCGGAGACCCTGCGGGCCGGGGCCGACCGGCGGGCCCGGCGGCGGGCCGCGACCGTGACGGTCGCGGTGGCGCTGCTGGTGGCCGGCACCGTGACCGGGGTCGGTGTGCTGGCCAACGGCCCCGACCCGGCCCCGCCGCCGCCCGCGGCCTCGCCGACGGCGACGCCCTCGCCGACGGCAACGCCCAGCCGGCCCGCCGGCCCGCCGTCGGCGGGTCCCCCGACCGCACCGCGGCCGTCGCCGCCCGCGACCGGCAGCGGGAGCCCCGGCACGCCACACGGGCGTCCGGCGCCGACGACGATCCCGGACCGCGCGTTCTTCGCCCAGCCCGCCGGCACGGCCTGGATCCAACCGCCGCAGTTCTCCACCGACGGCATCGACCCGCCGCCCTGCGGCGGGCGGCGGCCGGGCGGGGTACTGGCGCAGCGGACCCGGGATGTGATCTTCAAGAGCCCGGACGCGCCGCCGGAGATGGTTCCGGCCGGCACGGCCGAGCAGACGATCTACAGCCTCGCGCCGGGCCGGGCCGACGGGTACCTGCGCTGGCTGCGGCAGGCGGTCCCCGCCTGCCCCAGTTGGACCGACGGGAACGGCCGGCACCGGCAGCGGGCGACGCGCCAGTCCGGGTACGGCGACGCGGCCCTGCTGGTCGAGCTGCGCACCCCCGATCAGGCCGAGAGCGGCTCCGGCGGCTCCTGGTACGTCACCCTGGTCTGGTGGGTACGGGTGGGCGACGTGTTGACCGTGTTGCGGGTGAGCGGCTGGGAGGGCACGTCCGCCGACCCGCAGGTCGCGGACGACTACGCCGACCGGGCCGCCCGGGCGATCCGGGCCTGGCTCGGCTGAGACCGGGGGCGTTTTGCGGGCTCGCGCGCCGGTGCGCTAGTGTTGTCGTACCGACGCGGGGTGGAGCAGCTCGGTAGCTCGCTGGGCTCATAACCCAGAGGTCGCAGGTTCAAATCCTGTCCCCGCTACTGGCCGAAACGCCCTCCGGAAGACTCCGGAGGGCGTTTCGCCTGTCCGGCGCGGGCCGATTGGCGCATCGGATGAACATGATCTAAACTGAACGTACCGACGCGGGGTGGAGCAGCTCGGTAGCTCGCTGGGCTCATAACCCAGAGGTCGCAGGTTCAAATCCTGTCCCCGCTACTGCTCGAAAGGCCCTCCGGGACATCCGGAGGGCCTTTCGCCGTTCTGTGGCGTCCGTCGGTCGAGCGCGGTTACCGGCTTGCGTTCCTGGGGCAGGATGAGGTCATGTCTTTCCTGCGAGCCGCGTGGACGCGGTTGACGGCCGTGCTCGGCGCCACGGCCCTGGCGGTGCTCGTTCCGACGGCGGCCTGGGCCGCCTCGGACACCGGGTCGATGGTGATCGAGGCGGCGTACCGGCGCCGCCGGTACGGCAGCGGGCTGGGCTCGCTCTGCTGCCTGGTCGTCATCGCCGCCATCGTGCTGGTGATCGTCCTGCTGCTGCGCCGCCGCCGCTCCGGCCCACCCCGCTAACCCCCCCACCCCCCACCCCACCCCGCCCGTTCTCGACGATCTTGCAGTTTGGGCCCGTCTAATGCGCCGTTTGTTGGCAATTGTCGGGGCCAAAAGTGCAAGATCGCCGAGGGGTGGGGGTGGGGGTGGGGTTAGCCGGACAGGGCGGTGTTGGCCTGCTCGACGAAGTCGGCGGCTGCGGTCCGGCCGGTGGCGCGGCCGGACTCCGCCCGCTCGGCGGCCGTCCGCAGCAGCGCCCGGATCCGGGCCTGTCCGGGCGGCGGCGGGGGCGGCGCCGGGCCGAACCGCTCGGCCATCGCGGTCTCGAACGTGGCGGAGAGCCGCGCCGCGCGATCGCCGAGCGAGGACTGGACCGCCTGCCGGATGTCGAGATTGGCGCTCAAGCCGCGCTCGTCGCCGAGGATCCGGCCGGCCTGCGGATCGTTGGTCAGGAAGTTGATCACGTCGGCCACGGTGTCGGCGTGCCGGGTCCCGCGGTACGCGGCCCAGTACATCGACGCCCGCGCCCACTGGGCGTTGGCGGCGCCGGGCAGTCCGGCGAGCGCCAGCTCGTCCCGGGTGTTCCGCTGCAACTCGGTGAGCTGCTGTGACCAGGCGAACGACGCCGCGGCCCGGCCGGTGACCACGAGCTGCCGGGCCGGGTCGCCGGAGTTGGCCGCCTGCACCACGGCCGCGGCCGGGGTGGCCCGGGACGTCCGCGCGTCCTGCCAGAACTCGAACCACCGGGCCAGGTCGTCGGCGGTGAAGCCGAGCTGCCGACCCCGGTAGAACTCGAGGCCGCCGGCGCGCAGCCAGACCCACAGCGCCCGGATGTCGGCCGACGGGTCCATGGTGCCCGCCACTCGGCCACCGCTCCGGACGGTCACCTGGCGCGCCCAGCTCACGTACTGGTCGTACGTCATGTCGGGGTTCGGCTCCCGCAGGTGCAGCCGGCGCAGCAGGCCGCGGTTGTAGACCAGCGCGGGGGTGTTCTCGGCCGCGGCCACGGCCATCACCCGGCCGTTCACCGTGCCGGACTGCACCAGGCTGGGGGAGAGCCGGGTCAGGTCGATCCGGCGGCGATCGACGAACTCGGTGAGGTCCAGCGCGATCTGCCGCTGCGCGTACTCCGTCAGGTAGTCCTCGTCCAGCTGGAACAGGTCCGGCGGGTTGCCGCCGGCGGACTGGGTCGCGAGCCGCTGGTAGTAGCCGTCGCTGCCCTGCCAGGTGACCCGGAACGTCACCCCGGGGTGCCGCCGGGTGTACGCCTGGAGAGCCTGCTCGGTGAGCTCCGCACGCCGCTGGTTGCCGTACCAGAAGACGGAGAGCTGGACCGGCCCGCCGTCGGCCGGCGCGTCGGTGTCCTTGCCGCACGCCACCACGCCCGCGACCAGGAAGAGCAGCAACGCCAGCGCGGCGGAACGCAGCCGGGCGCGCGGGGCGGTCGGTAGAGGGATCACGCTTCTCCTGCCGGCGCCGGGGGGTGGCCGGCGACCGCGACCATTTACACAAGGCCGCCCCGTGCGTGTCAACGCCGGAACACGGTCCGGGCGTCCCGCGCTCCGCCAGGCCGGGACGGCGCCGTGCCGCCCCGGCCGTTCATGATGTACTGAGCCGCGTGGAACGCGTTTACTCGGGCAAGGTACGGGACCTGTACGCCGACGGCGACGACCTGATCCTGGTGGCCACGGACCGGCTTTCGGTGTTCGACGTCGTGCTCCCGACGCCGATTCCGGACAAGGGCAAGCTGCTCACCGCGCTGTCCCTCTGGTGGTTCGATCAGCTCGGCGACCTCGTACCGAATCATGTGATCTCGGCCACCGACGTGCCGGCGGAGTTCGCCGGCCGGGCGATCCGGTGCCGGCGGCTGGAGATGGTGCCGGTCGAGTGCATCGCCCGGGGCTTCCTCACCGGCACCGGCCTGCGTCGCTATCAGGAGCGCGGCGAGGTGTCCGGGGTGCCGCTGCCGCCCGGCCTGGTCGAGTCGGCGATCCTGCCCGAGCCGATCTTCACGCCCACCACGAAGGCGCCGCTCGGCGAGCACGACGAGTTCATCACCTTCGACGACGTGGTGGCCAAGGTGGGCCCGGAGGCGGCCGAGCGGCTGCGCGAGATCACCCTGAACGTCTACCGGCGCGGCGCCGAGGTGGCCGCCGACCGGGGCATCCTGATCGCCGACACCAAGATCGAGCTGGGCTGGTCGGCGGACGGCACGCTCATGCTGGGCGACGAGGTTCTCACCTCGGACTCGTCCCGGTTCTGGCCGGCCGAGTCGTACCAGCCGGGGCGGACCCAGTTCTCCATGGACAAGCAGTACGTACGGGACTGGATCGCCGGCACCGGCTGGGACCGGATCTCCCCGCCGCCGGAGCTGCCGGAGGAGATCGTGGCGGCCACCCGGGCCCGCTACATCGACGTGTACGAGAAGCTCACCGGCGACCGCTGGGAGTAGCGCTCACTCCTCCCAGTCGAGCGTCCGCTGCACCGCCTTGCGCCAGTTGGCCAGCTCCCGGTCGCGGTCCGCCGGCCGCATGTCGGGCAGCCACTCGGCGTCCTGACGCCACTGCTGGCGCAGGGTGGCCAGGTCGGGCCAGAACCCCACGGCCAGGCCGGCCGCGTACGCCGCGCCCAGGCAGGTGGTCTCCGCGACCGTCGGCCGGATAACCGGTACGTCCAGCACGTCCGCGAGGAACTGCATGAGCAGCTCGTTCCCGGTCATGCCGCCGTCCACCCGCAGCCGGCGCAGCGCCACGTCGGAGTCGGCGTTCATGGCGTCGACCACCTCGCGCGTCTGCCACGCCGTGGCCTCCAGCACGGCGCGGGCGAGGTGGCCCTTGGTGATATAGCCGGTCAGCCCGGCGATCACGCCGCGGGCGTCGCTGCGCCAGTGCGGCGCGAAGAGCCCGGAGAACGCCGGCACGATGTAGCAGCCGCCGTTGTCGTCCACGGTCCGGGCCAGCTCCTCCACCTCGGGCGCCGTCGAGATCAGGCCCAGGTTGTCCCGCAACCACTGCACCAGCGACCCGGTGACCGCGATGGCGCCCTCCAGCGCGTACGTGGCCGGCTGGTCGCCGATCCGGTAGCCCACCGTGGTCAGCAGCCCGTGTTCGGAGGCCACCGGGGTGCCGCCGGTGTTCAGCAGCAGGAAACTGCCCGTGCCGTACGTGCACTTGGCCTCGCCGGGCTGGAAGCAGGTCTGCCCGAACAGCGCGGCCTGCTGGTCGCCGAGCGCGCTGGCCACCGGCACGTCGGCCAGGGCGCCGCCGGTGGCCCTGCCGTAGACCTCGGCGCTGGAACGGATCTCCGGCAGCATCGCGGCGGGCACGCCGAGCGCGTCCAGCAGTTCCGGGTCCCAGTCCAGCGTGTGCAGGTTCATCAGCATCGTGCGGCTGGCGTTGGTGACGTCGGTGACGTGCCGGCCGGTGAGCTTCCAGATCAGCCAGGAGTCCATCGTGCCGAACAGCACCTCGCCGCGCTCGGCGCGGTCGCGCAGGCCATCGACGTTCTCCAGCAGCCAGCCGAGCTTCGGTCCGGCGAAGTACGTGGCCAGCGGCAGCCCGGTCCGCTCCCGGAACCAGTCCTCGCCGTGCCGCTCGGCGAGCAGCCGCAGCGCCGGACCGGTCCGGGTGTCCTGCCACACGATGGCGTTGTGCACCGGGGCGCCGGTGTCGCGGTCCCAGACGACGGTGGTCTCCCGCTGGTTGGTGATGCCCACGGCGGCCAGCCGGTCCGCGCCGATCCGCGCCGACCGGAGCGCCTCGCCGACGACCTCGGTTACGGCGGTCCAGATCTCGCCGGCGTCGTGCTCCACCCAGCCGGGGCGCGGGAAGATCTGCCGGTGCTCCCGCCGGGCGACGGTGACCACGGCGCCGTCGCCATCGAAGACGATGCATCGCGAGGAGGTGGTGCCCTGGTCGATGGCGGCCACGTACTGCTGCGTCATCGCAGCACCGTACCGCCGATCCGGCGGGCGGCGGCGGCCCGTCCGGCGCGGCGCCCGTCCGGTGCGGCGGCCCGTCCGGCGCGGCGGCCGGACCGGCGGCGAGCGGGCCCGGCCGCGGCCTACGATGAGGCATCGTGCGCGACATCGCCGTCTTCAGCGGAACTGCCCATCCCGAACTGGCCGCCGAGATCTGCACCCACCTCGACGTGCCGTTGCACCCGGTCCGGGTGTCGAGATTTGCCAACGACTGTCTCGAGGTGCAGTTGCAGGCCAACTGCCGCGAGCGCGACGTCTTCCTGATCCAGCCGCTGGTGCCGCCCGTGCAGGAGCACCTGGTCGAGCTGATGCTCATGCTGGACGCCGCCCGCGGTGCCTCCGCCGGGCGGATCACCGTCGTGCTGCCGCACTACGCGTACGCCCGGTCCGACAAGAAGGACGCGCCGCGCATCTCGATCGGCGGCCGGCTGGTGGCCGACCTGCTGGTGGCGGCGGGCGCGGACCGGGTGCTGGCGATGACCCTGCACTCGCCGCAGGTGCACGGCTTCTTCAGCGTCCCGGTGGACCACCTGCACGCGCTGCGCGAACTGGCCGAGCACTTCCGCGGGTACGACCTGCGCGACACGGTGGTGGTCTCGCCGGACCTGGGCAACGCCAAGGAGGCCGCGGCGTTCGCCCGGATGCTCGGTACGCCGGTGGCGGCCGGGGCCAAGCAGCGGTTCAGCGACGACCGGGTCCGGATCAACGCGGTGATCGGGGACGTGGTGGACCGCGACGTGATCGTGCTGGACGACGAGATCGCCAAGGGCAGCACCATGATCGAGCTGATGGACCACCTGCGTGACCTCAAGGTGCGGTCCATCCGGTTGGCCTGCACGCACGGCCTGTTCTCGGCCGACGCGCTGGAGCGGCTGAGCTCGCAGGACGGGGTGCTGGAGATCGTCTGCACCAACACGGTGCCCATTCCGGCGGCGAAGCGCGTACCGAAGCTCAAGGTGCTGTCGGTGGCGCCGGCGCTGGCCGAGGCGATGCGGCGGATCCACAACGGGGAGTCGGTCAGCGCGCTGTTCGGGTGACCGCGTCCGCTATCGCCGGGGTGGCTGCCCCGGGGGCGGGTCGAGACTCGCGCTGATCCGGACCGTGGTGCCGAGGTCGGAGCTCTCCACGATCATCTCGTCGCTCAGCTGTTTGGCGAGCCACAGGCCCCAGCCACCGGCCGTGTCGGGCGCCGGGCGACGCCCGTCGCCCAGCCGCTCGGCGGAGATGCCCCGGCCGGTGTCCGACACCTCGCAGATCACCGCCGGACCCTCGCGCCACAGCCGGATAGAGCCCCGGCCGCCGCCGTGCCGCACCGCGTTGGTGATCAGCTCGTTCACCGCCAGCACGAAGTCCTCGAGCCGCGACCCGGTCAGCCCGGACTCGCCGGCGAACGAGGTGACCGTGTGGCGCAGGTCGGTCACCTCGGCCGGCCCGAAGGAATCGGAGAGCAGCAGCGAGGATTCGATGGGCAACACCGTACGCGGTCTTGGCGATTCGGCGTTGGTCATGGTCGGGTCTCCGCCAGCTAGGCTCCATCATTCGCGGCTTTTCCACCGTACGTCGCGAATGCGCCCGCCGTCGCCCCGGGGGCCTCCGGTCCGCGCCGGACGCCCCCGCGGCGGGCGGATCAGTGCGATTCGGGCGGTTCCGTCTCGTGCACGGCCCGTTCCTCGGCGCTGGCCCCGCCCCCGGCGGCGCCAGCGTCCCAGGCCACCGAGTCCGGTTCCACGTCCTCCCGGGTGCCGGCGCCCTGGTCCTGCTCGACCAGCCGGCCCACCGGGGCGCCGTCGTCCCCGCCGCCCAGGTGGCCGTGGTCGTAGAGCGACACCGGCGAGTTCGGGTCCGAGGTGGGGCCGTCGTTGATCACGTCGGCGTCCAGCTGGGCCTGCGCGGCGGCCTCCTCGCTGTCGGCCTCGGCCGCGATGCCCGGATCCACCGCCCCGGCCAGCGGATCGTTCACGTCCCGCTCGGAGCGCTCCCGGGCGAGCTTGTAGTTCACCGACTCGCCGTCCAGCTGCTCGTCGGCGGTGAGCCCGAAGTGATCGAGTTCCAGGGTCCCGTCCTCGCGGTCCGGGGGAAGCGGGGCCGGATCCGGTCCGTCCGCCTCGCGCCCGGTCGCGACGTCGTCGTTCGCGCTGGAATCGTCATCCGCGGTGTCGGGCAGGCCGTCGGCCTCCGGGTCCGAAAGCGGGGTGGGGTAGTCGTCGTCGCGCATGCCCGCTGATCTACCCACTGACCTGGACGGGTAACCGAACGACCGGTTGCGTCGATTCATGCATCGGATCACCGGGCCGGTCCGGCGATTGTCGCCCGGCCGTTCGGGCAGTATGGTCGGGGAGAGAGCTGATCGCGCCGACCTCAACCTGGGCGCTCCGACGTTCCCAGGTGCTCAAGACGCGGGCATCAAGCAGCACACTCGACGACAGGCCGTGACCGGCGACGGTGCGCGGCGTGAAGGAGTCTGCGCGATGATCCGCCATCCCACCGCAGTGACAGCAACTCCCGGGACCCCCGGGGACCAGGCAAACCTCGACCTGCTCGCCGCGAATTACGCCGCGGAGGTCATCGGCCTGCCCGAGGGCTCAGCTGAGCGGATCGCGTACCGGAACCGGCTGGTGGGTGCGGCGCTGCCGTTCGCCACCCGGCTGGCCCGCCGCTATGCCGGCCGCGGGGAGCCGCTGGACGACCTGGAGCAGGTCGCCCGGCTCGCCCTGGTGAAGTCCGCCGACCGGTACGACCCGGAACGCGGGCCGTTCACCGGCTTCGCGGCCGTCACCATCGCCGGCGAGTTGCGCCGGCACTTCCGCGACCGCACCTGGGGCGTGCACGTGCCGCGGCGCATGCAGGAACTCAGCATGCAAGTGGTGCGGGCCGACAACGACCTCACCGCCGAGCTGCGCCGGAAGCCGACCGTTCCGGAGATCGCGCACCGCACCGGGCACACCGCCGCGGAGATCGCGACGGCCCGCGAGACCGCGGCCGCATACTCGGCGCTCTCGCTGAACGCGCCCCGGCACGACGAGCCCGGCAGCGAGCTCGGGGACGAGATCAGCGGCCAGGACACGGGCATGGAGTCGGTCGAGGACCGGCTCACCGTGAGCGCGCTGCTGTGCCGGTTGCCGGCCCGGGAGCGGCAGATCCTCGCCATGCGGTTCTATGGCAACCGGACCCAGCAGGAGATCGCGCAGGAGATCGGCATCTCCCAGATGCACGTCTCCCGGCTGCTCTCCCGGGCGCTGACCTGGCTCCGCCAGGCCATGCTGAGCGACACGCCGGAACCCTGGCACGGCGGTGGCCCGACGCCGGACGACAACCGGCTGCTCATCCAGCACTACCGGGCCGGGCAGGTGCTGCGGCTCGAGATCGCCGGGGAGATCGACCGGGACACCGCCGGACAGCTCCGCGACGCCCTGCTGGACGCGCTGCGGCAGCCCGTACAGCAGGTGGAGCTGGCGGTCCGGCGGGTGCCCTTCATCGACGCGGCGGGCCTGTCCACGCTGCTGTTCGGGCACGAGGCCGGGCGCGGCGCGGGGGTGCGGCTGCGGGTCACCGGCGTCCAGCCGTACGTGGAGCGGGCGCTGCGGACCGCGGCCATGGGCTTCCTGCTCGACGCCGCGGCGTAGGAGCACCGGCAACGTACGGACGTCGGGCGGCGCGCACGCGTCGTCCGGCGTCAGTTGGTGTGGGCCTCGTCCTCGGGATACAGCGCGGCCCACACCACCTTGCCGTCGGCCAGTTCGCTGGCGCCCCAGCGCCGGGCCACCGTGTCGATCAGCAGCAGCCCCCGACCGCCGGCGGAGGTGGTCGGGGCCAGCCCGGAGAAGACCGCCGGCGCCAGCGACCAGTCGCGCACGGCGACGTGCAGCGCGCCGTCCCGGAGCCCGAGCCGGACCGTCATCGGGGTCTGCGCGTGCACCACCACGTTGTTGACCATCTCGGTGATCGCGATGCAGGCCGAACCGGCCAGTTCCGGCACGTCCCACCGGCCGCATCCGTCGGTCACCAGCTGCCGGGCCCGCCGGGCGGCGCCGACCGCCGGCTCCAACCGGGCGTTCAGCCGGGGCCCGGCCGTCGCGTCCAGACGCCGGTACGCCTCGTCCAGGCTGTCCGAGACCGGTACGTCCCCGTCGCGCCACTCGGCGGGTGAGCCGGCCGGCGCGTAGATCAGCAGTTCGCCGACGGGCCAGTCGACGGCCGCCCGGGAAACCTCCGGGAACACCGCCAGCCCCGCCGGATCGGCCACCGCAAGGTCGGAGACGTCGACGATCACGGTCCCCGCCTGATCGGCGAGACAGGTGAGCAGCGAGACGCGGAGCCGGTCGACGGTGGGCCCGTCCAGCGTTCCGACGAGTCGGAGCACCGGATAGGGCTCGGTCGTTGCCAGGAGACAACGGACGTCGGTGGGCATGATCGCCCCATTGTGCACGCTCACCCGCCGGCTCGCACCAGCCGGATCAGGGATGGCCACGAGTTCCTCCGGGCACTGGACGGGTCGCGGCCGTTCCCGCCGGCCGGCACGGATGTCGCTCGCCGGTGGGCGGCACGCGGTTCGCGTGATCTGCTCTCACGCCGGTGTGGTACCCCCGCCTACCGGGCCTCATGCGAGGCTGCGCTCACCCGATCGCGGCCGCGGCGCTGGTCACGTCCGCGATCATGGTCCAGGTCGTGGCGCCCGGCGCCGGCCCCCGGAAAGGCGCCGATGAGCAGCGGCGACAGTTGGCGCGGATTAGGCCGGACGCTCAGGTTTGGTACCCGAAAACCGGGATAATGGGACCCTCTGACCGTGGGTCGGTCCGACCCGCGCGAAGGTTAGGGAGGTGCCGATGCGCGTTGGCCTGGTCTGTGCCCAATCCGGTCCAGCGGACGCCCGGGGTGACTCGTCGGGCCCGGCTCAGCACGTCGCGCGGGTCGCGGCCGAACTGGCACTTCGCGGTCACGAGGTACGGATCTACGAACGGCGCGACGATACGGGCGCGCCGGACCTCGTCGATCAGGACGGCTACCGGGTGGAGCGCGTTCCGGTCGGTCCGGCCGGACCGGTGCCGAGCGGCGAGCTGGTTCGACACGTACCGGCCTTCGGGCAGTGGCTCAGCGAGCGCTGGACCGGCGACTGGCAACCGGACATCGTGCACGGGCACTTCTGGCTGGGTGGCCTGGTCGCGGCCAGCGCCGTCCGGCAGACCGAGATCCCGATCATCCAGACCTTCCACAGCCTCGGCGTCGAGCAGTTGCGGCACCTCGGCCCGGCCTACCCCGGGCCCGGCGAGCGGATCCCGCTGGAGCGTGCCCTCACCCGGGCCGTCGACCTGGCGGTCGCCCAGTCCAGCGAGGAGGTCGACGAGCTGACCCGGATGGGGCTGCAGCGCACGGCCGTGGCGGTGGTGCCGAGCGGGGTGGACACCGAACGCTTCCATCCGGACGGCGAGGCGGTTCCGCGGGACCGCCGGTCCCGCATCCTCGCCGTGGGCGGGCTGGGCCCGGGACACGGGCACGACGATCTGATCCGGGCGCTGCGCCTGATCGGCGACGCCGAGCTGGTGATCGCCGGGGGACCGCCGGCCGACCGGCTGTCCGAGCACGCCGAGGCGCGCCGGCTGCGCGAGTTCGCCGAGAGCACGGGCGTCGGCGAGCAGGTGAAGCTGGTGGGCGCCGTCCCGTACGGGCAGATGCCGGCCTGGTACCGCTCGGCCGACGTGGTGGCCTGCACTCCGCGGTACTCGCCGGTGGGCCGGATCCCGCTGGAGGCCATGGCCTGCGGCGTACCGGTGGTCGGCTACTCGCTGGGCGGCGTGGCCGACACGGTGGTCGACGACGTCACGGGCCGGCTGGTGCAGCCCGGCGACGTGCGGGGCCTCGGCGTGACGCTGCGCCGGATGCTGGCCGACGACGCCCAGCGGTTCGCGTTCGGGCACGCGGCCGTGGACCGGGTGCGCTGCAGCTACACCTGGGAGCGCACCGTCGGGACGCTGGAGCGGCTCTACGAGCGGGTCGTGCGCCGCCGCCGGCCGGCCGAGGTCGAGCCCACGGTGGCCGAGGTGGAGCTGGAACCGGTCGAGGAGCCCGTGACGGCCTGAGAGCCGGTACGAACCGTCCGCCCGCGTCCCCGCCGGGGCGCGGGCGGATCAGCTGTGCTTCGTGGCCGCCGCTGCCGCTGCCGCCGCGCGCCGGGCGCGCTCGGCATGCTGGTGCTGCGGCTCGGCGTACCGGGTGAGCCCGATGACGGCCACCAGGGTGATCAGGAAACCGATCCCGGCCAGCCACTCCAGCCCGGGCCAGATGCGGTCACCGAGCAGCAGCAGGCCGACGATCGCGGCCGGCACCGCACCGGCCGCGTCCATCGCGGCCACCGCTGCGGTGGTCGACCCGCGCTGCATGGCCAGCCCGAGCAGCAGCTGCCCGACCACCGAGTGCGCGATCAGCAGATACAGCAGCGGGTCGCTGAGGAAGACGCTGACCGTCTGCACCGAGGCCAGCGGCCGGGCCGCGACGGCGGCGGCCGAGAAGGACATCCCGGCCAGCGAGCCGAGCACCACCGAGCCGAGCGCGCCGCGCAGGCGTACCGCGAAGAAGCCGCCGGCGGCCACCAGGCCGACCGCGCCGACCAGCGCGACCAGCGCGGCGACCCCGAGCTGCCGCGCCGGGGCCGGCTCGGCGGACACGACGAGCGCGGCGATCCCGCCGAACAGCAGCACCAGCAGGCCCACCTCGGCGCGCGGCAGCCGCCACTTCAGCAGCAGCACCCCGAGCAGCGCGGTGACCCCCAGGCCCGCGGCCACGCTGGCCTGGACCAGGAACAGCGGGAGCTCGCGCCGGGCCAGGAAGGCGAGCGTGAAGCCGATGAACTGGCAGAGCAGGCCTACCAGGTACGTCCGGTGCCCCGCGAGCCGGAGCAGCAGACCCGGGTCGAAGGTGTGGTGCACGGTCGTCCGGGCCGCGGCGACCGACTGCAGCAGGTTGGCCACCCCGTAGCTGACGATCATCGCAGCCAGGAAGAACCATCCGGTGGACACCACCCGGCGAGGATAGTGGGTGGCCGGGTGAGCGGCGCGGCTGCCTCGCGAACGCCGAGCGCGCCGGCCCGGCCGCGCACCGGCTTGCGGGCGCGGCGGCCCGGCGTCTCACCGGCTTGCGGGCGCGCCGGCCCGGCGTCTCACCGGCTTCCGGGTGTGCCCAGCCGGTCGAGCAGGCCGGCGTGCAGCGGGCCGTTGGTGGCCAGCGCGCTGCCGCCGGCCGGCCCGGGCCGGCCGGCCAGGTCGGTGAAGGTCCCGCCGGCCTCGGTGACGATCGGGATCAGCGCGGCCAGGTCCCACAGCGACAGCTCGGGCTCGGCCATGGCGTCGACGGCGCCCTCCGCCACCAGCATGTACCCGTAGAAGTCGCCGTACGCGCGGCTGCGCCAGCATTCCCGGATCACGTCGAGCATGGCGTCCAACCGGCCCGCCTGCTCCCAGCCGGGCAGCGACGAGTAGCAGAAGCTCGCGTCGGCCAGCCGGCGTACCCCGGACACCGAGATCGCGGTGGCCGCGGCCTGGTGCCGGCCCGCGTACGCCCCATGGCCGGTGGCGGCCCACCAGCGCCGCCCGAGCGCCGGCGCCGACACCAGGCCCACCACCGGCCGGTCGCCGTCCATCAGCGCGATGAGGGTGGCCCAGATCGGCACCCCGCGGACGAAGTTCTTCGTGCCGTCGATCGGGTCGATGACCCACTGCCGGTCGCCGTTGCCGCCCTGGGTCCCGAACTCCTCGCCGAGGACGCCGTCCCGGGGCCGGCTGCGGGACAGGGTGGCCCGGAGGGCGCGCTCCACCGCGGTGTCCGCGTCGCTCACCGGGGTCAGGTCGGGCTTCGACTCGACCCGCAGGTCCAGGGCGCGGAACCGGGACATCGAGATCGTGTCCGCGGTGTCGGCCAGAACGTGGGCCAGGGCCAGGTCGTCGGCATAGCGGGCCATGGCGGAAAGGTAGCCGACCCCGGGGGCGCCGGCCGGCGGCAGGTCCGCGAATCGCCGCCGGGCCGCCGTCTGGGCCTTCCCACCGACGCTCCGGGCCGGCTCGCCGTCCGCTGCGGCCAGGGCGGCCCCGGGGTGCCGGCGGCGGTCCGGCTCGCTAGTCCGGATCGCCGGCCCGGGAGGCCAGGAGCCGGCGGTACGACGCCAGGCGGCGTGGGTCGGCATGTCCGGCCGCCACCCAGGCGTCCAGCGTGCACTCCGGCTCGGCGGGCGTGTGCTCGCAGTTGGGCGGGCAGTCCAGCGTGCCCGGCACCAGATCCGGGAAGCCGTGGAGCAGGCTCTCCGCGCTCACGTGCGCGAGCCCGAAGCTGCGTACGCCCGGCGTGTCGACGATCCAGCCGGGCCGCCCCTCGTCGCCGGAGCCCGGTGGCAGCCGCAGGGCCACCGCGCTGGTCGAGGTGTGCCGGCCGCGGCCGATGGCGCTCACCGTGCCCACCGCCCGGTCGGCGGCCGGCACCAACCGGTTGACCAGGGTCGACTTGCCCACCCCGGAGTGGCCCACCAGCACCGACACCCGGCCGGCCAGCCGGGAGCGCACCTCGGCCAGGTCGGAGTCCGGCCGGACCAGCACGTACGGCAGGTCCAGCTCGGTGTAGTACTGCAGCACCGCGTCCGGGCCGGCCAGGTCGGCCTTGGTGAGGCAGAGCAGCGGGGCGATGTCCGCGTCGTACGCCGCCACCAGGCACCGGTCGATGAAACCGGTCCGCGGCGGCGGGTCGGCCAGCGAGCTGACGATCACGAGCTGGTCGGCGTTGGCCACCACCACCCGTTCGATCCGACCCTCGGCCGTGGTCTCGTCGTCGTCGGCCGTGCGCCGCAGCACCGAGCGGCGCTCGGCGATCCGGACGATCCGGGCCAACGCTCCGGGCGCGCCCGAGACGTCGCCCACCAGCCACACCCGATCGCCCACCACCACCGAGTGGCGGCCCAGCTCCCGGGCCCGCATGGCGGTGACCATCCGCTCCGGCTCGCCGCCGGAGTCGATCACGCAGGTGTAGCGGCCCCGGTCCACGGCCACCACGAAGCCGTCGACCGCGTCCGAGTGCCGGGGTCGGGTGCGGGTGCGCGGGCGCGACGACCGGCCGGGCCGGACCCGTACGTCATCCTCGTCGTACTCCCGCCGCCTGCCTGCCAGAGCCGTCCCCCTCGTGCCGCCGGGCGGTCAGCTCTTGCCGGCCACCATCGCTGACCATAGTGCCGGGAACTCGGGCATGGTCTTCGAGGTACACGCGACGTCGTCGAGCTCGATCCCCGGGACCACCAACCCGATCAGCGAGGCGGCGTGCGCCAGCCGGTGGTCGTCGTACGTCCGGAAGAGGCCGCCGCGCATCGGCCGGGGGCGGATCTCCAGCCCGTCGGGCGACTCGGTGACGTCGGCGCCCAGCGCGGTGAGCTCGCGGGCCAGCGCGGCCAACCGGTCCGTCTCGTGGCCGCGGATGTGCGCGACCCCGTGCAGCCGGGACGGCGAGTCGGCCAGGGCGGCCAGCGCCGCGAGCGCGGGGGTGAGCTCGCTGACGTCGGAGAGGTCGGCGTCCAAGCCGTGCAGCCGACCGCCGCCGCGCACGGTGAGGCCGTCGGCCCCGAGCGCCACCTCGCCGCCCATCTGCCCGAGCAGGGAGCGCAGCCGGTCCACCGGCTGGGCGCTGCTGCGCGGCCAGTCCCGCAGGGTCACCTCGCCCTGGGTGATCAGCGCGGCGGCGAAGAAGGGCACGGCGCCGGAGAGGTCGGGTTCGATGTCCCAGCCCCGGCCGGAGAGCCGGCCCGGCTCGACCGCCCAGATGTCCGGGGTGCTGTCGTCCACGCCGGCGCCGGCGGCCCGCAGCATCTGCACGGTCATCCGCAGGTGCGGCGCGGAGGGCACCGGCCGGCCCACGTGCCGCACCACCACGCCCCGGTCGAACCCGGCGGCCGCCAGGAGCAACCCGGAGACGAGCTGGCTGGACGCGGAGGCGTCGATGATCACCTCTCCGCCGGTCACCCGCCCGGTGCCGTGCACGGTGAGCGGCAGGCCGTCGCCGGGCGCGGCCTCGATCCGGACGCCGAGGGCGCGCAGCGCGCCCACCAGCGGACCGAGCGGGCGCAGCCGGGCCTGCGGGTCGCCGTCGAAGGTCACCGTGCCACTGGCCAGCCCGGCCAGCGGCGGCAGGAAGCGCATCACGGTGCCGGCCAGGCCCACGTCGACGTGCGCCGGGCCCTGCAACTCCCGCGGCCGGACCAGCCAGCGCTCGTCGTCGACCACCGAGACGTGTGCCCCCATCGCGCGCAGCCCGGCCGCCATCAGCTCGGTGTCGCGCGCCCGCAGCGGCCGGCGCAGCGTGGACGGCCCGCTCGCGCAGGCGCTCAGCACCAGGGCGCGGGCCGTCATCGACTTCGAGCCGGGCAGCCGGAGCGTGGCCTCGACCGGGCCGGTGGCGGTCGGGGCGGTCCACGGCTGGGGCGGGCGGGTCGCCGTCAGGTTGGGCACGGATACATTCTGCCGGTTTCCCCGGACGAAATGTGATCGTGCGGGGACCGCTCCCGGTTGGCGGGACATCCGGCGCTTTCCCCGCCGCCCGGGGTCGCGGGTCCGCGCCGACCGTGCCGGCGATGCGGCCGGCGCAGGGGCGGCGGGAGGGGGTCCGGCGGTCTAGCGTGGGCGGCATGTGCGGGAGGTACGCGACGACCCGGGGCGCGGCCGAGCTCGGCGCGCTGTTCGAGGCCGACGACGACACCGGCGGGCTGGCGCCCGACTACAACGTGGCGCCCACCGACCCGGTGCCGGTGGTCCGGCTCTCGTCCACCGGTGAGCGGCGGCTGGCCACCGCGCGGTGGGGGCTCGTGCCGCATTGGGCGCCGGATCCGGGCGGCGCGGCCAGGATGATCAACGCCCGGGCCGAGACGGTCGCCACCAGCCGGGCGTTCGCCCGCTCGTTCGCCGGCCGCCGGTGCCTGATCCCCGCCGACGGCTGGTACGAGTGGGTCCGGCGCGACGGGGGCAAGCAGCCGTACTTCATGACCCCGCACGACGGCTCGGTGCTGGCCTTCGCGGGGCTCTGGTCGGTGTGGTCCGGCCCGCCCGGCTCCGCTTCGGCCCCGCTGCTCACCTGCTCGATCATCACCCGGCCGGCGATCGGCGAGCTGGCCGGGGTGCACGACCGGATGCCGCTGGTCCTGCCCGCGGCCCGGTGGCCGGCCTGGCTGGCCGGCGGGGGCGAGCCGGAGACCCTGCTGGCCGCCCCGGACCCGGCCACCGTGGCCGGCATCGAGATCCGCCCGGTGGGTCGCGCGGTGGGCGACGTCCGCAACGACGGACCCGGGCTCGTCGCCCGGATTCCGGTCCCCGAGGAGCACCGGGAGGCGCCCGTCCGGCTGACGCTCTTCTGACCGGCCCGAGCCGGCATCCTTCGGCTACCGAGCGTGAGCAGCCTGCGGCATTTGCCACAGGTTGTGCTCTTCGTCCGCTCGATCTTTCAGCCAGGATTTCCCGAGGACCCTTGTCTGTCCCCGTCTGGGTGCGATACAACACAGCGCCGGCAGTCGATGTCAGTTCGCACCGGGCGAGCGACGCCAGCAAGGTGCCGGTCCCACGGGGGAGGTGGGTTGATGACACGGGCGCGTATGCCCCGCCCGCATGAGGTGGACGCCGCGCGACGGGATCCGAGGCTGCTCAGAGCCCTGCGGGAACGGCAGGCCGACGACGCCTGGCGGATCCGCGGCGCCTGCCAGAGCGTAGACCCGGAAACGTTCTTTCCGGCGCCCAACGAACCGGCCGACGCGGCCGTGGCGCTCTGCCGCACCTGCGACGTGCAGGGTGCGTGCCTGGCCTGGGCGCTGGAGGTGGGGGACTGTCACGGCGTCTGGGGCGGCACGACGCCGCGCGAACGGCGGGCCATGCTGCTCGCCTGGCGCGGCCAGGTGGAGCCCGATCCGGACGCGGTCGACGAGGCCGGCCCGCCGGTGCGGGACCGCCTGCTGACCCTGGTGCCGCTCGGCCGGTAATCCGCCGCCGGCGGCGCCGGCAAAGTTGTCCGGTGCGCCGCCGGCGGCGCCGGCACAATCTGAGGGTGCGGCACACCGAACCATTTCCCACGCCGGTCGGCCCGGCCGCGGTCGATCACGACGTACCGGTCGGTCCACCGGTCAGCCTGCTGGTCCTCGGGCACGGGGCCGGCGGGACCGTCGAGGCGCCGGACCTCACCGCCGTGGCGGCCGCGGCGATCCGGGCCGGCGTCCTGGTGGCCAGGGTGACCCAGCCGTACCGAGTGGCCGGCCGGCGCGCGCCCGCGCCCGCCGGCCAGCTCGACGCGGCGTGGACCGCAGTGGTTCGGGCGCTGACCGAGCGGGTGGGTGCCGGCGTACCGCTGGTGGTCGGCGGCCGGTCCAGCGGCGCCCGGGTGGCGTGCCGGACTGCGCGCGCGGTGGGCGCCGCCGGCGTGCTGGCGCTGGCGTTCCCGTCCCACCCGCCGGGCCGGCCCGACCGGTCCCGGGAGGACGAGCTCGACAGCGGACTGTCGACGTTGGTGATCAACGGGGACCGGGATCCGTTCGGGGTGCCGGCCCCGCGCCCGGGGGTGGTGGTCCGGATCCGGGCCGGCGAGCGACACGATCTGCGTGCCGATCCCGCCGCCACGGCGGAGCTGGCGCTCGGCTGGCTGCGCGAGCACGGCTGGGCGCGGTGAACCGGGCCGCTTGCGGCGGCTGGGCCGCTTGCGTCGGCCGGCCCGCTTGCGGCGGCCGGGCTGCTTGCGGCGCGCCGGAGACCCCGTTTCCGGCCTCCGGAGCGGTCGTTGCACCCTCTGGCGGCGGCCGTCACATTCGGCGCCGTCGCCGCCCTCCCAGGCCCTTCCTGGTCCCAGCGGCGGCACCGTGCCACCGCTGGGGCCAGGGATGTGGGCCGGTCGACGGAATGTCCGGGCGGTCGGATCGCGTTGTCACTCGCGGAAGGTCTTCTCGAGCGAGGGAGTCGATCCGGTGTCAACCGGAACACGGAACATGGAGCGCGGCGGTGCCGGGGCAGCGCTGGGCGCCGGTGGCGAGCGGCCCGGAGGTGAGCGGGTGCGGCGGCTGCTGACCGGCCCGGAGTGGCCGACCTCATCGGCGGTCGGCGCCGGCCCCGGCGCAGCCATCGGAACCGAATCTGCCAATGGCGGTTTACGCGTATCCTCGGCGGGACAGTCGACTCTGCGGAAGTCGGCTGGAGAGCGAGGAGACGTTCGGTTGACACGACCGGAAAAGACGGACGAGCGTCGGGCGCGCTTCGAGCGTGACGCGCTGCCCTTCGTCGATCAGCTCTACGCGGCCGGACTGCGGATGACCCGCAACCCGGCCGACGCGGAGGACCTGGTCCAGGAGACCTATCTGAAGGCGTTCGCCGCCTTCCACCAGTTCGAGCAGGGCACCAACCTCAAGGCGTGGCTCTACCGCATCCTCACCAACACCTACATCAACTCCTACCGCAAGCGGCAGCGGCAACCGGTGCAGGCGCCGACCGAGGAGATCACCGACTGGCAGCTGGCCGAGGCGGAGTCGCACACCTCCAGCGGCCTGCGGTCGGCCGAGACGGAGGCCCTCGACCGGCTCCCGGACAGCGACGTGAAGGCGGCGCTGCAGCAGTTGCCGGAGGAGTTCCGGCTCGCGGTCTACCTCACCGACGTGGAGGGCTTCTCCTACAAGGAGGTGGCCGAGATCATGGGTACGCCGATCGGCACGGTCATGTCCCGGCTGCACCGCGGCCGCCGGAACCTGCGCAAGCTGCTCGAACAGTACGCTTCCGAACGAGGGTTCAGCGCCGCCTCCGCCAATCGGGCCGCCGCGGCCAGCCGGGAGGTGTGAGCGGATGAGCAGCGAGAAGCCGCAGCACGAGCACGGGGACTGCCGCGAGGTGCTTGCCGAGGTCTACCTCTACCTCGACCTCGAGTGCGCCGACGAGCGCCGGGTGCAGATCCGCGCGCACCTGGACGGTTGTTCGCCGTGCCTGCGTGAGTACGGCATCGAGCGGGAGGTCAAGGCGCTGGTCGCGCGGTGCTGCGGCAACGAGAAGGCGCCGGTCGAGCTGCGCGAGCGGCTGCGGGTGCGGTTGGCCGAGCTGGTCGTCGAGACCGAGGCCCGGGAATACCTGCCCGAGTGAGCCCGCCCGGTCCGGCTATCGCGTGGACAGCCGGCCGGGTGCCGGACCCATCAGGAGTTCGGCCGCTTGCCGTGGTTGGCCGAGCTCTTCTTGCGGGCCTTCTTCTTGCGCGCCTTCTTGGCCATGGGTCTGCCCCTTTCCGCTACCGGAGGTGATGACCCGCCGATGGTAGTCGGGCCTGGTCGGCCGTCGCAGCGGACCGTCGCATGATTGGATACCGTTCGCAGACACTCGGGAGAGACGAGGGAGGGCCGCATCACATGGCCGACGAGATCCGCGCCGAGATGGTGGCGAACGTGTGGAAGGTCGTCGCCTCGGCGGGCGACTCCGTTTCCGAGGGCGACACGCTGGTCATCCTCGAGTCCATGAAGATGGAGATCCCCGTGCTGGCCGAGTCCGACGGCGTCGTGGCGCAGTTGGCCGTCAACGAGGGCGACGTGGTCCAGGATGGTGACCTGATCGCCGTCATCGAGTGACCGTGCTGGTCCGGGCCGCCGTTCCGGGCGACTTCGCGGAGATCGCCCGGGTGAGCGTGGCGGCCTACGAGGCGGACGGGCAGCTGCCCGGCAAGCACGGCTACGAACGGAAGCTCACCGACGTACCGGCACGGGCCGCGGCCGGCGAGCTGCTGGTGGCCGTCGACGCGGCCGGGTCGGTGCTCGGCTCGGTCACCTTCGTGCTGCCCGGCTCCCCGTACGCTCAGCTGGCCGGCCCGGGCGAGGCGGAGTTCCGGATGCTCGCGGTCGATCCGGCCGCCCAGGGCCGCGGCGCCGGCGCCGCGCTGGTGACCGCCTGCCTGGACCGGGCCGCGGCCGCCGGCTGCGCCGGGGTGGTGATCTGCGTACGCAGCTTCTCGGCGCCGGCCCAGCGGCTGTACGCGCGGTTCGGGTTCACCCGGCTGCCCGACCGGGACTGGTCGCCCGCGCCCGACGTCGACCTGCTGGCCCTGCGCCTGGCCCTGCCGGTGGCGGCCCGCCAGCCGTCGTCGATCATGGAGTGATGATGGGCGGCGCCACCACGCCGCCACGATCGAAGCGCGACCGGGCCGCCGCCGTCAGCCGGGGGTGGTTCCGTCGGCGGCGTTGCGGTCGAGCAGCTCGAACGCGACGTCCAGGGCCACCCGGCGGCGTTGCTCCTCACCGATGTCCGGGCCGCGCACGGCGAACCAGCTGCTGTGTACGGCGAAGAGCGCCAGGACGGCCCGGACCCGGTTGGTGGGCGACTCGTCGTCGCCGGCCAGGATGTCGGCCAGTTGCATCATCCGGTCCCGCAGCATCTGCCCGGCCGTCAGGCTCTTGAGCACGGTCTGGTTCTGCTCGAAGAAGCGCATCACCCGGTAGCTGTGCCCGCCGAAGATCTCGTCGGCGTACTCCTCGATCAACCGGCGCCGGCCGGCGGCGTCCCGCGGCTGCTCCTGGGCCCGCGCCACCATCTTGTCCAGCCGCTCGATCCGGTCCGAGACGAAGCTGTTGACGATGTCGTCCTTGCTCTTGAAGTGGTAGTAGAGCGCCGCCTTGGTCACCCCGAGCCGCTCGGCGATCTCGCGCAGCGAGGTCTTCTCGTACCCCTGCTCGGTGAAGAGCTCGAGCGCCACGGCCTGGATGCGGGCCCGGGTGCCGCCTGTGCTCTCGCTCACTGAAACCGCCTAATCGGGTTGACCGTTACCCGCCGCCAACTTACCGTGCGGCTAGTAAGCTTACTAGCCGGCCGGCAAGTAAGACGAATGGTAGCTGGGGGGAACGTACCGATGACCGACACCGCACAAGCCACGGCGGTGCGTCCGAACATCCGGGTCGTGCTCGGTGGTCTCATGATCGCGATGATGCTCGCGATGCTCGACAACATGATCGTCAGCACCGCGCTGCCCCGGATCGTGGGCGAGTTCGGTGGGCTCAACCACTTCACCTGGGTGGTCACCGCGTACGTGCTCGGGACCACGGTCTCCACGCCGATCTGGGGAAAGCTGGGCGACCTGTACGGGCGCAAGGCCGTCTTCCTCACCTCGATCGTGATCTTCCTGGTCGGGTCGGCCCTGTGCGGGATGTCCGGCTCCTCGATGTTCGGCGGACCGGGCGACGGCATGGTGCAGCTGATCGCGTTCCGTGCCGTGCAGGGGCTCGGCGCCGGCGGCCTGATGGTCGGGGTCATGGCCATCATCGGTGACCTCGTCCCGCCCCGCGAGCGGGGACGCTACCAGGGCCTGATCGCCGGGATCATGGCCGTGGCCATGGTGGCCGGCCCGCTGATCGGCGGCTTCATCACCGACCACCTGTCCTGGCGGTGGGCGTTCTACGTCAACCTGCCGCTCGGCGGCGTGGCCCTGCTGGTCCTGGCCACCACCATGCACCTGCCGCGGTACCGCACCGAGCACAAGATCGACTGGCTGGGCGCGGCCCTGCTCTCGGTCGGCATCACCTCGATCGTGCTGATCACGACCTGGGGCGGCAACCAGTACGCCTGGGGCTCGGCGCAGATCATCGGCCTCGGCGCGCTGGCGCTGGTCAGCCTGGTGGCGTTCGGCCTGGTCGAGCGGCGGGTTCCGGAGCCCATCCTGCCGTTGGGGCTGTTCGCCAACCGCAACTTCGCGTTGATCTCGGCGGTCGGCTTCCTGCTCGGCTTCTCCATGTTCGGCGCCATGAACTTCCTGCCGCTGTTCCAGCAGACCGTGCAGGGCGCGTCGGCCACCAACAGCGGCCTGCTGCTGCTTCCGCTGATGTTCGGCATGCTCGTGGTGTCGATCGTGGTTGGTCGGGTGATCACCAAGACCGGTCGCTACCGGGCCTTCCCGATCATCGGCGGCGTGGTGATGACGGCCGGCATGGGGCTGCTCACCCTGCTCGACGCGCACACCGGCCGCGCCCAGCTGGCGGCGTACATGGTGGTGCTGGGCGTCGGCATGGGCTTCCTCATGCAGACCTCGATGCTCATCGCCCAGAACAGCGTCGAGCAGCGGGACCTGGGCGCGGCGAGCGGCGCCGCCACCTTCTTCCGATCCATCGGCGGATCCTTCGGCATCTCGCTGTTCGGCGCCATCTTCACGAGCCGGCTCGCCGCCTCCAGCGCGGGCCCGTTCCTGGGTCAGGCCTCGGGCGGTGGCGCCGGCGGCGCCGGCATGAACCCGGCGGACCTCAAGAAGTTGGCCGGCCCGGTCCGGGAAGCGGTGCTCGGCGGGCTCGCCGACTCCATCGCCGGCGTGTTCGGCTGGGCCGTGCTGTTCACGATCGCGGTGCCGGTGTTGGCCTGGTTCATCAAGGAGATCCCGCTGCGCGGCGCCGCCGACCGCGCCCCGGCCGGCTCGCCCGAGGAGCAGGCCGAGACCGCGCTGGCCGAGTCGCCGGTGGCCTGAGGCCGGCCCATCGCCGCGACCCGGTGCGCCGGCCGGCCGCCGGGTCCCGGTGCGCCGGCCGGCCGCCGCGTCCCGGCGCGCCGGTCGGCCGGCGTTAAGAAGGGCCCCTTCCTATACAAAAAGCGATAAGAAGGGGCCCTTCCTTTCACCTCCGGAGCAGGCGGCGCCAGAGGCGGGCCAGCCAGCCTGGCTCGCGTAGGCGGTGCATGCCGAGCAGCTCCCTCGTCAGCACCAGCACCGTCGGATCGACGTCCGGGGCGGCCAGCAGCAGCCAGGCCAGCGAGTTGAGGATCGACACCGGGCGGGTGCGGGCCGCGGCCATGGCGTCGGCCAGCCGCTCGGTGCCCGTCCGGGCCACCTCGGGGCGTACCGACGGATCCACCCAGGCGTACGTGATCAGGGCGAACAGGGCCGCCTCGGTCACCCAGTCCTCGACGCCCCAGAGCAGGTCGAGCAGCACCCGCCGGCGGGTGGACGCCGGCCACGGCTCGTCGGTGCGGTGATGGAGCAGGCCGAGGCAGGCCCAGACCTGGACGGACCGCACCCAGAGGGTGGGGTCGTGCTCGAGCAGCGAACGGCCCAGCTCGTCGTCCGGCGGCGCGGGCGGATGGACCAGCAGCGCGAGCAGGTCGTCCAGCTCCACCGTGGCCAGCGCCACGGCGCTGTCGTACGCGTCCGGTGGGTGCCGCCAGCCGGGCCGGGCGAGCTGCCGGATCCGCTCCGCGGCGGCCGCGGACGGCGGCGGCAGCGCGGGCGTCGCGGTGGTGCCGTCGTACCGCCAGAGCGGCCGCTCGACGGCCCGGCGCGGCAACCGCGGGTCCGGGTCCGGCACCTTCTCGATGTCCAGCCGCAGCCCGGGCGCGGCGGCGGCCACCGCCCGCAGCGCGCTCGGCGGCTCCAGGCCGCTGAGCCGCACCCGACCCCGGGCGACCAGCCCGGAGGAGTCCCGGCCGTGCCCGTCGGCCAGCATCCGGCGCAGCACCCCGGCCACCGCCTCCTGGGCGGCCGGCAGCCGGCCCAGCCAGGGCTCGCCGGAACAGCACTCGGCCAGGTCGCCGTGCTCGTGCGAGTCGTCCGGATGCTCGCGCTGGAAGTCGGCCAGCCCGACGAGGTGCCGCACCTCGCCGTCCCGCCGGTACCGCAGCCGGTGCGCGGTGTGCACCGCGCAGTCGAACGTCGGGTCGCGTTCGAGGGCCCGGTCGGTCCAGCGCAGCGCCTCGTCCAGCCGGCCGTTGTCGGCCAGCGTGCCGGCGATGTCGGCGTACACGGAGAGGTCGTCGGGGTCGTACGCGACCGCCCGGTAGAGCGCGTCCAGCGCCGCGTCGATCCGTCCGGCGCTGCGGTGGGCGTACCCGAGCCAGACCTCGCCGAGCTTCGACGGCGCGGCCCGGACGCCGGCGCCGGCCCAGTGCACGGCGAGCGGGATCTCGTCGAGCCGGCGGGCCAGCGCCGACGCCGCGCCGAGCAGCAGCGCCGCCCGCGGGTGCCGGGCGATCGCCCGCTCCGCCAGCCGGAGGTACGGGCGCAGCGCGGCCCGGCCGGGTTGCGGCGCCGGATCGGGGATGCCGGCGCAGATCCGCATCAGCAGCCGGGCCAGTCGGTCCGGGTCGACCTGTTCGGCCAGCGCGGGGGCGGCCACCCAGGGCACGCCGGCCCAGTCCACCGCCGGAGCGTGGTCGGTGGCGATGGCCAGCAGCTCCAGCCCCTCGGCGGGCCGGCCCGCGGCCGCCAGCAGGTGGGCGCGGGCCACGATCGTGCCGACGAACGGATGCTGGCGCAGCGGGAACAGGTCTAGGCCGCCGCCCGTCCGCGCCGCGAGCTGGGCGAGCACCTCGTGCGCCTCGGGCAGGGTCGGTGCGTGCGCCAGCGCGCCGGCGACGTGCCCGGCGGCGTGCTGGAGGTCGCCGTCGGCCAGGGCCGTCCGGGCCAGTTCCAGCTCGCCCGCGGCCGAGCGCCGGGGGTCGTCCATTCCCTCGGGCACGACGTGCGAATCTCCGATCCTCATGCTGCCTGGGCTGGGTGGGCAGCCTAGGCCATCGAGGCGCGCGGCGGGGATCCGTGCGCATTTGTGAGTGCTCGATTGCGATCCGCCGCCTAAAAGTGCAAGAATGCTCAGCAATCGCGCGGGGAACGCGCAGTGGGTGCTGTGGAGGCGGCGATGACCCGACCGGGATCCGGGATGGCGGCGGACCTCGCCGAACAGCCGGCGGGCTACGCCCGGCTGCTCGAACCGGACCGGGCGGACGCGATCGCCCGGGTGGCCCGGGCCATCGCCGAGCGGCGGCCGCGGCACGTGGTGTACGCGGCCCGTGGCACCTCGGACCACGCCGCCCTCTACGCGGCCTATCTCACCGAGATCCGGCTCTCGCTGCCCGCCGGCCTGGCCTCGCCGAGCACCATGACGCTGTTCGGCGCCCGGCCCGATCTGTCGGACGCGCTCGTGGTCGGGGTCAGCCAGAGCGGCGGCTCGGCCGACCTGGCCGAGGTGCTCCGGGTGGCCCGCGGCGCCGGGGCGCTCACCCTCGCGGTGACCAACGCGCCCGACTCGCCGCTCGCCGGCCTCGCCGAGCTGTCCGTCGACATCGCGGCCGGGCACGAGCGCGCGGTGGCGGCCACCAAGACCTACACGGCCGAGCTGCTCGCCCTGCTGATGCTCGTCGAGGGCGTCCGCGCCGGCGACGGGCGGCTCCCGGCGGCCGAGCGCGCCGCCCTCGCCGAGCTGCCCGAGCTGGCCGAGCGGGTGCTCGCCGATCCGGCCGCCGGAGCGCTGGCCCCGCGCTACCGGTTCGCCGGCCAGCTCGTCACCACCGGCCGGGGCTACGCGTACCCCACCGCGCGCGAGGCCGCGCTCAAGCTCATGGAGACTTCGTACCTGCCGGCCCTGGCCTTCTCCGGCGCCGACCTGCTGCACGGTCCGCTGGCGATGACCGACCCGGACGTACCGGTGCTGGCGCTGGTGGGGTCGGGACCCGGCGGCGACGCCATGCGGGCCGTGCTGCCGCGGCTGGCCGAGCGGGGCGCGGACGTGGTCACCATCGGCTCGGCCGAGGTGCCCGGCGCGGTCCGGATCGCGGTGCCGGAGGTGGACGAGCGGTATGCGCCGCTGCTGGACATCCTGCCGCTGCAGCGGCTCGCCCTGGCCCTGGCCCTGGCCCGGGGCGAGGACCCCGACGCGCCGCGCGGGCTCAACAAGGTCACCAGCACCCACTGACCGGCGGCCGGACGTGGCACCCTTGCCTCGTGTCCACCCTGCGAGACCTGGCCGAGGAGCACACCGCGCTGCGCCCCGGCGACATCGACCACCTGCACCGGGTCGCCGGCGACTGGCAGTTGCTGTCCGACCTGTCCTTCGCGGACCTGCTGCTGTGGGTGCCGGTGGACCGGGAGGGCTCCTTCCTCTGCGTGGCGCAGGTCCGGCCCACCACCGCGCCCACGGCGTACCAGGACGACCAGGTGGGCCGGATCGTCGGCGGCCCCGAGGTGGCGCACCTGGACATCGCGTACTCCCAGGGCCGGATCTGGCGGGAGGGCGACCCGGTCTGGTACGGCGACACCCCGGCCCGGCACGAGGCCATCCCGGTGCGGCTGCGCACCGCGGAGGGTGAGGCCGGCGAGGTGATCGCGGTGGTCGGCCGGGACACCAACCTGTCCACCGCGCGCACCCCCAGCCAGCTCGAGCTCAACTACCTGACCACGGCCGACGACCTCGCCCAGATGCTCGCCGACGGCACCTTCCCGCCGGCCCGGCACCCCGGCGAGACCACCTCGGCCCCCCGGGTGGGCGACGGCCTCATCCGATTGGACGCCACCGGCAAGGTCACCTATGCGAGCCCGAACGCCCAGTCGGCGTACCGCCGGCTCGGCTTCGCCTCGCACCTCATCGGCGAGGACCTGGCCACCCTGAACGGCCGGCTCGCGGCGGATCCGCTGGACGGCACCGAGGCGGCCAACTCGGTGCTGGCCGCGCTGCGCGGCGAGGCGCCGGCCCGCCGGGAGGTCGAGGCCCGCGGCGCCACCGTGCTGACCCGGGCGTTGCCGCTGAT
This sequence comes from Plantactinospora siamensis, assembly GCF_042434095.1. NCBI lineage: Bacteria > Bacillati > Actinomycetota > Actinomycetes > Micromonosporales > Micromonosporaceae > Plantactinospora > Plantactinospora siamensis. Next base: position 376,864 of record NZ_JBHLUE010000011.1, read on the forward strand.
GCCCGCCGGGGTGCCGATCGGCGCGCTGGTCCTGGTCCGCGACATGACCGAGGTACGCCGTCGGGACCGCGCCCTGATGACGAAGGACGCGACGATCCGGGAGATCCACCACCGGGTCAAGAACAACCTCCAGACGGTGGCCGCGCTGCTGCGCCTGCAGGCCCGCCGGGTGGACAGCCCGGACGCGCGGGCCGCGCTCGAGGAGTCGGTACGCCGGGTCGCCTCGATCGCGCTGGTGCACGAGACGCTCTCGATGTCGAGCGACGAGGCGGTGGAGTTCGACGGGATCCTGGACCGGGTGGCCGTGGCCGCGGCCGAGGTGGCGGCCACCGATTTCGCGGTCCGGATGCGCCGGCAGGGCTCCTTCGGGGTGCTGCCGGCCGAGCTGGCCACCTCGCTCGTGATGGTGCTGAACGAGCTGCTGCTCAACGCCGTCGAGCACGGGTTCCCGGCCGACGGTCCGGCGCCGGCCGGCGAGCCGCCGGCCGAGGTGGTGGTGTCGGCGCACCGGTTCCGCAAGCAGCTGCACGTGTCGGTGGCGGACAACGGCCGCGGGCTGCCGCCCGGCTTCGACCGGGAACGCAGCGGCCGGCTGGGCCTGCAGATCGTCCGGGCGCTGGCCACCGGCGAGCTGCGCGGCACCATCGAGCTGCGCAACCGGTCCGGCGGGGGCACCGAGGCCATCGTCGTGGTGCCGCTGCACCGGCCGAAGCGAGCCGGCTGAGCCGCTCGTCGGGGCGCCCGGGCCGTCCGTCCGACGGGCCGGCGCGGCCCGGGGACGAGACCGGGGTCAGCGCCGGACGTACAGGGTGATCGTGAGGTCGGGCACCGTCCACCGGCTGTTCAGGGCGTAGCCGGTCCGCAGCGCGGCCGCCTTGGCCGCCGGCATGGTGGTGAACGGGTCGATCTTCTCGCCGATGCTCACCACCCAGACCCGGTTGGTGCCGGCCAGACATCCGACCGGATCGCGGCACTCGCTGGCCCACAGCGTCCCCCGCTGCCGCGCGGTCCGGTTGACCAGGACGTCCCGCGGCGCGCGGTCGCGGAGGTAGTAGGACATGGCGATGTCCAGGAACGACCAGTCGGAGCGGTTCGGAAAGATGATGCCGTCGCCCGGCAGCTCGTGCTCCTCGACGATCCGGGCCGCGGCCGAGTACGACCGGGGCGCCGAGCGTGGCCACTCGTGGGTCTTCCGGAACCCGAGCTGGGAGTTCGCGCTGACGAAGGCAAGCACCGAGACGATCGCGAGGATGGCCGCCGGCCGTACCCGTTCCAGGTTGGTGGCGGCGAGCAGGGCCAGCAGCGGCGCGGCGAAGATGAGGTAGCGGGCCACGAACAGCGGCTCGTGCTGGCCGGCCTCGTAGAGCAGCACGACCGGGCCGAGCGCCGCCATTCCCAACACGGCGCCCCAGCGGCCGCGCAGCGCCCAGCCCACCGCGGCCAGGCCGACCACGAACCCGCCGGCGGTCGGGTTGCCGAAGAGGCCGCCGGGCAGGTCGGGCAGCAGCTCGATCTTGGCCAGCGGCACCCAGTTGAGCTGCGTGCCCTGCTGGTGGCGGCCCAGCCACACCAGCGGAAACACGCCGACCCCGACCGCCACGACGGCGGTGAGCCAGCGCCACAGGGGCCGGCGGTCGCTGGTTACCCGGGACGCGGTCAGCACCGCCACCGCGTGTCCGACGAGCACCATGAGCATCAGCAGGTTCGCCAGGCCGAGCCCGTAGAGCGCGAGACCGTAGCCGAGGAAGCGCCGGCGGGTGGGCCGGTCCAGTGCCCGGACCAGCAGGAGGGTGGAGGCCACCGAGAACAGGGCCGCGAACGCGTACCCGCGGGCCTCCTGGGCGTACCGGGAGGTGGCCGGCAGGACCGCGAAGAGCAGCCCGGCGGCCACCCCCACCCGCACGCCGAACAGCCGGCGGCCGAGGACGGCCAGCAGCCCGGCGGTGCCGACCATGGCGATCAGCGACGGCAGCCGCATGGCGGTCGGGGAGTCCCCGGCGATCCGGATCCAGGCCCACATGAACAGGTAGTACGGCGAGGTGACGGCGTCGACGTGGTGAGCCATCCGCAGCACCTGGTAAAAGGGCCGGGTGGCCGCGCTCCAGGTGGCCATCTCGTCCCGCCACGGCTCGGCCCGGCCGATCCCCACGGCCGTCACGGCCAGGGTGGCCAGGGCCGGCCACAGCCAGTAGAGCCGGCGCGCCCAGTCCAGCGCCGCGCGTACCGCCGGCCCGCCGGCCGCCGCGCCCGCGGCCGGCGGCCCGGATACCGGCGTGCCCGGCGGCGTGCCGGCGTCGCCGCCGTCGGCGGCCGGGTCGGCGTCAATGGCGGCGTCGGAGTCGATGCCCCGGGGGCCGGCGCCGGCGTCAGCGGCGGAACCGGCGTCAGTGGGGGCGCCGGCGCGGCCGGCAGCCGAGCCGGGAGGGGCGCCGGGCGCGGGGTCGGCCGGACCGGCCGGACCGGCCTCCGGGTCCTCGCCCCGGCCACCGGTGAGCGTGGTCCTCGACCGCATCCCGACCGTCCCTTCCCCCGTCGCCACCCGCGACCTCGTAGCCTTCGACGCCTAGCTCACCACACGCCTCGCGGCGGCGCGGGCCGCCCGGCACATCCGCCGCCACCCGTTGGACCGACCGGCAGGTGAGACCGTGCCCACGCTTGGCTGGCCGCCGGTCGGTCGGGTGTGGCAGCATGAGGTCATGACCGCTGCCGTCGAGCGCCGACTCGTGGCCCGCCGCCACGTAGATTACGGGCGCGTCCGCAGCGCGATCTGTCCGGCCCTCTGACGCTCCGGACCCATTCCGTTCCGGGCATACCACGCCGGCACGCGGACATCGACGTTCTCCGGCTCCACCCTCCCGGGTGAGCCGGTCGCCGCCCTGGTCACGCCCGCCGATCCGTATCGCGGACAGCCAACGGAGGACACTGCGATGGCCGACAGCACCCCGGCACGACCCGCTCCGCGCCCGGCCGGCGCCGCCCGGCGCCCCGGCCGAGCCCGCGGCGAGGGGCAGTGGGCGCTCGGGCACCGGGAACCGCTCAACGCCAACGAGCGGATCAAGAAGGACGACGACCCGCTCAACGTGCGGGCCCGGATCGAGCAGCTTTACGCGCACCGTGGCTTCGGCTCCATCGACCCGGCCGACCTGCGGGGGCGGTTCCGGTGGTGGGGTCTCTACACCCAGCGGCGGGCCGGCATCGACGGCGGCCGCACGGCGGTGCTGGAGCCGCACGAGCTCGAGGACGAATACTTCATGCTCCGGGTCCGGGTGGACGGCGGCCAGCTCAGCCTGGCCCAGCTGCGGACCGTCGCGGAGATCTCCGAGCGGTACGCCCGGAACACCGCCGACATCACCGATCGGCAGAACATCCAGCTGCACTGGGTACGCATCGAGGACGTACCGGAGATCTGGCGGCGGCTGGAGGCCGTCGGGCTGCAGACCACCGAGGCGTGCGGGGACTCGCCCCGGGTGGTGCTGGGCAGCCCGGTGGCCGGCGTGGCGGAGGCCGAACTGGTGGACCCGACGCCGGCGCTGGATGAGATCGTCCGGCGCCACATCGGCAGCCCGGAGTTCTCCAACCTGCCCCGCAAGTTCAAGTCCTCGATCTCCTGGCTGGCGGACACCCCGTACGAGGTCAACGACATCGCGTTCCTCGGCGTCGAGCACCCGGAGCACGGGCCGGGCTTCGACCTGTGGGTGGGCGGCGGCCTGAGCACCAACCCGATGCTGGCGCAGCGGCTGGGGGCGTGGGTGCCGCTGGCCGAGGTGCCGGACGTCTGGGCCGGGGTGATCGGGATCTTCCGCGACTACGGCTACCGTCGGCTGCGCAACCGGGCCCGGCTGAAGTACCTGGTGGCGGACTGGGGCGTCGAGCGGTTCCGGGACGTGCTCGAGAAGGAATACCTGGGCCGCACCCTGCTGGACGGTCCGCCGCCCGAGCTGCCGGCCAAGCCGGTCGACCACATCGGCGTGCACCCGCAGCGGGACGGCCTCCGCTACGTTGGCGCCGCGCCCGTGGTGGGCCGGACCTCCGGCTCCCAGCTCGCCGAGCTGGCCGACGTGGCGGCCACCGCCGGCAGCGACCGGGTGCGGCTGACGCCGTACCAGAAGCTGCTGGTGCTCGACGTGCCGGCGGACCGGGTCGACGCCCTGGTCGCGGACCTTGGGCGGATCGGTCTGGCGGCCGAGCCGTCCGCGTGGCGGCGGGACACCATGGCCTGCACCGGCATCGAGTTCTGCAAGCTGGCGATCGTCGAGACGAAGGCGCGCGGCGCGGAGCTGGTGGCCCGGCTGGAGGAGCGGCTGGGCCGCGCCGAGCTGGGGGACGCGGAGATCTCGATCCACCTGAACGGGTGCCCGAACGCGTGCGCCCGCACCCAGACCGCGGACATCGGGCTCAAGGGCCAGATCGTGGTCGGACCGGACGGCCGGCAGGTCGAGGGGTTCCAGGTACACCTCGGCGGCGGTCTGGGCATGGCCAGCGGGCGGGCGGCCGGGTTCGGCCGCAAGCCGCGGGGCCTGAAGGTCACCGCCGAGGAGCTTCCGGAGTACGTCGAGCGGCTGACCCGCCGGTACCTGGCCGGTCGGGCGGCCGACGAGCCGTTCGCCCGCTGGGCCACCCGGGTCGACGAGGAGGAGTTGCGATGAGCGAGCGCAGCGAATTGAGCGCGCAGCACCGGCTGGGGCGCGGCGGGCGGGGAATCATCAGGCTCTGTGGGGTGGGGCTGTCATGAGCGGGCAGGGTGAGGGTCGAGCCGTCCCGTTCTACTGCCCGTACTGCGGCGAGGAGGACCTGCGGCCGCACGCCGACACGCACGGGGCCTGGGAGTGCCGGGCCTGCGCCCGGGTGTTCACGGTCCGCTTCACCGGCCTGCTGGCGCGGGAGGTGGAGTCGTGACCGGCCCGGTGTCGGCGGCCGGCCTCAACCTGGTCCGCCTCGGCGCCGAGCCGGAGCCCGGCCGGCGCGACCCGGAGGAGCTGCGCGAGCTGGCCGAGCGGGCTGGGCGGGACCTCGCCGAGGCGCCGGCCGAACGGATCGCCGAGTGGGCCGCCACGACGTTCGGGGAGCGGTTCTGCGTGACCAGCTCGATGGCGGACGCCGTGCTGGCCCATCTGGTGTCCCGGGTGGCGCCCGGGGTCGACGTGGTGTTCCTGGACACCGGGCTGCACTTCCCGGAGACGCTCCGGGTCCGCGACACGGTGGCGCGGACGATGCCGGTCAAGGTGCGGTCCATCCGCCCCCGCCGCACGGTGGGCCAGCAGGACGGCGACCACGGCCCCCGGCTGTTCAACCGGGCGCCGGACGAGTGCTGCGCGCTGCGCAAGGTGGAGCCGCTGGAGCGGGCCCTGGCCGACTACGACGCCTGGGCCGCCGGGCTGCGCCGGGACGAGTCACCGACCCGGGCCAACACCCCGGTGGTGGGCTTCGACGCGCGGCGGCGCAAGGTCAAGGTCAACCCCATCGCGGCCTGGAGCCAGGCCGACGTCGACCGCTACATCTCCCGGTGGAACGTGCCGGTCAACGAGCTGTTCCGGCAGGGCTACTCGTCGATCGGCTGCTGGCCGTGCACCCGCCGTACCTCGGCCGGGGAGGACCCGCGGGCCGGCCGGTGGGCGATGTTCGACAAGACCGAGTGCGGCCTGCACGCGTGACGGTCGCCTGGCCGCCGGCCGGCGGCATTCGCGAACTGTCGCCGGCCGGGGGCGCCCGGGAGCTGTCGCCGGCCGGGGGCGCCCGGGAGCTGTCGCCGCCCGGCGCCCGCGAGTTGCAGCCGGCCGGCGGCGCCCGGGAGTTGCAGCCGATCGTGCTGGTCGCGCACGGCAGTCGGGACCCGCGTGCGGCCGGCGCCACCGAGGCGCTGGCCGCGGCCGTCCGGGCGGCGCGCCCGGGCACCCCGGTGCGGACGAGCTACCTCGACCACGCCGGCCCGCGGCCGGGCCCGGTGCTGCGGGCCCTGCAGGCGGGCGGGCACGACCGGGCCACGGTGGTGCCGGTGCTGCTCACGGCCGCGTACCACCGCCGGGTCGACATCCCGGCGGCCGTGGCCGAGGCTCGGGCCGCCGGCCTGCGGATGCCGGTACGCGTCGCCGACGTGCTCGGTCCGCTCGGCGGCCCCGTGGACCCGCTGCTGGTGGCGGCGCTGCTGCGACGGCTGGCCGAGTCCGGTGGAGCCGGAGCTGACGCCGTGTCCGGAGCTGACGCCGTGTCCGGCGTTGGCGTCGTGCCCGGCGTTGGCGTCGTGCCCGGCGTCGACCTCGGGGCTGGTGTTGGCGTGGACGCCGGGACCGGCGGGGCTGGTGTCGGCGTGGACGCCGGGACCGGCGGGGCTGGTGTCGGCGTGGACGCCGGGACCGGCGGGGCCGACGCCCTGCTGCTGACCGCGGCCGGCACCCGGGATGCGGCCGCGCGGGCCGAGGTCGCCCGGGTGGCCGCCGCGCTGGCCGCGCACACCGGGCTGCCGTGCCGGCTGGCGTACGCCTCGGCGGCTCCGCCGGCGCCCGCCGAGGCGGTCCGGCAGTTGCGGGCCGAGGGGGCGCGCCGGGTGGCGGTGGTCGCCTACTTCCTGGCCCCGGGCCGGCTGTACGACCTGGCGGCCGACGGAGCACGCGCGGCCGGGGCGGTGACGGTGAGTCAACCGCTCGGCGCGGCCGAGGAACTCGCCCGGCTGGTCCTTACCCGGGCCGCCGCGGCCGCCGGCTGACCGGGGTCCGTCGCGGCGCGATCCCTTGATCGCAATTTCAAACTTCGAAAACGATTCGTATTCCGACCGTATGCTTGCGGTGACGCAAAGTCCTCGATCGATAATGTGGTCCCGTACACAGCGCGGCGCCCCGGGATCTGCTCCCGGGGCGCCGTTGGCTGTGGGTGGTTCTTCTCCTCAGGCGGAGTGAGCGCGCAGGACCCGCAGGCCCCCGCGGCGCTTGACAGCGCGCCGCTCCTCTTCGCTCATCCCGCCCCAGACGCCGGCGTCCTGACCGGACTCGAGGGCCCAGCGCAGGCACTCGTCGGTCGCGGAGCAGCGCCGGCAGACGGCCTTGGCCTGCTCGACCTGCAGCAGGGCGGGCCCGGACGTGCCGATCGGGAAGAACAGCTCCGGGTCCTCGTCGCGGCAGGCAGCATGGTGGCGCCAGTCCATGGCGGCAACACTCCTCGTTCTTGGGCTGGATGCGGTGCTTTTCGTGCTGTTTCTTATTTGCATCCGCATTGCCGACCGCAACGGAATGCATCCGTCCGCTCGGCAGTGCGTGAGCAGGCTGTGTTATGCGGTGGGACCGATTTCGCAAGGCGTGCCCCAGGGCGCGCAATCCGGCCGTGTCCCGGTATTAACTTCGCTTGTGAATGCTTTCACGAACTCCGGCAATGTCAAGGGCGACGCCGGGAAAAATCCCGAGCGGGTGAGCTAGCTCACGACCCTTTTGTCCGGATCTTCGCGCTCCGGGGGCCCCTCGCTGGCACAGCTGCGAATCAATATAGTACGGTGCGCGCCCCATCGCTGACATTTCCGGCACTTCACCACCTCCTCCGTCGGCCGCTCCGGCCATCGATGAAGGTAGCCGTACCCAAGCCTCAGCAGATTACTCTTAGTGCTTCAGGTACGGAGGTAAACCGTACCTTCTCCCGCTCGCCAAGGTAGTCGCCGTCGAGCTGGAACGCCTGCGGACGCCGCGCCACCAGGGTGAACTCGTCGAGGTCGTGCAGCCGCACCACCTGTTTACCGTGCGGATCGGCGTGTTGCGACAGGACCTGCGTCACTGTTCGTGTGGCGCTGGGCACGTGCAGGCGGCGCATGGCGAGCAGATCGAGGCCCAGATCGAAGGACGCGCGGGGATTGGGATTCAACTCACGGTCACCGAAGTACGTCCACGGCGACGTGTTCTGGATGAGGACGGTGGCCAGGTCCTCCGCCGGCTCCTCGCCCGGGCGCTCCAGCATGATGCTCGGGTGTCGACGCTCGGTGCCGACCAGGAACTGCTGCACCAGCGCCGTCACGTAGAGCGCCGGCGAGGACCGTCGGCCGTGGTACCGGGCCCGCTCCACCCGCCGGATCACGGCGGCGTCCAGTCCGAAGCCGGCGCAGAAGGTGAAGTAGCGGTCGTCCGCCCGGCCCAGACCGATGGCCCGGGACCGGCCGGCCCGGAGCGCCTCCAGGATCACGCCGGCGCCGTCGGACCATTCGCGCGGCATGCCGAGGGCCCGGGCGAACACGTTGGTGGAACCCCCTGGCACCACCGCCAGCCCGGGCAGTGGCCGGGACCCGGGCGGCGCGCCGGGATCGGCCGGCGGCGCGGTCATCAGCCCGTTGACCACCTCATTGACCGTGCCGTCGCCGCCCAGCGTGACCACCAGGTCCACCCCGTCCAGCACCGCAGCCCGGCCGAGTGCCACCCCGTGGCCGCGGCGCCGGGTGTACTCGACGGTGAGGTCGACCTCGCTGCGCAGCGCCCGGACCAGGATGTCCCGGCTGCGTTCACTCGTGGTGGTGGCCTTCGGATTGACCACCAGGACCGCCCGCATGGCCGGCACTGTATCGCGTCGGCCCGCGGGTATCGTTCCTCCTCGTGACCACCGACGCCGAGACCGTGCCCGCACCGCTGCGCTGGGCGGTGTGCCTGCTCCGGATCGAGGCGGTCGGGCTCGCCCTGGTGGCCGCCTTTCTGATCTGGTCGGACCTCACGGCCACGGCCGCGGACCTCACCTCGGCCCTGATCGTGACGGCCTTTGCGGTCGGCGGGGCGATCCTGCTCTGGGTGCTCGGCGGCGCCCTGTCGGCCCGTCGGGCCGGGGCCCGGGCGCCGGCCATCGTCCTGCAACTGATGCTCTTCCCGGTGGGTTGGTACATGACCCAGGGCGGCCTCGGCTGGGTGGGTGTGCCGCTGATCGTGCTCGGCGCTGCGGTGTGCGGGCTGCTGGTCAGCGGCCCCAGCACCCGGGCGCTCGGCGCCCGCTGAGCCCGGGTCCCCACCGAGGCCCGGCCGGACGACGGGCGGCCGATGGCAGGACGGTCGTGGCAGGTCACCGCGGCGAAGCGGACCGGGGCGCCGGACCTACCGGGCTCCGCCGCGGCGGGTCAGCAGCGAGATGGTGGCGGTGCCGTCGACGACGGTGGCGGACGCCGAGGTGGTGAGCGCGGTGAGCACCTTCCAGGCGAACGAGGACTCCGGCGGCAGGCCGGCGCCCGGCCGGACCGGCACGCTCACCTCGACGGTCAGCGCGTCGTCGGTGACCGCGAAGCGGCAGCACAGCTCCGCGTTGCGGCCGGCGATGGCCAGCAGCATGGCGCAGGCCTCGTCCACGGCGATGCGCAGATCCTCGATCTCGTCCAGCGCGAAGTGCAGCCGGGCCGCGAGGCCGGCGGTGGCGGTCCGCAACACACCGAGGTAACCCCCGTCGGCGGGCACCGTGAGCAGGACGACGTCGTCGTCCGTGGGGGGTGGGCTGAGCTGCGTCACGGCGTACCTCCGGGTCCGGACTCTACCCGCTGGTGGACCGGGCCGAACTCGACCGGTGCGGGGACCGCGCCGGACCGCTCGGCGAGGGCCCGCAGGGCGGGCCCGGTCAGCCGGTACGGCACCCATCCGTCGGTCGGTGCCGCGCCGACGGCCCGGTAGAAGTCGCCGGCGGGATTCCAGTCGATCATGACCCATTCCAGTCGCTCGTAGCCGCGCTCCACGCAGACCTGGGCCAGCGCGGCGAGCAACCGGCGGCCGGCCCCGGTGCCCCGGGCGGCCGGCCGGACGTAGAGGTCCTCGAGGTACACGCCGTGCACGCCGGCCCAGGTGGAGAAGTTCAGGAACCACAGCGCGTAGCCGAGCGGAGCGCCGGCGCCGTCGACGGCCACGTGCCCGAACAGCGCGGCAGGCCGGTCGGCCGGGAACAGCGCGGCCCGCAGCTGGTTCGCGGTGAGTCGGCACTGCTCGGGCGCCCGCTCGAACTCGGCCAGCTCGTGCACCATGTCGACGACGGCCGGCACGTCCTCGGGACGTACCGGCCGGATCGTCGGCTCGGAGCGGCGGCCGCGGGATTCCGGGGCGGCCGGTCCGGGCTCGGTGGCTGTCACGCCTGCTTGGTCTCCCAGAAGATCTTGGCAATCTCGTCGATCTTCGCGAGCAGCTGGTCCGCGGTGGCCGGGTCCGTGGAGGACTTGGCGCCACCGCCGCCACCGGCGAGCTTGGTGGCCTCGTTGAACAGCTGGTGCAGGTTCGGGTACTTCTCGAAGTGCGCCGGCTTGAAGTAGTCGGTCCAGAGCACCCACAGGTGGTGCTTGACCAGGTCGGCGCGCTGCTCCTTGATGATCAGCGCCCGGGTGCGGAACTCGGCGTCCGTGTTGGCCTGGTACTTCTCGCAGATCGCCTTGACCGACTCGGCCTCGATCCGGGCCTGCGCGGGGTCGTACACACCGCACGGCAGGTCGCAGTGGGCACTGGCAACGAAACGTGGCGTGAAGATGCGGGGAAGTCGCATCAGGACCCTCCTGGGATTGTTTGCGATGATCCAGGTCGGAACACTACCCCTGGACGCGCTCCTGCGGGCAGGGACACCGCTGCCATACCCGTCCCCGTGGCTGGGGACATCCGTACCAGTCCCCCGGGGCGGGGAGGCGAAACCCGATGACCGTGAACGCGCCGAACGCGCCGCTCTTCGCCGTGCTCGTCGCGGGGCCGTCCATGGCGCCAACGCTGCGGCACGGGGACGCCCTGCTGGTCCGCCGCGGCGGCCGGGCGGTCCGGCCCGGCGACGTGGTGGTGGGCGTCTTTCGGCGCCGGCCGGAGCTGGCCGTGGTGAAGCGTGCCGTGCGGGCCGTCGACGGCGGTTGGTGGCTGGTCGGCGACAACGGGCTGGTGGCCGACGACTCCCGGGCGTACGGGGTGGCCGACGTCCTGGGCCGGGTGGTGTTCCGATACTGGCCACGCCCGCGGCGTTTCAACGGTTACCGTTGAGTATGACCCCGCTCACAGGCAGCCGCGCCGGCCGGCATTATGCTCGCTGCAATCCATCCGGGTGATCCCCGCGCAGCATCGACCCGTCGGAGCCCGATCGGCGCCGCCGGCGCGTTGTGCCTGATCGGCGCCTGTTGAGCTGGAGTCAGCCATGTCATCGTCCACCGTGGATCCTTCCGACCCGGTCTTCGACCTGCACCGCGGCGGCAAGCTGGCCGTGGCGTCCACCGTGCCGCTGAGCACCAGGGAGGATCTCTCCCTGGCCTACACCCCGGGCGTGGCCCGGGTGTGCGAGGCCATCGCGGCCGAGCCGGCCCTGGTCGACGACTACACCTGGGTCTCGCACGCCGTGGCCGTGGTGACCGACGGCTCGGCCGTGCTGGGTCTCGGCAACATCGGCCCGCGCGCCGCGCTGCCGGTGATGGAGGGCAAGGCGGTGCTGTTCAAGCAGTTCGCCGGGGTGGACGCGGTGCCGGTCTGCCTGGACACCCAGGACACCGAGGAGATCATCGCCACGGTCCGCGCGCTGGCGCCGTCGTTCGGCGGGATCAACCTCGAGGACATCAGCGCGCCGCGCTGCTTCGAGATCGAGCGCCGGCTGGACGAGGCGCTGCCGATCCCGGTCTTTCACGACGACCAGCACGGCACCGCGATCGTCGTGCTGGCGGCGCTGCGCAACGCGGCGGCCCTGCTCAACCGCAAGCTGGGCGACCTGCGGGTGGTGCTCAGCGGGGCCGGCGCCGCGGGGGTGGCGGTCACGCACATGCTGGTGGCCGGCGGCGTCGACCCGGCGGCCGTGGTGGTCTGCGACTCCCGCGGCATCATCCACGCCGGCCGCGCCGACCTCACGCCGACCAAGGCCGCGCTGGCGGAGCTGACCAACGCGGACGGCCGGACCGGCGACGTGACGGCCGCGCTGCGCGGCGCCGACGTGCTGATCGGCGTCTCCGGCGGGCAGATCCCGGCCGAGGCGGTGGCCGGGATGGCCCCGGGCGGGATCATCTTCGCGTTGGCCAATCCCACTCCGGAGGTGCATCCGGAGGTCGCCGGGCGGTACGCCGCGGTGGTGGCCACCGGCCGGAGCGACTACCCCAACCAGATCAACAACGTGCTCGCGTTCCCGGGCGTCTTCAAGGGGGCCCTGGCGGCCCGCGCCACCCGGGTGACCGACGGGATGAAGGTCGCGGCGGCCGACGCCATCGCCCAGGTGGTGGCCGACGATCTCAGCGCGGCGGCGATCGTTCCGTCGCCGCTGGACCCGCGGGTCGCGCCGGCCGTGGCCGAGGCGGTGGCCGAGGCCGCCCGGCGGGACGGCGTCACCCGGAGCTGACGCACTTTCCGCCGGCCGCCGTCCGCTGCTAGCGTGCCGATCATGCGTGCCGCCTACACCAGCTCGTTCAACGCCGAGGATCCGCTGGCCGCGCTCACCGTCGGTGAGCGGCCGGAGCCGACCCATCCGGAGTCCGACTGGGTGACGGTGCGGGTCCGGGCCTCCTCGCTGAACCACCACGACCTCTGGTCGCTGCGCGGGGTCGGGCTCTCCGCCGACCAGCTGCCGATGATCCTCGGCTGCGACGCCGCCGGGGTGGACCCGGACGGCAACGAGGTGGTGGTCTTTCCTGTCGTGCCCGACCGGGCGGACCCGCGCGGGATGTCGATCCTGTCCGAGCACTTCCAGGGCACCCTGGCCGAGTCGGTCGCCGTACCGCGGGCGAACCTGGTGCCGAAGCCGGCCGAGCTTTCCTTCACCGACGTCGCGTGCCTGCCGACCGCCTGGCTGACCGCGTACCGGATGTTGACCACCAAGGGCCGGGTCGACGAGGCCGAGGCCGTGCTGGTGCAGGGCGCCGGCGGTGGGGTGGCGACCGCCGCCGTGCGGCTGGGCGTCGCGCTCGGCAAGCGGGTGTACGCGACCAGTCGGGACGCCGGCAAGCGGGAGCGGATCGCCGCGCTCGGGGCCACGGCCGTCGAGCCCGGGGCGCGGCTGCCGGAACGGGTGGGCGTGGTGATCGAGACGGTCGGCGCGGCCACCTTCGAGCACTCCCTGAAGTCGGCGGCGGCCGGCGCCCGAATCGTGGTGTCCGGGGCGACCTCCGGCCACGAGCCCGTGCTCAACCTGCGCCGGGTCTTCGCCATGCAGCTGGAGATCCTCGGTACGTCCATGGGGACCCCCGAGGAGCTGGCCGAGCTGCTGGCGCTCTGCGTGCGCCGGGACATCCGGCCGGTGGTGGACGAGGTGGTCCCGTTCTCCCGGGTGGCCAACGCGTTCGCGAGACTGGCGTCCGGGGACGTGTTCGGCAAGGTGGTCGTCGACCACACCGCCTGATCCCGACACGCGGGCGGCGCATAGTCTGAAAATCCCGACCTTTCTCCGCGGGTCGCGGGCGGACACGCCGGAGCTAAGCGCCGGAAAATTCCGCCGTAAGTCACAACCAAGGTCCTCTTCAAGCAAACCAAAGGTTGTGTTGCGGATCTTTTTCCGACTCATTCAGTCGGTCCTTCAGCTCGGTACAGTGCGCGTCACGGGACAGTGATCCCAGACAATGTCGGTACCGAAGGGACATGCCTTGAACCACATCGCGGAGCACAACGGTCCAGCGCTTCCGCCCGCCCGGCGTCGGGTTCGGGCGCCCCGGCCCCTGCTGGTCATGATCATGGCAGCTGCGCTGCTCACAGCGGGTGTCGGGGTGGCGGCGGCCACCGATCGAAGCGGCTCGGTGACGGTGCACACGGCCGGCACGGTGCTGGACGGGCGGCACATGGACGGTTACATCTACATCGCGGCGGACAATGTGACCATCAAGAATTCGGTGATCCGATCGGACGGTGATTTCGCGGTTCGAATAGGACCGGGTTTCACCGGTGCGGTGATCGAAAATACGCAGATCGAGTGCGCGGGCTTCCGGACCGTCGGCGTCGGTTTCGGCAACTACACAGCCGACCGGGTGCGGTTGGTCAACTGTCCCGTCGGATTCCGGTACGGCGCCGCCGGGCCGGTCACCATCACCAACTCCAGCTGGAACGGGCGGGCCGTGACCGTGGCGGGCGGCGCCGGCGCCGCGATCGGTTCGGTCGCCGGCGCCACGTCCCGCGCCGGCGCCGGGTCCAGTCCCGGGCGGGCGGCGACCGTGGCCGGCGCGACCACCGGGCTGGGCGCGGCGCCCGCCGGCGCATCCGGCGGCTCGGCGTCGCCGGCACGGGCCGCGGCCACGACGACCGCGCTGCCACCCCGGACCTTCCCGACGGCCGCCACGACCGGCGTGCCGGCCGGCACCATCCTGCGCAAGTCGGGTTCGCTCACCCTCGGCACCGCCGGCCAGGTGGTCACGGGCCTCGACATCTCCGGCTGCGTGACCGTGACCGCGAGCAACGTGACCATCCGCAAGTCGCGCATCCGGTGTTCCAGCAACTACTCCATCCGGACGATGTCCGCGGTTCGCAACCTCGTGGTCGAGGACGTGGAGATCAACGGCATGGCCAAGAACGACGCCGCGGTCTGCTGCGGCAACTACACGCTCCGCCGGGTCGACATCAGCAACGCGATCGACGGCCCGCGGCTCGGCGACAACACCGTGGTGGAGGACTCCTGGATCCACCACCTGAGCCGGGTCGGCGCCTCGCACAACGACACGCTGCAGACCACCGGCTCGGTGAACGTGGCGGTCCGGCACAACCGGCTGGAGGCGTACAACCCGATCACCCGGGACCCGATGAACGCCTGCATCATGATCGGCTCGACCACCGCGCCGCTCGTGGCCGACCTGCTCTTTCAGAACAACTACTGCGACGGCGGGAACTACTCGATCGGGGTACGCACCGACCTCACCGGCCGCAACATCCGGTTCCTGGCCAACGCCTTCGGGCACGACTGCCGGTACGGCATCATCAACCGGCCGAGCCAGGCGGGCATCGTATGGGACCGCCCGAGCAACCTCTGGGCGGACACCAGGACCGTGGTGGTCCGCTGACGCCCGCTCCGCTCACCGGGCCGAGCCGGGGCCGCGGGCGTCGATCACCGGCGTCCGTGGCCCGGGCAGCGGTCCGACGCCGAGCCGGCCGTCGCCGCTCCCGCACCCGGACGGCGCCGTCGGCCGCGGCGCCCGCGGCAGCGGGCGGCCGGGTCAGAGCCGGTCGTCGAGGTCGGCCAGCCCGCCCCGGGTGGCGTCCCTCGGCAGCCGGCGCAGCGCCGCGGCGTCGCCGTACAGGGACCATCTCAGGAAATCGACGGTGCTGTCCTCGACCGGAGGGAACGCCGGGTTGCCGCGCCGCAGCAGCGCGCCGCCGTGGTCGCCGTTGGGCAGGCTGAGTAGGGCCTTCGGCCACGGCACCGCGTCGTACGCCGCCTTGCCGGAGGCGTACGAGACCACGTTGTCGCGCTCGCCGTGCACGAACAGCAGCGGCGCGGCCGGTCCGGCGTATCCGGTGCCGACGCCCAGCGCGCTGCCGGCCAGCACGATGCCGGCGTCCAGCCGCGCGTCCCGGTCCGCGGTGAACAGGCCCACCGTGGTCACCCCGCCGGCCGAGTGCCCGGCCGCGGCGACCCGGTCGGTGGCCAGATGCCCGGACAGCGGATCGCCGGCGCGCCCGTCCAGCCGCAGCACGGCGGTCAGCGCGTACGACGCGTCCGCGGGCTGGTTGAGCACGTCGAGGACGTCGAGTTGGGCGCCCCGGCTGGTGTTCGGGTAGGTGGGCGCGGCCACCACGAACCCGGCCGCGGCCCAGCCGGCCAGCAGCCGCTGATAGTCGGCCGGTCGGGCGCCCAGGCCGTGGCTGAACAGCACGACCGGGAAGCGTCCCGAGGCCGCCCGGGCGCCGCGCCGGGGGGTGGCCTCCGGGCCGGCGGCGGTGCCCGACCTCGGGTACCAGATGGTCACCGGCAGCGCCCGATCGTCCCGGTTCACCCGCAGGTCGCGTACGCCCACCGGGAACGACCGGGACGGCGCGTGCCCGGCCGGAACCCGCCCGGTGGGCGCGGCCGACGCGGCGCCGCCCGGTCCGGCCGACGCGCCGCCCGGCGCGGCCGACGCGGCGCCGGCCGGCGTACCGCTCGGGGCGGGCGCCGGTCGGTCACCGCCGGACGAGCAGCCGGCGAGCCCGACGGCCAGCAGGGTCGCGGCGGCGGCGGCACGAAGACGGTACGGGGGCATGAGTCCGATTGTGCCCGCGGCCGCGGAGCGGAACCGTGGCCCGGGGCGGGCCCGCCGTGTTCCGGGACACCTCCCGGCCGGGTGGTCAGCCGGGACCGGTGGTCGGCGCCGGACCGTCACAGCCGGTCGTCGAGCGTGGCGGCGCCGCGCTGCCCGGCGTCGGCCGGCAGCCGGCGGCGGGCGCCCTCGTCGCCGTACAGCCGCCAGCGCAGGAAGTCGGTGGTGGTGGCCATCGTCTCGGCGAAGCCGGACCGGCCGGGCACGAGGTAGCCGGCGTGGCCCTGGCCGGACACCGTGAGGAAGGCCTTGGGCCAGCGGACCCGGTCGAACGCCGCCCGCCCGGTCCGGACCGGCACCGTGGGATCCCGGTCTCCGTGGATGAACAGCAGCGGCGCGGGCGATCCGCCGAAGACCTGCCGCATCCCGCCGGCCATGACGATCCCGCCCCGCAGCGCGGGGGAGTGGTCGGCGGTGAACAGTCCGGCCGTGGTGTAGCCGCCGGCCGAGTGGCCCGCCGCCACCACCCGGGAGGCGTCCAGGTGCCCCGCCAGCGGATCATCCGGGCGGGTGTCCAGCAGGCCCACCTCGCGGATCACCTGCCGCGCGTCGGCCGGCTGGTTGCGGACGTCGGCCCGGCTGAAGCTCGCGGTGCGGCGGTTGGTGTGCGGATAGGCGGGGGCGGCCACCACGAACCCCGCGCCGGCCCATCGCCGGATCATCTCGGCGTGCAGCTCGGGCAGGCTGGAGAGGCCGTGGCTGAACAGCACGAGCGGGAACCGGCCGGCCGCCACCGGCAGGCCGGCCCGGGGTGGCGCGCCCGCCGTCCCGGTCGCCGCCGGATACCAGATCGTGGTGGGCAGCGGGCGGCCCGGACCCCGCGCCAGGGAGACCAGCCGGATCCCGACCGGGAACGAGTGGTCCGGCGCCTGGGTGGCCGGCGCGGCCGAGACCGGCGCCGGCATGGAGGCCGCGACGTACGCACCGCTCCCGCAGCCCGCCGCCAGCATGAGCGCGCACAGGGCGGCCAGCAGTGGCGGAATCTTCTTCACCTCCACCACCCCCACGGTAGGCGGTGCTCCGCCGGTCGGAACCGCCTTTCCGGCCGGCGCTTCGCCGACCGGATGGTTGAATAATGACCGCTTTTCACCCGGCGAGCCGGCTCCAGCACCAGTTGAGAAGTTCGAGCGTGTCGCCGGCGCGCTCCGATCCGCGCGGCCCGCCGCCGGCCCCGCCCAGGGTGACGGCCAGGGCGCCGAGCGCGGCCAGCGCCACCACCGCCACCAGGGTCCACAGCAGGATGTCGGCGCGGCGCCGGGTCCACCAGTCCCCGGCGGCGCGGACCGGGGAATTCCGGCCCTGTGGCAGCCGGCGGCTCACCGGAAGCGGAATGATCGTCATGCCGTCAACGGTAGACAGCGCGACGACCCCGATCGATCCCGTAACCACCCCGAACGGTGGTGGGCCCAGCCCGAGTCGTCCGGGTGGGGGAATCCCTACCGTCCGTGGCTTCGCTAGTGTCCTGGGACATGTCCAACCCCCCTGCCGACCCGAGCGGCAACACCGAGGCCTTCCGCGCCTACGTCCACCAGCAGCCCGAGCCGGCCACCCCGGCACCGTCCCGGCGTCCGCTGATCATCGCGATCGCGGTGGCGGCCGTCGTCGTGATCGCCCTGATCATCTGGCTTGTCAGCTGAGCGGAAAGGAAGGGCCCCTTCTTATCGTTTTCTGATGTAGCAGGGGCCCTTCCTAACGCGGCTCGTGCGGGGTCAGCTAGCGGGGCGCGGGGTCAGCGAGCAGGGCGCGGGTCTCGCGGGCGATCTCCCGCTCCTCGTCGGTGGCCACCACGCAGACCGCCACCGGGCCGCCGGGCGGCGAGATGACCCGGTCCCCGGCGTCCGCGTTGCGTGCCGGGTCCACGGCGATGCCGAGCCGGTCCAGGCCGGCCAGCGCCGCGGCGCGTACCTCCGCCGCGTGTTCGCCGACCCCCGCCGTGAAGGTGATCGCGTCCAGCCGGCCGAGCAGCGCGTAGTACGCCCCGACGTACCCGGTGATCCGCCGGGTGTAGACGTCGAACGCCAGCCCCGCCGCGCGATCCCCGGCCGCCCGGCGGCGCAGCACCTCGCGCATGTCGTTGGCGCCGGCCAGCCCGAGCAGCCCGCTGCGATGGTTGAGCAGGTCGTCGATCTCGTCGACCGCCATCCCGCCCTCGCGGCGCAGGTGGAAGACGATCGTGGGATCGATGTCGCCGCTCCGGGTGCCCATCACCAGACCCTCCAGTGGGGACATCCCCATCGAGGTGGCGACGCTGCGGCCACCGGCCACCGCGCACGCGCTGGCGCCGTTGCCCAGATGCAGGCTGATCGTGTTGGTGTCGCCGTACGGCCGGTCCAGCAGCTCGGCGGTGCGGCGCGAGACGTACGCGTGCGAGGTGCCGTGGAAACCGTACCGCCGGATCCGGAACCGGTCCGCGGTGGCCGTGTCGATCGCGTACCGCGCCGCCGAGTCCGGCAGCGTCCGGTGGAACGCCGTGTCGAACACCGCCACCTGCGGTACGTCCGGCAGCGCCCGCCGGACCACCTCGATGCCGACCAGGTTGGCGGGGTTGTGCAGGGGCGCCAGCGGCACCAGGTCGCGGATGGCCCGGAGCACCTCGTCGTCGATCAGCGTCGGCTCGGCGAACCGGGTGCCGCCGTGCACCACCCGGTGCCCCACGGCGGCCAGGTCGGTCAGGTCGAGCCGGTCGAGCACCTCCCGGACCGCGGCCTCGTGGTCGGCCGGCCCGCCGGGCTCGCCGATCCGTTCGACGAGGCCGCCGTCCAGCGCGGTGTCCCCGGAATAGCTCCGGTACTTCACCGAGGATGAGCCGCAGTTGAGGACCAGCAGCCGGCTCACCGCTGCTCCTCCGCGGCCGCCTGGATCGCGGTGATGGCCACGGTGTTCACGATGTCCGGCACGGTGGCTCCCCGGGAGAGGTCGTTGACCGGCCGGCGCAGCCCCTGGATCACCGGCCCCACGGCCACCGCGCCGGCCGAGCGCTGCACCGCCTTGTACGTGTTGTTGCCGGTGTTCAGGTCGGGGAAGACGAAGACGGTGGCCCGGCCGGCCACCGCGCTGCCCGGCAGCTTGGCGGCCGCCACCTGGGGGTCGATGGCCGCGTCGTACTGGATCGGGCCCTCCACCAGCAGGTCCGGTCGACGCTTGCGGACCAGCTCGGTGGCCGCGGCCACCTTGTCCACGTCGGCGCCCGAGCCCGAGGTGCCGGTCGAGTACGACAGCATGGCCACCCGCGGTTCGACCCCGAACCGGGTGGCCGTTTCGGCCGAGGAGACGGCGATGTCGGCGAGCTGCCCGGCGTCCGGGTCGGGGATGATCGCGCAGTCGCCGTACACCAGCACCCGGTCGGCCAGCAGCATGAAGAAGACGCTGGAGGCCACCGAGACGCCCGGGCGGGTCTTGATGATCTCGAAGGCCGGCCGGATGGTGGCGGCCGTGCTGCGGGTGGCCCCCGAGACCATGCCGTCGGCGCGCCCCGTGGCCACCATCATGGTGCCGAAGTAGTTCGGATCCCCGACGGCGTCCCGGGCCAGCTCGAGGCGTACCCCCTTGTGCCGCCGCAGCTGCGCGTAGCCGGCGGCGAACTCGTCCCGGCACGGCGCGGTGGCCGGGTCGACGACCTCGGCCCGGCCGACGTCCACGCCCAGCTCGCGGGCCCGCCGGGCCACCTCGGCCGGATCGCCGAGCAACGTGAGGTCGGCGACGCCCCGCCGGAGCAGGATCTCGGTGGCCCGCAGGATCCGCTCGTCGCAGCCCTCCGGCAGCACGATCCGGCGCCGGTCGCCGCGGGCCCGTTCGATGAGGTCGTTCTCGAACATCAGCGGGGTCACCCGGACCGAGCGGGTCACCCGGAGCCGCCGGGCCAGCTCCTCGCCGTCCACCCGCTCCTCGAAGGCGCCCAGCGCGGTCTGCACCTTGCGCGGGTTGTCGACGCTGAGCCGGCCGGAGATCCGGCTGGACGCCGCGACGGTCTCGAAGCTGTCGGTCCGCACCGAGAGCACCGCGAGGCCGGTGTTCAGGCGTTCCACCAGCCGCATCACCCGGTCATCCGGCCGGATGCCGAGGGTCAGCACCAGGCCGGCCAGCGACACCTGGCCGGCCACGTGCGCCGCGCTGGCGGCCAGCAGCAGGTCCGCCCGGTCGCCGGGGGTGATCATCAGCGCCCCGTCGACCAGGTGGTCGAGCAGGGTCGGCACCTGGGCCGCGCCCACCACGAAACCCAGGACGTCTCGGCGCAGCGCGGCGTCGTCGCCGGTCAGCCGGGTGGCGCGCAGCGCCGTGGCCACCTCGGCCACCGTCGGCGCCGAGACCACCGGCAGGTCCGGAATGGCGTACGCCGGGACCGGCAGCTCGGGCAGCCGGAGCGGCGCCGGCACCCGGTTGGCGATCACCGCGAGGACCGTGGCGCCGAGATCCTCGCAATCGTGGTACGCGCTGCGCACCGCGCCGCCGATCGCGTCGGCGTCCTGCCCCCGGCCGTCCAGCACGGGCACCAGGACCGCGCCGAACTCGGTGGCCAGCCGGGCGTTGAAGGCCAGCTCGCGGGGCAGCCCGCCGTGCCCGGTCTCCGGCGCGTCGTCGAAGTCGCTGCCGATCACCACGACCGACGGGCAGCGCCGCTCCACCGCGCGGTACCGCTCGACGATCCGGGAGATCAGCTCCTCCCGGCGTCCGTCCGCCACCAGCGCGGCCGCCTCGGCGTACGTGGCGCCGGCCAGCTCCTCGACCGGCAGCTCCACGCGGTACCGCTCGGCCAGCAGTCGGAGGGTCTGGTCGGCGCCGGGCTCGGTCACCAGCGGCCGGAAGACGCCCACCCGGCCCACCTGCCGGGACAGCAGCTCGGCGAGGCCGAGCGCCACGGTGGACTTGCCGGCCCCGTGGCCGAGCCCCGCGACGTACACACTCAAAGCCACGCCCCGAACCTACAAGATCGCCCTCAGCCGTAGCCACCAAAAGGTTTCCGCCGACCCCGCCCACGACGGGATCAAGCTTGACCGCCCAGAGTGGGCGGGGTCGGCGGAAACCCCCGACCTAATCTTCGTCGGGGTCGTCGAGCCGGGCCAGCCAGGTGGCGAAGCGCTCGATCGGGGTCTCGAACTCGGGGTTGAGGTCGACGAAGTCCCGCAGCCGCTCGCCGAGCCACTCGAGCGTCACGGTCTCCTCGCCGCGCCGCTCGACCAGTTCCTCGATGCCCCGGTCGGTGAAGTACATGTGTGCCTCCGTCGTGACGACGGCTCCACCCGGCGTCTGCCGGGCGGAGCCGTCACAGCTCAGGTCGGTGTCAGGGGCGGGGGAGGGCCGCCTCGATCAGCGCGGTCTGCTCGGCCTCGTGCATCTTGGCCGAGCCGACCGCCGGGGCGGCCGCGGACGGGCGGGAGATCCGGCGCAGCCGGACCGCCTCCAGGTGCTCCAGCAGGTTGAGCGCCACGAACGACCAGGCGCCCTGGTTGGCCGGCTCCTCCTGGACCCACGCGAAGTCCTCGGCGTTCGGGTACGTCGCCAGGGCGGCGCGAACCTCTTCGACCGGCAGCGGGTAGAGCTGCTCCATCCGGACGATCGCCGTGTCGGTGATCTTGCGGTCGGCGCGCGCCATCAGCAGGTCGTAGTAGACCTTGCCCGAGCAGAGCAGGACCCGCTTGACCTCCTCCGGCCGCACCTCGGTGTCCGGGATGACCGGCTGGAAGGTGCCCGAGGTGAACTCCTCGACTCCCGATACGCAGAGCTTGTGCCGCAGCAGCGACTTCGGGGTGAAGACCACCAGCGGCTTGCGCTTGGGCGACAGGGCCTGCCGGCGCAGCAGGTGGAAGTAGTTCGCCGGGGTGGTCGGGATCGCCACCCGCATGTTGTCCTCGGCGCACATCTGCAGGAACCGCTCGGGGCGGCCCGAGGTGTGATCCGGGCCCTGGCCCTCGTGCCCGTGCGGCAGCAGCAGCGTCACGGCCGACTGCTGACCCCACTTGACCTCGCCGGAGGAGATGAACTCGTCCACCACCGACTGCGCGCCGTTGGCGAAGTCGCCGAACTGGGCCTCCCAGGCCACCAGCGCCTCGGTGTTCTCCACCGAGTAGCCGTACTCGAAGCCCATGGCCGCGTACTCGCTGAGCAGCGAGTCGTGCACGAAGAACCGGCCCCGGTCGTCGGCGAGCGTCGACAGCGGGAGGTATTCGGCGCCGTCGGTGGAGTCGACCAGCACGGAGTGCCGCTGCACGAACGTGCCCCGGCGGGAGTCCTGGCCGGCGAGCCGGACGGTGATCCCGTCGTGCAGCAGCGCGCCGAAGGCGATGATCTCGCCGAACGCCCAGTCGATGCCGCCCTCGACGGCCATCTTGGCGCGCCGGTCGAGCAGCTGCCGTACCCGCTTGTGCGGGGTGAAGCCCTCGGGGAGCCGTACGTGTGCCTCGCCCACCCGGCGGAGCACCTCGGCGTCGGTCGCGGTCTCGACCTTGGGCTCCGGCTCCGGCTGCCGGCGCTGCCGGCTTGGCTGCTTCGCCGACGAGGCCGCGTCCCGGGTGGCCTTGAAGACCCGCTCGAGCTGCGACTGGAAGTCGCGTAGCAGCTCCTCGGCGTCCTCCACGGTGATGTCACCGCGCCCGATCAGCTCCTCGGTGTAGAGCTTGCGGACCGACCGCTTCGAGTCGATGATCTTGTACATCTCCGGGTTGGTCATCGAGGGGTCGTCGCCCTCGTTGTGGCCGCGCCGGCGGTAGCACACCAGGTCGATCACGACGTCCTTGTTGAACGCCTGCCGGTACTCGAAGGCCAGCCGGGCCACCCGGACCACGGCCTCCGGGTCGTCGCCGTTCACGTGGAAGATCGGCGCCTGGATCATGCGCGCCACGTCCGTGCTGTAGAGGCTCGACCGGCTGTGCTTGGGGGCGGTCGTGAAGCCCACCTGGTTGTTCACCACCACGTGCACGGTGCCGCCGGTGCGGTAGCCGCGCAGCTGGGACAGGTTGAGCGTCTCGGCCACCACGCCCTGGCCGGCGAACGCCGCATCACCGTGCACCGCCAGCGGCAGCACGGTGTAGCCCTCCAGCTTGAGGTCGATCCGGTCCTGCTTGGCCCGGACGATGCCCTCGAGCACCGGGTCCACGGCCTCCAGGTGGGACGGGTTGGCCGTCACCGACACCTTGATCGAGTGGTCCCCGCCGGGCGTGGTGAACTTGCCGACCTGGCCGAGGTGGTATTTCACGTCCCCCGAGCCCTGCGTGGAGCGCGGGTCCAGGTGGCCCTCGAACTCCGAGAAGATCTTCTCGTACGGCTTGCCCACGATGTTGGCGAGCACGTTCAGCCGGCCGCGGTGCGCCATCCCGATGACGACCTCGTCGAGGCTGTCCTCGGCCGAGGCCTCCAGGACCTCGCTGAGCAGCGGGATCAGCGACTCGCCGCCCTCCAGCGAGAAGCGCTTCTGGCCCACGTACTTGGTCTGCAGGAAGGTCTCGAACGCCTCGGCCGCGTTGAGCCGGTTGAGCACGTGCTTCTGCTTCTCCGGCGTCGGCTTCTGGTGCGGCAGCTCGATCCGCTCCTGGATCCAGCGGCGCTCCTCCGGGTCCTGGATGTGCATGTACTCCACGCCGACCCGCCGGCAGTAGGAGTCGCGCAGCACGCCCAGCACCTCGCGGAGCTTCATCCGCTGCTTGCCGGCGAAGCCGGCCACCGGGAAGGTGCGGTCCAGGTCCCACAGGGTCAGCCCGTGCTCCAGGACGTCGAGGTCCGGGTGCTTGCGGATCTTGAACTCCAGCGGGTCGGTGTCGGCCATCAGATGGCCGCGCACCCGGTACGCGTGGATCAGCTCGTGCACCCGCGCGGTCTTGTTGATCTGACCCTCGGAGCTGACCGCCACGTCGCGCACCCAGCGGACCGGCTCGTACGGGATCCGCAGCGAGGTGAAGACCTGGTCGTAGAAGCCCTGCTCGCCGAGGAGCAGCTCGTGCATGACCTTGAGGAACTCGCCGGACTGGGCGCCCTGGATGATCCGGTGGTCGTACGTGCTGGTGAGCGTGATGACCTTGCTGACGGCGAGGTCGGCGAGGGTCTCTGAGGACATCCCGGCGTACGGCGCCGGGTATTCCATCGCGCCCACGCCGATGATCGTCCCCTGGCCGGCCATCAGCCGCGGCTGCGAGTGCACCGTGCCGATGCCGCCGGGGTTGGTCAGCGAGATCGTCGTGCCGGCGTAGTCCTCCATGGTGAGCTCGTTGCGCCGGGCCCGCCGCACCACGTCCTCGTACGCCTGCCAGAACTGGCGGAAGTCCATCCGCTCGCAGCCCTTGATCGACGGCACCACCAGGCTGCGCGAACCGTCCGGCTTGGCCAGGTCGATGGCGATGCCCAGGTTGACGTGCCCGGGCTGGACCACGGCCGGCTTTCCGTCGACGGTGGTGAACGCGTAGTTCATCTCCGGCCGGGCGGCCAGCGCCCGGACCATGGCGTACCCGATCAGGTGGGTGAAGCTGACCTTGCCACCGCGGCCGCGGGCCAGGTGGTTGTTGATCACGATCCGGTTGTCGACCAGCAGCTTGGCCGGCACGGCGCGCACGCTGGTGGCCGTGGGCACGGCCAGCGACGCGTCCATGTTCTGCACGATCCGGGCGGCCACGCCGCGCAGCGGCAGCGTCCGCGTGTCCGGATCGTTGTCGCCACCGGCGGCGGCCGTGCCCTTGGCGGTCGGGGCCTTGGCGGCGGCCTTGCCGTCGGTCGACGGCTTCAGGGCGGCCGGGGCCGTGCTCCGGCCGGCCGGCCGGGCCGCTGCGCCGTCGGTGGCCGGCTTCGCGCCGTCGCTGGCCGGCTTGGTCGCGGCGGCGGTGGTCGCCTTCGTGGCGTCGGCGCCCGGCTTCGCGGCGGGCTGCGCCGGCTGCCCGGCGGGCGTGCCGGCCGTCCGGGCGCCGGCGCTGCCGTTCGGGCCGGTGCCGGCGGATCCGTTCGGGCCGGTGCCGGCGGATCCGCCGGTCGGCCCGGTGGTGGCGGTCAGGGCGCCCCCACCGGCGGAGGAGGCCGAGGCGGCGCCGTCACCGCTGCGCGCCGGGGCGCCGCTCGGGCGGTAGTCGGCGAAGAACTCGTGCCAGGCCGAGTCGACGCTGCTGGGGTCGGCGAGGTAGCGCTGGTACATCTCCTCGACGATCCACTCGTTCGGGCCGAAACCCGCCAGTGGGTTCTCCTGCGAAGTCTGCTGGGTCGACACGGCCAGTAATCGCCTCTTTCGTGGTGTTTCGCGGGTCTGCCGCCCCGTCAGGCGGACTCCGACGACCCGTTCCAGGCTACGCCGTACGGTAACCGGCAGCATTTCCGCATCCGGCCCGTGTTGGGTTTCACAACACCTGCGGATTACCCACCGTTGCCGGGCTCGTCGCCCTCGGCCTCCATCACCAGCAGGGCGCCCGTGGTGCCGTCCAGGACATTGAGCAGCGGGGTGCTGGTGACCCGGACCCGGATCGGCCGGCCGCGCCGGTTGACCGCGTCCAGCGCGACGCTCTGCCGCCCGGTCTCGTCGCCCGAGAGCACGGCCCGCAGGGGGGTCCGCAGCGGCGCGGTGGGCAGCCCGATGTCGAGGTTGAGCACGTGCTCCCCGACGGCCTCGTCGGCGCGTAGCCCCCAGAGATCCTCGGCCCGCCGGTTCCACGCCTGCACCACCATGTTGGCGTCGATGGCCAGCACCCCGGCGTGCAGGCTGGTGAGGACCGCGTCGAGGAAGCTGTTGGCCTGGTCGAGCCGGGCGGCCCGCTCGCGGTGCTCGTCGTTGATGTTCCGCAGCTCCTCGTTGGTCGACTGGAGCTCCTCGTTCATCGTCTCGAGCTCCTCGTTGGTCGACTGGAGCTCCTCGTTGGTGGTCTCCAGCTCCTCGACGCTGGACTGGAGCTCCTCGTTGGTGGTCTCCAGCTCCTCGCTCGTGGTCTGCAGCTCCTCGTAGGCGACCTCGAGCCGGTGGTTCGCGTCCGACAGGTCGTCCCGCAGCCGCCGCTCCGCCGTGGTCTCTCGGAACGCCAGCGCCACGCCGAGCAGCCGGGACTCGGCGGACACCAGCGGGATCGCCTGGATCTTGACGTGTCGCCGCTCCGTGTCGTCGCGCGGATATTCGGTCTCCGGAACCTCGACGATCCGGCGCTCCACCTGGGCCTGCTCGACGTAGCCGCGCAGCTCCACGGGGCGGTAGGACAGCTCGAGGTCCCGGAACGGGCGGCCGATGTCGGTGACCGACACCCCGAGGAGGGTCTCCGCCCGCCGGTTCGCGTACGCCACCAGGCCGGTGGTGGTCAGCACGATGGTGGGCAGCGGGCTGGCCTGGAACGCCTCATCGCGCAGCCGGTCCAGGCCGACCGGGTCCGGATCCGCCGGCAGGCTCGGGGCCGGCGGCTCGACGACGCTCGCCCGGGACGGGCTGGGCACGGCAAGCTTGCGGAAGATCCGCCGCTTGATGTCGATCGGTATGAACAGGTCGCCGTACCGGAGCAGCATCTCGGACCGGCCGAGGAACAGCACCCCCCGGTCGCTGAGCGCGAAGTGGAGCCGGGAGAGCACCCGGGTCTGCGTCTCCGAGTTGAAGTACATCAGCGTGTTGCGACAGACCAACAGGTCGACCCGGGAGATCGGCGCGTCCTGCACCAGGTCGTTGCGGCCGAAGATGACCAGCCGGCGCAGGTCCTTGCGGAAGGAAAATCGGCCGTTGGTCCGGTCGAAATACCGCTCGAGGAGTTCCGGCGGGACGTCGGCCACCTGGCGCTCGCCGTAGGTTGCCAGCCGGGCCTCGGCGAGGCTCTCCTCGTCGACGTCCGTGGCGTAGATCTTGACCCGATCCTTGAACTGGTCGTCGCCGAGCGCCTCGGCCAGCAGCATGGCGATGGTGTACGCCTCCTCCCCGGAGGCGCAACCGGCGCTCCAGATCCGGATCGGGCTGCCCGGCGCCTTGGCCGCGAGGACCTCCGGCAGCACCGTCTCGGCGAGGAACTGCCAGGACTCGGGCTCCCGGAAGAAGCCGGTCACGTTGATCAGGATGTTGTTGAACAGGCTGGTGAACTCGTCCGGGTGGACCTCGAGATGGTCCTGGTACTCGGCGAAGTCGTCGATCTCGAGCTGGGCCATCCGGCGGCGGACCCGGCGCATCAGGCTGGCCCGCTTGTATCCGGTGAAGTCGAAGCCCCGCGATTCCTTGAGGAAATCCAGGAGGGACTCGAACCGCGGATCGGACTCTTGCGACACGTGCCCTCCGCCGACGACAAGCAGGTTGGACGTACGGTACCGCGCCGGGCCGGCGTTGGCGGGCGGGGCGTACCCGGGGATCCGGCTGGCGGTGGAACTACCCATTTGGCAGGTTTGCCGGACTGCCGTGGCGGGCAGCCTGTCCAGATGGAGTCCTCGGCGGCGCCCGGACACGACCTCGTGGTCGTGGGCGCCTCGGCGGGCGGGGTGGAGGCGTTGAAGGCGCTCGTGGCCGGGCTGCCGGCCGACCTGGCCGCCGCCGTGCTGGTGGTGCTGCATGTGGCACCCACCAGGTCGACGGCGCTGGCCGGGATCCTCGACCGGTGCGGGCCGCTGCCGGCCCGGCCGGCGCGGGACGGCGAGCGGCCGGAGCCGGGCCGGATCTACGTGGCCGTGCCGGACCGGCACCTGCTGCTGCACGACGGGCGGATCATGCTGGGGCGGGGGCCCCGGCAGAACCGGGTGCGCCCGGCGGTGGACGCGCTGTTCCGCTCGGCGGCCCGCTGGCGGGGCGCGCGGACGCTCGGGGTGGTGCTCTCCGGCACCCTCGACGACGGCGCCGCCGGGCTGGCCGCCATCGCCGTGGCCGGCGGCGCGGCCCTGGTGCAGGATCCGGCCGACGCGCTGTCCCCGGGAATGCCCGAGGCCGCGCTCGCGGTCGTGCCCA
Organism: Plantactinospora siamensis; assembly: GCF_042434095.1. Classification (NCBI taxonomy): domain Bacteria; kingdom Bacillati; phylum Actinomycetota; class Actinomycetes; order Micromonosporales; family Micromonosporaceae; genus Plantactinospora; species Plantactinospora siamensis. Next base: position 404,862 of record NZ_JBHLUE010000011.1, read on the forward strand.
CCGCGACGGTGGCGCCGGCGGACGGGCTGGCCGCCGAGGTGGCGCGGCTGGTCGCCGACCCACCGGGCGGGCCGACCGGGACCGGCGCGCACCACGAGCTGACCGCGGAGGAGGAGCTCAGCAGGGGCGCCGGCGGCGTGGCCCCGGAGTTCCTGCCCGGCCGGCCGGTGTCGGTGCGCTGCCCGGAGTGCAGCGGCGGGATGAACCTCGTCGAGACCGCCGGGACGGCGCACTACCTCTGCCACGTGGGGCACATCCTGTCCCCGGCCACCCTGGTCGCGGCGCTGCGGGAGCGGGTCGAGCAGGGCATGTGGACGGCCGTGAGCATCCTGGAGGAGCTGGCCATGGTGCACGACCAGCTCGCCGAGCGGGCCCGCAAGGGCGGCGCCGGGCTGACCGTGACCCACCAGCGGGCATCGGCCGCGGAGGTGCGGGCCGCCGCCGACGTGATCCGCAAGCACTTCCCGGAGTTCATGCGACCCACCGCCTGACCGTCGCGGTTGCGGCGGTCAGGCGGTGGTCCGCCACCGCGGGGCCGGTGCTGCCCGGGCCGGACCGGTGCGGGCGACCCGGGCAGCACCGGTCAGGAGATGTCGCGGGTACGCATCAGCAGCGTGCCGATCACCCCGGTGACCACCGCATAGCCGATCAGCACCAGCGCGCCGACCCACTGCGGTGGATTGCCGGGCAGGTCGGTCCCGCTGATCATCAGCTGCGAGGCGATCGACGGGACGATCACCTGGAGCTTGCCGGTCCACTCCCACTTCTGGGCGAGCAGGGTGAAGATGATCCCCGCGGCGAAGGTGCCCAGCACGTACGCCAGCGCCGCGGTCACCGTGGCCCCGATCTGGCTGCGGATCAGCACGCCCAGGCCGACGCCCAGGATGCCCCACAGCACGTACGCGAGCAGGTTGAGCAGGATCGGCCGCGTCGTTCCCCACTCACCCAGATGGTCGGCCACCCCCTGGGAGCGCAGGAAGATCACCCCGGCCGGGATCGACAGCACCGTGGTGACCAGCCAGACCACCACCCCGAAGAGCGCCGCCGTCACCAGCTTGGCGAGCACCACGGCGGTGCGGTGCGGGGTGGCCAGGAAGGTGGTGGTGGCGGTCTGGTGGTAGAACTCGTTGGTCACCACGAGGATGCCCAGCAGCATCACGAAGAGCAGCCCGAAGAACTGCCCCGAGGTGAACAGGTTGGCCGCCTGGAAGAGGCTGTCGGCCTGCGCCCGGATCTGTTCGGCCTGCTCCGGGGTGGCGTTCGGCGGGATCTCCCGGGCCGCCTGCAGGGTGAAGTGCGCGCTGATGGCGTTGAAGGCGAACGCCAGCACCAGCATCACGAACGCGCCGAGGCCGAACAGCCACCACGTGTTCGTCGTACGGATCTTGAGCAGCTCGGATCGCACCAGACTCATCGGATCGCCGCCTTTCCGGCCGTCAGCTCCAGGAACACGCCCTCCAGGTCCGGGCGTTCGGCGACCAGTTCGTGCAGCTCCACCTGGTGCTGCAGCGCGGCCCGCCCGACAGCGGGGGCGTCCAGCCCGGTGACCAGCAGCACCCCGTCGGCGCCCTTGTCGACCGTGACGTTCTCCCCGCCGAGGGCGCCGGCCAGCACGTCCGCCTGGGGCGTACGGACCCGGATCCGGGTGGTGTGCGACATCGAGCCGATCACGTCGTCCACCGGGCCCTGCCGGACCAGCTTGCCGGCCGCGATGATCACCACGTCGTCGGCGAGCAGCTGCATCTCGGACAGCAGGTGGCTGGAGACCAGCACCGTGCGCCCCTCGGTGGCGAGCGTCTTGAGGAACCCGCGCATCCACCGGATGCCCTCCGGATCCAGCCCGTTGGCGGGCTCGTCGAGGATCAGCACCCGCGGGTCACCGAGCATCGCGGCCGCGATGCCGAGCCGCTGCTTCATGCCCAGCGAGTAGCCCTTGAACTTCCGCTTGGCCGCCGGGGTCAGGCCGACCAGGGCCAGCGCCTCGTCGGCCCGGGACCGCGGCAGGCCGGCCGCCGCGGCGATCACCCGCAGGTGGTTGATGCCGGTGCGGCCCTTGTGCGCGCTGGACGCCTCGAGCACGGCGCCCACCTGGCGCAGCGGCTCGGCGAGGTCGGCGTACCGGCTACCGCCGATGGTGGCCGTGCCCGCGGTGGGGGCGACCAGGTTGAGGAGCATCCGGAGGGTGGTCGTCTTGCCGGCGCCGTTCGGCCCCAGGAAGCCGGTCACCCGACCGGGCTCTACGGTGAAGGACAGATCGTCGACGGCCCGTACGTTCTTGTACTGCTTCGTCAGGCCCGACACGACGATCTTGCCGTCTCCGCTGGTGGGGCTTCGCTGCCCGTCGGTCATCTCACTCCTCCCGTGCAATGGCGAGGCCGGACGGCCACGCCGTCGCACAGCGTGACTGAGGCACGGGCGCTGGTCAATCAGGATCGGGACGGATTCCGATGTCATCCCCCGGCATGATCGTCGCTCCTCCTCGGGCAGGAGGGCTCAGACCGCGATCCAGGTGGCGCGGGCGTACCCGAGGCGCTCGCCGGCCGGCCCGTACACCGTGGACCGGACCAGCGCCTTGCGCCCCTGGGCCTCGACGGCCGCCCCGATGGCCACGCACTCGTCGCCCGGCGCGGGCACCCGCTCCACCACCGCGGCCATCCGGCCCAGCACGTACGGGCGGCCCGGCGCCAGCACCGCCCAGCCGCCGGGGCAGTCCAGCGCGGCCCAGACGGTGGCCGGGCCGGCGTCGGCCGGAACCACGAAGGGCGCGGCCGTGCGGCCGTCGGGCAGCCGGCCGGGAAAGATCCGCAGCCCGTCCGGCCGTTCCGGGCCGCAGACGTAGCAGGTGGGGAAGGGGTGCTCGACGAAGCCCGGATAGTTGGCCGCGGCCGCCCCGGCGGTGGCCGCGTCGACCGGCGGCACCGCCTCGGCCGGGAATGCCGGCACCCGCCGCAGCTCGGCCACCAGCGTGCCCTCCGGGTCGCGCACGGCCGTACCGTCGAGCCGCAGCGGCACTCCCAGCGGCGGCGGCCGGCGCAGCGTGACCTCGACGGCCGCATCCGGTCCCGCCCCGCCGGACCCGACCACCTCGCCGGTGATCTCGGCGACGCCGGCCCCGCCCGTGGCGCCGGCGGTCTCGACGGCGAGCGCCCGGGCGAACAGCCCGGCGGCGTATCCGCCGTTGCCGGAGTCCGGCGGACCGTTGAACCGAGCCTCGATGATCACACCGTCACCCTACGGCGGATCGGCACCGTTCACCGGATCGACATCCGGCAACCCGCGGCAGGAAACATCGCGGGCAGCAAGCCGCCCTACACAGGGGGAATGGCTGTTCTGCTCTCCGCTGACGCACCCGCCGGCACCAGCGGCTACACGCTGCTCATCGCCGACGACCCCACCCAGGTGGCCGCCGCACAGCGGCTGCGGTACCAGGTCTTCGCCGACGAACTCGGGGCCCGGCTGGGCACCCGGACGATCGGGCTGGACTCGGACGGGCTCGACGAGCACTGCGACCACCTGCTGGTCCGGGACGACCGGACCGGGCGGGTGGTCGGGACGTACCGGATGCTCCCGCCGGATCGCGCGGCCGCGGCCGGCCGCCGGTACGGCGACGCGGAGTTCGACCTCGGCGCCCTGGACCCGCTCCGCGACCAGATCGTCGAGGTCGGCCGCTCCTGCGTGGACCCGGAACACCGTACCGGCGCGGTGATCAACCTGATGTGGGCCGGCCTCGCCCGGTACCTGCACCTCAAGGGGCTGCGCTGGCTGGGCGGCTGCGCCTCGGTGCCGCTGGACGACGGCGGGGCGGGCGCGGCGGGGGTCTGGGCGCGGGTGGCGGACCGGCACCTCTCGCCGCCGCCCATGCGGGTCCACCCGCGGCGACCCTGGCTGGCCGAGCCGGCCGGCGCGGCCGCCGTGGCCGCCCGGGCGGCCGCCGCCGCGCCGCCGCCGGTGGCCATGCCGCCGCTGCTGCGCGGCTACCTCCGGCTCGGCGCGTGGATCTGCGGGGAGCCCGCGTACGACCCCGACTTCGACTGCGCCGACCTGTACGTCCTGCTCAACCTGGACCGGATGCACCCGCGCTACCGGAACCACTTCCTGGGCGGCGCCTGATGTCCGGCGGCCGCCGGTCGGACACCTTCTGGCAGCCCCGCCCCGACTGCGGGCCGGACTGCCTGCCGCCGGCCGGCGCCGGCGGCGTCGGCCCGGTCCGCCGGGCGCTCCGGTTCGCCGGCCTGCTCGGGGTGCTGGTGCTGGGCCTGGGCCTGCTGCCGGTGCTGCCGCTGGCCGGCGCCGCCGGCCGGGCCGCGGTGGGTCGTCGCTGGGCCCGCGGCGTGCTGCGGGTGCTGGGCGTGCGCCTGGTGGCGGGCGGGGCCGGCCGGCTGCCGCGCCGAGGGGCGCTATTGGTCGCCAACCACACGTCCTGGCTGGACATCGTCGCGGTGCTGGCCCTGGCGCCGACCCGGATGCTGGCCAAGCGGGAGGTGCGCGGCTGGCCGCTCTTCGGGTGGCTGGCCGCCGCCGGGGGCACGATCTTCATCGACCGGTCCCGACCCCGGGCCCTGCCCGGCACCGTGCGCGAGGTCGCCGCGGCGCTCCGGTCGGGCGCCCTGGTCACGGTGTTTCCGGAGGGCACGACCTGGTGCGGCGTGCCGCGGGCCGGCCGGTGCGGCGGCTCCGGCCGGTTCCGCCCGGCGATGTTCCAGGCCGCCGTGGAGGCCGGCGCCGCCGTGGTGCCGCTGGCCCTCGGCTACCGCGCCGGTGACGATCCGCGCGGCACGACGGCCGCCGCGTTCCTCGGCGAGGAGAGCCTGTACGACTCGCTGCGCCGGGTGCTCGCGATCCGTGACCTGGTCGTCTCGGTCGGCGTGGCGCCGCCCCTCTATCCCGGCCCCGCCGCCGACCGCCGCAACCTGGCCCGCCTCGCCCAACTCGCCACCCCCCGCCCCGCCCCACCCCGGGTCCGCGCCGATCATGGAGTCGCGGTGGGAACGAATGCCTAGGAGAAGTCGATAACGCCCACCACGCCTCCATGATCGCCGAGGCGTGGTGGGCGGGGTGGCGCGTGGCGACTCGCGATGTATCGCGTTATCGTGACCGGGGAATCTCGCGAGGGAGAGCGTCATGCCCCGGTGGACGATCGACGGCCCGCAACGGCTCACCCTTGCCGAGCCGGTCGACCGGCTGGACGTGTCGCTGATCTCCGGACGGCTCAACGTGGTCGGCGCCGACGGGCCGTGCCGGGTGGAGGTCACGCAGGGCCAGCGGACCAGCCTCCGGGTGGAGGCCCGGGACGGCCGGCTGTCCGTACGGCAGGAGCGCCCGTCGACCTGGTCCGGCCTGCTCTGGTGGCTGCTCATGGCCCGGCGGATCCGGGCGCACGTCTCCGTCGCCGTACCACCGCAGACCCGGGTGGACCTGCGGATGGTGGATGGCTCGGTGGTGGCCTCCGGCCTGCGCGCGGTGACCCGGGTGGAGGTGACCTCGGGCCAGGTGACGTTGATGGGGCTCGCCGGGCGGACCTCGGCCAAGCTGGTGTCGGGGCCGGTCGAGGCGCTGGGCGTGACCGGCGATCTGACCATGGAGACCGTCTCCGGCGAGCTGGTGCTGGCCGACGGCGGCGCCGAACGGGTGCACGCGACCACCCGGTCCGGCTCGATCACCTGCGATCTCGACAACCCCCGGCACAGTGAGATCCGGCTGGGCACCATGTCCGGCAGCGTGACGGTCCGGGTCCGCGAGGACAGCGACCTCACGGTGCACCTGCACACCACCTCCGGACAGATCACCAGCGCCTTCCCGCGGCTGTCCGCGGCCGACGGCCCGCCGTGGGCCCGGGAGGCGCAGGGCGTCCTCGGCGCCGGCGACGGCAAGCTCTGGGCCACCTCCGTCTCCGGCAGCATCGCGCTGCTGTCCCGGCCGGTCGACGACGAGGACGACCCGGGGTACGACGAGGACCTCGACGGCGGCACGGTCGCGCCCGGGCCCGACGCGGCGGCCGGGCGGCCGGCGCCGGACGCCGCCTCGTGACGCCGGTGTTCAGCCACGGTCGGCTGCGGCTCTACCTGCTCAAGCTGCTGGCCGAGGGGCCCAAGCACGGCTACGAGCTGATTCGGTTGCTGGAGAACCGGTTTCTCGGCCTGTACGCGCCGAGCGCCGGGACCATCTATCCCCGGCTGTCCCGGATGGAGACCGAAGGCCTGGTGCGGCACACGGCCGCCGGCGGGCGCAAGACGTACGAGATCACCGACGCCGGCCGGGCCGAGCTGCGGCAGCGGGCCGGTGAGGTGGCCGAGCTGGAGACCGAGATCCGGCACTCGGTGGCCGACCTGGCCGGGCTGGCCGCGGACATCCAGTCCGAGGTCAGCGGCTCGGTCCGGGACCTCAAGCGGGAGCTGCGGGCGGCCGCCCGCCAGTTCCGGTCCGCCGGCCCCCGCGCCGCCGATTCACCGGTACGCGAGGCCGCGGCCGACCCGTCCGCGCGGCCGCCCGCGGCCGACCGTCCCGGTAGCGCCCGTGCGGGTGGTCCGGCGGCCTCCGGCGGGGCTGGTCCGGCGGCCCCGGGTTCCCGCGCGGGACAGGGGTGGGCCGGAGCGGGCCGGGCCGGTCGATCCGGCGCGGCGGGCGAGCTGGAGCGCAAGGTGGCCGAGTTCGCTGGCGAGGCGGCCGCGCTGATCGGCGAGCGCTGGCTCACCGACGCTCAGGCACGCACGGCCATCCGGATCCTGGACGGCGCGCTCGAGGGGCTGCGCCGGCTGCTGCGCTGAGCCCGCCGACCCGCCGACCCGCCGACCCGCCGTGTCACCGCCCGGTGACGGCCGCCGGCCGCCCGACGTACAGGGTCTTTTCAGGCGGCGTCCAGCGGCCGCGCAGCGCGGCGGCGGATGATGGGGCCCATGGCCACTCCGCAGACCGAGGCGAGACTGCTCGTCGTGGAGGATGACCCGAACATCCTCGAACTGCTCTCCGCCAGCCTCCGCTTCGCGGGCTTCGACGTGGCGACCGCGACCAGCGGCAGCGCCGCGGTGACCGCCGCCCGGGACCGGCGGCCCGATCTCGTCGTGCTCGACGTGATGTTGCCCGACCTGGACGGGTTCGAGGTGATCCGGATCATGCGCGAGGGCGGCACCCGTACGCCGGTGGTCTTCCTGACCGCTCGGGACGCCACCGACGACAAGATCCGGGGGCTGACGCTCGGCGGCGACGACTACGTGACCAAGCCGTTCAGCCTGGAGGAGTTGACCGCCCGGATCCGCGCCGTCCTGCGGCGTACCACCAGCGGCGAGCCGGCCACCTCCCGGCTGACCTTCGCGGACCTGGAGCTGGACGAGGAGACCCACGAGGTGTACCGCGGCGGCCAGCGGGTGCAGCTCTCGCCCACCGAGTTCAAGCTGCTCCGCTACCTGATGTTGAACGCCAACCGGGTGCTGTCCAAGGCGCAGATCCTCGACCACGTGTGGAACTACGACTTCCGCGGCGACGACAACATCGTCGAGTCGTACATCTCGTACCTGCGGCGCAAGGTGGACACCGTCGAACCGCGACTGATCCACACCCTCCGCGGGGTCGGCTACGTGCTGCGCAAGCCGGCGGCGTGACCGGCCCGCTCGCGCTGAAGGGCCAGCTGCGCGGCGTACCGCTGCGGGTGAAGCTGGTGGCCGCGGTGCTGGCCCTGGTGGCCGCCGCGCTCCTGGTGATCAGCCTGGCCACCGCGTACTTCCTGCGCAACTACCTGGTGGGGCAGGCCGACGGGGAACTCAAGACGGCGGCCAGCTCGGTGCAGTACCTGAGCACGCTGCCCGACAACGCGAACGCCCAGTACTGGCCGCCCACCGACTACTTCGTGGCGCTCCGGCAGCAGAACGGGCAGGTGCAGACCGCGTACGACAAGAACCGGTTCAAGACCGCCAGCCTGCCCGTCCTCCCCGGGTCGGCGCAGGGCTACCGGGACCGGCTCAACAAGCCCTTCACCACGCTGGCGCAGGACGGCAGCCTCCGCTGGCGGATGCTCTACATCCAGCTCCCCGACGGACGCCTGGCCGTGTTCGCGCAGAGCATCAACGACTCCGACCAGGCGGTCCGGCAGCTGCTCTGGATCGACATGCTGGTGGGCGGCGGGGTGCTGATCCTGCTGGCCAGCGTGGGCGCGGGCATCGTCCGGACCAGCCTGCGCCCGCTGGTGGACATCGAGCGGACCGCGGGGGCCATCGCCGGCGGCGACCTGACCCGGCGGATCCCCGACCCCGAACCGGGGGTGCCGGAGCCGACCTCCGAGCTGGGCCGGCTGTCCCGGGCGCTGAACACGATGCTGAGCCAGATCGAGACGGCCTTCACCGCGCGGGCCGCGTCGGAGACCGCGGCCCGGCACGCCGAGTCGGTGGCCCGGGACGCGGCCGTGTCCGCGCAGGCGTCCGAGGCGCGGGCCCGGCGTTCCGAGGAGCGGATGCGGCAGTTCATCGCCGACGCCTCGCACGAGCTGCGCACCCCGCTGACCTCCATCCGCGGCTTCGCCGAGCTGTATCGGCAGGGCGCGGTCACCACGCCGGAGGACTCGGCCCGGCTGCTGCGCCGGATCGAGGACGAGGCGGCCCGGATGGGCCTGCTGGTCGAGGACCTGCTGCTGCTCGCGCGGCTGGACCGGGAGCGACCGCTCGAGCTGGCCCCGGTGGAGCTGCCGGTGCTGGCCGCCGACACCGTGCAGGCCGCCCAGGCCGTGGCGCCGGACCGGCAGATCTCTCTCTCGGTGGAGCCGGGCTCCGGCCAGCTGCTGGTGCTCGGCGACGACGCCCGGCTGCGGCAGGTGCTCACCAACCTGATGACCAACGCGCTCAGCCACACCCCGGCGGAGGCCACCATCGAGGTCCGGCTGCGGGCCGAGACCGGCAACCTGGCCGTGGTGGAGGTGGCGGACACCGGCCAGGGCCTCTCCGCGGAGCAGGCCGAGCGGGTCTTCGAGCGGTTCTACCGGGCCGACAGCGCCCGCACCCGTCGCGCGGGCGCCAACCAGGGCACCGGGCTCGGCCTCGCCATCGTGGCGGCGCTGGTGGCCGCCCACCACGGCACGGTGGAGGCGGTGGAGACCCCGGGCGGCGGGGCCACCTTCCGGGTACGGCTGCCGCGGCTGCCCGACCCGGCGCCGGACGACGATGCTCTCAGCTAACCTACAGCGGGGCTACAGTTCGGTCGAAGTGCCACGGGGCACAGTAAAGACATGACCGAGCACGAGAACGACCCGCAGCGGCCGCCGGCGTCCGCCGACGCCGAGTCGTCGCACCCCACCGCCGAGCTGTCCCGCGCCGAGCGCGGCGAGTCCGGCTCCGTCCCCTCCCAGCCCGCCGCGCCGGAGCGGCCCGGCGACCCGGCGACACCGGCCTTCGGTGCCGCGGGGGCGCCGACGTCCGGCCCCGGCACGCCGACGTCCGCTCCGGGCGCGCCGGCCTCCGGGCAGCCCTACGGCGGCGCCGCCGGCCTCGGCGACCCGCCGTCCGGCCAGGGCGGCCTCGGCGGTTACCCGCCGGCCGGCTACCCGGCGTCCGGGCACTACCCGGGACAGACCGCCGGTCCGCAGGCGCCGCTCGGCGGGCAGTACCAGAGCCAGCCCGGTGGGGCGTACCAGCCGGCCCCGGGCGGGCACCCGCACGCGCAGTGGCAGCAGCCCACCCACCAGGCCCAGCAGTCGGGCTGGGCGGGTGCCCCGGGGTACGCCGGGACGGGACAGGGCCCGGCGCACCAGCCGTACGGCGCCGGGGACCAGCAGCCCGCCTGGGCGCAGGGCCCGGCGGGGCCCCCGGCCCGGCCCAGCCGGGTCGGCCGGTACGTCGCCGCGGCGGCCGTGGCGCTGGCCCTGATGGGTGGCTCCGGCATCGCCGGCGGCGTGATCGCGCTCGCCGTCGACCACGGGAGCACGGTCACCAGGACCTACACGGCGGCCCCGGTGCTCAACCAGGGCGACCTGCCGAGGATCGCGGCCAAGGTGCAGAACAGCGTGGTGTCGATCACCACGGAGAGCGGCGAGGGATCCGGCGTGATCCTCAGCGCCGACGGCTACATCCTCACCAACAACCACGTGGTGGCCAGCGCCAACGGCAACACCGTGAAGATCATCTTTGCCGACGGCAAGAACGTCACGGCGCGGATCGTCGGCACCGATCCCAAGAGCGACCTGGCCGTGGTCAAGGCGTCCGGGGTGTCCAACCTGACCGCCGCCACCTTCGGCGACAGCGACGCCATGCAGGTCGGCGACACCGTCCTGGCGCTGGGCAGCCCGCTCGGCCTGGAGGGCTCGGTGACGGCCGGCATCATCAGCGCCCGGGACCGCACGATCCAGGCAAGCGACCAGAACCAGCAGCCGCAGAACCCGTTCCAGCAGCAACAGCCGCAACAGGGCGGCCAGTCCATCTCCGGGCTGCTGCAGACCGACGCGCCGATCAACCCCGGCAACTCCGGTGGCGCCCTGGTGAACACCCGCGGCGAGGTGATCGGCATCAACAGCGCCATCGCCACCTCCGGGCAGGGCAGCGGCAACATCGGGCTCGGCTTCGCCATCCCGAGCAACAAGGCCAAGTCGGTGGCCGAGGCGCTGCGCTCCGGCCAGAAGGTCTCGCACCCGTCGCTCGGGGTCAGCGTGGCCGGCGCCGAGAACGGCGGGGCGCTGGTCAACTCGGTCGTGCAGAACAGCCCTGCCGACAAGGCGGGCCTGCAGCAGGGCGACGTGATCACCAAGTTCGGCGACAAGGCGATCAACGACTCCAACGCCCTCGTGGCGGCCGTTCAGGGCGGCAAGGTCGGTGACCAGGTGCAACTGACCTACACCCGAAATGGGGAGCAGAAGACTGCAACCGTGACGCTCGCTGAGTCGTCCTAACCACAGACGTTCCACCCGCGGATGGCGGGTGCGTCGGCCAAGGGGGTTGGTCGGCGCACCCGCCATCGTTCTCTCGGCGCACGCCGGGGTCTCCCCGGGCCGCGTACGCCGGGGTCTTCCCCGGGCCGCCCCGGCGCTCACCCGCTCCGGGCGAGGGCGCTTCACCCGTACCGCCCCCAGGATCGCAAGTGGCGGTTGCCGGCATCGCGGGCCGGCGATGGCCGGGGGGAGGAGCGGCGATGACCACGGCGATGTCCCGGGACGACGTCGAGATCCAGCGAGCGGTGCTGGCGGAACTGCGCTGGGAGGCGCGGGTTCAACCCAACGAGGTCGGGGTGTCCGTCAACGGCGGCGTGGTGACGCTGACCGGCTGGGTGGACAGCTACGCCAAGAAGGGGGCGGCTGAGCGGACCGCGCACCGGCTGCGCGGCGTACGGGCCGTGGCCAACGACATCGAGGTACGCCTGCCCGGCGCGGCCGAGCGGCTCGACCCGGACATCGCCACCGCGGCCACCCGGGCGCTCGAATGGGACGCCTTCGTGCCCATCGAGAACCTCGACGTCACCGTCTCCAACGGCTGGGTGATGCTGCGCGGCGAGGTGGAGTGGGGTTACCAGAAGCGCGCGGCCGAGCGGGCGGTCCGCCGGCTGGCCGGGGTGCGCGGGGTGACCAACCTGGTCGCCGTCCGCCCGGCGCACCGTCCCGCGCCCGCGGAGCTGGTCCGGGACATCCGCAACGCCCTGGTCCGCAGCCTGGAGACGGACGCCGACGAGATCGTCGTACGGGTCGATGGCGACGCCGTGGTGCTCACCGGCACCGTGCACTCCTGGCTGGAACGGGAGGAGGCGGAGCGGGTGGCCTGGTCGGCGCCGGGGGTGAGCGCGGTCGAGGACCACATCACGGTGGTCACCTGATGCGGCGCCATGCAGGACACGCGGTGAACGAGCTTCCCGCCGCCCCGACGGTGGCCGAGGGCGGCCCCACGGGCCCGGTCGGGCCGGCCGGTCCGGCCCGGCCGTTGCGGATCGCGATGGTCGTGCCGCCCTGGTACGAGCTGCCGCCGCCCGGCTACGGAGGGCTGGAGCAGGTCTGCGCGGCCCTGATCGACGCGCTGGCGGAACGCGGTCACGACGTGACGCTGTTCGGGGCGGGCGAGCGCACCGGCACCCGGGCCCGGTTCGTGGCCTCGATGCCCCGGCCGGGGGAGGACCGGGTCGGCCAGCTGCTGCCGGAGCTGGCCCACCTGCACCGGGTGGACCAGATGCTCGCCGAGGAGCCGTTCGACGTGGTGCACGACCACACCACCGCCGGCCCGGTCTTCGCCGACCGCCGGCCGGTGCCGACCGTGGCCACGGTGCACAACCGGCCCACCGGCGAGCTGGCCGACATCCTGGCCGAGGTGGACCCCTCGGTGGCGCTCGTGGCGATCTCCGACGCCCAGCGCCGGCTGTGCCCGGGGCTGCCCTGGGCCGCCGTCGTACACAATGGACTGGTCCGCGACCTGCCGGCCAAGTCGCGGCCGGGCGCCGGGCCGGTGCTCTGGCTGGGCCGGTACGTCCCGGACAAGGGCCCCGACCTGGCCGTGCACGCCTGCCGGGCGGCCGGACTGCCGCTGGTGCTCGCCGGCAAGTGCAACGAGCCGGTCGAGCAGGACTACCTGCGGGACGTGATCGAGCCGCTGGCCGGCCCGGACGTGACGGTGCTGCGCAACACCGACCGGGCCACCACCCAGCGGCTGCTGCTGGAGGCGCGCAGCCTGATCATGCCGATCCGCTGGGAGGAGCCGTTCGGCATGGTGATGCTGGAGGCGATGGCCACCGGCACGCCGGTGGTGGCGCTGAACCGGGGAGCGGTGCCCGAGCTGGTCAACCACGGCGAGACCGGACTGATCTGCGACGACCCGGTCGACCTGGCGCCCGCGCTGCGGGAGACCGGCGCGATCGACCCGGCCGCCTGCGTGGCGCACGTCCGCCGCTGCTTCTCGGCGGAGCGGATGGCCGACGGCTACGAGCGGGTCTACCGCTCCCTCGCGCTCCCCGTCGAGCTGGGGAATCTGGTGGTGAGTTGAGCGCCGATCGCGGCCATTTGCCCTAGATCGACGGGGGCTGCCAGGATGGGATGATGACGGCTGGCCCGGTGGCGTTCGTGCTCGGCGGCGGCGGCGTGCTGGGCGCCGTCGAGGTGGGCATGCTGCGCGCGCTGTTGCGCACCGGCATCCGGCCCGACCTGGTCGTCGGCACCTCCATCGGCGCGGTCAACGGCGCGCTGGTGGCGGCCGACCCGCGCGAGGAGGTCACCGACCGGCTGGTGCGGCTCTGGTCGTCCCCGGAGGCCAGCGAGGTGTACGGCGACTCCGTGGCTCGCCAGCTGCGCCGGTTCGCCGCCCGCACCCACCTGCACTCGCCGGTCCCGCTGCGCCGGCTGCTGGAGCGGGAGCTCGGCGTCGGTCGCACGTTCGCCGAGCTGGCCGTGCCGTTCCGGTGCTGCGCGGCCAACATCGAGCGGGCCGCCGAGCACTGGTTCGACCGCGGCCCGGTGGTGGACGCCGTGCTGGCCTCCGCCTCCGTCCCGGGGCTGCTGCCGCCCATGGAGATCGACGGCAGCCACTACATCGACGGCGGCATCGTCAACTCGATCCCGATCAGCGAGGCGGTGCGGTCCGGCGCCACCCGGATCTTCGTCCTCCAGGTGGGCCGCATCGAGCGCCCGCTCAGCCCGCCCCGGCGGCCGTGGGAGATCGCCCAGGTCGCGTTCGAGATCGCCCGCCGGCACCGGTTCGCCCGGGACATGGCGGCGCTGCCGCCCGGGGTGGCGGTGCATGTGCTGCCCACCGGCGGGCTCGACCCGCGCGACGACTCCCCGTGGGCGTACCGGGACATGGCCGCGGTCGGCCGGCGGATCAGCCGGGCGTACACGGCCTCCCGGCACTACCTGGACGCGCTCGGGGACCGCTGATGCCGCTGCCGCCCCGGTGGATCCGGCGGGTCGTGCTGGCGCCCGCGATGGTGGTGTTCGCGGCGCTGCTCGCCGGGACGATGCCGGTGTGGCTGCTGCTGGCCGCCGCCGTCTCGCCGGTGGTGCCCGGCCGGCTCCGGCCGCTGCGGGTGCTCTGGATGGCGTGCGTCTACATCGTCTGGGACGCCGCCGCGGTGCTGGCCCTCTTCGTCCTCTGGCTGGCGTCCGGATTCGGCTGGCGGAAGCGGTCCCCGGCCTTCCAGCGGGCGCACTACGTGCTCGTCGGGCAGTTCCTCAGCGTGCTGTTCTGGCAGGTGCGCTGGACGCTGCGGCTGCGCTTCGAGGTCGTCGGCACCGACCCGGACGTGGCCCTGCCGGGCCGGCCGGAGCTGGTGCTCTGCCGGCACGCCGGGCCGGGCGACTCGTTCATCCTGATCCACGCCCTGGTCAACTGGTTCTCCCGGGAGCCGCGGATCGTCCTCAAGGACACCCTGCAGTGGGATCCGGCGGTCGACGTGATGCTCAACCGGCTGCCCAGCCGGTTCGTCACCGCCGAGCCCGGCCCGGGCGAGTCGCTGGTGGAGCAGGTGGGTCACCTGGCCCGGGGGTTGGACGAGAACGACGCTTTCGTGATCTTTCCGGAAGGCGGCAACTTCACCCCGCGCCGCCGGATCCGGGCCATCGCGCGGCTGCGGTCGCGCGGGCTCGATGACATGGCCGTACGCGCCGAGGGCATGCGCAACGTCCTGGCCCCGCGCCCGGGCGGGGTGCTGGCGGCGCTGGACTCGGCGCCGGACGCCGGAGTCATCTTCGTGGCGCACACCGGGCTGGACCGGCTCACCACGGTGGCCGACGTCTGGCGGGAGTTGCCGATGGACAAGGCCATCATCATGCGGTTCTGGTCGGTGCCGCCGGAGGAGATCCCGGCGGACCGGCAGGAGCGCATCGACTGGCTGTTCCAGTGGTGGTCCCGGATCGACGAGTGGGTCGAGACCAACCGGCCGGACGCGGCGCCGGCCGAGACCAACCGGCCGGACGGGGCGCCGGCCGAGACCAACCGGCCGGACGGGGCGCCGGCGTAGGGTCCGGTCGTGGATGAGTTCGACATCGTCACCACCGTCGTCGATGCCCGGGCGGTGGCCGACGCCCTCGGCGCCGCGGCCGTCACCAACCGGTTGGCGGCGTGCGCCCAGGTCGGCGGCCCGGTGGACAGCATCTACTGGTGGGACTCCCGGGTGGAGACCACCCGGGAGTGGGTGGTCCGGTTCAAGACCGCGCCGGACCGGGTCGACGCGCTGATCGCGCAGATCCGGGCCGCCCACCCGTACGAGGTGCCGGAGATCGAGGTGGCCCGGACCCGGTCCGGCAACCCCGACTACACGGCCTGGGTCCACGCGCAGACCCGCCCGCCGGCGCCGGCGGCGTCCGACGGCCCGGCGGCGTCCGACGGTCCGGCGGCGTCCGGCGGCCCTGCGGTGGCCGGCCACGGCGGTCGGGCGGCGGCGGCCGGCGGGCCCCCGGACGCCGGGTAGGGCTGGCCCCACCCGGCATCCGGGGGCGCGCGGGATTACCCACAGCGATCCCGGCCCGAAGACTGGGGGAGGCGCCGATCCACCCGGACCGGTGCCCACCACGGGAAACGGGGTCGTTGTGACGGTGCAGGCTGTGACTACCCCTGCCGGTCGGCGGGGGAGTGATTACGCGGAGTTGTCGCGGTTGATCGGCCGGGCCGGCCTCCTGGACCGCCGCCCGGCGGGTTACCTCGGGTACGCGGTCCTGGCCGGCGGCCTGTTCGTGGCCGGCTGGGTCGCGTTCTTCCTGACCGGCGACGCCTGGGCCCAGCTGCTGGTGGCCGTGCTGCTGGCCGTGGCCAGCGCCCAGGTCGCGTTCCTCGGGCACGACGCCGGGCACCGGCAGATGTTCCGGCGCCGGCTGCCCGGCGAAGTGGTGGGGTTGCTGGCCGGCAACCTCGCGGCCGGGCTCAGCTATGGCTGGTGGGTGGAGAAGCACACCCGGCACCACGCCAACCCGAACCACGAGGATGAGGATCCGGACGTCGGCGCGGGCGCGCTGGTCTGGACCGCCGAGCAGGCGCTGGCCACCCGCGGCTTCACCCGGTGGCTGGCGCGCCGGCAGGCGTACCTGTTCTTTCCCATGCTGGCGCTTGAAGGCCTGGCGCTGCACGTCGCGAGCGTGCGGGCGGTCTTCGGCCGGGCGGCGGACGGCGGCTACCGGACGCCCATGCGGCACCGGCGGGTGGAGGCCGCGCTGTTGCTGCTGCATTCCGCCGGCTACCTGGGCGCGGTGCTGACCACCCTGTCCCCGCTGCGGGCGCTGGCGTTCGTGGCCGTGCACCAGGGGCTGTGGGGGATCTACCTGGGCTGCTCGTTCGCGCCCAACCACAAGGGAATGCCGATGCAGGCCGGCGACGAGCGGCTCGACTTCCTCCGCCGCCAGGTGCTGACCTCGCGCAACGTGCGCGGCGGGCGGGTGGTGGACCTCGCGCTCGGCGGCCTGAACTACCAGATCGAGCACCACCTGTTCCCCAGCATGCCGCGCGGCAACCTGCGCCGGGCCCAGCCGATCGTGCGGGCGTACTGCGCCCGGCACGGCGTCCCGTACGAGCAGACCGGGCTGCTCGACTCGTACGGGCAGGCGCTGCGGCACCTGCACGCGGTCGGCGCCCCGCTGCGCGGCTAGCGCCCCCGGCGGGCCGTGGGCTTCCTCGGGGCCCGGCTCGCGCCCGGAGGGAGCGGCGGCCGGTTCGCGGGCGGAGCGGCGGCCGGTTCCCGGCCGGGCGGCCCCCCGGCCGGTCCTGGACGGGCGGCCCTCCGGCCGGTCCTGGACGGGCGGCCCTCCGGCCGGTCCTGGACGGGCGGCCCTCCGGCCGGTTCGCGGCCCCGGCAAGCGGCGGCCGGTTCGCGGCCGGGGGCCGACGGCGCCGTTGGATGACCGACGGTGATTGACGGGTCAGCGACCCGCCGCCTGCACCCTGCGTAACTCCCGCCGTCGACGGTTCGACGCCCGCTTCCCCTTTGCTCTGCTGCCCTCCACGCACCATCGGGTTGAGCTGGGCGAATGTCTGGAGCGCCCGTGGCGCCTCGGCGGACCGGCGCCTACCCGGTGTTACTGGTGCGTGGGTGGCAGCAGAGCAAAGCGTCCGGACGTGTTGTCCGCAGGTCGCCGGCATGGCGACGGAGGGTAGCCGTCGGCACGAGACCGAAGCGATGCCGCAGGTCGCCGAGGCCGGCCCGGCTCCTCGCGCCGGGCCGACGGGCCCGGGCCGATCCGAGCCGTCGTCCCGACCTTCGGGACGTGCTCACGACCGGGCTGCGGCAGGCAGCGGACCGCCATCCTGGGCGCGGCGGTAGGGTCAGCGGTTGGTGGAGGGAGCGCCGTGAGATTCGAGATCAGTAAGGTCCTGGACACCATCGAGGGTCGGGTGACCACCGATCCCACGCTGGTCCGGGCCGTGGTGGACCTGGCGGAGGTGGTCCGGTTCACCGACCTGGACCAGGGGCGCCCGGCCAGCATGCTGCGGCTGGGGATCGTCATCGACGCGCTCGGGCGGCAGTTACAGGAGGACGGCGTCCAGGTGTACGCGGTGGTGCACCGCGGCCTGCTGTCGGACGCCGACCTGACCTCGAACGAGCGGATGGTGGTGCGCCGCTGGGCCGACGACGGCCTGGTGGAGGTGCTGGCCAATCCGGGCGACCGGCTGCTGGAGGTGGCCGACCTGCTGGGCCTGCCGCTGCTGACCCGGGCCCGGTTCGACGGGCTGCGCGGCCGGTTCCCCTGGCTGGGGCAGCCGGCCCGGCTGCTCGCCCCGGTCGTGGGCCCCGGCGGCCCCACCCTGGCGCCGCACCTCGGCGGCTCGGCCGTACCCGGTCCGCCGGCGCCGTCGCCGGCCGGCGCGCGGCTGCTGGCCCGGCTCTGGCGCTGCCCCGAACCCGGCTGCGCGCTGTTCGGCGCCGGCGGCGGCGGTGGCGCGTTCGCCGACCTGGCCCGGGTGCAGCGCGCGCCGATCAGCCAGGCGCCGCCCACGCTGCGCAACGGGGCGCCCACCTGCCCCCGGCACGAGCGGCCGCTGACCGATGCCGGCGGCCGCCCCCGATTCGCGATCATGGCGATCCGGGTCGGCGGGCTGGTGCGGGGTCGGTTCGTGGTGGCCGACCGGCCGGTGGCGGTGGGCCGGGCGCCCGAGGAGGGCGGCGGCATCATGCTCGGTCAGTGGCTCAACGACGAATCCCGCCGCTGGATCAGCCGCAGCCACGTGGAGTTCGAGCTGCGCGGCTCGGAGCTGGTGGCGCGGGACGTGAGCACCAACGGCTCGGGGATCCGCCCGGGCGGATCGCTGGACGACGAGCGGCGGATCCCGCTGGGGCACCGGCAGAGCCGGGTGCTCGCCCCCGGCGACTTCGTGGAGCTCTACCCCGGCGTCCAGGTCGGCCGGGCCGCGGACCTGCCCTCGGGCGCCACGTACGCGCCCGCCTCGGTGATGGCCGAGGCGCCCACCATGACCATGCGCCCGCTCGCCTGAGCTGAAGGAAGGGCCCCTTGTTATCGCTCTTTGTATAGCAAGGGGCCCTTCTTAACAGGGATCAGCCGGCCAGCACCGCCGCCAGCTGGTCCACCGCGTGGTCCAGCTCCTCGGCCGTGACCACCAGCGGCGGCGCCAGCCGGATCGTGGAGCCGTGCGTGTCCTTGGCCAGCACACCGCGCTCGGCCAGCAGCTCGCACGCCCGGCGGCCGGTCATCAGCGCCGGGTCGATGTCGATGCCGGCCCACAGGCCGCGCCCGCGTACCGCCACCACGCCCTTGCCGATCAGCTCGCGCAGCCGGCCGTGCAGCCGCTCGCCCAGCTCCGCCGAGCGGCGCTGGAACTCGCCGGTGGCCAGCAGCCGGACCACCTCGGTCGCGACGGCGCAGGCCAGCGGGTTGCCGCCGAAGGTGGAGCCGTGCTCGCCGGGCCGCAGCACGCCGAGCACGTCCCGGTCGGCCACCACGGCCGACACCGGCACGATGCCGCCGCCGAGGGCCTTGCCGAGGATGTACATGTCCGGCGTGACGCCCTCGTTGTCGCAGGCGAAGGTCTCGCCGGTACGGCCGAGCCCGGACTGGATCTCGTCGGCCGCGAACAGCACGTTGCGCTCGGTGCACAGCGCCCGGACGCCGGGCAGGTAGCCGGCCGGCGGCACCACGACGCCCTGCTCGCCCTGGATGGGCTCGATCAGCACGGCCACCGTCGTGTCGTCGATGGCGTCGGCCAGCGCCGCCAGGTCGCCGTACGGGACGATCCGGAAGCCCGGCGTGTACGGCCCGAAGCCGTCGCGCGCGTCCGGATCGGTGGAGAAGCTGACGATCGTGGTGGTCCGGCCGTGGAAGTTGCCCTCGGCCACCACGATCGTGGCCTGGCCGGCGGGCACCCCCTTGACCTCGTACCCCCACTTGCGGGCCACCTTGATCGCGGTCTCCACCGCCTCGGCGCCGGTGTTCATCGGCAGCACCAGGTCCTTGCCGCACAGCTCGGCCAGCTCGTGGCAGAAGTCGGCGAACTGGTCGTGCACGAACGCGCGGCTGGTCAGGGTCAGCCGGTCCAGCTGGGCGTGCGCCGCGGCGATCAGCTTCGGGTGCCGGTGGCCGAAGTTCAGCGCCGAGTAGCCGGCCAGGCAGTCCAGGTAGCGCCGGCCGTCCACGTCGGTGAGCCAGGCGCCCTCGGCGGAGGTGATCACCACCGGCAGCGGGTGGTAGTTGTGTGCGGTCCAGCGCTCCGCGTCCGCCACGGCGGACGGGGTGCGCAGCATGCCCTCGACGATCATCGGGTCGCCCTTCCCTCGCGTACGGTCAACGTGCAGCACTTCGGCCCGCCGCCCGCCTTGCGCAGCTCGGACAGGTCCACTCCGATGGTCTCGTAGCCGCGGTCGCGCAGCGCCGCCGCCAGGCCGGTGGCCTGCACGGGCAGCACCACGTGCCGGCCGTCGCTGACCGAGTTGAGCCCGAACACCGCGGCGTCGGCCTCGGTGGCCAGCACCGCGTCCGGGAACAGCCGGCGCAGCGCCGCCCGGCTACCCGGGGAGAAGGCCTCGGGAAGGTACGCGATGGTCCGCTCGTCCAGCACGCAGAGCGCGGTGTCCAGGTGGTAGAAGCGCGGGTCGACCAGCTGGAGGCCGATGACCGGCCGGCCGAACACCTCCTGGAGCTGGGCGTGCGCGGCGTGGGCGGTGCGGAAGCCGAAGCCGGCCAGCAGGAGGTCGCCGGCCAGCAGGATGTCGCCCTCGCCCTCGTTGATGTGCTTGGGGTCGTGGATCTCGAAGCCCGCGCGCTCGAACCAGGCCCGGTAGGCGGGGGCCTCGTCGGCCCGCTCCGGATCCCGGAACTGCACCGACATCGCCTTGCCGTCCACCACCGTCGCGCCGTTGGCCGCGAAGACCATGTCGGGCAGGCCGGGCAGCGGCTCGATCTCGTCGACCGTGTGGCCGAGGTCCAGGTACGTCCGGCGAAGCGTGTCCCACTGAGCGACGGCGCGTTGTGGATCAACCGGCTGCTCCGGATGCATCCACGGATTGATCGCGTACTCGACGGCGAAGTGGGTGGGCCGGCACATCAGGAAGTGCCGGTGCTCGGCCCGCGGGCCGGAGGGCGCCGGCCCGGTCGGGCCCGTCGCGTCCAACGTCATCACAGTGCTCCCAGGGTCGGGCGCGCCCGGCCACGACCGGCTCGCGGGCTGGCGCCGCCCCCAACGCTATGTGGCCCGCAGCGTCGGCAACCACTGGTGAGGCTTGCGTCATGCGGCCGATCGTTGCGTCTGATCCCCAGGTCACCGACGGTTTGTTGCGCCGGCCGTGGTTTCGGCGGAAACGCCTGAGGGGCGGCGAACCGCCGCCCCTCAATTGCGCTACGCCGGGTGAACCACCACTTGCCTTCGCGCTCACCACCGGTGCATCACCGGCTGGTCGTATTCATGCCCTCAGAATCGGTCCGCAAACTGTGTGTCGAGCCACTCCCGGAATCGCGGCACCCAGTCGCCGCTCGTGCTCGGCCAACCGAACTGCCCGGTCATGGCGAGGATGCCCAGGACCAGCGCACCCAGCCCGAGCACCAGCCCGATCATGGCCTCGGTGGTGCCGGCCACGTGCCGCCGCCGGGTGGCGGAGAGCCCGGCCACGCCAAGCAGCGCGGCCACGCCGCCCAGCACCATGCCGTACCCGGCCAGCGTGCCGGTGAGCACAAACAGCGCGGCGCTGACCCCGAAGATCAGGCTGAGCGTGGCGAGCAGGCTGGCCCGCGGGCGGGGTCCACGGTCCACGACCACGTCGCGGCGCGGCTCGGCCGTGCCGGCCAGGTCCGGGTCGGTGCGCTCGTCCGCCAGGGCCGCCGTGCCGGCGGCCGCGCCGGTCCGGGTACGCAGGGCGCCGCGGTTGTCGACGGTCTGGTCCGGGTCGTCCGCCGGCGCCACCCGCTCGTTCGTCGAGTTGGGTCCGGCGTTCCGATCGGTGACCACGGTGGTCTGGTCGCTCCCCGGCGCCCGCTCGGCGTCCGCGGTCCGGTCGGTGACGGTCGGGTAGGAGCCGGTGTTGGTGCGGGCGGACCGTGCGGTGGCGGCCCGGGCCGTCGCGGCCCGCTCGGCCGCGCGCCGCTCCCGGTCCGACCGGCGGTCCGCGTCGCCGGCCTCGTCGGCCGCCGCGCTGCGGTACGTCGTCGGCTCGCTGGTCCGCTCTGCCACCGCGGGCGTACCGACGGGTGGCGCTGGCGCCCCGGCCCGGTCGGTGTCGTCGGCGCGGTGGGCGCCGTCCAGCCTGCCGTCGTCGGCCAACCGGTCGCCGTCACTCAGCCGGTCGTCGGCCAGCCGGTCGTCGGCGGCGTCGATGCGGCCGTCCGCGTTCAGATCGTCGGCCCGACCGTCACCGTCGACGTCTCGGGCCGGCTCGGCCCCCCGGCGACGGGAGAGCGAGGGAAGCTTCACCACAAACACCTCCAGGTACGCGCGCGGGCCCGATCCGTTGCGTGCCTACGCAGACACCTGTGGAGATACCCCGACGCCGTGATCACGACACTCCCAGTTCCGGCCCGCCCGACGGTGGCACGCGGACCGGCTCAGCCGACTGCGGGGACCGACGATCGCCGCCGCGTCACCTGTCCGCCACCGCCACCACGGCCAGCGGATAGGCTGGCTCGTGTGCCTGAGGGACACACGATCCACCGGCTGGCGGCCCGGCACCGGGACCTGTTCGCCGGCGACAAGGTGCTGGCCAGCAGCCCGCAGGGCCGGTTCGTCGAGGGCGCCGCGGTGCTGTCCGGGTCCGTGCTCGACGCCACCGAGGCGTACGGCAAGCACCTGCTGCACCACTATTCGGGCGGGCTGACCCTGCACGTGCACCTGGGCCTGTACGGGAAGGTCACCGACGGCGCCGGTGAGCCGCCCGCGCCGGTCGGGCAGGTCCGGCTGCGGCTGGTGAGCGACCGGCACTGGCTGGAGCTGCGCGGGCCGACCGCGTGCGAGCTGCTGGACCCGCCCGAGGTGGCGGCGCTGCGCGACCGGCTGGGCCCGGATCCGCTGCGCGCCGAAGCCGAGCCGGATCGCGCGTTCGAGCGGATCCGGCGCAGCCCCACGCCGCTGGCCGGGCTGCTGCTGGACCAGTCCGTGGTGGCCGGGACCGGGCTGATCTTCGTCACCGAGGCGCTGTTCCGGGCCGGGCTCCCGCCGACGCTGCCGGGCCGGCGGCTGAGCAGGCCCCGTTGGGACGCGCTCTGGGCGGACCTACGCGAGCTGATGACCGTGGCCGAGGCGCGCGGGCGGATCGACACGGTCCGGGACGAGCACCTGCCCGAGGCCATGGGCCGGCCGCCGCGGGTCGATCGGCACGGCGGCGAGGTGTACGTCTACCGCCGCGCCGGGCAGCCCTGCCACGTCTGCGGCACCGCCATCGCGGCGGGGACGATGGCCGGTCGTAACGCGTACTGGTGTCCGCGCTGCCAGCCGGCGCGCCGGCGTCGCGCCACCACCTGAGCCGCCGTCACCACCACCGGCGCTTCGGCGGGCGGACGGTGACGGACCCGAACCGCACCAGGCACCGGACCTCGACCACCGGCGCGCCGTGCTGCGGCGCGCCCTCCATCTTCGACTCCTTCGACCCGAAGACGGCGCTGCCGGTCAGCCGGACGTCGACGCCCTCGGGGACGAAGACGGTGATCGAGCCGAACACCGCGGTGGCCTCGATCACCGTGACCGGGTGCTGGAGCTGGGCGTCCTGCAACTCGATGTGGCAGTCCCCGAAGATCGACCGGGCCTCCACCCGCGCGGGCACCGACCAGCGACCCTTGCGGGACTCGTTCCCGAAGATCGCCACCAGCCGCTCGCCGGCCGGCTCGTATCCGGCCGGCTGGTATGCGGCCGGCTGATGAGCAGCCGTCTGGTACGGCGTGACCTGCGAGGTCGCCGCGGGACGGGGCACCGGCAGGTCGTCGGTCAGCTTGGCCAGCTCGCCCCGGGTCCGCGCCGAGTGTGCGGTGGCGGCCCGCTCGGCGTACTCGTCGAGGGTCAGCCGGCCCTCGGCGGCGGCCTGGCCGAGCAACTCCACGATCTGCTCGCGTTCGGCGTCGGAGACCCGGAGCCGGTCCTCGCCCGGCGGCTGTGGTTCCACGGTGGCAGAGCTTAACCGTTACGGCGTCCACCGGATGCCGGGGTTGAGGCGGCCGGTCCAGTTGAAGACCGCCATGTTGTCCCAGCCGTCGCCACTGTTGGCGATGTCGGCCGGGTCCCAGCCGTTGCCGGGGACGGCGTACCAGGTGGGCTCCCAGTAGAAGACGCCGACGGCGCCGGCGTTGCGGGCGGTGTTCTGCACGGCGGTGAACTCGGCGGCCTGCCCGGTCCAGGTGGCGGGGTAGCCGGAGCACGGCTCCGATCCGGTGACCGAGTTGCCGGTGCCGTCCGCGTTCGCGGCGGTGAACGGGTACGCGGTCTCGGCGAGCACGACCGGCCGCCCGTACCGGGAACGGACGTCGGCGATGACGTTGTAGAGGTTGGCCAGCGAGCCGTGCCACATGCAGTAGTACGACAGGCCGGTGAGGTCCCAGTTGACGCCCCGGGCCGCCATGCCGTCGTAGAACCAGCGCGCGTGGGCGTCGCTGTCGGCGTCGGCGGTGTGGATCACCACCTGGGTCCCGCCGCTGCACGCCTTGGTGGCGTTGTAGCCGGCCTTGAGCAGCAGGGCGAGGTTGCCGAAGTCGTTGTTCACCACCTTGCCGTCGTCCCAGAGCATGCCCACGTTGATCTCGTTGCCCAGCTGCACGCTGTCCGGTGTGGTCCCCTGATAGCGCAAACTGGCGCAGACGTCGTACGTGTAGTTGTAGACGTCGCTCTGCAGCTGACCGATGCCGTGCCCGGCCCAGGCCGCCGGCTTGTACTGCTTGCCCGGATCGGCCCAGGTGTCGGAGTAGTGGAAGTCGATCATCAGCCGGAGGCCGCGGGCCTTGACCGCCCGCGCGTACGCCAGGACCTTGGCCTTGTTGTTGTAGCCGCTGGCCGGGTTGTTCCAGACCCGCAGCCGGACGTAGTTCACGCCGACCGACCGGAGGATGTCCAGCGGGTCCCGGGCGGTTCCGCCCGCGTCGTAGTAGCGGGCGCCGACGTCCAGCGCGCGCTGCACCGACGAGACGTCCGCGCCCAGCATGCTCAGCGAGTTGGCCGCCGACGCCGGGGCGACCCCGACCGGGGTAACGGCCGGCACCATCGCGGCCGGCACGATCGCGGCCGCCGCCAGCAGCGCGATCCCGGCCCTGCGGCGGGTCCAGCGCGCAATCATCGGCGAACTCCCTTCGGGTCCCGGTTCACCGCCTCCGGTGGTCCCGAGCCGAACCCTAGCATCGAGAGCAGTGAATATGTATGAGCCGTACAACCGATTCGTGCCGGCCGGCCGTCGAAGACGGGAGACCACGACGAAGGTGGGACGATGTCCACAGCGGATCAGGAGTACCTCGACTACCTCACGGGCCGGCTGCCGGCGCTGCGCCGGCTCGCCTGGTCGCTGTGCGGGGACCCCGATCAGGTCGACGATCTCGTGCAGGAAACCGTCACCAAGCTGTACCTGCACTGGTCCAGGACGACCCGGGCGGACAACATGGACGCGTACGTCCGGACGGTGCTGGTACGGGTCTTCCTGGACGGCCAGCGCAAGGGCTGGTGGCGGGTGCGCCTGTTCGGCGCGACCCCGGACGTCGAGCGGTCGCCCGCGGTGGACGTCGCGGAGCGGGCCGACCTGCGGGCGGCGCTGGGCCGGGTTCCACCCCGGCAGCGGGCCGTGCTGGTGCTGCGGTTCCTGCACGACCTGCCGGTCGACGAGGTGGCCCGGTTGCTGGGCTGTTCGGCCGGCACGGTCAAGAGCCAGACCTCGCACGGCCTCGCGGCGCTGCGCCGGCTGCTGAGCCCCGGTCCACCGGGCGCCGCGCCGCCCGCCGGCGGCGAACGGCCGGGCAGGGCTGCGGCTCGGGGTACGGATCGGCCGGGTGGCGCGGCGGTTCGCGGCGCCGACGGGCCGGGCAGCGCGGCGGCTTGCGGTACCGATCGGCCTGGCGACGCGATGTCGGCGGCCGGCCGGCGGGTCCCGGCGGATCGGATGACGAGGAGGGCGGGATGAGGGATCAGGACGAGGCCACGATCACGGCCATCCGGCGGCTCGATGCCGAGCCACCCGGCCCGAGTCGGGTGAACCTGCGCGTCGCGATGGCCGAGGGTCGTCGCCGCCGGCGCGTCCGGCGTACCTGGTTGGCCGGCGGCGCGGCCGCGGCGGTGGCGCTGGCCGTGGTCGTTCCCACGGCGGTGCTCGGCCGGGTGGGTGCGGGCACGGCGCGACACCCCGCCGACCCCGCCGGCCGGTCCGGGTCACCGGCGGCGGCCAGCCCGTCTGCCACCGCGGCCCCCGAGCCCACCAGTTGCTCGGCGAGGCTCCTGAGCGTGCCGAACCCGATGGTGGAGAGCGACGTGACCGGCGGCGACCCGAGCGGCCGGATCATCCTGGGCCGGTGGTACCGGATGGGCGCCGGGCAGGATCGTGCAGTGCTCGTCTGGACGGACGGCCGGCCCACCTCGGTCGACATGCCCGGGTCGGAGCAGTCGCTCGACGACGCCAACCCGGCCGGGACGGCGGTCGGTTCGAGCTACCACGGTGATCATCCGACGCCGTACGTCTACCAGGACGGCCGGGTCCGCGCCCTTCCCGGCGTCGAGCACGGGCGAGCCTGGGCGATCAACGAGGCCGGCCGGATCGTCGGGGACCGGGAGCAGGGCGACCGTCACGTTCCGGTCGTCTGGCCGGCGCCGGACCAGCCGGCGCGGGACCTCTCGCTGCCAGGCCCCGGCTGGCGCGGCAGCGCCACCGACGTGGACGCCGAGGGCAACATCGTCGGCGAGATCAAGCCGGGCCCGGGCAAGGTCGCCAGCATCGGGTTCGTCTGGCCGGCGGGCGGCGGGTCGGGGTACGCGTTGCCCATGCCGACCGTCAAGGGGCGTACGGCCACCAGCCTGCATCCGATCTCCATCGGCGGTGGCTGGGTGACCGGCGCGGCCTACCTCGAATCCGGCGGCAGCGTGTCGATCCACCCGGTGCGGCTGCGCCTGGCCGATCGGCGATACGTCCCGTTCGCCCGGGAGGTGGCGGAGCCGGCGGTGGGCAACGGCCGGGGCTGGGTCGCGGGTGGAACGGGCGAGTTCGACGGGGCGATGCTCACCGATTCGAAGGTGGTCCGGCTGCCCCTGCTCGCCAACCCTCCCGGACGGTACTCCGCCAACGTCGGGTTCCTCAGCGACGACGGCCGTACCGTCGGCGGGCAGCTCGACGACCTGTCGGGAAACGGCAGCACCAAGCCGCGCGCCGTGGTCTGGCGCTGCCGCTGACTCGACCCGGCGGTGCGGTCAGGCCCTGGGCAGGCCGCCCCGTTCGGCGCGGTCGTACTCCGGGAGGGGACGCGGCCGCACCTCGCGCGGGCGCCGCACCCCGCGCGCGGTGTGGTGCCCGCGCCGCAAGGTTCAGGCCGGGTGCGCGGCGGGCACGTCCGCCGGGCGGCCGAGCAGCGCGGCCAGGGTGGCCGCGTCCCGCTGGGCCTGGTCGCCGCAGCAGTTGTTGAACAGCACGTGCACCTCGGCGCACCCGTCGGCCAGCTCGGTGAGCAGCCCGACCCATTCCCGCAGCTCGGCCTCGGCGTAGGCGTACCGGAACTTCTCCTGCTTGTCCCCGCCGGACCAGGCGGCCGCCCGGCCGTGGAACCGGACCACCGCGGGCTCGGCCGTGCCGACCACGACCGGTGGAATGGAGGAGGGATGTCCCTGCGGCATGTCCAGGCAGACGAACGAGAGGTCGTGCTCGCGCAGGAAGGTGAGGGTGCGCAGCCCGTTGTCGCCGTCGAACCAGGAGCCGTTGCGGAATTCCACTGCCACCCGGGCCGGGCGGCAGCGCTCCGCCAGCTCGAGGATCCGCCGCCGGGCCGCCTCGCCGTACGCGAACCACGGCGGGAACTGCAGCAGCACCGTGCCGAGCCGGTCGGCCGCGGCCAGCGGGTCGAGCGCCGCCCGGAACCGCCGCCACAGCTCGTCGTACGCGCCGTCCGGCAGGTCCCGCCGGCGGACCCGGCCGGTGGCGGTGGCCGGGCGCAGGTCCGCGGGCAGCGCCGCGGCTGGGGTGGGGTGCCCGGTGAACAGGCTGAACGCCTTGATGTCGAAGGTGAAGCCATCGGGGGTGCGGTCGGCCCAGGCGGCCGTGGTCTCCGGCGCGGGGATGGCGTAGTAGCTGGTGTCCACCTCGACCAGGTCGAACTGCCGGGCGTAGTAGCCGAGCCGGCCGGCCGGGGTGTTCACCGAGCGGGGATACCAGCCCGACGCCAGCAGCAGCCGGTCCGCCCACGACGACGTTCCCACCCGGATCTCGCCCATGCCAATCGATTGACCGGAATGGGCCCCTCCCAAACTACATGAATGTAATTCGCCAATTTCCGGCCGACGCCCCGCCGGCCGACGCCTACCCGGCCGCCGGGGCGTTAAGAGGGGGCCCCTGCTATACAAAAAGCGATAACAAGGGGCCCTTCCTTGCGGGTCAGCCGGCGTGGATGGCGTCGACGGCCTTGCGGGCGGCGATCAGCACGGGGTCCCACACCGGGGCGTACGGCGGCGCGTAGCCGAGATCGAGCCCGGCCATCTCGTCCACGGTCATGTAGTTCCACAGCGCCACGGCCAGCGCGTCGATCCGCTTGGCCGCCTCGGACCGGCCCACGATCTGCGCGCCCAGCAGCTGGCCGCTGCGCCGCTCGGCGATGAGCTTCACGGTCATCGACTTGGCGCCGGGGAAGTAACCGGCCCGGTTGGTCGACTCGATCCGGGTGCTCACGTACTGGTAGCCGGCGTCCTCGGCCTCGCGTTCCAGCAGGCCCGTACGCGCCACCTCCAGGTCGCAGACCCGGGTCACCGCCGTGCCGATGACGCCCGGGAAGGTGGCGTACCCGCCGCCGATGTTCAGCCCGGCCACCCGGCCCTGCTTGTTGGCGTGCGTGCCGAGCGGCACGTGCACCGGCTGGCCGGTGAGCCGGTGCACGGTCTCCACGCAGTCGCCGGCCGCCCACACCCGGTCCGCGCCGAGCACCCGCATCTGCAGGTCCACCCGGATGCCGCCGGTCACCCCGATCGGCAGGCCGGCATCGGCCGCCAGCCGGCTGTTGGGGCGTACGCCGGTGCTCACCACCACGAGATCGGCCGGCAGCGTGCCGTCGGTGGTCTCCACCGCGCTCAGCCGGCCGTCCCGCACGGTCAGCCCGGTGACCGTGCAGCCGGTCCGGATGTCGATCCCCAGCTGGCACATGGAGTCCCGGACCAGCACGCCCATGTCCGGATCCACCGTGGACATCGGCTGGTCGCCCTGCTCGACCAGGGTGACCGTGAGGTCCCGCTGGATCATCGCCTCGGCCATCTCGACCCCGATGTAGCCGCCGCCCACCACCACCGCGTGCCGCGGTCCCGGGTCGGCGTCCAGCCAGGCGCGCAGCGCGGTGCCGTCGTCCAGGGTCTGCACCCCGAAGATCCCCCGCGCGTCGACGCGCGCCCACGGCGGCTTGCGGGGGGTGGCGCCGGCCGCGTACATGAGCTGGTCGAACCACTCCCGCGACTCGGTGCCGGTGTCGACATTCCGGACCAGCACCTCCCGCCGGTCCAGGTCGATGCCGATCACCTCGTGCCGGAGCCGGACGTCGATGTCGTGCTCGGCCCGGAACGTCTCGGGGGAGCGGGCGATCAGCGCGTCCCGGTCGGCGACCAGGCCGCCGATCCAGTACGGGATGCCGCACGCCGAGTAGGACGTGAAGTGTCCCCGCTCGAACGCCACGATCTCCAGGTCCGCGGGCTTGCGACGGCGTCGGGCCTGCGACGCGGCCGACATCCCGGCCGCGTCGCCACCGATCACCACCAGGCGTTCCGGCACAGCCACCCCTATCCGCGGGTCTGCCGGGCCAGGTCGTCCAGCACGTCCGACAGTTGGCCCGTCCGGTCGAACACGGCCCGCTGCCGTGCCGCGCCGGTGCCGTGGCTGTGCAGCTTACCCAGCAGGTACGTCACCAGGCCGAGGTCGCCGTGCCGCTCCAGCTGCGGGCGTACCCGCTCGAAGAGCCCGCGCAGCACGTGCCAGGCCGGCCGGAGATCGCCGGTCTCGGGGTCGACGGCCTGGCCCTCCAGTCCGTCGTGCGCGGCCCGCCAGTGCGCGCCCATCAGCCGGTGGTGTTCGAGCCGCGGCGCCGGCCGGTCCGCCTCGATGTCCACGACGGCCGTGGCCACCACGGCCCGGCACAGCGCGGCGATCAGAATCGTGTCGTCCAGCGAGGGGCAGACGTCGCCGATCCGGATCTCGACCGTCGGGTAGCTGGCCGAGAGCCGGGAATACCAGTAGAGCATCCCGTCGTCGAGCATCATCCCCGTGGTGATCAGCTGGTCGACCAGCCGCTGGTAGTGCGCGTACGACTCCAGCCAGGGCGTGGGAGAGGTGGACGGCCACCGTTCCCAGAGCATGGACCGCCAGCTCGCGTAGCCGGTGTCCACGCCCTCGTAATACGGGGAGTTGGCGGTGGCCGCGTGCAGGATCGGCAGCCACGGGCGCAGGTGGTTGAGCACCTGCACCGCCAGCTCCGGGTCGGGCACGCCCACGTGCACGTGCATGCCGTTGGTGCCCGGGCTGGGCACCAGCAGCGTGAACCGCTCGATCATCTCGTGGTAGCGCGGCTTGTCCACCACCGGCGGCACCGGGCCGGGCATCGGTCCGGTGCCGACCGCCAGCAGCCGGGCGCCGGCCTCCTCGGCCGCCTCGGCCACGCCGGCGCGGAGCAGCGCGAGCGAGTGCCGCAGGGCCGCCAGCTCCAGCCCGGGCGGGCTGCCGATTTCGATCTGGCTGGTCTGGAACTCCAGCTGCACCTGGCCGGCGAGCTCCGGTCGGACCCGTTCCAGCACGGCGTGCACGGCCGGCACGGCCGCGCCGGTCGCGGGGTCGGCGAGCAGGAACTCCTCCTCGACCCCGACGGTGAGCAGGTCGGTCTCGGCCACCCTCGCCGGCTGGACCTGCTCGGCAACCTCTGGCGCCATGCCGCACCGCCTGTCTGTGTTGTCCGCCGCTGTGGCCCATCCTGACGACGTGGACCCGGTGCCCGTTTTACCCACGGTCGCGCCGGCCGGAAACCGCGCTCCCAAACCCGGGGACAACGCGTTCCCGGGCCGGATGAACACGCGCCCACGCACCGGCCGGAACCGGGCGCACGCGCCGCACACATCGAGCCAAGCTCCGGCTCGTACGATGGCCACGACGCCACCGGGATGCCCGGGCCGGCTGTCCAGTTTAGGATAGTTTATCCCATACGGAGGGTCAGCGGTGACGATGCCGGCGCGGCGCGCCCGGAACAGCGGGGCGACCGACCATCCGAGGACGGGCTGGCGCCGGCACATCCCGCGGGCGTTCGCCATCCTGCTGCGTACGGTGGCCATCATCTGCGCGCTGGCGGCGCTGAGCAGCGCCTTCCGGAACGACTTCCAGCCGCTTCGCCGGACCATCGACGCGCTGATCATCCCGGCGCCGGCCAACCTCGCGTACGCGGCCTTCCTGGCCACCCTCGCGGCGGCCACCCGGCGGCGGAAGCGGGCGGCGTACTGGGCGCTGGTGGGCTACTTCTCGCTCAGCCTGATCTTCGACGCGCTGGCCGGGGGGCTCATCCTCACCGTTCCCGGCGAGGAGCTGGTGGACCGGGCCGGGCGTCGGCTGTTCAGCGACTTCGACGTGGTGGGGGTGTGGGCCGGCACCGGCTTCGCCGTGGCGTCCCTGTTGCTGCTGGTGCTGGCCCGGCGCGAGTTCTACGCCCGGGTCCGGCCGGGCAGCGCCCGGCGGGCCGCGGCCGTCTTCGCCGGGTCGGCCGCCGCCGCCGTGCTGCTGGGCTATCTGTTGCTGACCGCCTTCCCCGGCAGCCTGGGCGGCACCCGCGACCGGCTCGGGTACGCCGTCGAGCGGGTGTTCGGTGGCGCCATCGTCATCGACCTCACCCGGCCCGGCCACGCGCCCGGCTGGGTCAACCTGCTGCTCGGCCTGTTCGGCGCGATCGCCCTGCTCGCCGCGTTGCGCACGCTGCTGCGCTCGCAGCAGGCCGCCGCCGTGCTCCGGCCGGAGGACGAGCAGCGGATCCGGGTGCTGCTGGCCGAGTACGGCGAGCGCGACTCGCTCGGCTACTTCGCCACCCGCCGGGACAAGGCGGCGATCTTCTCCCCGAGCGGCAAGGCGGCCGTGACCTACCGGGTGGTCAACGGCGTGACGCTGGCCAGCGGTGACCCGGTGGGCGACCCGGAGGCGTGGCCACCGGCCATCGCGGCCTGGCTCGAGCAGGCCCGGGCGTACGCCTGGACGCCCGCCGTGATGGGCGCCGGGGAGGCGGGCGCCAACGCCTTCTCCCGGGCCGGCCTCAAGGTGCTGCACCTCGGCGACGAGGCGATCCTGCTGGTCCGCGAGTACGCGCTGGACCGGCCGGACATGAAGCCGGTGCGCCAGGCCGTCCGCCGGCTTGAGCGGGCCGGCTGGACGGCCCGGCTGCGCCGGCACCGCGACATCCCCGCCGGGGAACTGGCCGAGCTGGCTCGGCTCGCCACCGCGTGGCGGGACACCGAGGGCGAGCGCGGCTTCTCGATGGCGCTCGGCCGGCTGGGCGACCCGGCCGACGCCGACTGCGTGCTGGTCGAGGCGTGCGACCCGGCGGGGACGGTCCGGGCGCTGCTCTCGTTCAGTCCGTGGGGCGCGACCGGGCTCTCCCTGGACCTCATGCGCCGGGACCGGTCGGCGGACAACGGCACCATGGAGTTCATGGTGTCGGCGCTGATGGCCGCCGCGCCGGCCCTGGGCGTGGAGCGGGTGTCGCTGAACTTCGCGGTCTTCAGGGCGGCCTTCGAGGAGGGCGCCCGGATCGGCGCCGGGCCGGTGATCCGGCTCTGGCGGCACACCCTGTTGTTCTTCTCCCGCTGGTGGCAGCTGGAGTCGCTGTACCGGGCCAACGCCAAGTACCAACCGCACTGGACGCCGCGCTACATCTGCTTCGCGGAGCGCCGCGAGCTGGCCCGGGTCGGCCTCGCCTCGGCCATCGCCGAGGGCTTCCTGGCGCTGCCCGGCAGCCCGGCGGCGCCGCTGCACACCGGCGCGCTGCCCGGGGGCGGCGTGGTCCAGTACGTGCCACCGGCCACCGAGGCCGCCGCGGCGCCGGCCGCCGCCGGGGTCGTGCCGGTGCCGCCCCTCGCGCCGCAGCGTGCGGTTCCGGAACAGACCCGGGTACGCGTCGAGAAGCTCGACCGGCTGCGGGCCGCGGGCATCGACCCGTACCCCGTGGGATATCCGCGCACCGACGAGTGCGCCGCGGTGGCGGCCCGGCACGCCGGGCTGGGCGCCGACACCTGGACCGGGGAGACGGTCCGGCTGGCCGGTCGGGTGCTGCTGACCCGCGACCACGGCCGGCTGACCTTCGCGACGATCCGGGACGGCAGCGGCGACCTCCAGCTCATGCTGGACGGCGAGACCGAGGGCGGGCTGGAGCGCTGGCGGCGCACGGTCGACCTGGGCGACCACGTCGGGGTGACCGGCGAGGTGGGGACCACCCGGCGGGGCGAGCTGACCGTGCGGGTCCGGTCCTGGGAGCTGACCGCCAAGTGCCTGCGCCCGCTGCCGGACAAGCACCACGGGCTGGCCGACCCGGAGGCCCGGGTCCGGCAGCGCTACCTCGACCTGGCCATCAACCCGGAGGCCCGCCGGCTGCTGCGGGCGCGCAGCGCGGCCGTGCAGAGCCTGCGCGAGTCGTTGCTGTCCCGCGACTTCCTCGAGGTGGAGACGCCGATGCTGCAGCGGGTGCACGGCGGCGCCAACGCCCGGCCGTTCAGCACGCACAGCAACGCCTACGACGTCACGCTGCACCTGCGGATCGCGCCGGAGCTCTATCTCAAGCGGCTTGCGGTGGGCGGCGTGGAGCGGGTGTTCGAGCTGGGCCGGGCGTTCCGCAACGAGGGGGTGGACTTCTCGCACAACCCCGAGTTCACCGTGCTGGAGGCGTACCAGGCGTACGCGGACTACGGCACGATGCGGACGCTGGCGCAGGAGCTGATCCAGACGGCCGCCGTGGCGGTGCACGGCGCCGCGCTGGCCTACCCGCCCGGCGGCGAGGGCGAGCCGGTGGACATCTCCGGGCCGTGGCCGGTGCGCACGGTCCACGAGGCCGTCTCGGCGGCGCTCGGCGAGTTGGTCACCCCGGACGCGGACGCCGCCGAGCTGCGCAAGCGCTGCGACGCGGCGGGCGTGCCGTACGACCCGAAGTGGGGCGCGGGCGCGCTGCTGCTGGAGCTGTACGAGCGGCTCGTCGAGGCGAGGACCAGCGCGCCGACGTTCTACACCGACTTCCCCACCGAGGTGTCGCCGCTGACCCGGGCGCACCGGAGCGACCCCCGGCTGGCCGAGCGCTGGGACCTGGTCGCCTTCGGGATGGAGCTCGGCACCGCGTACTCCGAGCTGATCGACCCGCTGGAGCAGCGCCGCCGGCTCACCGAGCAGTCGCTGCTGGCCGCCGGCGGCGACCCGGAGGCCATGGAGCTGGACGAGGACTTCCTCACCGCGCTGGAGTACGCCATGCCGCCCACCGGCGGCCTGGGCATCGGCGTGGACCGGGTGGTCATGCTGCTCACCGGCCGCTCGATCCGGGAAACCTTGCCCTTCCCCTTCGTCCGCGAAAGCTGAAAGGTGGGTGGGGGTGGCTCAGGCGGTGAGGTTGGCGCGGCGACGTTTGCGGACCTTCTGGGTGACCCACCAGGCTACGGCGGCTATGAAGAAGGCGGCGATGGCCCAGTTGAGGTAGCTGTTGTACTGCTCGACCTGCTGCCATTGGGAGCCGAGCGCATAGCCGAGGCCCACGAGCAGCGAGTTCCACACCCCGCTGCCGATCGTGGTGAGCAGGATGAAGCGCGGCAGCGGCATCCGGTCGGCGCCCGCCGGGATGGAGATCAGGCTGCGGACCACCGGCACCAGCCGGCCGATCAGCACCGCCCACGAGCCGTGCCGGTCGAACCAGCGGTCCGCCCGCTCCAGATCGTCGGCGTCCACCAGCGGGACGTGATCGAGCCAGCGCTTCAGCCGGTCCTCGCCGACCGCGCGGCCCAGCCAGTACAGCAGTAGGGCGCCGCCGAGCGAGCCGGCCGTGGCGGCCAGCGCGGCGAGCACCACGTTGCCCTGGCCGGTCCGGGCCAGGTAGCCGGCCATGGCCAGGACGACCTCGCTGGGGATCGGCGGCACGATGTTCTCCAGCGCCACCAGCAACGCCACGCCGAGCGGCCCGATCGCGTCGATCACCGAGGCGACCCAGCCGGTCAACCCGCTCAGCTGGCTCGGGTCGGCGTTGTCGGCGAGCACGGGTCACCCCCGGAGGTACGGAACGGATGTCTCCTGATCAGCTACCCGTACCCCGGAAAAGCCCTGCATACCCGTCGGGTGGCGCGCGTCATGCCGGTCAGGGATGCAGGGCCGCGTCGGCCGGGCCGGCCGTCCAGCCGAGAAACCGGACCGTCAGGTCGGCCCGGGTGGGCCCGCAGCAGTACGGCCCGGCCAGCGCCTCGACGTCCGGCGCCAGCGGGGCCAGCCGGACCAGCCGCCACGGCTCCTCGTCGGCCCGGGCCCGCACGGTCAGCGCGTCGTCCCGGCGGCTCACCCGGACCGTCACCGGCCGACCCGCCCACTCCGGCACGGGCGCGGTGGACCAGTCCGAGGCGCCATCGGTGCGGACGGCGCCGAGTTGGGGGGTGCCGTCGCAGTACTCCACCCCGGTCTTGAGCCATCGTTCGGCGTCCACCCGGACCAGCAGGCCGGCCTGGTCGAACTGCTCGGTGTAGTCGGCCACGAAGCGGACCTCGGCGGCCGTGTCCGGCGGCAGCGGGGCGAGCAGCGCGTGCCCGTTGTCGTGTACGAAGCCGTACGCCGTCGTGCGCCAGAAGTCGGTGCCTTCGGCCGCGGTGACCAGTAGCTCGCCGTCGCCGAGCGGCAGGCTGCGTACCGGGGGGTTGAGCCAGGTGCCGGTGCTCCAGCCGATCCGGCGGTGCACCGCCGGTCCCGCGTCGTCCATTCCAGGCACGGTACCGGCCGGCGCCGCGCCGCGGTGCCCCCGCGGCGCGGCGCGGCGGCACGGCCGCGCGCAGCCGGCGCACGGCCGGCCGGACCGTCCGGATCCGCCGCGGCCGGACCGCCCGGATCCGCCGCAGCCGGGCGCGCGGGCGGCCGTCCTGGCGGATGCCGCGAACGGCCACTGTGGCCGGTTTGCCGCGTCGGCCGTTGGGTTAAGCCAGGTACGCATGAGCGACCGGTGGTACCAGGAGGCCGTTGTCTACTGCCTCGACATCGATACGTACGTGGATTCGGACGGCGACGGCGTCGGGGACATCCGGGGCCTGATCGGCCGGCTGGACTACCTGGCCCGGCTGGGCGTGACCTGCCTGTGGTTGCAGCCGGTGCATCCGTCACCCAACCGGGACGACGGCTACGACGCCACCGACTTCTACAACGTCGACCCGCGGTTCGGCAGCCTCGGCGACTTCGCCGAGCTGCTGCATCAGGCGGGCAACCGGGGCATCAAGGTCATCATCGACCTGGTCGTCAACCACACCTCGGACCAGC
This sequence comes from Plantactinospora siamensis, assembly GCF_042434095.1. NCBI lineage: Bacteria > Bacillati > Actinomycetota > Actinomycetes > Micromonosporales > Micromonosporaceae > Plantactinospora > Plantactinospora siamensis. The sequence goes on from NZ_JBHLUE010000011.1 coordinate 440,865, forward strand.
ACCCGTGGTTCCAGTCGGCCCGCTCCTCGCCGGACTCGCCGTACCGGGACTGGTACGTCTGGTCCGACACCGAGCCCAGCGACCGGCACCAGGGCATGGTGTTCCCCGGTGAGCAGAACGAGACCTGGAGCTACGACCGCACCGCCAAGTCGTGGTACTACCACCGGTTCTACAAGTTCCAGCCGGACCTCAACTTCAGCAACCCGGCCGTGCGGGAGGAGATCAAGAAGATCGTCTCCTTCTGGCTCCAGCTCGGCGTCGCCGGGTTCCGCATCGACGCGGTCCCGTTCATCATCGAGCTGACCGAGCCGGGCAACCCGAATTCCCCCAAGGACCTCGACTTCCTCACCGAGCTGCGCCAGCACGTGCAGTGGCGGCGCGGCGACGCCATGCTGCTGGCCGAGGCGAACGTCGAACCCGAGCAGCTGCCGGCGTACTTCGGTGACAAGGGCGGCTCGGGCAACCGGCTGCACATGCTGTTCGACTTCATGCTCAACGGGCAGCTGATGCTGGCGCTGGCCCGGGAGGACCCCGAGCCGATCATCGCGGCCCTGCGGGACACCCCGAAGCTGCCGGTGGGCGGTCAGTGGGCCACCTTCCTGCGCAACCACGACGAGATCGACCTGTCCCGGCTCACCGCCGAGCAGCGCGAGGAGGTGTTCGCGAAGTTCGGGCCGGACGAGAAGATGCGGCTGTACGGGCGCGGCATCCGGCGCCGGCTCGCGCCCATGCTCGGCAACGACCGGCGGCACCTCGAGCTGGCGTACGCGCTGCAGTTCTCGCTGCGCGGCACCCCCGTGCTGCGGTACGGCGAGGAGATCGGGATGGGCGACGACCTCGCGCTGCGGGGCCGGGACGCGATCCGTACCCCCATGCAGTGGTCGTTCGCGCCGAACGCCGGCTTCTCCTCGGCGCCGGCCGAGAAGCTGGTCCGCCCGGTGGTGGACCAGGGCGACTTCGGCTTCGAGCGGGTGAACGTGACCGCGCAGCGCCGGGACGACCGGTCGCTGCTGGCCTGGTTCGAGCGGATGATCCGCAGCCTGCGGGAGGCGCCGGAGGTCGGCTCCGGCACCTGCACCCACATCGACAAGGTCCTGCCGTCGGGCGTGCTGGCGCACCGGGCGGACGGGCCGACCGGGACGATGCTGTTCCTGCACAACCTCGGCACCGACGACGTGACGGTGGACCTCGGCGAGCTGTTCGAGGAGGCGCACCAGCCGACCGACGTGCTCACCGACCGCCCGTACGACGCGGTCGGCAAGCTGGACGCGCTGCACCTGGGCGGCTACGGCTACCGGTGGATCCGGCTGTGCCGCAACGACGCCGGCTGGTCCAGCCCGGCCAGCTCCGCCACGGCCTGAGTGATCGCCGGGAGGGCCCGCGCCCGGCGGGAGGGCCCGCGCCCGGCGGGAGGGCCCGCGCCCGCCGGGAGGTCCGCGGCCTCCCGGCGGCGCCGACCGGCGCCGGTCGGCGTACGGCTGGGTTAAGCTCCGCACCCAGCCGTACGTTACCGGGAGGTAGAAAATGCCGGATCAGCCCCGCGTCGCCATCGTCACCGGAGCCGCCCGCGGGATCGGCGCGGCCACGGCCCGCCGGCTGGCCGACGACGGCCACGCCGTGGCCGTGGTGGACGTCGAAGAGGCCGCCGCGCGGATCACCGCCGAGGCGATCACCGCCGGCGGCGGGCGGGCGGTCGGGATCGGCGCCGACGTGTCGGACCGGGCTCAGGTCCAGGACGCGGTACGCCGGGTGGCCGATGAGCTGGGCGCGCCCTCGGTGCTGGTCAACAACGCCGGTGTGCTCCGCGACAACCTGCTGTTCAAGATGACCGAGGACGACTGGGACACCGTGCTGGCCGTGCACCTGCGGGGCGCTTTCCTGTTCAGCCAGGCGGCCCAGCAGCACATGGTCGAGCAGCGGTGGGGGCGGATCATCAACCTGTCCAGCACCTCCGCGCTGGGCAACCGTGGTCAGGCCAACTACTCGGCCGCCAAGGCCGGCATGCAGGGCTTCACCAAGACCCTGGCCATCGAGCTGGGCCAGTTCGGGGTAACCGTCAACGCGGTGGCGCCCGGCTTCATCGCCACCGACATGACCGCGGCCACGGCGGCCCGGATGGGCATCGACTTCGCCGACCTGCAGAAGCACGCGGCCGCCGAGATCCCGGTCCGCCGGGTGGGCCGGCCGGAGGACGTGGCGCACACCATCGCGTTCCTGGCCAGCGAGGGCGCCGGGTTCGTCTCCGGCCAGGTCATCTACGTGGCCGGCGGCCCCAAGGACTAACCCCGCACCGCCGGTCCCCGGTCGGGATCTTCGTATTCTGCTGCCCCGCGAGGGGCACCAAATTCCAAGATCTCGGCTGAGTCAGATCCGGGGCGGAGGTCAGGGGCGCGGGCGGGTGCGGCGCAGCCAGAGCAGGCCGAGCAGCGGCAGCACGAGCGGGACGTACCCGTAGCCCTGACCGAACCGCGACCAGACCGTGTCGTGCGGGAAGAGCCCGCGGTCGACCAGGCTGAGCACCCCAACCGCCAGCACGCCGAGGAACTCGACGGTGCAGCAGACCAGCGCGGTGCGCCGGCCGCCGCTGCCGCCGCGGGCCAGCCCGATGGTGGCCAGGATGTAGATCACCGCGGCCAGCGCGGAGAGCAGGTATGCCACCGGCGCGTCCTGGAACTTGACGGCCAGCTGGTAGCCGGCCCGGGACGTGGCCGCCACGGCGAACAGCAGGTAGACCGCCACGAGCACCCGCCCGGGCCCGCTGTTGACCGCCCGGCCGGGCTCAGCCACCGGTCACCTGCCAGGTCTGCTGGAGCCGCACCACGACCACGGGGATCACCAGGCAGACCACGGTCACGATCCCGGAACCCCACCGGGTCGGCTCCATCCGGGCCAGCACGAAGGCCAGCGGCGGCAGGCAGACCAGCGTGACCAGGTAGCCGGCGAAGACGCCGGGCTCGCCGGGCCGTTGCCCGCCGCCGAGCGCGACGGCCGCGGCGACGCCGAGCACCAGCAGGGCCACCTCGACCACGCCGAGCCCGATCAGCTGCCAGCGGTCCGGCGCGCGGTCGCGCACCGTCGCCACCAACGCCCACGCCGCGAGGATGAGCGACAGCACGATCGGCACGGTGGCCACGGGACCGTGCACCGGGGACGCGGCGGTGGCGTGGATCACCGCGTACCCAAGAACTGAGGGTCGATCACCGGCCCAGCCTACTGACCGGGACCGGCCCGCCGGCGTCGACCATGCCGACCGTGCCGGTCGGTCCATCCGGCGGCGCGGACGGCCTGGTCAGGACATAAATGTACGTCTATCATTGCGGTGGTTTGGGACCTCTCGGCGTCGGGGAGTGTTCATCACCGTGGGTGCGGCGGGCGTGTGGGCGTTGGTCATGGTCGGCGGAGTGGCCGTCCTCGGCCTGCTCGGCCTCGCCGTCGTGATGGAGCGTCCGGGCGAGCCGGGCGAGGATCCCGAACGGCTGGCGGCCGAGGCCGCGGAACTCACCGAACACGCCGCCGCGGCGCAGGCCGACGCCCAGCGGGCGGCCGCGGTGGCGGCCGAGGCCGGCGCGGGCCGGGCCGCCGCGCAACGGGCCCGGGACGAGGCGTGGGACGCGCAGGAACGCGCCGAGCAGGCGTTCGAGAGCGCGTTCCGGGAGGTGGCCGAGGGCCGCCGGGCCGCGCCGCCGGCTCTGGTCGAGGCGGGCGGCGACCCGGAGTCGCGCCGCGAGGTCTCCCGGGCCGCGCTGTCCGCGTACCGCCGGGGTGACATCTCGGTACGCGAGCTGCGCGAGGTGTGGCGGCTCACCGGCGACCACGACCCGGCCCAGGAGGAGCGGGAGTGGACCGCCGACCGGCTGCAGCGGGAGTCCATGGCGGCCCGCCGCGAGTACGACCGCGCGGTGGCGCAGCTGCGCCGGGCCGACCAGGCCGCCCGGGTGGCCGAGGTGGCCGCCGAGGCGCTGCTCACCGAGGCGGCGCAGTCCGCGGCCGAGGCGCAGATCGCCCAGGACGCGGTGGCGGCCGCGGCTCGCGGCCGGCGGGGCCGGTCCCGGACGCGCCGCGCCGGCCGGTAACGGTCCGGACGCGCCGCGCCGGCCGGTAACGGTCCGGACGCGCCGCGCCGGCCGGTAACGGTCCGGACGCGCCGGCCGGTAACGGTCCGCGCCGCGCCCGCCGGTAATGGTTCCGGCCGCGCGCCGCGCCGGCCGGTAACGGGTCCCGCCGCGCGCCGCTTAGGCCGGTAACGGGTCCCGCCGCGCGCCGCTTAGGCCGGTAACGGGTCCCGCCGCGCGCCGCTTAGGCCGGTAACGGGTCCGGCCGCGCGCCGCGCGGTGGCGGGCGGGCCCCGATCGCCGTTCGCCGCGCCCGGCGTTGGCCGGCGCTGCCCGGCGGCGGACCCGCCGCCGTGTTAGGAATGACGTCTTCCGCACAAACCGACCGGAAGGGGTCTGCGGTGCTGAGCTTTGGAGTCTTCGGAACGGGCCACTGGGCGGCCGAGACGCACGCGGCCGCGCTCGCGGCCCATCCGCGGGCCCGGCTGGCCGGGGTCTGGGGCCGCAACCCGGACAAGGCCCGGGCGCTGGCCGACCGGTACGGGGTGCCGGCCTTCGACTCGACGGACGCGCTGACCGAGGCCGTCGACGCGGTGGCGTTCGCCGTGCCGCCGGACGTGCAGGCCGAACTCGCGGTCGGCGTGGCCAGCGCGGGCCGGCACCTGCTGCTGGACAAGCCGGTGGCGCTCAGCGTGGCCGCGGCCGACCGGCTGGTGAGCGCCGCCGACCAGGCCGGGGTGGCCTCGGTGGTCTTCTTCACCAACCGGTTCATCGAGAACATCGCCTCGCACCTGGCCACGGTCGCGGCGACCGGTGACTGGCACGGCGCGAGCGTCACCATGCACGCCTCGATCTACGAGCCGGGCAACCCGTACGGTGACTCGCGCTGGCGGCACGAGCACGGCGCGCTGTGGGACATCGGCCCGCACGCCCTGTCGCTGCTCGTGCCGGTGCTCGGTCGGGTGACCCGGGTGGCGGCCATGGACGGGCCGCGCGGGATGGTGGATCTGCTGCTGACCCACGACTCCGGCGCCACCAGCAACCTGTCGCTGACCCTGGACGCGCCGCCGGCCGCGAAGGCTCGCGCGGTCCGCTTCTACGGCGAGTCCGGGGTCGACGAGGTGCCCGACGGGACCGGCTCCGCCGTCGACGCCCTCGGCCGGGCCATCGACCAGCTGGTCGAGCAGGTCGAGTCGGGCGTCCGCGAGCACGCCTGCGACGTACGGTTCGCCCGCGACGTGGTGGCGGTGCTGGCCGCCGCCGACGCCGCCCGGGCCGAGGGCCGCACCGTCCCGCTGTAAGGAAGGGCCCCCTTTTATCGTTTCCGGTAGAGGAAGGGTCCCTTGTTAACGGGCTGCCCGGCGGGGCGCGCGGCCGGCGGGAAATCCGGTTGTCCGTGCTGACCCGCCGGGGCTAGCGTCGCCACCGTGGCACACGCTCTGATCGACGGCGCCGGTACGCCGGCCGCCGCGGGCCCCCGCCGGGTGGCCCGCCCCTGGAGCCGGCGTACCGCCCCGGCCGCGCGCCGGGACGCCGCCTGAAGCAGGGCTCCCGCACGCACCCGTCCGCCGCCGCGTCGCCGTCGCCCGCGACGCACGACGCCGGGTGCCGCCTGCCCGCCCGCGTCTCCCGCTCCGCCGGGGCCGACGAGTCCTGATCACTCGTCAGGCCCGCGTTCGGCGCACCTGTTTCGTGCCGCCCGGGCCTGCCCCGTCCGCCGCCCGCCCGGGCGGCAGCGAAGGACCCAGGCCGTGGCCTCCCACCGACCGTACGACCGTTCCCTGCCCGACGGCCGTTCCCTGCCCAGCGACCGTTCCCTGCCCGACGGCCGTTCCCTGCCCGACGACCGTTCCCTGCCCAGCGACCGTTCCCTGCTCAGCGACCGCTCTCTGCCCGACGGTCCCGTCCCGCCCACCGACCGATCCCGGCCCACCGGCCGTCCGGAGCCCGGCAATCTGTCCCGGTCCGCCCGCCGGCTGCCCCGGCGGACCGAACGCGACCGGTCCCGTCGGGTGCTCTCGCAGAACTTCCTCGCCGATCCGGCCGCCTTGCGCCGGATCGTGCAGGCCGCCCGGCCCGAACCGGATGACCTGGTGCTGGAGGTGGGCGCCGGTCCGGGCGGGCTGACCCGGGCGCTGGCCGCCCGGGGCTGCCGGGTCGAGGCGTACGAGATCGATCCGGAGCTGGCGGGCCGGCTGGCGGCCGGCTGCGCGGACCTGCCCCGGGTCGTGGTGCGGCCGGCCGACTTTCTCGCGGCGCCGGCCCCCGACGAACCGTTCGCGGTGGTCGGCAACATCCCGTGGGCGCTCACCGCCCGGGTGGTGGACTGGTGTCTGGCCGCGCCCGGGTTGCGGTCCGCGACCCTGCTGACCCAGCTGGAGTACGCGCGCAAGCGCACCGGCGACTTCGACCGGTGGAGCCGGCTGACGATCCTGACCTGGCCGCGCTGGCGGTGGCGGATGGCCGGCCGGGTGCCCCGGTCCGCGTTCCGGCCGGCGCCCGCGGTGGACGCCGGGATTCTGCGGCTGGACCGGCGGGCCGCGCCGCTGCTGCCGTCCGGGCAGCTGCCCGGGTACGAGCGGATGGTGCGCCGGGGGTTCACCGGCGCGGGCGGTTCGCTCTACGCGTCCCTGCGCGGGCAGCACGCGCCGGCCCGGCTGGACGCCGCCTTCCGGGCCGCCCGGCTGGGCCGGGACACCCCGGTCGGCCTGGTCTGGCCGGAGCAGTGGCTCGCGCTGTTCCGGCTGCTGCGGTGAGCGTCGTCTCTCCGGGCCGCGAAAGGGTTTCAACGATGTCCACGGGGCACTGGTGAAGGAGAAATCGACGCAACAACCGACGAACAGGGAGGCGGGGCATGAGGGCAGTCGTCTACGCGGGGCCGCGCTCGGTCGAGGTCCGTGAGGTGCCGGATCCGCGGATCGAAAAGCCGACCGACGCCATCATCAAGATCACAACTACCAACATCTGCGGCTCCGACCTGCACATGTACGAGGGCCGCGCCGCCGTCGATGAGGGCAAGGTGCTCGGCCACGAGAACATGGGCGTGGTGCAGGAGGTCGGCCCGGCCGTGGACCGGATCCGGGTCGGCGACCGGGTCTCCGTGCCGTTCAACATCGCCTGCGGCACCTGCCGCAACTGCGTGACCGGCTGGACCTCGTTCTGTCTGCGCACCAACCCCACGGAGGGGGTGGACGGCGCCGCCTACGGATACTCGCAGATGGGCCCGTACGACGGCGGCCAGGCGGAGTACCTGCGCGTGCCGTACGCGGACTTCAACCTGTTGACGCTGCCCGAGGGCAACCAGTTCGAGAACGACTTCACGATGCTGTCGGACATCTTCCCGACCGCGTACCACGGCACCGAGCTGGCCGGGGTGGAGCCGGGCGACGAGGTGGCCGTCTTCGGCGCCGGGCCGGTCGGCTTGCTGGCCGCGCACAGCGCGCTGATCCGGGGCGCCAGCCGGGTGTTCGTGGTGGACAAGGAGGCGGACCGGCTCGACCTGGCCAAGCGGATCGGCGCCACGCCGGTCGACTTCGGCGCCGGTGACCCGGTCGAGCAGATCCTGGACGCCACCGGCGGCCTGGGCGTGGACCGTGGTGTGGAGGCGGTCGGCTACCAGGCGCACGACGCCACCGGTCAGGAGCACCCGGAGCTGGTGCTCGACAACCTGGTGCAGGTGGTGCGCAGCACCGGCGGCCTCGGGGTCATCGGCGTGTACGTGCCGCAGGACCCCGGCGCGGCCAACGACCCGGCCAAGGAGGGCCGGATCGGGTTCAACTACGGCAAGTTCTGGCAGAAGGGCCTGCAGATGGGCACCGGCCAGGCCCCGGTGAAGCGCTACAACGAGCACCTGCGCGACCTGATCATCCAGGGCCGGGCGAACCCGTCGTTCCTCGTCTCCCACGAGGTGTCCCTGGACCAGGCGCCGGACGCGTACGAGAAGTTCGACAAGCGGGTCGACGGTTACACGAAGGTGCTGCTGCACCCCTGATCTGACCCGGTTAGGAAGGGCCCCTTCCTATACAAAAAGCGATAGTAAGGGGCCCTTCCTTCGGCTCAGGCGAGTTCGCTGAGCGACTCGCCCACCTCGGTTGGCGAGTCGAACTCCTCGACGGGCAGCGAACGGAGCAGTTGCAGCACGGCGGTGCTGGCGCCGTTCTCCTGCGCCCGGCGCACCACGTCCTCCCGGGAGACGGGGAAATCGAGTCCCTCGAGGTAGTCCTGCAACTGCGTGACGTTGACGGCCATGCCGTTGGCTACCCGCTGCCGGGGGCGGTCACACCCGCCGCTGGCTGCGGGTTTGTCCGCGAATCGCCGGGGTAGCCGGCGGTCATGCTGGAGCGCCGGCTCGGGGGACCGGGTGACTTCGACCCGCTGTTGGAGCGCGTGGGCGCGGCCCGGGTCGTGCTGATCGGTGAGGCGAGCCACGGGACGTACGACTTCTACCGGCTCCGCGAGCAGCTGACCCGGCGGTTGATCGCGGAGCGAGGCTTCTCCTTCGTGGCGGTGGAGGGCGACTGGCCGGATTGCGACCGGCTGCACGCCTCGCTGACCGGGGCGCCGGGCGGGGAGCCGGACCCGCAGGTGGCGCTGGCCCGGTTCGAGCGCTGGCCCACCTGGATGTGGGCGAACGCCGAGGTGGCCCGGTTCGGGCGGTGGCTGCGAGCGTGGAACCTGGACCGGCCGGCGGCCGAGCGGGCCGGCTTCCACGGCCTGGACGTGTACAGCCTGTGGGAGTCGATGCAGGTCATCCTGGATTACCTGCGCGCGGAGGACCCGGCCGCGCTGCCGGCCGCGGAGGCGGCGTACCGCTGCTTCGAGCCGTACGGCAAGCGGATCGAGGAGTACGCCTCGGCCAGCAGCTTCGTCGACGCCCGCTGTGCGGACGAGGTGGTCCGGCTGCTGGCCGGGATGCGGGAGCGGGCCCTGCATGACGGCGCCGACCGGTTCTCGGCCTGGCAGAACGCCGAGGTGGTGGCCCGGGCCGAGCAGTATTACCACGCCATGGTGGGCGGCGGCTCGCACTCCTGGAACGTCCGTGACACCCACATGGCCGACACCCTGGACCGGCTGCTGGACCGGTACGGCCCGGACGCCCGGGCGGTGGTGTGGGCGCACAACACGCACGTGGGCGACGCCCGGGCCACCGACATGGCCGACGCCGGCATGCTCAACGTGGGGCAGCTCGCCCGGGAGCGGCACGGTGCCGACGCGGTCGTGCTGGTCGGCTTCGGCACCTGGACCGGCACGGTGATCGCGGCGCCGAGCTGGGGCGCGCCGGCAGAGGTCATGACCGTGCCGCCGGCCCGGGCCGGCTCGATCGAACAGTGGATGCACGAGCGGCTGCCCGAGCGGGCGCTGATGGTCTTCGACGAGGCGGACCGCGGCGCGGGCCGGCTGGCCGAGCCGGTCGACCACCGGGCCATCGGGGTGGTGTACGACCCCTCGTTCGAGGCGTGGGGCAACTACGTGCCGAGCCGGCTGGCCGAGCGGTACGACGCGTTCCTGTGGTGCGACCGGACCACCGCGCTGCACCCGCTGGCCGCGATCGCGCGCTCCGGCGAGCTGGAGACCTACCCGTCGGGCGTCTGACCCGCCCGCCCGCCGTGCGCCGACCCGCCCGCCCGCTGTGCGCCGACCCGCCCGCCCGCCGTGCGCCGATCCGCCTCGGTCTTCGACGGTGGCGATGGACCGCGCCGGTCCTCGATGGCCGAGCGTGCCGGTCCGCGGTGGTGGCCGGTCGCCGACCGCATGCTGGGATGGCCCGCCATCCGCGACCGGCACGCCCGCGCGGGCGTCGCGACCCTCCCAACGCCTGGTCGGCCCTGCGAGATCACCAAGGTGTCACCCTCGGTGATTGAATGGGGCCCTTGGGAGGAATCCTCTCCATCCTTTGCTCTGCTGCCTTCCGCGCACCAGACACCCAAAGTCATCGGTGGCCTGCGGATCACCGCAAACCATCGCCGGGAACGTGCAGCTCAAGCCGGTGGTGCGTGGAGGTCAGCAGAGCAAAGGACAATCCTGGTTGGTGCCCAGCCGACGATGAGGATTACCGATAGTAACCTAGGCCGACGGCCACAATGAGTAGTGACGACGTCGAGAGGCGCCGGCCGGCCGACCGGGGCTGAGGCGCCGCCGGGGTGCCGGAACGGCGTCGGCGGGTGCGGGGTTGGCCTCGGCGGCATCCCACCGGCTCGGAGCCGTCCCGTCCGCCCCGGGACGGCTCCGAGCCGTCCCGTCAGGCCCGGGTCACCACCGCGAACCCGTACCCAGGCAGGGTGACCCGGATGCTCGGCCCGCCGGCGTGGCGGACCCGGCCGGCGGCCCGGCCGTACCGGTCGAAGACCTCGACCCGCGCCGAGCCGCGACCCGGCAACGCGACCGTGACCGACCGCTCGGCCGCGGTCCCGTTGTGCAGCAGCGCCGCGCCGGTGCCCGCGCCACCGAGCACCAGCCGGGCCACCACGGCCCGGACCAGCAGCGCGTCGATCCGGAGCGGATCCCCGCCGACCCCCTCGGCCCGGACCGTCAGGGTGGCGCCGGCCGGGACCGGGCCGGACAGCGGCACCGGCAGCAGCGCGCCGGGCACGGGGGTGACGCCGGGCGCCCCGGCGGTGCCGTGGTCGATCCGGCCAGCGGATCCGCCGTGGCCCGCCGAGCCGGCCCGCCAGACCGTCCGCCCGGCGTGCCGGTCGGGGACCAGGTCGACCACCGGGGAGACCAGCAGCGGCTGACCCGGGTCGGGCAGCGACCAGCTGGCGCCGCCGCCGTCGCCGAGCGCCAGGTACGCGCCACCGCTGTACTGCGACTCGCCCGTCCAGGCCGAATCGGGCCGCACCACCTCGGCCGGGCCGGTCGGGGCGCCCGCCTCGGCCTCGATCACCCGGAGCCCCTCGCGGTCGGCCACGGCGGTCAACCGGGTGGCGACGGCGGCCACCGCCGGCGTGGCGTCCAGGGCCAGCATCGAGAGCAGCCCGTGGATGGTGGACTCGGCGCCGGAGTTGCGGTTGACGGTGCCGTCCCCGGCGAGCCCGTCGAAGGTGCGCCCGGTCGCCGGGTCGTACATCGGCGTGCCGGCGGTGGGGTTGGGGCCGTGCTCGCCTCCGCCCAACCCCGGCTCCGGCTGTGCCCGGCCGTGATTGCCGCCGAAATACCAGGCGGCGGTGAGTGCGGCCAGGCGGGTCAACCCGGCGTGTCCGGTGGCGTCGGCCACGGCGAGCAGCGACCGCAGCCGGGCGTCCACCCCGTACGCGATCTGGGTGCGGTCCACCGGCGTGGGCAGCCAGCCGTTGTCGCAGCCGGAGGTGGTGAGCAGCTCCGGGGTGAGACCGGCGGTGTCCGACACGGCCGGGCCGAGCAGGCCCGGGCGGTGCAGCGCGGTCGCGGCCGCGGCGAGCGCCGTGGGCATCTGGGCGCCCCAGGCGTGCCAGATGGACCGGGAGGTCACCGTCGGCAGGACCGCGCCGTACGGCCACCGGTCCGGTTCGCCGGCGGCCATCGCGGCCACCCCCTCGGCGAGCTGTGCGAGCGCGGTCCGGGCGGCCGCGGGCGCGCCACTGCGGACGTACGCGGCCAGCCCGAGGATCGCCTCGCCGGTGGCGTCGGCGCCGCCCACGATCAGCCATCCGGGCACCCGGTGGCCGTCCGCGACATCCCACTGGCCGTACCGGTTCAGCACCTCGCGCCGGACGGCGGCGATCGCCAGGTCCAGCCGCTCGCGCAGGAAGCCCGCGAAGTCCGGGTCGTCCCGGCGGAACGCGGCCTGCCCCTCGCCGAGCGCCCAGATGGCCCGGGCCAGCCAGAACGAGGGCCCCGAGTCGGACGGGTCGGGCTGCTCGACGGGGTCCGCGCTCGGGTTCAGCGTGCCGTCGTACTGCATCCACAGCACCACGTTCCCGGCGTGCGGGCCGGTGGTGGTCTGCAGGAACGCCAGCCCGCGCAGCAGTTGGCGGGCCGACCGCCGGCTGGTGGCCGCGCCGGTCTGCTGCCAGTGTCGCAGGTAGACGACGGCGGCCCGGGCGATGTCGTCGGCGTTGTACGCGCCCTGCCCGTAGTAGCCGGTGGCCGGGTCGTACGTGCCGCCGCCGACCCGCCGGTAGCTTCCGTCCGGCTGGCGGTCCGCGTACGTCCACAGCACCCCGACCTCGGGCTCGGCGGCCAGCCGGTAGGTGTCGTGACCGGGCACCCGGGCCGGCCTGACGCCCGCGCCCAGGAAGTCCAGGTGGGCCAGGTTGGTCAGCGGCCTACGGCGCCGGGAGGCGGTGGCCGGGTTGGCGGCGGGAGCCGGGTCGGCGGTGGCGCCGGCGGCGAGGGCCGTGCCCGGCAGGGCGGCGCTCGCCAGGGTGACGGCCGGCAGCGCCGCGCCGCCGGCCAGCAGGGTCCTACGACGTACGCTCATGCTTGTCCCTCCGAGACGCGGTCCAGCCGGGCCACGCCGATCCGGGCGTCGGCCATGCCATAGAAGACGTAGCGCTGGCCGGCGATCTCCTCGATGGCGGTGGGGAAGACGACGTTGTCCACCACGCCGCTGGTCTCCTCGCCGGTCTCCGGCCGCAGCAGCGGCTCCGGGGTGCGGGCCAGCACCCGGGTGACATCCTCGGGGTCGAGCAGCATGGCCCCGGCCGTGTAGCTGACCCGCTGCGCCCGCGGATCCCAGCCGCCGGTCGGGATGTGGCCGCGGACGCCGTGGTGCAGCAGCAGCCATCCCTCCGGCACCCGGACCGGCGGCGGGCCCGCGCCGATCTTCAGCTCCTCGAACTCGTACGCGGGCAGCGCCACCTGCGCGTGCCCGCGCAGCTCGACCAGCGCTGTGATGTCCCGCTCCACCTCGGCCAGCGGCACGAACGAGACCCAGATGCCGGCGCGCTCGTCGGTGACCCCGGCGGGCAGGTGGCTGCCCTCGCCGGGCCGGATCCAGCCGAGGTCCCACATCGGCCGGTGCAGCATCGCGATGGCCGGCTCGCCGTCCGGTCCGGGCACCGGCTCGGGGAAGAACACCGCGTCCTTGTTGGGGTACAGGTTCAGGTCGGTGTCCAGGTCCGGTTGGTAGCGGAAGTGTGCCGGGCCGAGCCGGCGCCAGCGTTCGAGGTCGGTGGAGACGGCCAGCGCCAGCCGCGGGCCGAGCGGCCCGTACGCCACGTACGTCATCACGTGCAGGCCCAGGCGCGGGATCCAGGTGGTGCGCGGGTCCTCCACCCCGGCGTTGGCCTTGCCGCGCTCCCAGCCCTCGTCGGGGGCGAGCACGACGCCCCGGCGGCGCACCCCGACCGGCACGTCCGCCTCGGTGAGCACCTCGGCCAGCCCGACCCGGGACACGTTGCCGTCGGACACCAGCCGGGGCAGCAGATAGAGCCGGCCGTCCGGCCCCCGGCCGCTGGCCGGGTTGAGCACGCCCTCTGCCTCCAGCGGCTCGTCCGGGTCGGGGCGCATCACCACCCCGACCCGGGTGAGCCGGTAGGGCACTGCCTGAATGGTCGGAGAGGTCACCATCAACCCTTCACACCCGATCCGATGTCGGTGTTCACGAAATAGCGTTGGAACAGCACGAACAGCACCACCGCGGGGCTGGCCAGCACGCACGCCCCGGCCAGGATCGAGCCGAACGGGTTGTCCGCCCGGGCCGCCACGGTGGTCATGTAGTTGGACAGGGACACCGCGAGCGGCTGCATGTCCGCCTGCTTGGTGACCAGGAACGGCCAGAGGAACTCGTTCCACGGCCCGATGAACGTCATCAGCACCGCCGTCACCAGGGCCGGCCGGACCAGCGGCAGCGCCACCCGCCAGAGCACGGCCAGCTCGCCGGCGCCGTCGATCCGGGCCGCCTCGAACAGCTCCCGGGGGAGTTGCCGGAAGTACTGCCGGAACACGAAGACCGCCGTGGAGTTGATGGCGAACGGCAGGATCATCCCGAGGTAGGTGTCGGCCAGCCCGTAGTCGCGGACGATCAGCACGTACAGCGGGACGGTGAGCAGCTGGAACGGGATCACCTGGACCAGCAGCACCAGGCCGAACACCGCGCCCCGGCCGCGGAACTCCAGCAGCGCCAGCGCGTAGCCGGCGAGCACCCCGAAGACCACGGTGCCGGCCAGCACGCCGCCGGTGAAGATGCCGGAGTTCACCAGCGACCGGCCGAGGTGGATGGCCGCGTTGATCTGGCTGTAGTTGTGCGTGGTCAGGTTGCCGGGCCGCGGCACGGCGCCGCCCAGCGTGCTGTCGGCCTTGGACTGCAGGCTGCCGATCAGCATGTAGTAGAAGGGAAAGAGGAACGCCAGCGCGCCCAGCAGCAGCGCGGCGAACCGGAGGACTCCGCCGAGCCCGGGCCGGCGGCCGGCGCCGGTCCGTTGCCCGGCCGGCTCCGTGGCGGTGGCCCGGGCCGGCTTGTCCGCGATCGACACCATGGGGATCAGCTCCGATCCAGGACGCGTCGGCTGAGTAGGGCGATGATCAGCACCCCGATCACCAGCAGCACGCCGATCGCGGACGCCACGTCCGGCTGCCCCTGCTGGATGCCGCGCTGCACCATGAGCAGCACGGGCGAGGTGGAGGCGCCGTCCGGGCCGCCGCCGGCGGTGAGCAGGTACGGCTCGGTGAACAGGTTGGCGCCGGTGACGATGGCCAGGATGGCCACCAGCGTGGTGGCCGGCCGTACCCCCGGAACGGTGACGGACAGGAACTGCCGCCACCGGCTGGCGCCGTCCACCGCGGCCGACTCGTACAGCTCGTTGGGGACGTTCTGCAGGGCGGCCAGGTAGAGCAGGATGAAGTAGCCGAGCTGCTTCCAGGTCACGAACAGCGCGATGGTGGGCATGGCCAGGGCGGAGTTGACCAGCCAGCTCGGGTCCGGGGCGAGCGGGCCGAGCAGGTGGTTGACCAGGCCGCCCGCGTTGAACAGGAACAGCCAGACCCCGACCACCGCGACGCTGGCGGTCACGTACGGCACGTAGTAGCCGACCCGGAAGAACAGCCGCCAGCGGACCGCCCGGTTGAGCGCGGTGGCCAGCACCAACGAGAGCACCACGGTCAGCGGGACGTTGATCACCAGGAACACCAGCACGTTGCGGAAGGCCCGCAGCACGGCCGGGTCGGTGAGCACGGCGCGGTAGTTGTCGAGCCCGACGAACGGGTGGTCGACCGGCACGCCGGGCGCGGTGAAGAAGAAGTCGTGGAAGGACATCCAGACGGCGTAGCCCAGGGGATACGCGAACACCGCGATCAGGAAGATCACGTACGGCGTCACGAACGCCCCGCCGATCGGTTGGCGGCCCAGCAACAGGGCCGCCAACCGACCGCGACGCGGTGACGACGCCACCGAGGCGGTCATCTCGATCGCTGCCTAGGACTTCTTGGCCAGGTCGTCGATCTTCGTGGCCGCGTCGGTGAGGCTGGACCGGGCGTCGGCCTTGCCGAAGATCACGGACTTGCTGTACGCGTCGCGGAACGTCTGCCAGATCTCCACCGAGTTGGCCACGTTCGGCACCTCCACCGTGCGCTGCGCGGCGTCGGCGAAGCTGGCGTACGCCGGGTTCTTGGCGAAGTAGTCCGGGTAGGCGGTCTTCAGGTCGGCGCGCAGCGGCATCTGCCCGGTGCTCTCCAGCAGCTTGCCGTCCTGCTCCTTGCTGGTGGCGAACTTCAGCACCTCCCAGGCCGTACCCCGGTTCTTGCAGGAGGCGTACATGGCCACGTTCTTGGCGTCGGAGAAGGTGTGCACCTGGTCGGCCGGGGTGCCGGTCGGGGTCGGCACCGGGGCCACGCCCCAGTCCACCTTGCCCTTGTACGACGCGATTGCCCACGGGCCGACGATGGCCATCGCGGCCTTGCCCTCGGCGAACGAGTCACCCTGGTAGGTCTCCTTGGAGGCCAGCCCCTGGCTGTAGACCTTCGACCAGAAGTCGGCGACCTGGAAGCCGGCGTCCGAGGCGAACTGCGACTTGCCCTGCTCGACGAGCTGCTTGCCGCCGCTGGCCGCGGCGAACAGCGGGTAGAAGTCGAACCAGGACTGGAAGAACTCGCTGCTCGGCGCCGGCCAGATGGCGAACTGGGCGCCGCCGCGCTGCTTCACCTGGGCGGCGGTGGCGAGGAACTGGTCGTACGTGGCCAGCGGCGGCTTCGCGGTGTCCAGGCCGGCCTTCGCGAAGATCTTCTTGTTGTAGAAGATCTGCACCGGGTTGGACTTCCAGGGCAGCTGGTAGTACTTGCCGTCGGGCGACTTGTACTGCGCGGCCAGCTGGCCGCTGCGCTGCTCGAGGTACGAGGTGGCGTCGCCGAAGGTGTCCAGCGGGACCAGACCGCCCTGCTTCTGGAAGCCCGGCACGGCCGCCGGCGCGGTGTTGAAGATCAGGCACGGCTCGTTGCCGGCGGTGATGGCCGCGCCGATGACCTCCTCGGAGCTCTTGCCGGTCGGGATCTCCTGCGCGGTGATCTTCTGGTCGGCGTGCGCGGCGTTCCACGCCTCGACCATCTGCTTGCCCCAGGCGACCTCGTCCGGGTTGTTCGAGTACCAGATGCTGATCGGGCCGGTGGCCTTGGCCGCGTCGGAGGCCGACGGGCCGTTGTTGCCCCCGCAGCCGGCGGCGGTGGCGGCCAGGGCGGTGGCCAGGAGGAGGGGGATGATGCGGTGTCTCATGACTGCGCTTCCTTCACTGGGGGACGGGGGTGCGGTGGTGCGGGGGAGGTCGGTGGCCGGCCAGGGGGCGCGGTGGAGTCGCGGAGGACCAGCTGGGCGTCGGGCAGCTCCGTCTCCGCCGGCTGCCGCCCGTCGATGAGCGCCAGCAGGGTGTCGGCGGCCAGCTCGCCCCAGCGGAACGGGTCGGCCCGCACGGTGGTGAGCGCGGGATGGACGAAGGCCGCCAGCTCGGTGTCGTCGTACCCGGTGATCGAGAGGTCCTCCGGGATCCGCAGTCCGGCCTGGCGGGCCGCGGTCATCCCGGCGATGGCCATCAGGTCGTTCGCGTAGACGATCGCGGTGGGCGGGTCGGCGCGGTCCAGCAGGCGCCGGGTGGCCGAGGTGCCGCCGGCGGCGGTGAAGTCGGCGATCTCGACCGGCCCGGGCGGCAGGCCGAGCCGGTCCAGCTCCTCGAGGAACGCCACCCGCCGGCGCCGGCCGTGCAGCAGCGCGTCCGGTCCGGCCACGTGGGCGATCCGGGTGTGCCCGAGGCCGGCGAGGTGGCGCACCGCCTCGGTCACGCCCGGGGTGTCGTGCAGGCACAGCGCGGGGAACGGGGCGGGGATGTCGGGCCGGTTGAGGGTGACGGCCGGCAGCCCGAGCTCCTGGACGAGCGCGATCCGCGGGTCGGCGTGCCGCAGGTCGGAGAGGACGAAACCGTCCACCCGGGACTCGGCGGCGAGCCGGCGGTAGCCGGCCACCTCGTCGTCCGGGCTGGTCACCACCTGGAGGACCAGCACCTGGCCCTGGCGGGACAGCGTCGACTCCAGGCCGGCGATGAAGGCCGGGAAGAACGGGTCGGAGCCGAGCAGGGCCGGGTCGCGCGCCACGATGAAGCCCAGCGAGAAGGCCCGGGACACCGACAACGACCGGGCCCGCTGGCTGGGCTGCCAGCCCAGCTCGGCGGCCGCGGCCAGGATCCGGCTGCGGGTCTCGGCGGCCACCCCGGGCCGACCGTTCAGCGCGAACGACACGGCGCCCTTGGACACGCCGACCTGGCGGGCGACGTCGGCGATGGTGGGCCGGCGGCCGGTCATCGCGACCTCATAAACCGGTTTAGCAGCGACACCTAAACCGGTTTACCGGCCCGCCACATCCCTGTCAACAGGGGGAAACAATTCGTCGGCCCCGGCCGCGGAGCCATCGGTCGACATGCCGGACATGGCAGGCGGAAAGCCGCCGCGCCGGACCGGCCGGCGGTGCCCGGGGTGGGGCGACCGCCGGCCGCCGGTCGAGGACCGATCAGGAAACGTTGACGGCCGTGTCGTCGAGGACGAAGGAGGTCTGCAGGGAGACATCCTCGGTGCCCAGGAACCGCACGCTGATCGTCTGGCCCGCGTACGCCGACAGCGAGAAGGACCGCTGCTGGTAGCCGCCGGCCGCGTTCAGGTTCGAGTACGTGGCCAGGGTGGCCAGCACCGAGCCGCCCGAGCCGAGCACCTGGACCTTCAGCGTGTCGTACGCGACGCTCGAGGTGGTTTCCGCGGTGTCGATGTGCAGCCAGAAGCGCAGGGTGTACGACGAGCAGCCGTTGGGCAGCCTGACCTGCTGCTGGAGGTATTCGCTGCTGCTGTAGCCGTAGCCGTTCAGCCAGCCGAACCGGGTGCCGGAGTGTGCCGTCTGGCCGGCGTACGAGCCGATGTCGCCGGTGGTGCCGGTCCACGGCGAGGTGCCGGACTCGAAGCCGGGGTTGCCCAGCTGCTGGCCCGGGCTGGCGCAGGCGCCGCCGGTCGAGCCGCACGGCGCGTCGCTGCCGGCCACGTTCACCGCGGTCCACGCGGCCTGCACGGCCCGGTACTCGGTGCCGCAGCTTCCGTACAGGTCGGCGGCCGCCCGTAGGCTGTAGGCCCGCGCGGTGTTGGCCGGGTTGCCGGCGTCGACGTACGACGTGGTGGAGGTGAAGTACGCGTCGAGCGCCCGGAACCAGATCTTCTCGGCCTTGACCCGGCCGATGCCGGTGACGGCCGGCGCCGACCCGCAGACCGGCGAGGTGCCGTACGCCGTGGCGCCGGTGCCCTCGGCCAGGTCGAAGAAGAAGTGGTTGCCGACGCCGGAGGAGTAGTGCACGTCGTGGTACCTGGTGCTGGGGGACCAGCACGAGTCGGACGCGCCGTCCAGGGACGGGTTGTACATGTACCGCAGCGGGCTTCCGTTGCCATTGATGTCGATCTTCTCGCCGATGGTGTAGTCACCCGGGTCGGCCGGGGCGTTGGCGTAGAACTCGACCATGGTGCCGAAGATGTCGCTGGTGGCCTCGTTCAGGCCGCCTGCCTCGCCCGAGTAGCTCAGGCCACCGGGCACCACGTTGTCGGTCACGCCGTGGCTCATCTCATGGCCGGCCACGTCCAGCTCGACCAGCGGCTTGGCGTTCCCCATGCCGTCGCCGTACGTCATCTGGGAGCCGTCCCAGAAGGCGTTCACGTAGTTGTCGCCGTAGTGCACCCGGCTGGGCACCCCGGCGCCGTTGCCGAAGATGCCGGCCCGGCCGTGCACGTTCTTGAAGTAGTCGAACGTCTTGGCCGCGCCGAAGTACGCGTCCACCCCGGCCGACTGTCGGCTGGAGTTGCTGCCGTTGCCCCAGACGTTGTCGGCGTCGGTGAACGTGGCGCAGCTCGACGTGCCGTTGTTGAGATCGCAGGTGTAGCCGTTGCCGTGCGACGGGTCCACCATCGCGTAGCCGGCGCCGTTCCGGGTGGTGTCGATGCGCACCGTGCCGGTGAAGATCCCGGTCCCGGTGCCGGCGACCGTCTCGATCTCGTCGTGCGCTCCGATGAACGCCCCGGTGCGGGCGTCGCTGATCACGTGCAGCCGGGACGGCGTCTGGCCGTCCTTCGCCCAGCCCGTGGCCACCGTTTCCCAGGCCAGCCGGCCCCGACCCGAGGAGGCGTCGACGAAGAGCCGGGGCGCGCCGACCGAGGTGAGCCGGCCGGCGAAGTGCGTCCGCGCGGTCCGCCGGGCCGCGGCCGCGCCGACCCGGGCCGTGGTGCTCAGCCTCAGCGGGGCGGCCAGGCCGGACGAGACCCCCGCGTAGTCGCCGGCGGGGGTGGTGTGCACGACGAAGTCGCCCCCGTACACGCGGAGGCCGTGGTAGGTCCGCGTGTACCGGACGTGCGCCGCGCCCGTCGGGTCGATCTCGGCGTGGTACACCTGGTACGACTCGGCTGCGGTGCCCCGGACCGCGCCGCGGTTGCCGGCCAGCAGGGTGGCGGCCAGCCGGGTGGCGGCCCGGGCGACGGCGGACGGGGCGGGTGGGGGTGTGGTGGGGGCCGCTGAGGCGGCGGGGGTGACGCCGGCCAGGACACCGCTCGTGAGCACGAGGGCGCTGGCGACGGCGAGGGATCTGTGCACGTGCCCTCCCGGCATTTTCCGCGGCCGATGGAACCGCCGGCCGCCCGCCGGCGTCCCACGGGGTATGAAGAGAACGAGCGCGCTCGGCGTCCTGTCACTGCTGCCGGTGCTGCTGTCGGGTTGTGGACCGAGCGGGGCCGACCGGTCCACCGAGCCGCCGGTCGCCGTCTCGCCCGCGTCTCCCACCGTGGTGGCGCAGCCGACGGGCCAGATCGCCCCGTCGGCCTCGCCGATCACGGCCCGCCCGGCCGATCCGCCCCCGACCCGGGCCCGGCCGAACCCGTCGGCCAAGGCCATCCCGGTGACGATCACCCGCAGCGGCGGCTTCGCCGGGCGTACCGAGACCATCTCGGTACGCGCCGACGGCAGCTGGACGAGGGACGGCTCGGGGTCCCGCCCGTCCGGCCGGTTGACCGCCGCGCAGCGGACCTCGCTGCTGACGCTGCTGAACGACCCGCGGCTGGCGGCCGAGTCCGGCGTGCACGACCGGCAGGGCTGCGCCGACGCGTACCAGTGGACGGTGGCCGCCGGCGCGACGCGGATCGTCTATTCCGACTGCCTGCCCGGGGCCGACCGGCCGCCCCTGGCGGCCAAGGTCGTCGACCTGGTCGGCGCCGCCACCGGCTGACCCGCGAAGGAAGGGCCCCTTGTTATCGCATTCGGTATAGGAAGGGCCCCCTGTTAACGCCCGGCGGCGCCGGGCCGCGCCGGGCCGCGCCCAGCGGCGCCCAGCGGCGCTCGGCGGCGCTCGGCGGCGCTCGGCGGCGCTCGGCGGCGCCCGGCCGCGGATCTAGCCGCCGGGCGCGGTCGGGGTCAGCATCGCGTGCAGCAGCGTGCGCACCGCGTCGGTGAGGTCGGCCCGGCTCTCCGCGCTACCCGGTGGCGGCGCGGAGAGCGAGCCGGATCCGACGAGGCGGTCGAAGAGCAGCCCGTCCACGAAGGCCACCAACTGGGCGCCGCGGCGGTCCGGATCCGGTGCCCCGGCCCGGGCCAGGAGTTCCCGGGCCTCCGTCCGGAGGCGGATGCCGAACGACAGGACGGGCCGCAGCTCCGGGGCATAGCTGGCCTCCAGCAGGCAGGCGTACCGGGCCAGGGTCCGGTCCCGCCCGACGCTGAGCCAATGGTCCAGCACGGCGCCGGTGGCGTGGGCCAGCGCGTCCAGGTCTGCGGGGCCGAGCGGGGTGGTCGGACGCGCCAGCTCACCCGTCGGGAGCTGGCGTTCGGCGAGGTCGGCCAGGTCCAGCTCGACCAGCCGGCGGATCACCGCCTCGAGCAACGCCCGGCGGGTGCGCAGGTACGCCGAGGTGGTGCCGAGCGGCAGCCCGGCGCGGGCGTCGACGGCCCGATGGGTGAGCCCCCTTGCCCCGTGCTCGGCCAGCAGCGCGATGGCGGCGTCGGCCAGCAGGGCCACCCGTTCGGATCGTCCAGCCATGCGGGTCCTTCCGGTGATTCTTCTACGGCTGTAGTATGACTTCTACAGCTGTAGAAACGGGGGAGATCGTGTCCGGATCCGCGGTGGTGGTCGGCGGTGGCATCGGTGGGCTCAGCGCGGCCCTGGCGCTGCGCCGGGCCGGCTGGGACGTCCAGGTCTTCGAGCGGGCGCCGGAGCTGCGCGAGGTGGGCGCCGGGCTCAGCCTGCTGGCCAACGGCCTGCGCGGGCTGGCCGCGCTCGGGCTCGGGGACGCGGTGCGGGGCGGCGGGCAGCGGACCGCGCCCGCGGGGCTGCGCCGGCCGGACGGTCGCTGGCTGTCCCGGGTGGACGGCGGCGACCTGGACCGCGCGCTCGGCACCACGGCCGTGGGCCTGCACCGGGCAACCCTGCACGGCATCCTCCGCGGCGCGCTGCCGGCCTCGGCGCTGCGGACCGGCGTCACCGTGCTGGACGTGGACCCGGCGGGCCGGGTGGACCACTCCTCGGGCGGGACCACCGGCAGCACGCGGGCCGATCTGATCGTCGCCGCCGACGGCATCCGCAGCGTGGTCCGGTCCCGGCTGTGGCCGGCCACCGTTCCGCGCTACTCCGGCTCGACCACCTGGCGCGCGGTGATCCCCTGGCCGGATCCGCTGCCGGTGGCCGTGACCTGGGGTCCGGGCACCGAGTTCGGCACGGTGCCGATCGGCGCCGACCAGATGTACTGGTACGGCGCCTTCAACGCGCCCGCGGGGGAGCGTGCCGAGGACGAGCTCGCGGCCGCCCGGGCCCGGTTCGGCGGCTGGCATGACCCGATCCCGGCGCTGCTGGCCGCCACGCCGCCGGCGGCGGTGCTCCGGGACGACCTCTACTATCTCGATCCGCCGCTGCCCACCTACGTGCGCGATCGGGTGGTGCTGCTCGGCGACGCGGCGCACGCCATGACCCCGCATTTGGGCCAGGGCGCCAACCAGGCCATCGAGGATGCCGTCGTGCTCGGGGCCGCGCTGTCCCGCGAGGCCGACGTGCCGACCGCGCTCATCGGGTACGACCGGCAGCGGCGCCCGCGTACCCAGGAGGTGGTGGCGGCGTCGCTGCGGGCGGCGCGGGTCGGGCAGCAACTGGCGAACCCGGCCGGCGTGGCCCTGCGGAACGCGCTGATCCGGCTCACCCCCGCCACGGTGGCGCTGCGGTCCATGGCCCGGTACGCCGACTGGCGGCCGCCGGCCTGAGGAGCCGCCGGCCGAAAAACGTCACCCGGTTCTCGTACGGTCATCGGGTTCGACTGCCGACCGAGGGGGCCGCCGCATGACCTATCCGCCGCCGCGTTACCAGGGCAACCTGGGCGAGCAGACCGCCACCTACCGACCGGCCGGGACGCCGCCGGAGCTGGTCTATCCCACCGGCAACACCGCGCACTACCTGGCGACCGGGGCCAGCACCAACGGCCAGTTCGGGCTTTACCGCTGGGAGATGGGCCCGGAGCCGAGCGGACCGGCCCCGCACTTCCACCGGTCGATCTCGGAGTCGTTCTTCATCCTGGCCGGCTCCGTCCGGATCTACGACGGCAGCCGGTGGATCGACACCCGGCCGGGCGACTTCGTGCACGTGCCGGAGGGCGGGGCGCATGCCTTCCGCAACGAGTCGGGCGAGCCGGCCAGCATGCTGCTGCACTTCGCCCCGGGGGCGCCCCGGGAGGGTTACTTCGAGGGGTTGATCGGGCTGGCGGACCGGACCGAGGAGGAGCGCACGGAGTTCTTCCTCAAGCACGACACGTTCTGGCTCTAGGCTTCGGCCCGCTGGGCTCTAGGCTTCGGCCCGCGACCGGTCGCCCATCGCCGGCTCCGGTCGGCCAAAGAGCCGCAGGAAGCGTGCCACCAGCTCGCGGTCGCCCTCGATCGCCAGGTCGCCGGCGCCCTCGGCCGCGGCCGACGACCGACCGCCGAAGACGATCGCGCGCAGCGTGGACGGCTCTGCGCTGACCGTGGCGTCCGCGCGACCCTCCGCGCGGTCGAGGTGCAGCGCCGCATCCCGGATCTCGGCCAGGAACCGGTCGGGTCCGAGTCGCAGTTGGACGGTTCCGTGCAGGTCATCGGCCTGCGCCGGATCAAAGGTCGTTCGCAGCGCCAGCGCCAGCGCGTCGACGCTGAGGTCGGCGGCCGACCGGAGCGGTAACCCGGCGCCCCAACCCGCGAGCTGGCGCAGCGCGGGTTCCAGCGCGTGCCCATGCTCGGTCAGCTCGTATCCCCAGCTGCTGGCCGGCGGTCCCAACCTCCGGCGACGGACCACTCCGGCTTCGGTCAGCTCGCGCAGCCGCTGAGCGAGCACGTTCTGGCTGGCGGTGGGGAGGCCGCGGTGCAGGTCGGTGAAGCGCTTGGGCCCGAAGATCAGCTCGCGGACCACCAACAGCGCCCAGCGCTCGCCCACCACGTCAAGCGCGCGGGCCAGGCCGCACGGGTCGTCGTACTGCCGTCGGCCTGCCATGACCGGAGAGTACCGGTCGCTCCCGTACCGCAACCAGCTGGTCCTATGTTAGGTTCCCGTCACTCCTAATTTAGGACTGACCCGGAGGTCATCGTGGCGACGTTCGTACTCATTCCTGGGGCCGGTGGGGCCGCCTGGTACTGGCACCGGCTGGTGCCGGAGCTGGCGGATCGCGGGCACGACGCGGTGCCGGTGGAGCTGCCGGCCGGCGACGACTCGGCCGGCCTGGACGAGTACGTGGACACGGTCCTGCGTGCCGTGGGGGACCGGACCGACCTGGTGGTCGTCGGCCAGTCGATGGGCGGGCTCACCGCGCCACTGATCTGCGAGCACCGGCCCGTACGGTTGCTCGTCCTGCTCAATGCCATGGTCCCGCGGCCCGGAGAGCCGGGCGGTCAGTGGTGGGAGAACACCGGCCAGGAACGGGCGCTACGCGAATCGGCGGAGGCGGCCGGTCGCCCCGTCGACTTCGACCCGCTGGTCTACTTCTTCCATGACGTCCCGCCGGAGGTGACGGCCGAGGCGATGCGGTACGAGCCACCGCAGTCGGGCACCCCGTTCCAGAAGCCCTGGCCCCTGGTCGCCTGGCCGGACGTGCCGACGCGGATCCTGGTGGGCCGCGACGACCGGTTCTTCCCGGCCGACTTCCAGCGCCGGGTGGCCCGGGAGCGGCTGGGCATCGAACCCGAGGAACTGCCCGGCGGCCATCTGGCCGCGCTCAGCCACCCGCGCGAGCTGGCCGACCGGCTGGTGAGCTTCCTGACCTGACGCCGACCAGCCGCATGGGCGGTGCTCGATCTCCATTACCGGGCGGTAGCCGAGTGGCCGGCGGCCGGATAGCGTCGGGGAGCGGACCCGGGCGGGTCCGGCGAAGGGGGCGTGGCGTGGCGTCGGAGCATGTGGACGTGGTCATCGTGGGTGCCGGCCTCTCCGGCGTCGGCGCCGCCTGCCACCTGCGGATCGCCTGCCCGGACCGGACCGTGGCCGTGCTGGAGTGGCGCGGCGCCATCGGCGGCACCTGGGATCTGTTCCGCTATCCGGGCGTGCGTTCCGATTCCGACATGTTCACCCTCGGCTATTCGTTCCGGCCGTGGCGGGATCCGAAGGCGATCGCCGACGGCGCCTCGATCCGGGAGTACGTCCGGGACACCGCTCGGGAGTATGGCGTGGACCGGCTGATCCGGTTTCACCACCGGATCGTGGCGGCGAGCTGGTCCAGCGAGACCGCCCGGTGGACCGTCACGGCGGAGCGCGCCGACACGGCCGAGACCATCGAGCTGACCTGCTCGTTCCTGTTCAACTGCGCGGGCTACTACCGCTACGACGCCGGCTACACGCCTGAGCTGCCAGGCCTCGCGGAGTATCGCGGCCGGGTGGTGCATCCACAGCACTGGCCCGCGGAGCTGGACCACGCCGGGCAGCGGGTGGTGGTGGTCGGCAGTGGCGCCACGGCGGTCACCCTGGTCCCCGCGCTGGCCGACACGGCCGCGCACGTGACGATGTTGCAGCGCTCCCCGACGTACGTGGTGGCGCTGCCGTCCCGCGACCGGCTGGCCGAGACGCTGCGGCGCCGGCTCCCGCCGGGACTCGCGTACGGCATCGTGCGGTGGAAGAACATCCTGCGGTACACGGCCAACTTCCAGCTCAGCCGGCGAGCGCCGGGCCTGGTCAAGACGCTGCTGCGCCGGGCCGCCCGCAGCCAGCTCCCGCCCGGGTACGCCGTGGACACCCACTTCGCGCCCCGGTACAACCCCTGGGACCAGCGGCTCTGCGTGGTGCCGGACGGCGATCTGTTCGCCGCCATCCGGTCCGGCCGGGCCGACGTGGTCACCGACACCATCGTCTCGTTCACCGAGCGGGGCGTCCGGCTGGCCTCCGGAGCGGAGCTGCCGGCCGACCTCGTGGTCACCGCCACCGGCCTGAACGTGCAGGCGCTGGGCGGCATGACGCTCACCGTCGACGGCGTGCCGGTCCGGCTGGGCGAGACGGTGGCGTACAAGGGCATGATGCTGTCCGGCGTGCCAAACTTCGCCCTGACCATCGGCTACACCAACGCCTCCTGGACGCTCAAGGCCGACCTGGTGGCCCGGTACGTCTGCCGGCTGCTCACCGAGCTGGCCGAGCGGGACGAGCAGATCGTCACCCCGATCGCGCCGGACACCGACGAGCTGGATCCGATCATCGACCTCAAGGCCGGGTACGTGCTGCGCAGCGTCGACCAGCTGCCCAAGCAGGGCCCGGCCGCGCCCTGGCGGCTGCACCAGAACTATCCCCGGGATCTGCTGATGATGCGGCACCGCCCGGTCCGGGACGCCGGCGTCCGCTTCGACCGGGCGGGCCGACCCGCGGTCATGGTCAGCTGACCGCCGGCGCCGCGCCCGTGGGGGCCGGCGCGGGCTCGGCCAGCGCCGTCGCAAGCCCGGCCGGCGCCATCGCCGGCTCGGCCGATGGTGTCGCAGGCCCAGCCGGCGCGGGACCGGCCGGCATCGGCTCGCTCGGGGTGGGGCTGGCCGTCGCGTGCCGGTGGTGGTGCCCCGCGTACTCCTCCGGGCGCAGCAGCATCGCGCCGGCCATGCACGGCAGCATGAGCACGTGACCGGCCAGCATCAGGGTGCCGCCGTCGATCACGCCGGTCCAGAGCAGCGGGAAGAGCGCGAGGAACGGGACGTACATCGAGGCCGACATCTGCGCGACGCTCACCAGGGTGTGCCGGCGGAACAGCATCCAGGCGGCCATGCCAATGCTCATGGTTGTCGCCATCACCAGGGCGGACAGGTCGTTCCGGTCGAACGTGTCACGCCAGCCGAGCCGGTCGGCCAGCAGTGTCCACAGAGGAGCGAGCAGTAGCATCCCGGCGAACATGGCGATCAGCATCTCGGCGTAGTGCCGGAGGAAAGGGCGGGCGGCGGGCCAGCGGCGGGCGGGCGGTGGGGTCATGTGAACAGCCTCCGGGGGTGAGCCCCACCGATCCCGGGCCATTTGTCATGCCCGGGCCGTGAATCCCGCACGGTGCGGGTACGGGGTAGGGGTATCTGCATCCGTCCACGGCAGCCTAACCTACCCCGGGGGGGTATGGGGTCCCCTTTTTGAATCGGGTGTGTGACGCAGCCCTGTCGCGAGCCCGCCCGAGCACCACCGGCGTACGGCGGCGGGCGTGCCGCCACTCCCCGGCCGGCGCCATCGGAAATCTTGGACGGAAACCGTTGGTGCCTAACGGTTTCCGTCCAAGATCCGCGTCAGCTGGCGCTGCAGGAGACCGTCGGCCAGGTGTAGTTGCCGTTGTGCTGAATGGTCACTCCCCAGTTGTTGCCGCTCCCGTTCGGGCGGGCGGTCAGCACCTGGGCGCTGGGGTAGCTGGCGCTGATGTTCCAGGTGGCGATGATCTTCGCGGGGGACGGGACGTTCATGGTCACGGTCCAGTTGTTGGAGCCGGAGACCGAGACGTTCAGGTTGTACCGGTCGCTCCACTGCTGGCCCGCGGAGAGGCTCGCCGTGCAACCGCCGTTGTTGGGCGGCGGCGTCGAGCCGGTGGGCGGCGGCGGGGTCGGGTTGCCGCCGGAGTCGCCGATGGTGATGTTCGAGTTTCCGCTGCTCTGGTAGCCCTCGGTGGCGAGGATCTGGTACGCGTGGTTGCCCAGGTTCATCCCGTACCGGGCCCAGGCGTCGAAGTGGTTGCCCGTGGTGATCGTGCCGCCGGTCTTCTTGGACTGCCGGACGCTCCAGTACTGGTTGAACGTCTGGTTGCCATCGATGGAGGGGGCGTTGTAGCGGGTGGTCTCATAAATGTCGTAGGTGCCGCCGTCGCTGCTGACCGTGCCCTTGTAGGTGCCGGTGGGCCGGTAGCTGCCCCAGTTGTCGACGATGTAGTACTCGACCAGCGGGTTGCGGGTCCACCCGTACAGCGACAGGTAGGCGTTGCCGGACGGGTTGAAGCTGCCCGAGTAGTTCACCGTCCGGCGACCACCGGTGCTCCAACCCTTGCCGGCGACGAAGTTGTTGACGTTGCTCCAGGAGGTGCTGTATTGCCCTCCGGCGCCCATCGTCATGGAGACGTTGCCGCTGTCCTTCCAGAAGGAGAAGAAGTAGCCGTTGTTGGTGCCGGTCTGGTTTGTCGTGACGGTCGTGTCCGCGCTGGCGGTGCCGGGCAACGCCAGCGCGGCCGCGACCAGGGCCACGGCACAGGCGCCGGCGAGCAGCAGCCGGCGGCGGGCGGCACGACGGGTGCTGGGTTTGTCGTTCATGGCATGCGCGCTCCTCGTTCGGGGATGGTCGGGTCCCCGCCGCCGGCCGCTGGCCGCTGGCCGGTGACCCGATCGACGAGAGTCGAATTGTTTCGCCAGTATCGATCGGCCGGATCCGGTTGACAACAAGTTTCGGAAATGTTTCGAGGCCGAATCGTCAGATCGGGCGCGCTCTATGATCGCCGCGTCAGCAGCGGAACGATCATCGGCGTCGAAAGTTGCGGACACCGGCCCCGGCACCGCGACGCCGGTCAGCGCGCCGCGCGGCGATACCGCTCAGGGCACCGCGCGGCACCGCTCAGGGCGCCGCGCGGCACCGCTCAGGGCGCGCGGCGGCACCGCTCAGGGCGCGCGGCGGCACCGCTCAGGGCGCGGCGCGGCCGTAGCGGACCAGGACGGCCGCGCCGGCCTGCTCGGCCGACAGGGTCCGCAGGTACGCGGGCGGGCCGGCGGCCGGGAAGAGCCGCTGCCCGGCGCCGAGAGCGGTGGGGAAGACCAGCAGTCGGTATTCGTCGATCAGATCCGCGGCCATCAGGGCGCGCACCACGCTGAGGCTGCCGGTCACGACCACATCGCGCGCCTGACTGCGTACCGTCTCGACCGGATCGCCCGCGACGAGCCGCGAGTTGGCCCACGCCGAGGCGTCGGTGAGCGTTCGCGAGGCGACCAGCTTGGGCACCGCGTTCATCCGCCGGGAGAACGGGTCGTCGCGGTTGGGCCACAGCCGGGAGAAGAGCTGCCACGTGGTACGCCCCAGCAGCAGCACCCCGTCGTCCAGGATGCTGCCGAGCCGGAACTTGTCCCCGGCAACGGTCTCCGGACCGTGCCGGAACGCCCACCCGCCGGTCGGGGTGTTGCCGGACCCGTCCGGGTCGGACACGACTCCGTCCAGGCTGATGAACTGGATGACGATGACGCTCATGCCGGTTGTCCCTCCGTCGGATGCTCGCCGGTACATACCGGCCGCACCGGCCGGACTCATCGCGGCCGCAACAGAACCGGGCGGATTTCCGCGTCCCGGCCGAAGCCGTCCCGGTTTCCCGCGTAGTTGTCGTGGCCCAGGCGGCGTTGGTCGGAGGTCTCAGCGCCGCCCGGGAAGGCCGCCCGGGGAGATCAGGGTGGGCAGCTCGAAGGCCGCGAACACGGCCGGATCGGCGAACACCACGTTGTGGCGCACGCGGTCGCCGGCGACGGTGAGCACCTGCAGGGTGTGCAGCCGGTGCCCGCCGGGCGCCGGCGCGTACGCGGCCAGCGCCGGCTGCCCGTTCGCGGACAGCGGCCGCATGACCCAGCCGGCGCCCCGCATCCGGAACACGCGATCCAGGAACCGGCCGTAGTCGCGGCTGCCCCGGTACCACAGCGGCACCGGCGGCATCTCCAGGACCGCGTCGTCGGTGAGCAGCCGGACCAGCGCCGGCACGTCGGCCGCCTCGAACGCCCGCGCGTACCGGTCGACCACGGCGCGTACCCCCGGATCGTGCGGATCGGCCACCTCGGCCGGATCGCCCACCTCGGCCACGGCGGCGCGGGCGCGCTGCAGCGCGCTGTTGACCGCCGCGACGGTCGTGCCGAGCTGGGTGGCCACCTCGGCGGCGCTGAACTCCAGCACCTCGCGGAGCACCAGCACGGCCCGCTGCCGCGCCGACAGGGTCTGCAACGCCGCCACCAGCGCCAGCCGTAAATCGGCCCGCGCCTCGGCGTCCGCCCGCCGGTCGGGGAAGGGCTGCAGCCACGGGATCTCCGGCGCCGGCGTGAGCGGCGCCCCGGGATCGCTGCTGGGCCCGCCCAGGCCGGACGGCAACGGCCGGCGGGCGCTTCCGCGCAGCGCCGTGAGGCAGGCGTTGGTGGCGATGCGGTACAGCCAGGTCCGTACCGACGCGCGGGTCGGGTCGTACCGGTCGCGGGCCTTCCAGGCCCGCAGCATGATCTCCTGCACCAGATCCTCGGCATCGTGGAACGACCCCAGCATCCGGTAGCAGTAGGCGATCAGCTCGCCCCGGTACGCCTCGAACTCCACCCGCCCATCCTGATGCGTGCCGCGCCCGCGGGCCCGGGCGGCTCGGGGATGTCCCGGAGGAGCCCTTGGGGGAGGATCCGGGACTTCCTGGAGTGCCAGAGCCTATATACCCAGTATTATACGCGGCATGATGCAAGTAATGGCGCTGCGATGAGCGTCCGTCACGCGCTGCTCGCGCTGCTCAGCGAGGGCCCGAAGTACGGGCTTCAGCTGCGCGACGAGTTCGTCGCGCGGACCGGGGACGTGTGGCCGCTGAACGTCGGCCAGGTGTACACGACGCTGCAACGGCTGGAGCGCGACGGCCTCGTCGAGTCCGACGACGCCGGCGAGCCGGGCCCGCAGAAGGGGTACCGGATCACCGAGGCGGGCGCCGGGGAGTTGGCCGGCTGGCTGCGGACGCCCCCGGACGCCGGCGCGCCGCCCCGCGACGAGCTGGTCATCAAGGTGCTGGTGGCATTGCGCGTCCCCGGCACCGACCCGCACGAGGTGATCCAGGTGCACCGCCGCCACCTGGTGGAGCTGATGCAGCAGTGGACCCGGCTGAAGGAGGACGAGGCCGAGCGCGACCTGGGCCTGGCCCTCGTGCTGGACGCCGAGCTGTTCCGGCTCGACGCGGCCGTGCGGTGGCTGGACGCGGCGGACGGGCGGCTCAAGCGGGCCAGCGTCGAACCGCCGCCGACCACGCCGGCGCCATCCACAACAGCGCCGCCGACCACGCCGGCGCGGATCCGACGGACGACGGGGGTACGGCGATGAACGCGCTGGAGATGCGGCAGGTCACCAAGGTGCACGGCGCTGGCGCCGGCGAGGTGCGTGCGTTGCGCGGGGTGGACCTGTCCGTGCAGCCGGGACAGATGGTGGCCGTGATGGGGCCGAGCGGATCGGGCAAGAGCACCCTGCTCACCATCGCTGGCGGCCTGGAGGAGCCGACCAGCGGCACGGTGCACATCGGCGGCGTCGCGCTCTCCGGCCTGTCCCGCAACCAGCGGGCCCGGTTGCGCCGGCGCGGCATCGGCTATGTGTTCCAGGACTTCAATCTGCTGCCCGGGCTGACCGCCGTGGAGAACGTCGCCCTGCCGCTGGAGCTGGACGGGGTGCCCGCGCGCCGGGCCCGGGAGGCGGCCATGACCGCCCTGGCCGAGCTGGACGTGGCCGACCGCGCCCGGGCATTTCCCGACGATCTGTCCGGCGGGCAGCGGCAGCGGGTGGCCATCGCCCGGGCTGTCGTCGGGCCGCGGGACCTGCTGCTGGCCGATGAGCCGTCCGGGGCGCTGGACTCCGCCAACGGCGAGGCGGTGATGCGGCTGCTGCTGGCCGCGTGCAAGCGCGGCGTGGCCGCGGTGGTGGTGACCCACGACGCACAGCTTGCCTCCTGGGCCCACCGCGTCGTCTTCCTGCGGGACGGCCGGATCGTGGACCAGACGCGGCCGACGCCGGGGCCGGATTCCCTGCTCACCCCGGAGGCGACCCGATGAGCGCCGGGTCCGCCGGCCCGCTCTCGCTGGCCCCCGTGGACCTGTCGGCGGGCGGCAACGGGGGCGCGGCGGCCCGCCGTGCCGTGCTGCGCTGGTCCTGGCGGCTCTTCCGGCGGGAGTGGCGCCAGCAAGTGCTGGTGCTGGCCCTGCTCACGGCGGCCGTGGCGGCCACCGTGCTGGGCGCCGCTATCGGCACCAATGCGCCGCCGCCGCTCGCGGCCGGATACGGCAGCGCTGACCACCTGGCGCTGGTGACCGCGACGCCGCAGCGTGCCCGGGACGACGTCGCCGCGCTGCGGCAGCGCTTCGGCGCCGTGGACGTGATCCAGGAGCGCCAGTTGCGCACCGGGACGGCCGAGGGGGCGATGCTGCGCGCGCAGGATCCGGCCGGGCGGTACGGCGGTCCCATGGTCGCCCTGCGCTCCGGCCGGTTCCCGGCCGGCGCCGGGGAGGTGGCGATGACCAGCAGCCTGGCCCGGTCGTACGGGCTCCAACCCGGCGACGAGTGGACTGACGACGGGGCGCCCAGGCGTCTGGTCGGGATCGTGGAGAACCCGCAGAACCTGCTCGACGACTTCGCGCTGGTGGCGCCGGGGCAGGTGGACCGGCCGGACCGGACGAGGGTGCTGTTCGACGCGACCGACGACGCCGTGGCCGCGTACCGGCCGCCGCCCGGGGTGTCGGTCCAGGCGCCGAGCCCGCCGGCGCTCAGCCCCGCGTACGTGGTGCTCGCCCTGGCCATCTTCGGGCTGGTGTTCGTGGGCCTGGTGGCCGTGGCCGGCTTCTCCGTCCTGGCTCAGCGCCGGCTGCGCGCCCTCGGCATGCTGTCCTCGCTGGGGGCCACCGATCGGGCCGTACGCCTGGTCATGATCGCCAATGGCGCGCTCGTCGGCACCGTCGGCGCTCTGACCGGCGGCGTGCTGGGACTGGTCCTCTGGGCCGGGTACGCGCCGCGGTTCTCCCAGCACGTGCACCACCGCGTCGCGTGGGCGCACCTGCCGTGGTGGCTGGTCGCGCTGGCGATGCTGCTGGCCGTGGGCACCTCCGTGCTCGCCGCCGGCCGGCCGGCCCGGTCCGTGTCCCGGCTGCCGGTCATGGCGGCGCTGTCCGGGCGGCCGGCGCACGGCCGTCCGGCGCGCCGGACCGTGGTACCGGGCGCGGTCGTCCTGCTGGCCGGACTGGTCATGATCTGGTGTTCCGGCGGTTGGAGCGGGGGCAATGACGCCCTGCAGCTCGGTGGCCTGCTGGCGGCGGCGGTGGGAGTGCTGCTGCTCGCCCCGGGCGGCGTGGCGATCCTGGCGGCCGTTGCCGCGCGGACGCCGGTGGCGTCCCGCCTGGCCCTGCGGGACCTGTCCCGCTACCGGACCCGCTCGGGTGTGGCGCTGGCCGCGGTCAGCTTCGCGGTGTTCACCGCCGTCATCGTCGTGCTGCTGTCCACCGGTCGGCTCGCCGACCCGGTGGACTACGCCGGACCGAACCTGCCGGCCGATCAGCTGCTGATACGTCCCGATCCGGGATCCGAGACCGGCCTCGGCGCTCCCGCCGGTCCGGATGGGGCTGCCGGCCCTGCCGATCCGGGTCGCGCGGGGCGCGACGAACGGCCCGGTGCCACCCCGCCGCGGCGTGACCCGGCCACCGACGCCGCCAGCGTGCGGGCCATCAGCGGTGTGCTCGGCGCCAGCGACCCGCTGCCGCTGCTGGACTCCGGCCCGACGCTCGGCCAAGGCCTCCGGGGTGACCCCGGCACGATCTGGCTGGCCACGCCGCAGGTGCTGGCGCACTACGGCATCGACCCCGCCACCATCGCACCGGACACCATCCTGCTGACCTCCCGTCACGGCCTGGCGGGCGCCTCCGGCCTGGTGCTGTTCGCCGGCCCCGACCGTCCCCCGTACCAGAATCCGAAGGTCCAGCGCACGGGCGCGCTGCCGACCGGCGCTTCGCAGCCGAACCTGCTGCTCACCGAATACGGCGCCCGGCTGCTGCAGCTGTCTCCGGTTCCGGCTGGTTGGCTCGTCCAGACGCCGCATCCGTTGATCGACGGGCAGATCAACACCGTCCGACAGCTGGCGCTGGCCGACCACCTGACCATCGAGACCCGCAGCGGCGCGGCGTCGGCCGGGCAGCTGCGGACCGTCGCCACCGGTGGTGGCATCCTGCTCGCCCTCGGGGTGTTGGCCATGACCATCGGCCTGATTCGGGGTGAGGCCGGCCGCGATCTGCGCACCCTGGCCGCCACCGGCGCGTCGTCCTGGGTACGACGTCGGATCACCGCGGCCACCGCCGCGGGGCTCGGTCTGGTCGGCGCGCTCTGGGGAACCGTGGCCGGCTACCTGGTGGCCATCGCGCTGTTCCACCAGGAGTTCAGCCAGCGGCTGGGCGACGTGCCGCTGCCCGAGTTGGCGGCCACCCTGGTCGGGCTGCCCCTCGCCGCCACGGTCGGCAGCTGGCTGCTGGCCGGGCGGGAGCCGCCGGTCATCGTCAGGCGCGCCGTCGAGTAGCCGTCCGCCGAGCCGGTGGGTGGGGTGGGGCGCCCCGCCGACCCGCGTCCCGGAGACGGGCGTGCTGAGCGAGTTCACCGCCGTCGTGCACAGGCTGGCGTTCCCGGTGGTGGACGGGTTGCGCCTGTGCACAGCCGTGCACAGGCGCTCCCGCCGGCTTGGCCCGTCCGGAGCGGTCCGGAATCCTTGTCGCGCCGGCATCGGCATCGGGGGTGGGCGGACGGGTCCGGTACCCGTCCCCCAGCGGCGTCAGCGAGCGATTCGGAGCAGGCGTGGACATCTTCGGGCCGGCGGTCTTCTGGTTGGTGGGGATCCTCGGCCTCATCGCGGCGATCGCCGGTGGCCGGGTCGTGGCCGGCGGCGTGCACCTGCCCCCACTGAACCGGGCTAGTGAGCGGATCGCCATTGGCGCGGTCTCCACTTTGGCCTTGGCGCTGGGCTTCGTCCTGCTACTCCATCACGATCCCGGGCCGGTTGACCGCGCAGTGGAGCCCGCGCCCCGCGCCGCCGCGCCGCCCGACTCGAGCACCCCGACCGGTGGTGGAGTGGCCGCTCCGGAGGGGTCGACGGCGGCCGAGTCGACATCATCGTCCGCTCCCGCTTCTGCCGGCCCGGACGTGGTGCGCTGGCACGGGACGCTGGGGATCAAGTTGGAAGGCCACTACCTCGACGAGATCCCGCCGAAGCCGGCCGGCAGCCTCGGCGACCTCGCCTTTTCCAGCAACACGCTGTACAACTTCTATCCCGATGCCGGGATCGCCCGGTGGACGGGCGCCAAGGCGCCCACCCGGCAGGCATGTTCGGATCTGCTCGACACCCACCCGGCCAACCGGGTGGAAAACGTCCGTCCGGGGGTACGGGCGTGCGTGCGCACCGCCCAGAACCGGGTGGCCACCGCGCGGGTGCTCTCGGTGAGTGACGATGTCGCCGAGGTCGACATCACGGTGTGGGAGCTGCCCTGAGCCGCTCGGCGGACGCGGCCGCTCCCGCAGAAGTGCTGCTCAGGAGCCCGCGGCGGCGGTGCGGGCCGCGGTGACCGCGCCGGTCAGCCGCCGGACGACGGTGGTCGCGCGTTGCAGGTCCCGGTCGCCGATGTCCGCGACGGTGTCGTGCATCAACCGGCCGAGCGGTACGAAGAACTCGGTCGCCAGGCGCAGGGCGGTCGGCTGCATGACGATGGAGACCCTGCGACGGTCATTCGGGTCGCGCTCCCGACGGACGTGCCCGGCGTTTTCCAGCCGGTCCACCAGGCCCGTGGTGGCCGGTGCCCCCAGGCCCAGTCGGGACGCCAGTTCGCCCGAGGTGATCGGCTGACCGCTGCCCGTGCCCTGGCTGATCCACATGATCGCATTGAGATCGTTGCGGCCGAGGCCATGCGCGCGGGCGAACACCTCCACAAACACATCCGTCTCGACCGTGAACAGCCGCAAGGCGTCGATCAGATCCTCGATGATCTCCGCGCGCTCGGTCTGGAAGTCGGGTTGCATCGGCACGGACCGCATCCTATCGTTTCAGCGAACGAATATTTCGGCTAGCGAAGGATTCCCGTGGGTGCTCGAACCGCCAGCGCCATCACCAGCAGGATCGGCGCTTTCCTGATCATCCTGGTGACCGTCGCGCTCACCGCGCTGGTCTGGCTCACCTCGCCGACGCAGCCGGACGCCGAGCCAACCGACGGGCTGCCCGCCGGCAAACAGTCGACCCGGGTCACGGAGCTGGCAGACCGGTTCCCCAGCAGCCGAACGGACACCGCCGTGGTCGTCTACGAGCGCGGCGACGGACCGCTGACCGGGGCCGATCGAGCCGCCATCGCCGAGGCAGGCAGCTCGCTCGGCAGCCGGGCGCAGGGTGGGCCCGTGCCGCCACCCGCGTACTCCGCCGACGAGCGGGCGGCCCTGCTGCTCGTGCCGGTCCCGGCGGACCTCGACGAGAACGCGGAGGCCGCCGCCATCGACGGCCTGCGTGCCGCGATCGCCGCCGACCCGGCCCACCCGCTGCCGGCCGGACTGACCGCGCAGGTCACCGGCGGCCCCGCGTTCAGTCGGGACATCTCCGCCGCCTTCGACGGCGCCAACGTCACCCTGCTGCTGGCCACCGCAGGCGTCGTGGCGCTGCTGCTGCTGGTCACCTACCGCAGCCCGATCGTCTGGATCGCGCCGCTGCTCGTCATCGGCGTGGGCGACCAACTGGTCGCCAAGCTGCTGCCGTGGATCGCCCGGCTGGTGGGCGAGCGCACCGACGCAGCCGTGGGCGGGATCGTGTCGGTGCTGGTCTTTGGCGCTGGCACCGACTACGCCCTGCTGCTGATCTCCCGCTACCGCGCCGAGCTTCGGCACACTCCCGAGCGCCGCACCGCCATGGCCAGGGCCCTGCGCGCCGCGGCGCCGCCGGTCCTCGGCAGCGCCGCAACAGTGATCCTGGCCCTGCTGACCCTGCTCGCCGCCGTACTGACCGGCAACCGCACCCTCGGCGTCTCGGCAGCCGTGGGCGTCGCGGTCGCGCTGCTGTTCGGGCTGGTGGTGCTTCCGGCCGTGCTGGCCAGCCTGCCCCGGGGAGTCTTCTGGCCGTTCGTCCCGAAGCTCGGCAGCCCCGAGCCGAGCGACACCGGCCTGTGGTCCCGGGTCGCGGGTTGGGTCGGTAAGCGTCCCGCCGCCGTGCTCGCGGTGGCGGTTCTGCTGCTCGGCGGTCTGGCCACCGGGTTGCTGGCTACGAAGATCGGACTGTCGCAGACCGAACAGTTCCGCACCAAGGTCGAATCCGTCTCCGCTCAGGAAGCCCTGTCCCGACACTTCCCGGCGGGTTCCTCGCAACCGGCCACCGTCGTCGCTGCCGGATCGGCCACCGACGCCGCGACCGCAGCCATCAAGCGGGTGAACGGCGTCGCCGGAGTCGGGCGGCCCGAGAGGTCCGACGACGGCGCACTGGTGCAGATTCCCGTACAGCTGACCGCCGGTTCCGGAACCGCGCAGGCCGACCGGACGGTGCGCGACCTGCGTGCCGCGCTGGCCGACGCGCCGGGCGCCGACGCCCTGGTCGGCGGGGCGCCGGCGGCCGATCTCGACCAGCGCGACGCCAATCTGCGCGACGACCGGGTCGTCGTTCCGCTGGTCCTGCTCGTGGTCCTGCTGGTGCTGGTCCTCCTGCTGCGCTCCCTGCTCGCCCCGGTGCTCCTGCTGCTCACCGTCGTCGCCAGCTATGCCGCCAGCCTGGGCGCCGCGACCGTCGTGCTGAGCTGGTGGCTCGACATCCCGGCGCTGGACGCGGGCGTTCCCCTGCTGAGCTTCCTGTTCCTGGTCGCGCTGGGCGTGGACTACAACATCTTCCTGGTCACCCGAGCCAGGGAGGAGACCATGAGTCGCGGCGACACTCGCAGCGCGATGATCCGCGCGCTGGGGGCCACCGGCGGTGTCATCACCTCGGCCGGCATCCTGCTCGCGGCCGTCTTCGCCGTGCTCGGCGTCCTGCCGGTCATCGTGCTCACCCAGATCGGCGTCATCGTCGGCATCGGAGTCCTGCTGGACACCCTGCTCGTGCGCACGCTTCTGGTTCCGGCGATCGCCCTGCTGCTCGGGGAACGATTCTGGTGGCCGGCCCGGCCGGCGACGGCGGCGGCGCGGGACCGCAGCATTTCCTGACACACAACAGAACGCTGGTGCTGCGGGGGTGCTGGGCTGGTGCGTTTGTGGTCCGCCCGGCGGGGTGGTGATCGCGGGACCGGCTCCCGCAGTCATGTAGACGGATCCGGCCTACAGGTAGGCGTCCTCGTCCGCCAGCGCACGCCGGCCAGCAGCCGTTAGTGCTTCGCGACTTTCGTTGTTTCATCATCGTTCGGCCGTGGGGTGGCAAGACGCGGCGTCGGGCGGACCTCGTCCAACGCGCCAGGTTCAGCGCGACTCAAGCGCTACACACACCATGTGTACTGACGCGGCCGTCGAACGAGGGTTCCGGCGGCCTCGGAGGGACGATGAAGGTTGTATCCGTCATCAACTTCAAGGGCGGCGTCGGCAAGACGACCGTGACGGCCAATCTGGGCGCCGAGCTGGCCCGGCGTGGGTATCGGGTGCTGCTTATCGATCTTGACCCGCAGGCCAGCCTGACGTTCTCATTTTACCGACCCAAGGAGTGGGTCGACGGGCTGGCAGACGAGAAGACGATCATGCGCTGGTTCAGCGAGTTCGTCGCTGGCCAGGGAGAGACTGTCCTGACCGATCTCATCACCACGCCGCCGATGGTCAATGCCAAGGTCGGTGGGCGCGGTGGCCGGCTGGACCTGATCGCGTCACACCTCGGCCTCGTCAACATCGACCTGGCGCTCGCGCCTGAGCTGGTGGCGATGACGCCGGCGCAGTCCAGTGCGAAATTCGTCAAGGTCTACAGCCGGCTCCTCGACGGGCTGGCGGCGGACACGTTCGACGCATACGACATCGCGCTAATTGATTGTCCGCCCAACTTCAACATCGTGACTAAGGCCGCGATGATCGCCAGCACCCACTATCTCGTGCCGGCTCGCGCAGACGATTTGTCAACCTTGGGCATCCAGTACCTGCGTAGGGGCATCAGCGATTTGGTCAGCGAGTATAACGAGAGCCTTGCTGTGGCGCCGGGTGACCGGGCCAAGGCGGAACCGGTCATGGCCGGGGTCATCTTCACCATGGTCGATGTGCGCAACGGGCGGCCGACCCGGATCAACCAGGACTTCATCCAGCGAGTGAGGAGTCAGCCGGGCCTGTGCGTGCTCGACACGACGATCAGGCACAACCAACGCCTCCATGCGGGCGCAACGACCAGCGGGGTTCCGCTGGCCGTCACCGGCGGCGTGCCGAAAGACATCGCCGCCGAGCTCGCCGCTCTGGCAACCGAGTTCCTTGAGACGCTCCAAATGACAGGAGGTCCCGCCGGTGGACGCTAAAGGCACCTTCGTCGCTCTGCTGAGAGACATCGCCACCACGATCAACAAGCTGAGCCCCGAACAGTTCGACCAGATGGCCGCTGGCGACGCCCGGCTGGCCTTCGTACCGCCCGGCGGCAAGGTGGTTGTAGCCGGACCGGACGTGGGGCCGATCCGGGCCAAGCTGTCGGCAACGGAGAGCCGGCAGGCCGCCGTCGCCTATCTCGACAGCCTCGGCCTCAAGAATGATGAGCTGAGGTCGCTGGCCAAGCAGCTAAGTGTGGCCGTACTCAGCAAGGACCCCAAGCCGACGCTCGTCCAGAAGATCGTTGACGCCACGGCCGGCGCGCGGGAGGACACGGCCGCCATCCACAGCACTAACTGGCGCTGAGGATCAGGCCGACGCGTCGAGCACGATGAGGACCGCCGCCGCCAACTGTTCGATCCAGTCGATGGTCTGCGTCACCACGGCGGAGTCGATCGGCCGCTTGTTCGGCGGATTGTCGGGGTCCTCGTCGTACTCATGGGCGATCTTGTTCCGACGCCGGACGATGCGGATCAGCTGCTCGCGGACTTCGGGGCCGGTGCTGACCGATCCCTCGCCGGCTCGCTCGCTCAGCACCGTCGCGACGGCGGCCCAGATGTTGCCGACGTTGCTCACCAGTGAGAACGCCTCTTTTATCTTGTCGGGGTGCTGGTAGGCCAGGTGGCCGCGCGACTGGCCGAGTCGTTCGTCGACCACCTCCGCCAGGGTCGCCCGCCGCTGGAGAACCCTTTCGATGTCTTCGAGCGGGATCTGGAACGTCGCGTATCCCTTGGGTCGGGGCAGCCCGGTCGGACGCGCCGCCAGGGTTAGCATCCGGCTGCGGACCTCTTGCCGGACCCACTGGTCGAGCGCGGCGACGCCTTGCACCCAGGCCGCCCGGAACACGTCCGGGACCTCGAACGAGCCCACCTGGAGTTGGGCCAGATGCTGACCGGCCGTGGCCAGGCTGCGCGCGTAGTTGAGGTTGCGCTGCAGGCTCCCGAACGGCGTAACCGGTTGACCGGCGGCTGGGCCGCGCTCGTCCGGGCTCCTGTCGTCCGCCAGGGCCAGGATCCGCTTCATCACCGCGCCGTTCGCACCGGTCTCGAACACCATGTTGAGCGGCGGCAGGCTGGGCAGTTCCCGCTCCACCACGGATCGGGGCACGTCTAGGCGCAACCACCGGACCGGGCGGACGTGACGCACTTCGTCGCGCAAATCGAGACGGTAGCGGTAGTCGCCCGTGATCCAGCCCACCGCTACGTCGGGACGGCTGCGTCGCAGCAGAAGAACCAGGTCGTCGGGGCCGACGACGCTGCGGAACTGAAACAGCTGGCGGGCATAGGCATCGGCTGAGGACGTCTCTACGAAGGGGTAGGCGGCCTTGACCCTGGCCCGAATGTGGGCCTGGTCCGCCACCGCGGCTAGATCACCCACGGCGTCCCAGCCCACGGCGACCAGGCCCTCGCGGAAGGCGATCTCCTCGTAGGCTTCGGCCCGTAGCGAACGGATGATCCACAACTTGGCCATCACGGTCCCCCGGATCAAGCGGCGCACATATCGATCAACATGTCCCGTGCTTTCGCGGCAACCTTCGACGTCGACCAATTCCCTTCCACTGAATACGATGGTTGTCGCGCTTAGGTCGCACGTCGCGGCAGGCGTTCGGAGATCATTCGCACAGGGATCGGGCGGTCCGGAGGTCTTTCGTTGCTACCACGTCAAGCCGCCGCCGGCGCCGTCGCGGCATTGCTGCAGGAGTTGCTCGTCGGCGACGAGCGGTACCGTCGGCAGTGGCAGCAATACAGCCGACGCCGATCGTCCTCGTTGCACCAGGCCGCGGTTGCCCAGGTGCTCGCCCTTCACTTGTGGGACCATGGCGAACGTAGTGATGCCGCGGTGTCGTTACCACGGGAGCTCAAGGACCGGGTGTCCCGGGCGTTGAACGGCACGGCGATATCAGCCGAAACGCTGACCTGGGTCATCGCAGCGTTCGCGATCGACCAGGTGGACCAGGCACGACTGTGGGAAGCGTTCGACGGGTACTGCGACCCGCGAGGGGTCTCTCGAACGCTACGCAGACAACGGCAACTGGCGCGCCGTCAGCGGCACCACACCGTCAGCCTGTTCGAGCGGTATCTGCTGACCGGCGACCGTTCGCTCGTCAGGCGCAGTACCGCCCACACCATTCAGGCGGCCGAAGACGGCGTCACAGCGTACATCTTCAACCACGAGCCCGCAGCCGACCGGATCGAAGTGATCTACGGCGGGCGCCTCGGTGAGCGGCTGCAGTACGGCGATGGGCTCCAAGCAGTTGAAATAGTTCTGGACCATGAACTGCGCCAGTGGGAAAGCACCAGTCTCGAGTACCGGACGCATTTTCGGGCCGGCACGCAGTTCCCAACCGAGGTGCGCCGGCCCGCCTTCGCGCGGGCACGGAACGTCGACCTCGCGGTGCAT
This sequence comes from Plantactinospora siamensis, assembly GCF_042434095.1. Lineage (NCBI taxonomy): Bacteria > Bacillati > Actinomycetota > Actinomycetes > Micromonosporales > Micromonosporaceae > Plantactinospora > Plantactinospora siamensis. Next base: position 482,428 of record NZ_JBHLUE010000011.1, read on the forward strand.
TTCGACGGAGCGCCGCCGCGCCACGCGTGGTGGTGCGTGTGGTCGGACCATGTCGATGGCAATCCGCTCCGGGAAGCGCCCGAGGCAATACATCGGGCGTCGATCCGCCGTTACGTGCCGTTCATTGAGCAGACGGTTGTCGGTTTCCGTTGGGAGTGGTGATGCGCCCATGAAGATGAGGCGTCGGTAGAATGGTGCCAGCTGCCGGGCGACGATTCCATTTGGTGCTGATGCGTGGCGTGTGAGCGCTCATAGTCCTTCGGCGAGCGCCGCGGCCTGGCGTGCCGACTGGGGCTGGCCGCCATCGCCGCGAAGAACCGGCCGGTCCAGGCCGCCAGCTCGTCCGGCTTGTGGGCCTGGCTTACTCTTCGGTGGCGATGAACTCGCTGCGGTGTGCGATGGCGAGCTCGCGAACTGTAATTGCCGTCACTCCCGGTTCCGGTCCTTTGTGAGATGGCCGCAACCGACATGGATGGCCTGTCAACGGGTATCGCGGCTCCACCGGACCGGGTGAGGAACACCCGATGGAACACGTGAGCGCCCCGGCCGAGATTAACCGAAGACCGGAATCTCAAAGGGTGCGAGGCCCCGGTAGATCGACGAGGAGGCCCGAGGGCAAACACCCCCGGGCCTCCTCGCAAGTGATCTATGTCAGTCCAACGCGGGCCTCAACCCGTAGTTGTCGACCGGTCACGCTATGACTTCGCAAATCTTGGTGGTGCCCCCGGCAGGATTCGAACCTGCGCCCCCGCCTCCGGAGGGCGGTGCTCTATCCCCTGAGCTACGGGGGCTCAGCGACCCGAGAAGAGTATCAGCATCCCCGCCGGAGAATCGAATCGGTACCCGGTGCGCCGTGTCACGCCGTACGTCCGCAGCTGGGCAGCGGGTGCAGGACGATCCGGGCGGGTATCCGGCGCGGCCATTCCACCCGAGTCCAGGAGCCGTCGACCACGGCGTGCACGGTCCGACCGTCCCGGCCGCTGAGCCGGAGCAGGAACTCGCGGGGCAGGGATCGGTCCACCGACGGCGCCGTGAGCATGAAGCGGGTACGTCCGCGGGTGGAGACGGCGGACAGCACGTCGGCCGACGGCGAGGCGCCCTGCAGGCGGGTCCGGCCGACCCAGTACAGCTCCGCCTGGTGCTCGCGGGCGGTGCGGACGATGGCCGGGTACTCCCGGTCCATCCAGTCGGTCACCTCGGCCACGCACAGCCGGCACGCCCGGTCGGTGGGCTCCCGCGGACCGATACCCCAGGCCAGCAGGTAGCCGGCCACGTCGGTGGGGTCGAGCGACACCTGGAAGCGCCGGTTGATGACGTCGGTGAGGCTGTGCCGGCTCCACAGCTCGTCGTCGAGCCCGAAGTCGTCCGGGTAGTGGTCGCGGACCAGTCCGATCAGCTCGAGTTCCTGCCGGCGGCTGAGCGCCGGTTCGGTGACCGCCTGCTCGCCGCGCCGGGCCGCGGCGATGGCGCCCTCGCCGCCCAGCGTGTGTCGCCGGCACCAGCTGGCCACCGACCGTCGCGCGTCACGTACCGCCACAACCGTCATGCTCTGGACAACGAGCCCAGATCGGGGCCGGTATCGCCAAGTACGGAGAAAAACGCTCCGAGTCCGCACATGCGGTCAGGAAGGTTTAAAACGGACGGTTAGTGGGGCCATGGAGAAGCCGGATGGCCGGTCCCGCGGGGCGGGGCCGGCCATCCGCACAACGGCCGGGTCAGCTGGCCTTGGCCTTGGCGAGCAGATCCGTGAGGTTGTTGATGTCCGCCTGCTGGGTGGTCTTCATGGCCTGGGCCACGTCGATCACCTGCTTGTCGTGGGTCTTGGCGAGGATGGCGTCCACCATGTGGATGCCGCCGAGGTGATGGTTGATCATCAGCTGGCAGAACAGGATGTCCACCTGCCTGCCCTTGGCGGCCCGCAGCTGGGCCATCTGCTCCGGGGTGGCCATGCCGGGCATGAGGCCGTCCTTCACCGCGGCCGCGCCGTCCGGCATCCAGGCCATCACCGGTTGGGAGCCGGTGGGCTCCAGTCGCCAGTCCTTCAACCAGGTCTGCATGATCCCGATCTGCGCCTGCTGGCCGGTGGCGATGTCCCCGCCCATGGTCCGGACGTCCGGGCTGACCGCGTTCTGGAACGCGATCATCCCCATCTCCACCGCCTGGGCGTGGTGCGCGCTCATGTCCCGGGCGAACCCCGCCTCGGCCGAGCCGTCCCCGGGCTGCGTGAGCCGCGGCGTCAGCCAGCCGCCGGCGTACCCGATGAGCAGCCCGGCCACGACGGCCAGCAGCAGGGCCAGCAGGCCGAACCGGCGACCTCCCGGCCGCTCGACCGGCGGGCCCAGCGGCTCGTCGAGGTCGTCCCGGAGGTCGGGGTCGGTGGAGATCGTCATGCTTCTACCGTCCTCACTGCGGGGGCTGCCCCTGGCCGGGCTGGCCCTGACCCGGCTGGCCCATGCCGCCGCCGTCCTGCGGGTCGGTGCCGCCCTGGACGTTGTCGTGCGGGGTGGTGCCGGTGGCGGTGATGCCCTGCGAGCAGGCGGCGCCCGGCTCGATCGAGGCGTTCTCCCGAAGCGCCTTGATGAAGTCGTCGATCCGGCCGTCGTTGGCGTTGTCGACCTTGAGCTGGAAGCCCCAGGCCTGCAGCGAGATGGGCTTGTCGAGACCCTCGTACGGGCTCATCAGCATCTGGGTCTTGCCGCGCACCTTGCTGGCCAGCTTGTCGACCTGGTCCTTGGGCAGGTCCGGCCGGTACGTGATCCAGACGGCGCCGTGCTCCAGGCTGTGCACCGCGTGCTCGTTGGCGATCGGCGCGTCGTAGACGTCGCCCATGCAGTTCTGCCAGGAGGGGTTGTGCACCCCGCCGACCGGCGGGTTGTACTTCGTGTACTTGATCGGGCCGGTCTGGTGCTTCTCGTACTTGAGGCTCTGCGGGTCGGTCTTGGTCACGTCCAGGATGCCGGAGATCGAGTCGGCCTTGTCCTGCCACGACCGGCCGCCCTGGTAGACCGACCAGGCGCCGAAGCCCACGATGGCCAGGGCCAGCAACGCCACCGCGGTGATCAGGGCGATCGGCCCCCAGGACCGGCCCTGGGTGACCTTGACCGGGGCGATCGGCTTGCGCCCCTTGCCGCCGCCGGTCGGCCGCTGACCGCCGGGGCGGTTCGTCCCAGTGCGGGCCGATCCGCCCTTCGCGCCGGCGGTGGCCTTGGCGCCGGCCGCGGCCCGGGCGCCGGACGCCTGCCGGGCCGCGGGGGCGGTCTTCGTCGCCCGCTTGGCCGCGGTGGCCTTCCTGGCCGCGCCGCCCTTGCCGGGCTGCTCGGCCGCGTCGGCCTCGGTGGGCTCTTCGGCCGCGGTGGCCTCGGTGGCCTGGTCGTCCGCGGTGGTCTCGGCCGGCTCCTCGTCGGTCGCTGGCTTGCCGCCGGCCACCGCCTTCTTGCCGGTGACCACGATCGGACGGCGGGGGTCGCCACCCGGGGTGCTGATGCTCATCGTGCCTCGTCAGGTCGGTGGATCGCGGGGGAGGCGGTCACCCGGGTCCGCCACGACGGGTCGTGGCCGCGAAGCGCAGGGTCGCCGCCGGGTGACCGAGTCTACCCCGGCTAGCATGTTTCAGTGACTCCCGCGAAGCTCGCCCAGGTTGTCCTCGATGCCGCCGCCGCGGTGTTCGCCGCGCGCGGCCTCGACCGGTCACTGCTGCCCGACAGCACCGCGGTCGAGCGGCCGCGCAACCCGGAGCACGGCGACTACGCCTCCACGCTGGCCCTTCAGCTGGGCAAGCGGGCCGGCGTGCCGCCGCGCGAGCTCGCCGGGGCGCTGGCCGAGGAGCTGGGGCGGGCGCCCGGGATCAAGTCGGTGGAGATCGCCGGTCCGGGCTTCCTGAACATCCGGCTCGACCCGGCCGCCGCCGGGCAGCTGGCCCGGTCGATCGTCGAGGCCGGCTCGGCGTACGGCCGCAGCGACCGGCTGAGCGGCCAGCGGGTCGACCTGGAGTTCGTCTCGGCCAACCCGACCGGCCCGATCCACCTGGGGCACACCCGGTGGGCGGCGGTCGGCGACTCGCTGCGGCGCATCCTCGCCGCAGCCGGGGCCGAGGTGACCAGCGAGCACTACGTCAACGACGCGGGCGCGCAGATCGACAAGTTCGGCCAGTCGCTGTACGCGGCGGCCCGGGGCGAGCCCGCGCCCGAGGGCGGGTACGCCGGGGAGTATGTCGCGGAGATCGCCCAGCGGCTGCTGGCGGCCCACCCGGGCGTGCTGGACCTGCCGCGCGAGGAGGCGGAGCGGGTCTTCCGGGACTCCGGCTACCGGCTCATGCTCGACGAGATGCGGGCCAGCCTGGAGCGCTTCGGGGTGCACTTCGACGTCTGGTTCTCCGAGCGCACCCTGCACGACAGCGGCGCCGTCGAGCACGCCCTCGACGAGCTGCGCAAGCAGGGCCACGTGTACGAGGCCGACGGCGCCATCTGGCTGCGCACCACCGACTTCGGCGACGACAAGGACCGGGTGCTGATCCGGTCGAACGGGGAGAAGACCTACTTCGCCGCCGACGCGGCGTACTACATCAACAAGCGGGAGCGCGGCTTCGACAAGTGCGTCTACCTGCTGGGCGCCGACCACCACGGCTATGTCAACCGGCTCAGGGCCATCGCCGCCTGCGCCGGCGACGACCCGGACTTCAACATCGAGATCCTGATCGGGCAGCTGGTCAACCTGGTCCGCGGCGGCGTGCCGGTGCGGCTGTCCAAGCGGGCCGGCAACATCATCACGCTGGACGAGATCGTCGATGCCGTGGGCGTGGACGCGGCCCGCTACTCGCTGGCCCGCTCGTCCACCGACTCGCCGCTCACGCTGGACATCGAGGAGATCACCCGGCGGTCCAACGACAACCCGGTCTTCTACGTCCAGTACGCGCACGCCCGGATCGCGTCGCTGCTGCGCAACGCCGGTGAGCTGGGCGTGGACCGGGGCCGGGACCTCGACCCCGGGCAGCTGCGCCACGACAAGGAGAACACCCTGCTGAAGCGGCTGGGCGAGTTCCCCGCGGTGGTGGCCACGGCGGCCGAGCTGCGCGAGCCGCACCGGGTGGCGCGGTATCTCGAGCAGCTCGCCGGCGACTATCACCGGTTCTACGACGCCTGCCGGGTGCTGCCCCAGGGCGACGAGCCGGTGACCGACCTGGTCCGGGCCCGGCTCTGGCTGGTCGAGGCCACCCGGGTGGTGCTGGCCAACGGGTTGGGCCTGCTGGGCGTGTCGGCGCCCGAACGGATGTGAGATTCGGCACCGAGGAGTAGATCATGCGGGCACACGAGGCCGGCGCGCTGCACGGCGAGATCGGGATCCGGGGGCCGGCCTGGCTGCGTACCCCCGAGGACGTCAACGCGCTCGTACCGCAACTCTGGCCGCGGACGGTGGCCCGCGGTCCGGACGGCGCGCTCACCATGGGCGGGCTCGACGTCCGCGAGCTGCGGCGCCGGTACGGCAGCCCGGCCTACCTGCTGGACGAGGCGGACCTGCGGGCCCGGTGCCGGGAGTTCCGGGCCGCCTTTCCGGACGAGGACGTCTTCTATGCCGGCAAGGCGTTCCTGTGCCGGGCGGTGGTGCGGATCATCGCCGAGGAGGGGCTCTTCCTCGACGTCTGCACCGGCGGCGAGCTGGCCACCGCCCTCGCGGCCGGGATGGATCCGGCACGGATCGGCTTCCACGGCAACAACAAGTCGGTGGCCGAGCTGACCCGCGCGGTCGACGCCGGGGTGGGCCGGATCATCGTGGACTCGCAGATCGAGATCGACCGGCTGACCGAGCTGGCCCGCGACCGGGGGGTCCGGCCGCGGGTGCTGATCCGGGTCACGGTGGGCGTCGAGGCGCACACCCACGAGTTCATCGCGACCGCGCACGAGGACCAGAAGTTCGGGTTCTCGCTGGCCAGCGGCGCGGCGGCGGCCGCCGCGTTCCGGATCCTCGACGAGGACGCGCTGGAGCTGCGCGGCCTGCACTCGCACATCGGCTCGCAGATCTTCGACGCCAGCGGCTTCGAGGTTTCGGCCCGCCGGGTGCTGGGCCTGCAGGCGCAGATCCGCGACGCCCGCGGTGTCGAACTGCCCGAGCTGGACCTGGGCGGCGGCTTCGGCATCGCGTACACCACCCAGGACGACCCGGCGGCCCCGGCCGACCTGGCCAAGCGGCTCCGCAAGATCGTGGACGGCGAGTGCGCGGCCGAGCGGCTGGCCACCCCGCGGCTGTCCGTCGAGCCGGGCCGGGCCATCGTCGGTCCGGCCATGATCACGCTGTACGAGGTGGGTACGGTGAAAGATGTCGACGGCATCCGGACGTACGTCAGCGTCGACGGCGGGATGAGCGACAACATCCGCACGGCGCTCTACGACGCGTCATACTCGGCCACGCTTGCCTCCCGGGCCTCGACGGCCGAGCCGATGCTCGCCCGCGTGGTGGGAAAGCATTGTGAGTCCGGGGACATCGTGGTGAAGGATGAATTTCTGCCCGCCGACGTGCAGCCCGGAGATCTTCTCGCAGTGCCCGGCACCGGCGCCTACTGCCGGAGCATGGCCAGCAACTACAACCACGTGCCCCGGCCACCGGTGATCCTGGTCGGCGGCGGCGACGCGAGGGTGATCGTCCGGCGGGAAACCGAGGACGACCTGCTGGCATTGGATGTCGGATGACGAAACCTGTACGGGTCGCGCTGCTCGGCTGCGGCACGGTGGGCGCCGAGGTGGTCCGCCTGCTGCACGACCAGGCGGCCGACCTGACGGCCCGGATCGGCGCGCCGATCGAGCTGGCCGGCATCGCCGTACGCCGGCTCGGCCGCGACCGGGGAGCGCTGCCGGTCGGCCCGGCCGTTTTCACCACCGACCCGCTCGGCCTGGTCAAGCGGGACGACGTGGACGTGGTGGTCGAGGTCGTCGGCGGCATCGAGCCGGCCCGGACCTGGCTGGTCGAGGCGTTGCGGGCCGGCAAGAGCGTGGTGACCGCCAACAAGGCGCTGCTGGCCGAGGATGGCGCGAGCCTGCACGACGCGGCGGCCGAGGGCGGCGCCGACCTCTACTACGAGGCGGCCGTGGCCGGCGCCATCCCGCTGCTGCGGCCGCTGCGCGAGTCGCTGCACGGCGACTCGGTGAACCGGGTGACCGGCATCGTCAACGGCACCACCAACTACATCCTCAGCGCCATGGACGCCACCGGCGCCGGCTTCGCCGAGGCCCTGGAGCAGGCCACCGAGCTGGGGTACGCCGAGGCAGACCCGACGGCCGACGTCGAGGGCTTCGACGCCGCGGCCAAGGGGGCCATCCTGGCCTCGCTGGCGTTCCACACCCGGGTCGGCGCGGCCGACGTGCACCGGGAGGGGATCACCGAGGTCACCGCCGCGGACGTGGCCAGCGCCAAGGCCATGGGCTGCACCATCAAGCTGCTCTGCATCGCCTCCCGGGGGCCGGACGCGGCCGGGGTCGACTCGGTGAGCGTCCGGGTGCACCCGGCCATGATCCCGCGTACCCACCCGCTGGCCGGGGTGGGCGACGCGTTCAACGCCGTCTTCGTCGAGGCCCGGGCCGCGGGCCAGCTCATGTTCTACGGCCGGGGCGCCGGGGGAGCGCCGACCGCCAGCGCCGTGCTGGGCGACCTGGTGGCGGTCGCCCGGAACCGGCTGGCCGGGGTGCGCGCGGCCAGCGAGTCGGCGTACGCGGCCCTGCCGATCCGGCCGATGGGCGAGGCGGTCACCCGCTATCACATCAGCCTCGACGTGGCCGACCGGGCGGGCGTGCTGGCCGCCGTGGCGGGCGTGTTCGCCGGGCACGGCGTCTCGATCGCCACCGTCCGGCAGTCCGGCCGGGGCGAGGACGCCGAGCTGGTCGTGGTCACCCACCGGGCGTCGGACGCCGCGCTCGCGGCCACCGTGGCCGAGCTGCGCGACCTCGAACACGTCCGGGCCATCGTCAGCGTGCTGCGCGTCGAGGGCGAGCCCTGACCGACGCGCCTCCCGGTTCCGATCCCGGCACGTGGGCATCGGCGGGGCGGGTGCCGGGCGCGGTCGGGCGTGCGGCACCCTGATACGCGGGCGCGCAGGGACGCGCCGCCGGGTTCCGCCGGTGCGAGGAGTGCGACATGTGGCGCGGACTGATCGACAGATACGCCGACCGGCTGCCGGTCACCGACGCCACGCCGGTGATCACCCTGTACGAGGGGAACACGCCGCTGCTTCCGGCCCCCGTGCTGTCCACCCGCACCGGCTGCGACGTCTGGCTCAAGGTCGAGGGCGCCAATCCCACCGGCTCGTTCAAGGACCGGGGCATGACCGTCGCGGTGTCGAAGGCGGTGCAGGCCGGGGACAAGGCGATCATCTGCGCCTCGACCGGCAACACCAGCGCCTCGGCCGCCGCGTACGCCGCCCGGGCCGGCGTCACCTGCGCGGTGCTGGTGCCGCAGGGCAAGATCGCGCTGGGCAAGCTGGCCCAGGCGCTGGTGCACGGCGCCCGGTTGATCCAGGTCAGCGGCAACTTCGACGACTGCCTGGCGCTGGCCGGCAAGCTGTCCCAGGACTACCCGGTGACCCTGGTCAACTCGGTCAACCCGGACCGGCTGCAGGGGCAGAAGACGGCGGCGTTCGAGATCGTGGAGGCGCTCGGCGACGCGCCCGACATCCACTGCCTGCCGGTGGGCAACGCCGGCAACATCACGGCGTACTGGATGGGCTACCGCGAGGACGCGGCGGCCGGCCGGGCCACCCGTACCCCGAAGATGTTCGGCTTCCAGGCCGCCGGCGCGGCGCCGCTGGTGTCCGGGAAGGTCGTGCCGGAGCCGTCCACGATCGCCACGGCCATCCGGATCGGCAACCCGGCGAGCTGGACCGGAGCGCAGGACGCCCGGGAGGCCTCCGGCGGCCTGATCGCCGCGGTGACCGACCGGGAGATCCTCAGCACCTACCGCCTGCTCGCCCGGGAGGTGGGGGTGTTCGTCGAGCTGGGCAGCGCCGCCAGCGTGGCCGGGCTGCTGCAGCAGTCCGCCGCGGGCACGATCCCCCCCGGCTTGACGGTGGTTTGTACGGTGACGGGGCACGGCCTCAAGGATCCGGAGTGGGCCATCTCCACGGCGCCGGCCCCGACCACGATCATCAACGACCCGTTGATCGCGGCGCGGGCTCTGGATCTGGCCTGAGGGCCGCCCCGGCGGCGCCGGCAGGCCGCGCCGACCGTCGGTTTCCGGCGGTCCGGCCGTTGCCCGCCGGCCGCCTCGCGCGTTGCCTGAGGGCCGGCTGAGGCCGGTGCCCGCCATACCCGCCACCGGACAGATCATCAGCGTCAGGCAGAATTTCGCCCATCGATCTCGCATCATCCACGGGGGACCCGATGTCCTTTCTCGCCAGACTCAGCCTCGCCAACCGAGGGCTGGTGGCCCTCATCGCGGTGGTGATCACCGGGTTCGGCCTCTTCGCCGTGCCATCGCTGCGGCAGCAGCTGCTGCCGTCGCTGCAGTTCCCGGGCGCCTTCATCGTCGCCACCTATCCGGGCGCCTCCCCGGAGATCATCGAATCCCAGGTGACCGAGCCGATCGAGAACGGCATCAAGGGCATCGCCGGGCTCAAGAAGGTCACCTCGACCTCGCAGGAGGGCTCCACCACCCTGCAGGTCGAGTACGAGTTCGGCACCAACCTCGACGACGCGGTCAACAAGATGCAGACCGCGCTCAACCGGGTCCGGACGCAGCTCCCGCAGGGGGTGGACCCGCAGGTCATCGCGGGCAGCACGGACGACCTGCCGGCGGTCGTGCTGGCCGCCAGCGGCGGGGAGGACTCCCGCGCGCTGGCCGACAAGCTCAACCAGACCGTGGTGCCCGAGCTGCAGGCGATCGACGGGGTGCGCACCGTCGACGTGACCGGCGCGGCCAAGCAGGTCGTGTCCATCACGCCCGACCCGGCCAAGCTGGCCCGGGCCAAGGTGGACCCGTCGGGCATCGCCGGTGCGCTGAAGGCGTACGGGGTGGCGGTGCCGGCCGGCTCGCTCACCGCCGGCGACAAGTCGCTGCCCGTACAGGTCGGCAGCGCCATCGGGTCGCTGGACGACCTCAAGGGCATCCCGGTCTCCGGCCCGGGGGCCCCGCCGGTGACGCTGGGCGACATCGCCAGCGTCGAGCAGCGGACGGCGCCGGCCACCAGCTTCACCCGGACGAACGGCAAGGACGCCCTCGGCATCTCCGTCGTGGCGAGCCCGGACGGCAACGCCGTACAGATCTCGCACGAGATCCGGGACAAGCTGGCGAGCCTGCGTACGTCCTCCGGCGCTGACCTCACGGTGGTGTTCGACCAGGCGCCGTTCGTCGAGCGGTCCATCAAGAGCCTCACCACCGAGGGACTGCTCGGGCTGGTGATGGCCGTGCTGGTGATCCTGGTCTTCCTGCTCTCGATCCGGTCCACCCTGGTCACCGCGGTCTCCATCCCGCTGTCCGTGCTGGTGGCGCTGATCGCGCTCTGGGCCGGCGACTACTCGCTCAACCTGCTCACCCTGGGCGCGCTCACCATCGCCGTCGGGCGGGTGGTGGACGACTCCATCGTGGTGCTGGAAAACATCAAACGGCATCTCGGGTACGGCGAGGAAAAGCGCAGAGCCGTGCTCAACGGCGTACGCGAGGTGGCCGGCGCGGTCACCGCCTCCACCCTGACCACCGTGGCCGTTTTCGCGCCGATCGGCCTGGTCGGCGGCTTCGTGGGCCAGCTGTTCGCGCCGTTCGCGATCACCGTGACGGTGGCGCTGCTCGCCTCGCTGCTGGTGGCGCTGACCGTGATCCCCGTGCTGGCCTACTGGTTCCTGCGGCCGCCGACCGGCGAGGCCGAGGAGGTGCTGCGGGCCGCGGAGGCCAAGGAGCGGCGCAGCCCGTTGCAGCGGGCGTACCTGCCGGTGATCCGGTTCGTCACCACGAAGCGGTGGCACCGCTGGCTCACCCTGGCCGTCGGGCTGCTGATCCTGGTCGGCACGTTCGGGCTGGCCAGCCAGCTGAAGACGAACTTCCTGGACGACTCCGGTCAGGACACCCTGGCCATCACCCAGGAGCTGCCGGCCGGCAGCAGCCTGGCCGCCACCGACGCGGCCGCCCGCAAGGTGGAGGCCGTGCTCGGCCGGACCGGCGGCGTCGAGACGTACACGGTGCAGGCGGGCAACACCGACCAGCCGTGGGCCGGGCCGGGCGGCAACACCCGGGCCAGCTACAACCTGGCGCTCACCAAGGACACCGACACGGCGAAGCTGAAGGACGAGCTGCGCCGCGAGCTGGACGGGCTGAACGCCGGGAAGTTCACGGTGGGCAGCGGGGACAGCACCTCGGGCAGCCAGCTGGAGGTCGTGGTCCAGGCCAACGACCAGGACGTGCTGGCCACCGCCACCGGCCGGGTGCGGGACGCGATGGCCGGCGTGCCGCGGGTCACCGACGTCAAGACCAGCCTGGCCGAGCGCACGCCGCGGCTGAACGTGACCGTGGACCGGGCTGCGGCCGCCCGTGCCGGGCTTTCCGAGGCCGCCATCGGCCAGGCCGTGGCGCAGGCGTTCCGGGGCGCGCCGATCGGTCAGGTCACTCTGGACGGCAACCAGGACGATGTGGTGCTGGCCGGCGGCGCCCGACCGGCCACCGCCGAGCAGCTGCGTTCGCTGTCGCTGGGCAGGGTGAAGCTGGACGATGTGGCCGACGTCGCCGAGGGGCAGGGCCCGGTCCAGGTGACCCGGATCGACGGCGACCGCAGCGCCACCGTCACCGGCACGGCCACCGGGGACAACCTCGGCGCGACCACCACCGAGCTGAAGAAGCGGCTCGACGCCATCGACGTGCCGGGGGCCACCATCACGGTCGGCGGGGCCAGCCAGGACCAGGCCGACGCGTTCGGAGACCTGGGGCTGGCCGTGCTCGCGGCCATCGCGATCGTCTTCGTCATCATGGTGGCGACGTTCCGTAGCCTCCTGCAGCCGCTGATCCTGCTGGTCTCCATCCCGTTCGCCGCCACCGGCGCGATCGCCCTGCTGCTGGCCACCAACACGCCGCTCGGGGTGCCCGCGCTGATCGGCGTGCTCATGCTGGTCGGCATCGTGGTCACCAACGCGATCGTGCTGATGGACCTGATCAATCAGTACCGAGCGCAGGGCATGGACGTCCGGGAGGCGGTGATCGAGGGCGGCCGGCGCCGGCTGCGGCCGATCCTCATGACGGCCATCGCCACCATCTTCGCGCTGCTGCCGATGGCCTTCGGGCTGACCGGTGAGGGCGGCTTCATCTCGCAGCCGCTGGCGGTCGTGGTGATCGGCGGCCTGATCTCGTCGACGCTGCTCACCCTGGTGCTGGTGCCGACGCTGTACACGATGGTCGAGGCCACCAAGGCCGGCTTCCGGCGCCGGCGGGGCCGGCCGGAGCCGGCGCTGGCGGGCGTCCCGGGGCACGCCGACGGTCCGGCCGGGCCGGGCGGGGCGGGTTCTGGCCCGGCCGGCGCGCCGGCCCTGGCCGGGGTGAGCGGCGGCGCGCACCGGGCCGCGGGCACCGCCCCGGCCGCGACCGGCGCCGGCCGGCACGCGGCCGGCGACGACCGGACGGCGATCGCCGGAGACGCCACCCTCGCCGGGCCGGCCGGGCACGGCCGGCCGGGCGCCGACGGGCAGCCTGCCGGCGCCGGTCCGGGCGCCGGCGGTACGGGCGGCGCGGGCTCGGGCGGCGCGGGCTCGGGCGGCGACGGCGCGGGCGCCGCACGTGCGGGCGTCGACGGCTCGGGCGGTGCGGGCCTGGGCGGCGACGGCGCGGGCGTGGCCGGTCCGAGCGCCGGCGACGGGGGCGCCGACGGTCCGGCGGGCCGCCCGGCGCCGTCCGGGGCGCTGCTGGACGGCACCGACCAGTTCGAGGTGCTCCGGCTGCCGAAGAGTCGCACCTCGCCGCTGCCCCCGCAGGAATAGCCGGGAAGGAAGGGCCCCTTCTTATCGTTTTCGGTATAGGAGGGGCCCCTTCTTAACGCCGCACCGAGGCCGAACGCCGGACTCGCGGCGGCGGTCCGGCGGCCGGGCGGTCCGGCGGTCCGGCGGCCCGGCGGTCCGGCGGTCCGGGGGGCTTGGCGGCGGGCCGGCGGTGTCGGACCCGCCGGGTAGCGTTCCGGTACGTGTCGACCGCGTCGCCCGCCGCGTCCCTGCCCACCCCGCTCTCGGTGCTGCGGCACAATCGCGACTTCCGCCGGCTCTTCCTCGCCGAGCTGGTCGTGTTCGGCTCGGACTGGTTCGTCATGGTGCCGCTGCTCGTGCTGCTGCCCCGGCTGACCGGCGGCGGCGTGTTCGGCGCGCTGATCCTGGCCGTGGACACCGGCGTGGTGGCGCTGCTGCTGCCGTTCACCGGCACGCTCGCCGACCGGCTCGACCGCAAGAAGATCATGATGGTGTCCAACGTGGGCGCGCTGGCCGCCATCCTGTTGCTGTTCGCGGTCCGGTCCGCCGGCACGGCCTGGCTGGCCCTCGCCGCGGTGGGGGCGGTGGCGGTCGCCAAGGCGTGCTACTCCCCGGCCGCCCAGGCCGCGCTGCCCAACGTGCTGGCGCCGGCCGAGCTGGCCGCCGGCAACGCGGTCGCCGGGTCCGCCTGGGGCACCATGACGGTGGTGGGCGCGTCCCTGGGCGGCGTGCTCAGCGCGGCCCTCGGGGCGTACGCGAGCTTCGCCGTCGCCGCCGTGGCCCTGGCGATCGCCGCGGTCGTGGCCGGGCTGATCCGCCGCCCGTTGCAGCAGCCGTACGCCGCCGACACGCCCCGGCCCGGCACCTGGTCGGCCATCGGCGAGGCGCTGCGCTACATCGGGCACCGGCCGCGGGTCCTGGCGCTGGTGACGGTCAAGAGCGCGGTCGGGCTCGGCAACGGGGTGCTCACCGTGTTTCCGTTGCTGGCCGCCGCGTACGGGGTGGGCGCCATCGGGACGGGCCTGCTCTTCGCGGTGCGGGGCGCCGGTGGCCTGGTCGGGCCGGTGCTGATGCGCCGGGTGCTCGGCCACCGGAGCTGGCTGCTGCCCGGGCTGGCCCTGTCGATGTCCCTCTATGGACTCAGTTACCTCGGCGTGTCGGTGCTGCGCTGGTTTCCGCTGGTGCTGGTCCTGGTCTTCGTGGCGCACTTCGCCGGCGGCACCAACTGGGTCCTGTCAAACTTCGCCCTGCAGCGCGAGGTGCCGGACGCGCTGCGTGGGCGGGTGTTCGCCACCGACATGATGCTGGCGACGCTGGCCATCTCGGTGAGCCAGCTGGCCGTGGCCGGCCTCGTGGGCCGGGTCGACGAGTCGATCGTGGTGGCCGGGTGCGGCCTGGTGACCCTGCTGTACGCGGTGGGCTGGCGGTTCGCCACCCGCCGCCTCAGGCTCACCGACGAGCAGCTCGACCCGCGGCCGGCGGCCGTGAGCGCCGAGAACAACTCCAGCCCCGAAACAACTCCTGAGTCGCCGGCGGGTTTCGGCCTGGCGGGTCCCCCGCGGGCCAGGGCGGGCGACGGCGAATGACCGTGCGGGGAGGCGGGGCTCGGGGCGGACCAGGAGCGGGAGCGGGATCGGGCCGGCGGGAGGTGGGGATGGGTGCTGCGGCGGGCGGGAGCGGAGGCGGCGGGAAGCGGAGCGGAGCCGGCGCGGACGCGCGGCGTCTCAGCGGGTGGGCGGGGCGGCGTGGGCAGTCCGGGTGTCGTGGCGCTGGCCTAGCATGAGGCGATGCGGCCCCGCTTCGTCGCCGACCCGGTCCGGGTGCGTACGCCGGCCACCAGCGCCAACCTCGGGCCCGGGTTCGACTCGCTGGGCCTGGCGCTGAGCCTCTACGACGAGGTGACCGCGCGGGTGGTCCCGTCCGGCTGCCGGATCACGGTGACCGGGGAGGGCGCCGGCGAGCTGCCCGAGGGCGAGGAGCACCTGCTGATCCGCGCCATGCGGGCCACCTTCGAGGTGCTCGGCGGTCAGCCGCCCGGGCTCGAGGTCGACTGCGTCAACCGGATCCCCCAGGCGCGCGGGCTCGGATCGTCCTCGTCCGCCATCGTGGCCGGCGTCCAGCTGGCCCGTACCCTCGTCGCGAACGGCGGCCGGGAGGTCGACGCCGGGGCGGCGCTGCGGATCGCCGCGGCCATCGAGGGCCATCCCGACAACGTGGCACCCTGCCTGCTGGGCGGCTTCACGATCGCCTGGACGGACGCCTCGGGGGCGCGGGCCGTGTCGCTGCGGCCGGCGGGGGAGATCGAACCCACCGTCTTCGTACCCCGGGAGCGTGGCCTCACCGCGACGGCCCGGGCCGCGCTGCCGGCCTCGGTGCCGCACGCGGACGCCGCGCACTCGGCCGGCCGGGCCGCCCTGCTGGCGCACGCCCTCACCCGGGATCCCGCCCTGCTGTTCCCGGCGACCGAGGACCGGCTGCACCAGCATTACCGGGCGGTCGGGATGCCGGCCACCGCGGACCTGGTCTCGGCGCTGCGTGCGGCCGGTGTGGCGGCCGTGGTCAGTGGGGCCGGACCAGCGGTTTTGGCCCTTTCGGCCCCGCCGGCCGACCTCGATCCGGGAATGGAATGGGCGGTTCACAGGTTGTCGGTGGACGTGGCCGGAGCGGTGGCCGTACGGGGTAGACTGGGACACGCCGAGCGGGACCCTGTTGCCGCAGGTCGGAAGAGTTGATTACGCTCTAGACTGAGCACAGCCGCGAAGCATGTGATCTCTGCGGGTCGGCGCACCCCCGAAGCTTTCGGCGGTCAGCCCGTCTCACCCCTGCCTAGGCCCACGCCGCACCGCAGTATCCACCCGGCGCCGGAGACGGCGACAACCTTCCCACCGAGGCTGGCGGGAGGGCAAACCGACCGGCTGCTGTGTCACAGACTCCCGCGCCGCGTCATGCGAAGCGGGTGCACCGAGGCCGCCCGGCCACCTTGCAACGACCCCGGGCAGCCCCGGCCTATCGAGGGAAGGAATCCATTGAGCGACACCACCGACGTGACGTCGGATGTTTCCAACGTCGCTGGCGAACCCACCGCAGCCCCGGCGCGTCGTCGCCGGACCGGCACCGGTCTGTCGGCGATGCTGCTGCCGGAGCTGCAGAGCCTGGCCGCGTCGCTCGGCATCTCCGGTACGGCCCGGATGCGCAAGGGCGAGCTGATCTCCGCCATCACCGAGCGGCAGCAGGCCGGCTCGTCCGGCGCCGGCACCCCACGCCCCCGAGCCGAGGTCGCGGCGGCCGCGTCAGCGCCGGCTCGCGAGGAGGTACGCGCCGACGTGGCGGACGGATCGCGGACGGAGCCGTCCCGGGACGGCTCGGCCGAGGCCCCGGCGACCACCGAGGGCCGGGGCCGGGAGCGGTCCCGCCGCTCCCGAGCCGCCACCGCCACCGCTGACCGGACGGCCGAAGCCCCGGAGATCGACGCCCGGGCGGCGGCCCCCGCCGAGACGGGCAACGACCGGCGGCAGCCCGAGTCGGCCGAGCCGGCCGAGCGCGCCGATTCCGGCACCCGGGGCGACCGTGGCGACCGTGCGGAACGCGGGGACCGTGCGGAGCGCGGCGACCGTGGCGAGCGTGCGGAGCGCGGCGAGCGTGCGGACCGTGGCGACCGTGCCGAGACCGGCGATCGGGCCGAGCGCGGCGAGTCGCGCAACGGGCGCGACCGTACCGATCGGGCCGAGCGTACCGATCGGGCCGAGCGTACCGACCGGGGCGACCGCAACGAGCGGAACGACCGCACCGACCGGGGCGAGCGGGCCGAGCGCAACGACCGGAACGACCGGAACAACGACCGGGACCGGAACAACGAGCGTGGCCAGCGTTCCGATGACGGCGACGACGACGGCGACGGCGGTGGCCGGCGCAGCCGGCGCAGCCGCTTCCGGGACCGCCGGCGCGGCGGCCGGAGCGACCGGGACGGCGACGGCGGCGGCCGGGACGGCGGACGCGACGGCGGCCGTGAGCCGCAGGTCAGCGAGGACGACGTGCTCGTCCCGGTGGCCGGCATCATCGACATCCTGGACAACTACGCGTTCGTGCGGACCACCGGCTACCTCGCCGGCCCCAACGACGTCTACGTGGCCATGTCCCAGGTGAAGAAGTACGGCCTGCGCCGCGGCGACGCGGTCACCGGCGCCGTGAAGGCGACCCGGGACGGCGGCGGCGGCGACCAGCGGCGGGACAAGTACAACCCGCTGGTACGGCTCGACACGGTCAACGGAATGGAGCCGGAGGAGGCCAAGCGCCGCCCCGAGTTCTACAAGCTGACCCCGCTGTACCCGCAGGAGCGGCTGCGGCTGGAGACCGAGCCGCACATCCTCACCACCCGGGTGATCGACCTGGTGACGCCGATCGGCAAGGGCCAGCGAGCCCTGATCATGTCGCCGCCGAAGGCCGGTAAGACCATGGTGCTGCAGGCGATCGCGAACGCGGTCACCCACAACAACCCCGAGGTCCACCTCATGGTGGTGCTGGTCGACGAGCGGCCAGAAGAGGTCACCGACATGCAGCGGTCGGTGAAGGGCGAGGTCATCGCGGCCACGTTCGACCGGCCGCCGCAGGACCACACCACCGTGGCCGAGTTGGCGATCGAGCGGGCCAAGCGCCTCGTCGAGCTGGGCCACGACGTGGTCGTGCTGCTCGACTCGGTGACCCGGCTGGGCCGGTCGTACAACCTGGCCGCGCCGGCCAGTGGCCGGATCATGTCCGGCGGTATCGACTCGACCGCGCTCTACCCGCCGAAGCGGTTCCTCGGCGCCGCCCGCAACATCGAGAACGGCGGCTCGCTGACCATCCTGGCGACCGCGCTGGTCGAGACCGGCTCGGTGATGGACACGGTCATCTTCGAGGAGTTCAAGGGCACCGGCAACGCCGAGCTCAAGCTGGACCGGAAGATCGCCGAGAAGCGGACGTACCCCGCCATCGACATCCACCTGTCGAGCACCCGGAAGGAGGAGATCCTGCTCGCGCCCGAGGAGCTGGCGATCACGCACAAGCTGCGCAAGGTGCTGCACTCGCTGGACTCGCAGGCCGCGCTGGATCTCCTGCTGGACCGGCTCAAGCAGAGCCGGACCAACATCGAGTTCCTCATGCAGATCGCGAAGTCGACGCCAGGCGAGTAGTTTGTGCGGTTTTCCGGCGGCCCGCCCGCTGGCGGTCAGGGTTGGTCGGTTTTCCGGCGGCCCGCCCCGCTCTGGGCGGTCAGGCTTGATCCCGACGCGGGGCGGGCCGCCGGAAAACCTTGGCTGGCATCGGACGGGGCGGGCCGCCGGAAACCTTTCTATGGCATGGGTGTGGGGTCGGGCGGAGCGGGAATGCGTGGTGGTCCGGCCGTGTTGAGCTGCATGGATCAGCTGAGCAGCCCGATTTCGGGTCCGGTTCGGGCCCATGGCACACTGGTCCATCGGCCACCGGTTCCGGTTCACGCCTGAGCCCGCCCGCTGGGCGGGCGTCGACGGCGACCCGGCGACCACCAACGAGAGGACCGAGGCGACATGAAGTCCAACATCCACCCGGAGTACGTCACCACCGAGGTCTCGTGCTCCTGCGGTAACACGTTCACGACCCGCAGCACCGCCAAGGGCGGGACGATCCACGTCGAGACCTGCAGCGCCTGCCACCCGTTCTACACCGGTAAGCAGCGCGTTCTCGACACCGCTGGTCGGGTCGCGAAGTTCCAGCAGAAGTACGCCAAGGTTCAGCCCAAGAAGGCCAAGTAGCGACCTCCGCGGCGCCCGTGTCCGGTTTCGGCCGGACGCGGGCGCCGTTGGCGTTCATCCCGTCCGTACGCGGCCGGTTGGCCGGCCGCCGTGTGACGGTGATCATGCGGCCGGCGCGCCGACCGCCGCGGTGACGGTTCCAGGCAGCCCGGTCCGGCGAGGAAGCTGAAGAGACATGAGCAGTGAGCGGTTGGTCGCGCTTCTCGACGAGTACGCCGAGCTGGAGCAGCAGCTGGCGGACCCGGCGATCCACGCCGACCAGGCCACCGCCCGCCGGGTGGGTCGCCGGTTCGCCGAGCTGACCGCGGTGCACAAGGCGGCCGAGGAGTTGGAGCAGGCGCGGGCCGACCTGGTGGCCGCCCGCGAGCTGGCCGCCGAGGATCCCACCTTCGCCGCGGAGGCCGACTCGATCGCGGCCGGCCTGCCCGTGCTCGAGGAGCGGCTGGCCGAGCTGCTGATCCCGCGCGACCCGCACGACGGCAAGGACGTGATCGTCGAGATCAAGGCCGGCGAGGGCGGCGAGGAGTCGGCGCTGTTCGCGGCCGACCTGCTGCGGATGTACCAGCGGTACGCCGAGCGGCGCGGCTGGGCCACCGAGGTGATCGACGCGCAGGACTCCGACCTGGGCGGCGTCAAGGACGTCTCCCTCGCCGTGAAGACCCGCGGCGTGCCCGAGGGCGGGAACGGGGTGTGGTCGCGGCTCAAGTGGGAGGGCGGCGTGCACCGGGTCCAGCGGGTGCCGGTCACCGAGTCGCAGGGTCGGATCCACACCAGCGCGGCGGGGGTCCTCGTGCTGCCGGAGGCCGAGGAGGTGGACGTGACCATCGACCCGAACGAGCTGCGGATCGACGTCTTCCGGTCGTCCGGACCGGGCGGCCAGTCCGTCAACACCACGGACTCGGCGGTCCGGATCACCCACCTGCCGACCGGGATCGTGGTCTCCTGCCAGAACGAGAAGAGCCAGCTGCAGAACCGCGAGCAGGCGATGCGCATCCTCCGGGCCCGGCTGCTGGCCGCCGCGCAGGAGCAGGCCGACGCCGCGGCCTCGGACGCCCGCCGCTCCCAGGTACGCACCGTGGACCGCTCGGAGCGGATCCGCACGTACAACTTCCCGCAGAACCGCATCACCGACCACCGGATCGGCTACACGGCGTACAACCTGGACCTGGCGCTCGGCGGCGAGCTCGACGGGGTGCTGGACGCGCTGGCCGAGGCGGACCGCGCGGCTCGGCTGGCCGGCGATCCCGACCTGGCGCGCCGCTGACCGCGGGGGCCGGCCCGGCCCCGCACCTGGCGGGCGCCCCCGAAACCCGGCCCGGCGCGGCGCCCGCTCACATGGCGCGGCTGGCCGGGTACGCGCCGCGGGCGGCGTCCTTGGCCCGCAGCATCTCCCGGTCGGCCACCTCGAACGCGGCGCCCAACGCCTCCCGCAGCGCGGGACCGGCGCCGTGCACCTCGGCGAAGCCGACGCTCACCCCGACCGGCGTCCCCGGCACCAGCGCCTCCCAGTCCTCGTCCTCGACCGCCGAAAAGATCCGGCGCGCCACCTCGGCTGCCTCGGCAGTGCCCGCGTTGGGCAGGACCACCACGAACTCGTCGCCGCCGTACCGGGCCACGAAGTCGCCGCGCCGCATCACCCGGTTGATCACCCCGGCGATCCGTTGCAGGACCAGGTCGCCCGAGTGGTGGCCGTGCCGCGTGTTGACGGCCTTGAACCCGTCCAGGTCGGCCACCCCCACCACGGCCCGGTCACCCCGGCTCACCACCGCCGACACGTACCGCTCCAGGCTGCGCCGGTTGGGTAGCCCGGTGAGCGGGTCGGTGAGCGCCTCGTCCTCGTACCGCGCGGCCTCCCGGCGCAGTTCCTCATGGTCGATCCGGGCCGCGATCCCGTCCACGTACACGTCCCGGAGCCGGTCGCTGCGCTGGGCGGCGAGCCGGAAGGCGTACCGGTCGGCCTGGTGCGCGGCCGCGTGGTCACCGGCCCGGGCGTACGCCAGGCTGCGTAGCCGGGCCGGCTCGGCCGCGCCGAGCGTCTCTGCCGCGCCCACCAGGGTGTCGAGCCGGGCGATGGCCTCGATCGGCCGGCCGGCGCTGATGGCCAGGCACACCGCGCCCAACTGGGCCAGGTGTCGGGACCGGACGCTGTCGCCGCCCCGGGACAGCAGATCCGCCGGGTCGACCTCCTGGCAGAGCTCGGAGCGCTCGCCGAGGGTGCCGCGGCGCAGCAGCGCGTAGCCGTAGGCGGCCAGCCCGATCGGCCGCAGCCGGGTCAGACCGCCGGCGCGTAGGAAGCTCGCCAGGTCGGCGTCGATGTCGCGGAGCACCCGCAGGCACCCGTCGGTGTCCCCGTTGTGGTCCATGGCCACCGCGTTGCGCAGCCGGATGCCGGGCGCGGCGAACGTCTCATCGGGGATCCCGGCCGCGCCGCCGAGCTGCCGGGCCCGCTCGATGGCGCTCAACGCGTACCCGTGGAAGCTGAGGTAGGAATACGCCATGGCCAGGTCGTGCCAGCCCCACGCGGTCTCCCGGTCCGGGTCGTCCACCGCGCCGAGCGCCCGGGCGCCTCGTACCAGATGGCTCACCCCGCGGTCCAGCGCGCCCTGGTCGTGCGCGGCCAGCGCGGCGAGCGCGTGCAGGTGGCCGAGCAGGTAGGGGTCGGGCACCTCGCGGGCCGCCTCGAAGGCGAGCTCCGAGGTCGCGGTGTACTCGGCCGTGCGGCCGAGGTTGAGCACGGCCGAGACCCGTTGCAGCAGGGCATCGGCCCGGGAGTACGGGTCGCGCGTGCTGGCCAGCACCCGGTCGAGCAGCGCGCACGCCTCGGCCGAGCGACCGGTCTCCAGCAGGTGACGCGAGCGCATGAGCGCGTCGGCCTGGTCGGTGACCCGGTCGAGCCAGCTCACGCATTACCTCCTCGACGCCGAAGGGGCGGACCGGCGCGCGACGGCGACGACCCACGTTCCATGATTATGTCGTGACCGAACCCCGTCGACATCCACCCGTTGCGGCAGATCGCATCCGCCCGTCGGTTGCCGTGGCGCGGGCGGCCGCCGAGCTGGCCGCCGCCGGCGTGCCGGCGGCCCGGGCCGAGGCCGAGCTGCTGGTCGGGCATGTCCTGGGGGTGCCCCGCGGCCGGCTCGCCCTCGCCGCCGAGCTGGACGCCGAGCGGCGCGACCGGCTCGCCGCGCTGGTGACCCGGCGGGTACGGCGGGAGCCCCTGCAGTACCTGCTCGGTGCCGCGCCCTTCCGGCACCTGGACCTGGCGGTCGGTCCGGGGGTGTTCGTCCCCCGGCCCGAGACGGAGCTGTTGGCCGGCTGGGGACTGGCGGTGGTCGGTCCGGCGGCCGCGGCGCCCGGTCCGACGGCTTCGGCGCCCGGTCCGGCGGCCGCGGCGCCCGGTCCGGCGGCGGCGGCGGTGCCCGGTCCGACGGCGGCGGCGGCGGTGCCCGGTCCGACGGCGGCGCGGGGCCCTGACGTCCCGGCGGCGGGTCCGGTGACGGTGGTGGACCTGTGCAGCGGTTCCGGCGCGCTGGCCCTGTCCGTGGCGCAGGAGCTGCCGGCCGCCACCGTGCTGGCGGTGGAGCGCTCCCCGGCGGCGCTGGACTGGCTTCGCCGCAACGCGGCCGACCGGGCCGCGGCGGGCGACCCGCCGATCCGGGTGGTGGCCGGGGACGTGACCGATCCGGACCTGCTCGCGGAGCTGTCCGGCCGGGTGGACCTGGTGCTCTGCAATCCCCCGTACGTGCCGGCCGGCACGCCCGTGCCGGCCGAGGTGCAGCGGTACGACCCGGCCGAGGCGGTCTTCGCCGCCGGCGACGGTCTGGCGGTGATCCGGCCGGTGATCGGGCTCGCGGCCCGGCTGCTGCGCCCGGGCGGTTGGCTGGGCATCGAGCACGACGACACGCACGCCACGACGGTGCCCGCGCTGCTGGTCGCCGACGGCCGGTTCATCGAGGTCGAGGACCATCGCGACCTCACCGGCCGCCCCCGCTTCGCCACCGCCCGCCGCCGCTGACCCTTCCGCTCCGTCCCTTTCCGGGCGTGGCAGACTTCATCATCGTGATGCTCTATGACTGCCGGTCGCTGGCCGATCGCGACCGAGGCATCGCGGCCGCCATCGAGGCGGTCCGCAACGGCGAGCTGGTCGTCATGCCGACCGACACCGTGTACGGGATCGGCGCCGACGCCTTCACCCCGCACGCCGTCAAGGCGCTGCAGGAGGCCAAGGGCCGCGGCCGGGGGACCCCGCCGCCGGTGCTGATCGGTTCCCGGCACACCCTCGACGGGCTGGTCTTCTCGCTCCCGGTGGCCGCCAGGGACCTGGTCGAGGCCTTCTGGCCGGGTGCGCTCACGATCGTGGTGGAGCACTCGCCGAGCCTGCAGTGGGACCTGGGTGACCTCGGCGGCACGGTGGCGGTGCGGATGCCGCTGCACCCGGTGGCCCTGGAGGTGCTCCGGGAGACCGGCCCGATGGCCGTCTCCTCGGCCAACAAGCACGGCCAGCCGGCCGCGGTGACCGCCGAGGAGGCCCGCGAGCAGCTGGGGTACGCGGTGCGGGCGTACCTGGAGGCGGGACCCTGCCCGGATCCCGTGGCCAGCACCATCGTCGATCTGACCGGCGACGTGCCGCGGGTGCTCCGCGACGGCGCCATCCCGCTGGACAAGCTCCGGGACGTGGTGCCGGACATCGTCGGCCGGGAGGACTGAGAGTGCCGCCGTTCACCGTCCTGCACGTCTGCATGGGCAACATCTGCCGCTCGCCGATGGCGGAGCGGCTGCTCACCCAGGCGGTGCGGGAGCGGCTGACCCGGCGGGGCGGCTCGACCACCGGCGACCCGGCGGACGCCGGCGGCGCGGCGGAGGACCACGGCGGCCCGGACGACGCCGCCGGGCAGCCCGGCGCGGCCGCGACCGAGCTGGCCGAGCGCCTGCTCTACAGCCACAGCGCCGGTACGGGCGGCTGGCACGAGGGCGAGGGGATGAACCCGCCGGCGGCCCGGCAGGTCCGGTCCCGACGCGGCGACCCGGACGGGTTCGCCGCGCGCCGGCTCCGCTCGGAGCACATCGACGCCGCCGACCTGATCCTGACGGCCACCGCCGACCAGCAGGAGTACGTGGTGGCGCTGCGTCCGGACGCGGCCGGCCGGACATTCGTGCTGGGCGAGTTCGGCCGCCTGCTGCCGCTGGTGGACGCCGCGGCGCTGCCGCCGGCCGAGGACACCCCGGCGGCGGTGTACGCCCGGGGGACGGCGCTGGTGGCCGCGGCCGACGCCGTACGCGGGGGAGCGCCCGCGCAGCCCGGCGACGATCTCGACGATCCCTGGGGCCGCGGCGATCAGTGCTTCGAGCGGGTGGCCGACGAGATCGAGGAGACCATCCACCCGCTCGCCGCCGCGCTGCTGCCCTGACGGGCGCCCGGCCGGCCGGGGAGTGCCGGGCCTGCCGCGGGACAGGCAACCCGCCCGGGCGATTCGTGAGCCTCGGTTGAGGGAGTCTCACGGAAAACCCTCACATAACGCCCCATTCCCGCTAATCCTGGGACGCGTCAACGCAATTGCCTCCTGACGCGTGAGGTGAACCGGAATGGCCCGGTCCAGGATCTACCTCCTCGCCACCGTGGTGCTCGCCGGAGTGCTCGGCGGCCTGGTGCTCGGGGTGTCCGCGCTGCCGGCCCAGCTGCTGATGGGGTACGGCCTCTCGATGGTTCCCGGCGGGGAACTGCCGGAGGACCTGCGGAACCCGCCCGTCGCCGAGCGGTCGTACCTGTACGCCAGCGACGGCCGCACCCTGGTGACGTCGTTCTTCGCGGAGAACCGCCACGAGGTCGAGCTGTCGGCGGTGGCCCCGGTGATGCGCCAGGCCATCGTGGCCGCCGAGGATGCCCGGTTCTACCAGCACAGCGGGGTGGATCTGCGCGGCGTGCTGCGGGCCGTGGTGGCCAACCGGCACGGCGACAGCCGGCAGGGCGCCTCCACGCTGACCATGCAGTACGTCCGCAACGTCCGCAAGGGCGACCCGGCGCTCAGCCCCGAGGAGCGCGCCGCGGCCACCGAGACCAGCCTGGGCCGGAAGGTCCGCGAGATGCGCTGGGCGCTCGCCCTGGAGCGCCGGCTCAGCAAGGACGAGATCCTCGGCCGTTACCTGAACATCGCCTACTTCGGCGCCGGCGCGTACGGCGTGGCCACGGCCAGCGCGCGTTACTTCTCCAAGCCCCCGGACAAGCTGAGCCTGCCGGAGGCCGCGCTGCTGGCCGGACTGGTGCAGTCGCCGGACGAGTACGACCCGATCAACGGCGACGCCAAGGCCGCGCTGGATCGCCGGACGTACGTGCTGGACCGGATGGCGCAGCTCGGCCAGATCTCGGCGGCGGACCGGGACGCGGCCGACCGCGCGCCGCTGGGCCTGCGCCCGAGTGAGCAGCCGGGCAACTGCACCACCCTGCGGCCCGAGCAGGAAGACTGGGGCTTCTTCTGCGACTACGTGATGAAGTGGTGGGAGGAGCAGCCGGCGTTCGGCGCCACCCCGCAGGAGCGCCGGTTGGCCCTCCAGCGGGGCGGCTACCGGATCGTCACCTCGCTGGACCCGGAGATCCAGGAGGCCGCGCTGCGGCACACGCTCTCGGTGTACGGCTATGACGAGCCGCGGGCCGCGCCGACCGCCGTGGTACAGCCGGGCACGGGCCGGGTGCTCGCGCTGGCCGTGAACCGGCACTACAGCCTCGCCCCGAACCCGCCCGGCCAGGTGAACTACCCGAACACCGTCAACCAGCTGGTGGCCGGCGGCGGCGACATCGCCGGTTACCAGGGCGGTTCCACCTTCAAGCTGTTCACCATGCTGGCCGCGATCGAGGCCGGCCTGCCGCTGAACACCACCTACAGCGCGCCCGGAAGGCTGGTCACGCGCTACCGGGTGGACGACCCGGCGAGCTGCGCGGGCCGCTGGTGCCCGGTCAACGCCACGCCCGCGTACCAGAACGGGCCGCGGACCATGTGGAGCGCGTTCGGCCGCTCGGTCAACACCTACTTCGCGCACCTGGAGGAGCAGGTCGGCGCCGCCCGGGTGGTCGAGATGGCGCAGCGGCTGGGCATCCGGTTCCGGGCCGACAGCGATGCCCGGATGTCGCTGGACGGCGCCAACGAGTGGGGCCCGTTCACCCTCGGGGTCTCCGCCACGACACCGCTGGACCTGGCCAACGCGTACGCCACCGTGGCGGCCGACGGCGTCTACTGCGCTCCGCTGCCGGTGACCGCCATCAGCGACTCGGCCGGGCACCGGCTGCCGGTGGCCGACCCGGCCTGCCGGCGGGTGCTGCCGGCCGACACGGCCCGGGCGGCGAACGACGCGGCCCGCTGCCCGGTGGGGGACCAGTCCGCGTTCGGGCGCTGCGACGGCGGGACCGGCGAGCGGATGCGTCAGTTGCTGCCGGGCCGGCCGATCGCCGGCAAGACCGGCAGTTCCGAGGGGTACGCCACGGAGACCGTCGTGGTCTACACCCCGCAGGTGGCGGTGGCCGCGATCGCCGCCAACCCGGACAATCCGCGGGACGCCGTGGGTCAGGCGGTGCAGGCGAACATCCTCGGCGGCATCGCCCGGCTGCTCACCACGGCGCTGCGGGGCCAGCCGGTGCTGGGCTTCCCCGCGCCGAGCCCGATGCGGGCCTTCGGCACCCCCACCGCGCCGCCCGCACCCCCCGCGCGCCCCGCGCTCCCGCCCCGCTGACCGCCCTGTCCAGGTCGATCGGCAGCGCGCCGGGGCTGGCCCCGGGGCGCGGGCCGGGGGACCCGGGAGGGGTCAGCCGGGGTCGGGGCGGGGGAGCCCGCGCTCGGCGCCGCGGGCGATGTTCCGGGCCATCCCGCCGAAGACCACCGCGTGGAACGGGCTGATGGTTCGCCAGTACGCGTGCCCGGCCAGCCCGCGCGGCGCGAAGACCGCACGTTGCCGGTAGCGGCTGCGGTCCGGCCCGTCCGGCTCGGCCCGCAGCTCCAGCCAGGCCGGCCCGGGCAGCCGCATCTCGGCCCGCAACCGCAGCAGCTCGCCCGGGACGATCTCCTCGACCCGCCAGAAGTCCAGCGCCTCGCCGACCAGCAACCGGTGCGGATCGCGCCGGCCGCGCCGCAGCCCCACCCCGCCGACCGCCCGGTCGAGCCAGCCGCGCACCGACCAGGCCAGCGGGAACGAGTACCAGCCGTGCTCGCCGCCGACGCCCTCGACCACCCGCCACAGCGCCTCGACCGGGGCGTTCACGCCGATCTCCCGCAGGTCGGTGTAGACCGAGCCGCCGGACCAGTCCGGGTCGCTGGGCAGCGGCTCGGCGGCCGCGTCCAGGCCGGTGGCGGTCGACCAGCGGGTCTCCACCTCGGCGTCGCGGATCTTGGCGAGCGCCAGCTCGACCGCCCGGTCGAACCCGGTCAGCCCGCCGGGCGGGTCGGGGATCCACCGCGCGATGTCGTGTTCGTGCGCCACGGCCTCGTGGATGAGGCTCTCCACCAGCGGCCGGGCGATGGCGTTGGGGACCGGCGTGATCAACCCGACCCAGTGCGAGGACAGGCTCGGGCTGAGCACCCGGGTGGGCACGATCATCCGGCGGGGCAGGCCGGCCACCGCCGCGTACCGGCGCATCATCTCGACGAAGGTGAGCACGTCCGGGCCGGCGATGTCGAAGCCGCGGTTCACCTCGGCCGGCAGGGTCGCGCAGTCGACCAGGTAGCCCAGCACGTCCCGGACGGCGATCGGCTGGATCCGGTTGGACACCCAGCGCGGCGTCACCATGGCCGGCAACCGCTCGGTGAGGTAGCGCAGCATCTCGAAGGACGCCGACCCGGAGCCGATGATCACCGCGGCCCGCAGGATGGCGGTGGGCACCCCGCTGTCCAGCAGGATCCGCCCCACCTCGGCCCGGGAGCGCAGGTGCGGCGAGACCGACCCGGCGTCCGCGGCCGGTTCCGGGCCGCCGAGATAGACGATCCGGCGTACGCCCGCGGCGCGCGCGGCCGCCGCGAAGTTCTGCGCCGCGGTCCGGTCGGCCGCCTCGAAGCCGCGCTGGCCGAGCGAGTGCACCAGGTAGTACGCCACGTCCACGCCGGCGAAGGCGGCCGGCAGGGTGTCGGCGCGGCCCAGGTCCGCCTCGGCCACCTCGACCCGGCCGGCCCAGGGGACGTCGCGCAGCCGCCGGGCGCTGCGGGACAGGCAGCGGACCTCGTGGCCGGCGGCCAGCAGCCGGGGGACGAGGCGGCCGCCGATGTAGCCGGTGGCGCCGGTGACCAGGCATCTCATGATCTCCATCGTGCCGCCGCCTAGACTGTTCCGCGAGCTGAAGCGGCGCACCGGCGCGCCGGAGGCGAGGAGAACTGCGATGACCGACATCACGGCCCCGGCGGGCGCCGATCCCTACTGGGGGCCGGACTTCGGCGCGCTGCGGGACACCGACCCGGAGATCGCGGACGTGGTGCTCGGCGAGCTGGACCGGCTGCGCGGCGGGCTTCAGCTGATCGCCAGCGAAAACCTGACCTCGCCGGCCGTGCTGGCCGCGCTCGGCTCGACGCTCACCAACAAGTACGCCGAGGGCTACCCCGGCCGGCGCTACTACGGCGGCTGCCAGCAGGTGGACCGCGCCGAGGAGATCGGGATCGCCCGGGCCAGGCAGCTGTTCGGGGCCGACCACGCCAACCTCCAGCCGCACTCGGGGGCGAACGCCAACCTGGCCGCGTACGCGGCGCTGGTGCAGCCGGGCGACACGGTGCTGGCCATGGACCTGCCGCACGGCGGGCACCTCACGCACGGCAGCCGGGTCAACTTCTCCGGGAAGTGGTTCTCCACGGTCGGCTATCCGGTGCGGCAGGACACCGAGCTGATCGACTACGACGAGGTGCGGGACCTGGCCCTGGCGCACCGGCCCAAGATGATCATCTGCGGGGCCACCGCGTATCCGCGCCTGATCGACTTCGCCCGGTTCCGGGAGGTCGCCGACGAGGTCGAGGCGTACCTCATGGTGGACGCCGCGCACTTCATCGGGTTGGTGGCCGGCGGGGCCATCCCGTCGCCCGTGCCGTACGCCGACGTGGTCTCCTGCACCACCCACAAGGTGCTGCGCGGCCCGCGCGGCGGCATGATCCTGTGCCGCGCCTCGCTGGCCGAGCGGATCGACAAGGCCGTGTTTCCGTTCACCCAGGGCGGCCCGCTGATGCACGCCGTGGCGGCCAAGGCCGTGGCGCTGCGCGAGGCCGCCCAGCCGGAGTTCGCCACGTACGCCGGCCAGGTCGTCCGCAACTGCCAGGCGCTGGCCACGGCGCTGGCGACCGAGGGGATGCGGCCGGTCTCCGGCGGCACCGACACCCACCTCGCGCTGCTGGACCTGCGCGGCCTGGACGTCACCGGGCGGGAGGCCGAGCGCCGCTGCGACGCCGCCGGC
Organism: Plantactinospora siamensis; assembly: GCF_042434095.1. Taxonomy (NCBI): domain Bacteria; kingdom Bacillati; phylum Actinomycetota; class Actinomycetes; order Micromonosporales; family Micromonosporaceae; genus Plantactinospora; species Plantactinospora siamensis. The sequence continues at coordinate 511,512 of NZ_JBHLUE010000011.1, forward strand.
ATCACCCTGAACAAGAACGCCATCCCGTACGACCCGCAGAAGCCGATGGTGGCCTCCGGGATCCGGGTGGGCACCCCGAGCGTCACCACCCAGGGCATGACCGAGCCGGAGATGGGCCGGATCGCCGAGCTGATCTCCGCGGCGGTCCGCGCCGACCCCGCCGCGCCGGGCGGCGCCGACACCCTGACCCGGGTGGCCGGCGAGGTGTCCGAACTGGTCCGGCGCTTTCCGGCGTACCCCCGTGGCTGAGCCCGGGGAGGCACGGACCGCGCGCGGCGCCGCGGCGCCGGCCGATGCGACTGGCGCCGCGGCGCCGGCGGAGGCCGCGGCGCCGGGGGAGGCCGCGGCGCCGGCGGAGGCCGGGGGACCGGCGGGCGTCGCGGAGGTCGGTGGCGCCGACCGCCGGTGGCGGACCCGGCACCTGCGGCCGCTGCTCGCCTTCGCCGCGGTCGTGACCGGGCTGGCCGCGGCGGTGGGCGGGCTGCTGGCCGGTGGCTCCGGCGCGGCGGGCACGGCGAGCGGGGTCGTTCTGGTCACTCTGAGTTATCTTGCCTCCACGCTGGTGATCGCCCACGCGGACGCCGTGAACCCGCGGTTGGTGCTGCCGGTCGGGCTGGCCGCGTACGTGGTGAAGCTCAGCGTGCTGGCGGCCGTGTTCTTCGCGGTGGCGGCCACCGGTTGGGGCGGACTTGTTCCGTTCAGCCTCGGCGTGGTTGCCGGCGTGGTGGGCTGGACCGGTGCACACATCTGGTGGGTCACCACGGTGCACGCCCGACGGGCGTGACGGGCGGCGGTGGCCGCGGCCTGCTGGGGCGGGAGTGGCCGCTGTCAACTCGGTGGCCGGCGGCGCGCGGGGATCTGTGACGCGTGCCACATCAAAACTGTCTGTGATCGGTCGTTGCGTCCGCGCCGGAGCGGAGTAGCGTGCCAGGGAACGACTTCCGCCTCCCGATGCGCCCACACAACCAGGTTGTGCGGGGGGTGACGCTCAGCCTCATCTGTCCGGCTGATATCGTTCGGCGCGTCATGACCGGTGACCAGACCCCCCATCCCGACGGCCCGGGCGGCCCGCCGCCCAACGCCGGCCAGGGGTGGACCGCGCTCAGCTATCTCATTTCGGGCATGGCGGTCTGGGGCTTCATCGGATGGCTGGTCGACCAGTGGCTCGACACCGGGGGCATCGCCACCGGCGTGGGCGTCGTGCTCGGCATGGCCGGGGGAATCTACCTGGTCATCCGCCGGATGGGCACGCCGAGTTAGGGAAGGGACGCGGTGTTCGGACAGACGGTCGCGCTCGCGGGAAGCGATCTCCCGTGGCCCCCCAGCGTGGAGGACTTCTACCTCCCGAGCATCCTGCCCTGGGGCGAGCACAACAACTACTGGATCACCAAGATCACGCTGATGGTCTGGCTGGCCGTGGGCGTCCTGATCGTCTATTTCCTGGTCAGCTACCGGAACCCGCAGCTCGTGCCGACCAAGAAGCAGTGGATCGCCGAGTCGATCTACGGCTTCGTCCGGAACAACGTGGCCGTCGACATGATCGGGCACCGCGGGGTGGCCTTCGCGCCGTACTTCACCACGCTGTTCTCGTTCATCCTGCTGACGAACCTCTTCGGCATCATCCCGTTCCTGCAGATATCCCCCAGCTCGCACATCGCGTTCCCGGCCTTCATGGCCGTGATCAGCTATGTGATGTTCATCTGGGTGGGCATCCGGCACCATGGGTTCTGGAAGTTCTTCAAGCACTCGCTGTTCCCGCCGGCGCCGTGGTTCATCCTGCCGATCCTGGTGCTGATCGAGTTCGCCTCGACCTTCATCTTCCGGCCGCTCACGCTGGCGCTGCGGCTCTTCGCCAACATGTTCGCCGGGCACATCATCCTGCTGGTCTTCACGGTCGGCGGGTTCGTGCTGCTGAACGCGCAGAGCATCTTCATCAAGCCGACCTCGATCATCTCCTGGGTCATGGCCATCGCGCTGACCTTCCTGGAGGCGCTGATCGCCGTCCTGCAGGCGTACGTCTTCGTCGTGCTGACCGCCAGCTACGTGCAGGGCGCGCTCGCCGACGAGCACTGATCTTCACAACCGCACAGCCCGTTTGTCGTCCCGCGTGAACCTCTCACGCGAGATACCCAGGAGGAATCGAGTAATGGACCTCGCAGCAGTTGGTGGCAGCCTCAGCGCCGTCGGCTACGGCCTCGCGGCCATCGGCCCCGGTATCGGCGTCGGTCTGATCTTCGCCGCCTACATTCAGTCGACCGCCCGCCAGCCGGAGTCGTCCCGGATGACCCTGCCGTACGTCTGGATCGGCTTCGCCGTCGTCGAGGCGCTCGCGCTGCTGGGCATCGCGTTCGGCTTCGTCTTCCGGGCCTGATCGGTTTCCCTCGACCGGGAGGTTGCCATGCTGTATTTCGCCGCGGAGGGCGCCGAACACAACCCGATCCTGCCCATCTGGCAGGAAATCGTGGTCGGTGCGATCGCCTTCGCCCTGCTCTACGTCGTGCTGGCGAAGTTCGTCTTCCCGCGCATGGAGCAGACCTTCCAGGCCCGGGTCGACGCGATCGAAGGCGGCATCAAGCGCGCCGAGACCGCGCAGGCCGAGGCCAACAAGCTGCTCGAGCAGTACAAGGCCCAGCTCGCCGAGGCGCGCACCGAGGCGGCCAAGATTCGGGATGACGCCCGGGTCGACGCCGAGGGCATCCGGACCGACGTGCTGGCCAAGGCCCGCGAGGAGTCCGACCGGATCATCGAGTCCGGCCGGCAGCAGCTGGCCGCCGAGCGGCAGAACATCGTCCGCGGGCTGCGGGCCGAGGTCGGCTCCATCGCCGTCGACCTGGCCAGCAAGATCGTGGGCGAGTCGCTGGCTGATGAGGCCCGCCGGCGGGGCACCGTCGAGCGGTTCCTCACCGATCTCGAGACCACCGGGACCGGCAACGGCACCCCGGCCGGGGCCCGCTGATGCAGGCCGCGAGCCGGGAGTCGTACGCCGCCGCGGCGGAGCGCCTCGACGCGTACGCGCGGGGCGCCGAGCCGGCGGCGGTGGCCACCACGGGCGACGAGGTCCTCTCGGTCGCCCGGCTGCTCCGGGACCAGCCGCGGCTGCGCCGGGCGCTCTCCGACCCGGCCCGCTCCGGCGGTGACCGGTCCGGTCTGGCCGGCAGCATCCTGTCCGGCAAGATCGGCCCGGACGCCGCCCGGCTGGTCGTCGACATCGTGTCGAGCCGCTGGTCCAGCTCGGCCGAGCTGCTGGAGGCCATCGAGCGGATCGGTGTGGAGGCCCTGCTGGCCAGCGCCGACCGCTCCGGTGACCTCGGTGAGGTCGAGGACGAGCTGTTCCGGTTCGGTCAGGTGGTCAGCGGCGACCCGGAGTTGGCCAGCGCGCTGGCCAACCCGATCGCGCCGGTGGGGCAGCGGGCCGAGCTGACCCGCAGCCTGCTCGAAGGCAAAGCCAAGCCGGTCACCGTCCGGCTCGTCGAGGTGGCGCTGGCCGGTTTCGGCGGGCGCTCCTTCGACGGCGGGCTGACCAGGCTCGTCGAGCTGGCCGCCGAGCGGCGGGACCGGCAGGTCGCCTACGTGACCGTGGCGGCGCCGCTCACCGACGCCGAGGAGGAACGGCTGGGCGGCACGCTGTCCGGGATATACGGTCGGGAGGTCACCGTCAAGCAGACGGTGGATCCGGCGGTCCTGGGCGGCATGAGCGTCCGGGTCGGTGCCGACCTCTACGACGGCACCGTCCTGCGCCGGCTCACCGACACCCGCAACGCGCTCGCGAAGCGCTGAGAAGACATCCGCCGTTCCGGCCGCGACCGGGCCTGAGAAATAGAGGAAGCAGAGGATGGCCGAGCTGACCATCTCGACGGAGGAGATCCGCGGCGCCCTGGAGCGCTACGTCTCCTCCTACTCGCCCGACGTCTCCCGTGAGGAGGTCGGCACCGTCGCCGACGCCGGTGACGGCATCGCCCACGTCGAGGGCTTGCCCTCGACCATGACCAACGAGCTGCTGGAGTTCGAGGACGGCACCCTCGGGGTGGCCCTGAACCTCGACATCCGGGAGATCGGCGTCGTCGTTCTCGGCGACTTCTCCGGGATCGAGGAGGGCCAGCGGGTCAAGCGGACCGGCCGGGTCCTCTCGGTGCCGATCGGCGACGCCTTCCTGGGCCGGGTGGTCAACCCGCTCGGCCAGGCGATCGACGCCGCCGGCGACATCGAGAACGAGGGCTACCGCGAGCTGGAGCTGCAGGCGCCCAACGTGATGGCGCGGCAGTCGGTGTTCGAGCCGCTGCAGACCGGCATCAAGGCCATCGACTCGATGACCCCGATCGGCCGGGGCCAGCGGCAGCTGATCATCGGCGACCGGCAGACCGGCAAGACCACCGTCGCGCTGGACACGATCATCAACCAGCGGGACAACTGGCGCTCGGGCGACCCGACCAAGCAGGTGCGCTGCATCTACGTGGCGATCGGCCAGAAGGGCTCCACCATCGCGTCCATCAAGGGCACGCTGGAGGAGGCCGGCGCGATGGAATACACCACCATCGTGGCCTCGCCGGCGTCCGACCCGGCCGGCTTCAAATACCTTGCCCCCTACACCGGTTCGGCCATCGGCCAGCACTGGATGTACGGCGGCAAGCACGTGCTCATCGTCTTCGACGACCTGAGCAAGCAGGCCGAGGCGTACCGCGCGGTGTCGCTGCTGCTGCGCCGGCCGCCGGGCCGCGAGGCGTACCCGGGTGACGTCTTCTACCTGCACTCCCGGCTGCTGGAGCGGTGCGCAAAGCTCTCCGACGAGATGGGCGGCGGCTCGATGACCGGCCTGCCGATCATCGAGACGAAGGCCAACGACATCTCGGCCTTCATCCCGACCAACGTCATCTCGATCACCGACGGCCAGATCTTCCTGGAGACCGACCTGTTCAACCAGGGGGTCCGGCCGGCCATCAACGTCGGCACCTCGGTTTCCCGGGTCGGCGGCGCCGCCCAGGTGAAGCCGATGCGTAAGGTGGCCGGTTCGCTGCGGCTCAACCTGGCCCAGTACCGCGACCTGGAGGCGTTCGCCGCGTTCGCGTCGGACCTGGACAAGGCCTCCCGGGACCAGCTGGAGCGCGGCGCCCGCCTGGTCGAGCTGCTCAAGCAGTCGAACTACTCGCCGTTCCCGGTGGAGAACGAGGTCGTCTCGGTCTGGGCCGGCACCGAGGGCAAGCTGGACGACATCCCGGTCGGCGAGATCCGCCGGTTCGAGTCCGAGTTCCTGGAGTACCTGCGTCACCAGCACCAGGGCGTGCTCGCGGCGATCGCCGACGGCAAGTGGGACGACGAGACCATCTCGTCGCTCGACGAGGCCATCGGCCGGTTCAAGCAGATGTTCCTGGGCAAGGAGGACGAGCGCCGGGTCAACGAGGCGCCCGCCGAGCCGCTGGAGGGCGAGCAGGCCCGGGAGACCGTCACCCGGTTCCGCGAGGGCAGCACGGACCGCCCCGTGGAAGAGCAGTAGGGCTTATCGATGGCGGCCCAGATACGCGTGCTCCGTGGCCGGATCCGCTCGGCCAAGGGCATGAAGAAGATCACCAAGGCGATGGAGCTGGTGGCCACGAGCCGGATCGCCAAGGCTCAGGCCCGGATGGCGGCGGCCCTGCCGTACGCCGATGCCATCACCAACGTGCTCACGGCGCTGGCCTCGAACGCCCGGATCGACCACCCGCTGCTCACCCCGCGGGAGCGCATCCGGCGGTCGGGCGTGCTGGTGATCACCAGCGACCGCGGCCTGGCCGGCGGCTACAGCTCGAACGCCATCCGGACCGCCGAGTCGCTGATGGCCCGGTTGCGCGCCGACGGCAAGGAGCCGGTGCTGTACGTGATCGGCCGCAAGGGCGTGAGCTACTACCGGTTCCGGGAGCGGCCCATCGAGGCGAGCTGGACGGGCTTCTCGGAGCGGCCGGAGTTCGCCAACGCCCGCGAGGTCGGTGAGACGCTGATCAAGGCGTTCACCGCCGGCGCGGACGACGCCGATGGGCACGGCGGGGACGACGGCGTACGCGGGGTGGACGAGCTGCACCTCGTCTCCACCGAGTTCAAGTCGCTGATGACCCAGACGCCGGTGGCCCGGATCCTCGGCCCGATGGAGGTGCGGGAGCGCCCGCGGTCGGAGGCGCCCCAGGGCCTGCTTCCGGCGTACGAGTTCGAGCCGGAGGCGGAGGCACTGCTCGACGCCCTGCTGCCGAAGTACATCAACACGCGGATCTACGCGGCGTTGCTGGAGTCGGCGGCAAGCGAGTCGGCGGCCCGTCGGCGGGCGATGAAGAGCGCCACCGACAACGCCGACGAGATGATCGAGAAGTACACCCGCGAGATGAACTCGGCCCGCCAGGCCGGGATCACCCAGGAGATCAGTGAGATCGTCGGCGGCGCGAACGCGCTCGCCGCGTCGGGAAGTGAAGTGTGATGACTGTATCGACTGCCGCTGGGGGACCAGCGGAGACCAAGACGGCCACCGGTCGGGTGGTCCGGGTCATCGGCCCGGTCGTCGACGCCGAGTTCCCGCGCGACGCCATGCCGGATCTGTTCAACGCCCTGCACGTCGACGTGTCGCTGTCCGGCGGCGAGAAGACGCTGACCCTGGAGGTCGCCCAGCACCTGGGCGACAACATGGTCCGCGCCATCTCGATGCAGCCGACCGACGGCCTGGTCCGCGGCGTCGAGGTGCGCGACACCGGCTCGCCGATCAGCGTCCCGGTGGGCGACGCGGTGAAGGGGCACGTGTTCAACGCCATCGGCGAGTGCCTCAACCTGCGCGAGGGCGAGCGGCTGGAGGTGTCCGACCGGTGGAGCATCCACCGCAAGGCGCCGGCCTTCGCCGACCTCGAGCCGAAGACCGAGATGCTGGAAACCGGCATCAAGGTCATCGACCTGCTGGCCCCGTACGTGAAGGGCGGCAAGATCGGCCTGTTCGGCGGCGCGGGCGTGGGCAAGACCGTGCTCATCCAGGAGATGATCACCCGGGTCGCGAACAACTTCGGTGGTACGTCGGTGTTCGCCGGCGTCGGTGAGCGGACCCGTGAGGGTAACGACCTCATCGCCGAGATGACCGAGTCGGGCGTCATCGACAAGACCGCGCTGGTCTACGGCCAGATGGACGAGCCGCCGGGCACCCGGCTGCGGGTGGCGCTCTCGGCGCTCACCATGGCGGAATACTTCCGCGACGTGCAGAAGCAGGAGGTGCTGCTCTTCATCGACAACATCTTCCGCTTCACCCAGGCCGGCTCGGAGGTCTCCACGCTGCTCGGCCGGATGCCGAGCGCCGTGGGCTACCAGCCGACCCTGGCCGACGAGATGGGCGAGCTGCAGGAGCGGATCACCTCGGTCCGGGGTCAGGCCATCACCTCGATGCAGGCCATCTACGTGCCCGCGGACGACTACACCGACCCGGCGCCGGCCACCACGTTCGCCCACCTGGACGCGACCACCAACCTGGAGCGGTCGATCTCCGACAAGGGCATCTACCCGGCCGTGGACCCGCTGGCGTCCACGTCCCGGATCCTGTCGCCCCAGTACGTCGGCGCCGAGCACTTCGCGGTGGCCTCCGAGGTGAAGCGGATCCTGCAGCGCTACAAGGACCTGCAGGACATCATCGCCATCCTCGGCATCGAGGAGCTGTCCGAGGAGGACAAGCTCACGGTGACCCGGGCGCGGCGGATCGAGCGGTTCCTGTCGCAGAACACCTACGCGGCGGAGCAGTTCACCGGCGTACCGGGCTCGACGGTCCCGATCAAGGAGACCATCGAGGCGTTCAAGAAGATCAGCGAGGGCGAGTTCGACCACTTCCCCGAGCAGGCCTTCTTCATGTGCGGTGGCCTGGACGACCTGGAGCGCAAGGCCAAGGACCTGATGAAGGGCTGAGCCCTCCCGTCAGCTCCACCGGACCGCGTCGGCACCCGCCGGCGCGGTCCGTTCGTCTTTCCCTCCCTCTCCCAGTCCCAGTCTCCCCGCGATCTTGCACTTTTGGCCCCGGCATAAGGGGCGTATATCGCGAATCGGGGGCCACAATTGCAAGATCGCCGAGAGGCTGGCCGACGGGAGAAGTCCAAGGGGTTTCCCCGTGGCGCGCAGGTAATGGATGCGAGGTATCTTTGCGTCACAATCTTCCGGGGGGCCGTGGTGGCTGAGGCGCGGGCTGAAAAGGCGGGGACGGGTACGTCGGCGGCCGCAGATCCGCCCGCCGGCTCGGCCGAGCGGGACGCGGGCGACGCGAACCCCACCGGCGGCGACGCCGCGACCCCGGCGGCTGGCGACACCGCGCCCCCAGCCAGCGGCGCGGGCTCGGGTGACGAGCCGACTGCGATCATCGGTGGGGTGCCCGCGCAGCGCGGGGCCAACCGGTCCGCTGCGTTGGCCGGCAAGCCCGCCGCCTCGGCCGCGACGACCGACGCAGCGGCTGGTTCGGGCGGCGAGCCCGCCGCCTCGACCGGGTCGGCCGCCACGACCGACGAGTCGGATGCCGCGGGTGGCGAGCCCGCCGCCTCGACCGGGTCGGCCGCCACGACCGACGAGTCGGCTGCCTCGACAGACGGCACGGCCGCCGCGACCGACCGGGCCGCCGCCTCGACCGACGGGCCGGGGGCCTCGGGTGACAAGGCAGCTGCCGCGGGCGTCGGTAACCGCCGCCGGATGCCCCGCTGGGCGCGACTCTGTTTGATCATCGGCGTCGTGCTGGCGGTGCTGGGCGCGGGCGGCGCCGTCGCGGCCCGCATGCTGGTACACCGGTACGAGGGTTCGGTGCACCACGCGGACCTGTTCGGCGACCAGGCGGCCGGGGTGCCGGTCCGGCACAGCAGCATCACCGGTCCGCTTAACATCCTGCTCGTCGGCATCGACCCCCGGGGCGAGGTCGGCGAGCTGCCGCGGTCGGACTCCATCATGGTGCTGCACGTGACGGAGTCGCTCGACCGGGCGTACCTGTTCTCCATCCCGCGCGACCTGGTGGTGGAGATCCCGGCCTTCCCGAAGGCGAACTTCGCCGGCATGCACGGCAAGATCAACAACGCCATGGCGTTCGGCAGCCGGGTGCCCGGGCAGGTCCAGCCGGACCCGGCGCGCGGCTTCGAGCTGCTCTCGCTGGCGGTCGGGAAGTACACCGGGATCAAGCGGTTCGACGCCGGCGCCATCATCGACTTCAACGGCTTCCACCGGGTCGTCGACGCGATGGGCGGGGTCGACATGTACATCGACACCGACGTCAAGTCCGAGCACCACCAGCCGGACGGCAGCCTGCGGCCGCTCCAGCCGGGCGGCGGTCACTACATGGGCCCCCAGGCCGAGTACCACAAGGGGATGGCGCACCTGGTGGGCTGGCAGGCCCTGGACTACGTACGGCAGCGGTACGGCCTGCCGAACGGCGACTACGACCGTCAGCGCCACCAGCAGCAGTTCATCCGGGCCATGGTCAACCAGGCGCTCAGCCGGGGCGTGGTGACCAACCCGTTGAAGCTCGACGCGGTGCTGCGGGCCGCCGGCCAGTCGCTGACCTTCAACGGCCGCGGAAGCGACGTGGCCGAGTGGGCGCTGGCCCTGCACAGCCTGCGGTCCGACTCGATCCAGATGGTGAAGCTGCCCGGCGAGGGGATCGGCAGGGGCGCGGGCTACCGCGGCGAGCGGCTGCTGCCGGTCGCCCAGGAATTCTTCGCGGCGGTCCGCGCCGACAGCACCGGGGACTTTCTCACCGGCCACCCCGAGCTGGTGAACCGCGAGCGCTGAAGCAGCGTTTCTGAGGGTGTCAGGACACTACCGTCGGGTACCCGCGTGCGGGCGGCGACGGGCCGCCACCTAAACTGGTCCGACCGGCCGAGAAGGAGAGAGCGTGGCAAAGCAGCTTAACGTCGAGCTGGTGTCCGTCGAGGAAAAGCTCTGGACGGGCGAGGCCGAGATGGTGGTCGCCCGGACGACCGAGGGCGAGATCGGCGTGCTTCCCGGCCACGCGCCGCTGCTGGGCCTGCTGGCCGAGCCGAGCCAGGTACGCATCAAGCGGTCCGGCGGTGAGCAGCTGGCCTACGAGGTGACAGGTGGCTTCCTGTCGGTGACCGGAGAGGGCGTCACCGTGCTGGCGGAGAGCGCCAGTCCGGCCAGCCCGGCCCAGTCCCGCTGAGCGGGCCACGGCGATGGAGGTCGTGGAGGGGGTCGGCATCGGGATCGCGGTCCTGTTTGTCCTCCTCGCGGTGCTCTTCGTCCGGCGCGCCCTGGTGACCCGTTCCGGCGGGATCATCCGGCTCAGCGTCCGCGTGTCCACCATGCTCAACCAGCGCGGCTGGTCCCCCGGCTTCGGCCGGTTCACCGACGACCAGTTGCGCTGGTACCGGATGTTCAGCTTCGCGCTGCGCCCCAAACGGGTGCTCTCCCGGAAGGGCCTCGCGGTGGAGAGCCGCCGGGCGCCCCAGGGCCAGGAGCGGCTGTCCCTGCCCGAGGACTGGGTGGTCCTCCGCTGTACCAGCCACCACGCCCCGGTCGAGATCGCCATGGCTCCCTCCACGGTCACCGGATTCCTGTCCTGGCTCGAGGCCGCCCCACCCGGGGCGGTCTCGCCGCGTCTGGCCCCCCAGGACCGCCCCGCCGCCTGAGCCCCGCCGGCCGCGCTCAGGCGCCGTCGGGCCGGATCGGGCGTCGGCAGTGGTAGACCAGCGCCGGTGGCAGGTTTCGCCAGACGGTACGGCCCACCGTCACCTCCTCGAACAGCTCGGCTAGCAGCCGGTGGAACCGCCGGGCGGGCGGGGTCCACCGCAGGTGACGGTAGGCGAAGGCGGTGAAGGCGCCGTTGTCGGCCAGCACGGCCACCACGGCGGCCAGGACCGCGCGCTGCCGGGCGGCCGGGAAGGCGGCCCAGGGCAGCCCGCTGACCACCACGTCGGCCGGCGGCAGCCGGTGCGCGGCCAGCAGGTCCCCGAGGCGCGCGGCGTCGGCCACGGCCACCCGTACCCCGGGATGGCGCTGGGCGATCCAGCGCGCGAACCGGGGGTTGACCTCGACGGCCAGGTGGTGGCCGCGGCCGCCGAGCCGGCGCTGCAGCGCACCGGTGAACGCGCCGGTGCCGGGTCCCAGCTCCACCACCACCGGCGCGCCGGTGCGCGGCACGGCCGCGCTGATGTCCCCGGCCAGGGCCGGCCCGCTCGGCGCCACCGCGCCGATCGTCGACGGCCGGCGGAGAAACTCGGTCAGGAACGCGGGTGGGCCGGCGCGTCGGCCGGTAGTCGTCAAAGGAGCCACCCGACGGACCCTAGGTTCGGGCGGTGGCCGCCCGGATCGTCCCGCCGGCCGCCCCGCCCGCCCCCGGCAGGAGTGTCGGCCGGCCGGCCGCCGGAGCCCGGCCGGCCAGTGGCCCGGCGTCGGCCGGCCAGCGGCCGGAGTCCGGCCGGCCGGCCGCCTGAGCCCGGCCGGCCAGGCGCCCGAGCCCGGCGGGCCACGGACGGGAGCGGGGGCGGCCACCCGGAGGAGGGCCGTCGGCCGATGGAAGGGGTGGGCGGGGCCGATCGCTCACTATGGTGGCCCAGTGATCCGACGCGGCTGGTGGCCGGACCTGCTGCTGGCGCTCGCGGCCGTCGGCATGGCCGTGTCCAGCGCCCGGTTGAGCCTGCCCGAGTCGCCGGAGCGAGGTCAGACCACGCTGCTGGGCATCCTCGCCGGAGCGGCGCTGGTCGCGGTCCGCCGGTATCCGTGGCCGGTGCTGCTGGCCGAGGCGGCGGTGTTCGTCTATGCGACGCTCGCGGTGCCGTACGGCACCGGTCTGCCGCTCCTGGCCGGCACGGTGGCGCTCGCCTGCGTGTCCTTCCGGCACGGCTGGCGTGCCGCGCTGCTCGGCTGGGGCCTGAGCTACGCCATCTTCGTCTTCGCCATCGCCCGGGTCTCGGCCGAGTCTCCGCTGGCGGGTCCGCGGGGCGTACTGCGGCTGGTCCTGGTGGGGGCGCTCGTGGCCACCCCGGTGATCTTCGGACAGTATCTGCGCGGTGTGCGGACCGCGGCCCGGGTCGCCGAAGAGCGGGCCCGGGAGGCCGAAGCCCGGCGGGCCGTGGAGACCCGGGCGGCCCGGCTCGCCGAGCGGGCCGGGGTGGCTCGCGACCTGCACGACATCGTGGCGCACCACATCGCCGCGGTCGCGCTGCGGGCCAGCACGGCCCGGTACGCGGCCCGGCACACCGGCCGGGTGGATGAGGCGGTCGAGGCGCTCGGCGACATCCGCGACACCGCCGCCCGGGTCCTGGACGAGCTGCGGGAGCTGCTCGCCGTGCTGCGCGATCCGGAGGCCATCTCGGACGCCGTACCGATGATCGAGCCGGAGCAGATCATGGCCGAGGCGGAGCGGTTGACCCGGGCTGCGGGGCTGGACGTGCAGGTGACGGGAGCGGGCGGGATGGCGCGGCTGCCGCTGGTGCTGCGCACCACGGTGGCCCGGGTGGTGCAGGAGGGACTGGCCAACTCGCTCAAGCATGCCGGCCCGGGCGCGGTGGTTACGGTGGAGATCCAGCCGGACGACCGGGCGATCCGGGTGGAGGTGCGGGACAGCGGACCGGACCGGCCCGTACCGGCGGCGGGCCTGCCGCCGTCCGGACACGGCCTCACCGGGCTGCGGGAGCGGGTGGGCCTGCTGGGCGGGTCGCTGGTGGTCGGGCCGGCCGGGGCCGGCTGGCGCCTGCTGGCCCACCTGCCGATCAGGGAGAACGCATGATCAGGGTGCTTGTGGTGGACGACCAGGCGCTGGTCCGGGCCGGCGTGAGCCTGCTGCTGCGGACGGCCGGCGGGTTCGAGGTGGTGGGCGAGGCCGGCGACGGGCACGAGGCGGTCCGGCTGGCCGAGCGGCTGCGTCCGGACGTGATCCTGATGGATCTCCGGATGCCCCGGGTGGACGGCATCGAGGCGACCCGCCGGATCCTCGACGCCCAACCCGCGGCCCGGGTTCTCGTGCTGACCACCTTCGCCGACGACGCGTCGGTGTACGGCGCGCTGGGCGCGGGCGCGCTCGGGTACCTGGTCAAGGACGGTGAGCCCGAGGAACTGGTCGACGCGGTGGGCCGGGCCGCCCGCGGGGAGCCGCTGCTGGCGCCCGCCGTGCTGGCCCGGGTGGTCGAACGGGCGCTGGCCGCGCACCGGGCCGACGTACGGCCGGGCGCGGACGCCGCCCGGCGGTCCCGGGAGCTGCTGACCCCGCGGGAGCGCGAGGTGCTGGCCTTGGTCGGCGCCGGCCTCTCGAACGCGGAGGTCGGCGACGCGCTGCATCTCGGCGTGACCACCGTGAAGACCCACATCTCGGCCGCCATGGAGAAGCTGGGGCTGCGCAACCGGGTGCAGGCCGCGGTGGTGGCGCACCGGATCGGGCTGGTCGACGACGACTTCCGGCCAGTCCCCGCTACGGAGGGCCGGTAGGGTCCGGCGCTGCCGGCCGGTCCCCGCTCGGGGGCTCCTGGGGTCCGGCGCTGCCGGCCGGTCCCCGCTCGGGGTGGCCCGTAGGGTCGGGCGCGGCGGACGGGCCCTGCACCCTAGGTGGGACGGCGGCCGGTTGGCGGAGGCGGGCGGGCCCGGCGCAGGACGTCGCGGGCCCGCCACCCGATGATGATCGATGGGTGAACTTCACCACCGCACTCCTGAACCGGATCGCCGAGCTGCCGCCCGCCGGGATCTACGCGGCCGCGGCGGCGGTGCTGGCCGGCGAGGTGGGCCTGCTCTTCGGGCTGGTGCTGCCGGCCGCCAGCACGATGCTGACGGTCGGCCTGCTGGCCCGGACCGGCCAGCTCGATCTCGGCACGGCCGCGCTGGTCTGCACCCTGGCCGCGTTCGCCGGCGACCAGCTCGGCTTCCTGGAGGGTCGGCTCACCGGCGCCCGCGTCCGGGCCGGCTGGCTGGGCCGGCGGGTCGGTGACCGGCGCTGGGGGCAGGCCGAGGAGCTGATCCGGCGTCGGGGCGGACCGGCGGTCACCGTCGGCCGTTGGACGGCCTTCGCGCGTACCCTCGTGCCGCGCGTGGCGGGGGCGGTCGGGCTGCCGTACCGCCGGTTCGTGGCGTTCGACGCGCTCGGCGTGCTGGTCTGGGTGCCCGGCACGGTCGGCGCCGGCTATCTGGCCGGGGCATCGGTCTCCCGGCTGCCCGGGCTGGTGGCCCTGGCGGTGGCCGCGGCCGTGGTCCTGGTCGTCCTGGCCCGCCGGCTCCGGGCCGCCGCCACCGCCCGCCGGCTCCGAGCCGCCGCCACCGCCCGCCGGGCGACCGCCCGTTAACAAGGGGCCCTTCCTCTACCGGAAACGATAAGAAGGGGCCCTTCCTTCCTCGTCACTTCTCGTCAGTCGTCGGCGACGAGTTCGACCTCGTAGCCTTGGCGGTCGGTCAGGTAGCCGGCGTAGTGCTGCGGGCCGCCCGCGTACGGGTGCCGGTCGGCGAACAACAGCGACCAGCCGTGCGCCGGCGCCGACTCGACCAGGCGGTCCACGGCCGCCCGCGGACCGACCGAGAAGGCCAGGTGGTTGAGGCCGGGCCCCCGCCGGTCGTGCCGGTCGCCGGTGAGCGCGGGGGAGCGCTCCAGGACCAGGTACGTGTCGCCGCGCCGCCAGGAGCGCCCGGCGGGCCAGTCCTGGAACGGCTCCCAACCCAGCTCGGTCAGCAGCCAACCCCAGTCGGCCACCGCGGTGGCCAGATCCGGCACCCACACCTCGACGTGGTGCAGCCCGCCCGGATCGGTCACCGGTTGGCCCCGGGGACCCATAGCACATCCCCGTCCGGATTGGCGGTTCTTGCCAGGATGAAGAGCAGATCAGAGAGGCGATTGAGATACTTTGCCGGGAGAGCGCTGGTTCGCTCCGGGTCGCTGCTCACCAGCGCCCACGCCGACCGTTCGGCCCGGCGGGCGATGGTGCGGGCGACGTGCAGCAGGGCCGCGCCGGGGGTGCCACCGGGGAGGATGAAGGAGTCGAGCTTGGCCAGCCGCTCGTTGTACTCGTCGCACCAGCCCTCCAGCCGGCTCACGTACTCCTCGGTCACCCGCAGCGGCGGGTACGCCGGCTCCGGCTCCACCGGGTTGCCCAGGTCGGCTCCCACGTCGAACAGGTCGTTCTGGATGGTGCCGAGCACCGTGCGCAGCTCGTCGGGGAGCTGCCCGAGCGCCAGCGCGACGCCGAGCGCCGCGTTGCACTCGTCGACATCGGCGTACGCGGTGATCCGCGGATCGGTCTTGGCGACCTGTTCGTTGTTGACCAACCGGGTCGTACCGGCGTCGCCGGTCCTGGTGTAGATGCGCGTGAGGTGGACGGCCATGACGCACAGCCTACGGACGACCGACCCGTTCCCGTCGGACCGCCCGGCGTCGGCGGGCGGCGACGCCACCGAGCCGGCCGAACTCCGGTGACCATACGATGGCCGACGTGGACGTGATCAGGGTCAGTGGCGGCGCCCGGCTCGCCGGGGAGGTGCACGTGGTGGGCGCCAAGAACTCGGCGCTCAAGCTCATGGCCGCGGCCCTGCTGGCCCCGGGGCGGAGCGTGATCACGAACGTCCCGCGGATCACCGACATCGCGATCATGGGTGAGGTGCTGCGCCGGCTCGGCTGTGAGGTCACCTTCGGCGACGACCATCCGGCGCCGGCCGGGGCCGGGGGACCGGTGGCGGGCGGCGCCGGGGCGCAGGTGCCGGGCGGCGCCGGGGCGCAGGTGACCGGCGGTGCCGGGGCGCCGGTGACCGGCGGGACCGCCGCGGCGGCCCTGCCGGACGGCGCTGGGCTGCCGCTCGGTGGGCCCGGGCTGCCGGTCAGCGCCAGCGGTTCCGGGCTGGTCGTACCGCCGACCCGGCCCGGCCTGGTCGCTCCGCCGGCGGCCTCCGACACCCCCGCGCCACCGGCCCGGGACATCGCCGTGACGCCCGCGAGCGACGTGGCGGTGTCCCCGGCCCGGGAGATCGCCACGGTCGGCCCGGGCGGCGCGGCGCCGCCGGTTCCGCCGCCGCGGTCCCGGTCGGTCACCATCGACGTACCGGACGCGCCCGGCACCGAGGCCGATTACGACCTGGTACGCCGGCTGCGCGCGTCGATCTGCGTGCTCGGTCCGCTGCTGGCCCGCCGCGGGTACGTCCGGGTCGCCCACCCGGGCGGCGACGCGATCGGGTCCCGCGGCCTGGACATGCACGTGGCCGGCCTGGCCCGGATGGGCGCGGAGATCTCCGGCGAGCACGGCTTCGTGGTGGCCTCGGCCCCCAAGGGCCTGCGCGGCGGCACCATCTGGCTCGACTTCCCGAGCGTGGGCGCCACCGAGAACCTCGTGATGGCCGCGGTCCTCGCGGACGGCGTCACGGTGATCGACAACGCGGCCCGGGAGCCGGAGATCGTCGACATCTGCGCGATGCTGGCCGACATGGGCGCCCGGATCAGCGGTGCGGGCACCTCGACCATCCGGATCGAGGGGGTCGACGCGCTGCGGCCGGTCCGGCACGCCTGCGTCGGTGACCGGATCGTCGCCGGCACCTGGGCGTTCGCCGCGGCCATGACCCGGGGGGACGTCACGGTGACCGGGGTGAGCCCGCGGTTCCTGGAGATCGCCCTCGACAAGGTCGTGTCGGCCGGTGGCCTGGTGGAGAGCCGGCCGGACGCGTTCCGGGTCCGGATGGACCGGCGGCCGACCGCGGTCGACGTGGTCACGCTGCCCTTCCCGGGCTTCGCCACCGACCTGCTGCCGATGGCCATCGGGTTGGCCTCGGTGAGCGAGGGGGCGTCGCTGGTGACCGAGAACATCTTCGACGGCCGCTTCATGTTCGTGAACGAGATGGCCCGGCTGGGCGCGGACATCCGGACCGACGGCCACCACGCGGTGGTACGCGGACGGGAGCGGCTGTCCGGGGCGCCGGTGCGCGCCACCGACATCCGGGCCGGCGCCGGCCTGGTGATCGCCGGGCTCTGCGCCGACGGGGTCACCGAGGTGTCGCAGGTGCACCACATCGACCGGGGCTATCCGGACTTCGTCTCCGACCTGCGCTGTCTCGGCGTACCGGTGGAACGGGCGCTGGCGCCCGAGGAGCCCGCTTTCGCGCTGTGAGCGCGTCTGGATGCGTGTGGCACAGCGCTCGGTGCTGGCCGGTTTTGAGTTCTTTTGACCGCGGGTAGCGGAAGTCTCCAATGACCTGGAGAAAGCGGGATGGCCCGGACGATTGAGGTGGCTCGGTGTGGGCGGCAGACGTGGCCCGCAAGGCGGATGACGGGGTAGCCGTTGCGCGGGTGGGTCAAGCCGCTCGGCGCTTGCTGCTGGGCGGGCGGCCAACACCAACGGCAGGTGGGCCTCCGGTCACGGATCGGCTCGGCCAGCCGGCTCGGGCATACGTATCCGCTCAGGCGATCCTGAGCAATTCTTCATCTGAAATCGTTCCTCATCGTGCGGGCCGGTATTCTGAAACAATAGAAAGGTGGGGCGGCAGATCGGCTTATTCGGTCGGACGGAAATGGCGGCGATGCGCGATCGCACCCGATCGCGCAATTATTCTCCAGCGCATGAGCAGTTCCGCCGCGAGCAGGCGCGGCGCCGCGCGTGGGGACTGGCGAAACGGCACGCCGAAAAGCTTCGCCGCGGCCATGGCGTGGGACGGTCGATTGTTTCGGCCGATAATGCACCGCTCGCGCCGCCGACATCGGCCCGGCACGCCGCGCGGACTGACCGCACCCGGGACGGCGGCGGATCCTGCCCGGTCAGCCTCGCCGCTGGGGCGGTCAGCGCCGGCGCGGTCAGTGCCAGTGCGGTCAACGCCAGTGCCGGCGCCGGCGCGGTCAATGCCGGCGCGCCCAGTGCCAGTGCGGTCAGCGCCAGTGCGGCCGGTGCCAGTGCGGTCAACGCCAGTGCCGGCGCCGGCGCGGTCAGTGCCGGCGCCAGCGCGGTCAGCGCCAGCGCGGTCAGTGCCGGCGCGGTCGGTGCCAGTGCGGTCAACGCCGGCGCCGGCGCCGGCGCGGTCAGCGGTAGGGCGGACCTGAACGGCAGCGCGGCCAGTGCCGCCAGCAACCGCACTGTCGACCATGCCGACGCGGTGCGTGGCATGAGACAGCTGTCGCTGAGGTCGAGGCGACCGCCAACCCAGCGCCGTCCTCATCGCCAACGCCGCCGTCACCGAGAGGTCGACATCAACGCGGGCGCCGCCGTCGGCGGCAGGTCGGCGTCCACGCGAGCGCCGCCGTCAGCGAGTGGCTGCCGTCCGGCGGCGGGCCCCTGTCAGGGATGGCCCGGCGCCCCGAAGCGGGCGCCGCCGTCGGCGACAGGTCGGCGTCCACGCTGGGGCCGCCGTCAGCGAGTGCTGCCGTCGGCGGCGGGCCGCTGTCAGGGATGGCCCGGCGCCTCGACGCGAGCGCCGCCGTCATTGGCAGGTCGGCGTCCACGCTGGGGCCGCCGTCAGCGAGTGGCTGCCATCCGGCGGCCGGGCCGCTGTCAGGGACGGCCCGGTGCCCGACGCGAGCGCCGCCGTCGGTGGCTGGGCCGCCGTCAGCGAGAGGGTCGCACTGCGGATGATCGGCAAGGGCCTCCCGAACCCGGGCGCCGGTCAGTTGGAGCAGCCGGCCGGCGCCGTTTCCCCGTTAGCGCGTGGGCCGACGATCAGTCTTCTCCGGGCGTGCCACCCGCGGGGTGGCGGCAACACCTGCTCGAACGGGCGCGCCGGCTGCCGATCGGCCAAGACGGCGGGGACCGCGTGCGCGCTGCTCCGCCGGCTCAACGACCGACGCAGCAGACGCCAGCCCGGGCAGGCGCCATCCGGCATATTGACCAAGGCCTTACCGTACGGTGGACATCCGGCCGACTCCCGAACCACCCCTGTCCAGGACGGACGCGTTGCGCGGTGACCTTTACGGTCGTTCAGGGGGGCCGGCTAGGGTGTGCTCAGGTTCGTCGAGGGCGAGGGAGAAGCAGATGGCGGGTCGGCTCGCGGTCATCGGTGCGGGTCTCATGGGTTCCGGTATCGCCCAGGTGGCGGCCCAGGCCGGCTGGCGGGTGACGCTGCGCGACCTGGACGACGCCGCCACCGGGCGGGGGCTCGACGGGATCCGCAAGTCGATGGAGAAGTTCGCCGCGAAGGGCGCGATCGAGGCGGGCGACGTGTCGGCCACGCTGGACCGGATCACTCCCACCACCGAGCTGGAGGCCGCGGCCGACGCCGACGTGGTGGTCGAGGCGGTCTTCGAGCGGATCGACGTGAAGCACGAGGTCTTCCGGGCGCTCGACAAGATCTGCAAGCCGGGCGCGGTGCTGGCCACCAACACCTCGGCCATCCCGGTCACCCAGATCGCCGCGGTGACCTCCCGGCCCGAGTCGGTGGTCGGCACCCACTTCTTCTCGCCGGTGCCCATGATGAAGCTCTGCGAGCTGGTCCGGGGCTACAAGACCAGCGACGAGACGCTGGCCACCGCGAAGGACTTCGCCGAGGAGATCGGCAAGACGGTCGTGGTGGTCAACCGGGACATCGCCGGCTTCGTCACCACCCGGCTCATCGCCGCGCTGGTGGTCGAGGCGGTCAAGCTGGTCGAGTCGGGCGTGGTGTCGCCGGAGGACCTGGACACCGCCTGCAAGCTGGGCTTCGGGCACGCCATGGGCCCGCTGGCCACCACCGACCTGACCGGAGTCGACGTGCTGCTGCACGCCGCCAAGAACATCTACGCCGACACCGCGGACGAGAAGTTCTTCCCGCCGGAGCTGCTGCAGCGGATGGCCACGGCCGGCGACCTGGGCCGCAAGACCGGCAAGGGCTTCTACTCGTACTGAGGCGCGCTACCGACGGGCCGGGGCGGTCGCCCGGAGCAGGTGGCCGCCCGCCCGACCCAGGCTGGTGGGCCCCGCTGGATCGCGCGGCCGTCCTCGGCCACCCGGCGGCGCCGGGTCGCCAGGTGGAACTGCGTCGTCGGGCGTGACCGGGTCACTGGGCCGCGCCGGGTGGCCGGGTGGAACTGCGTCGTCGGGCGTGACCGGGTCACCGGGCCGCGCCGGGTCGCCGGGCACAGGGTCGCTGGCCGGACGGCCGGCGTACCGGACGCGGTCGGCGAGTACGTCCCGTTCGAAGTCGACCGGGACGAAGGTCAGGGTCGGTGGTACGGCGATGCCGGCGTCGGCCAGCCGGTCGCGTTTCCACGCCTGGGTGGCCGGGTGGTCCACCTCGAGGACCCGGAGCCCGGCCCCGGCGTGCGGGTTGCGGTAGGCGAACGTGTCGAGCCCGGCGCCGAGCACCACGAGCTGGCGCGTCCCGGCGTCGACGGCGGCGGCCAGCGCGTCCTCGGCGAACCGGCTGCGTACCGCGATGAACAGGGCCATCAGCCGGCGGCCCCGGCCTGCGCCCTGCCACCGTTCGCGCAGCTCGTCCGGCGGCACGCCGAGGATCGGCACGGCCAGCGGGTCGTGGAAGATCCGCCCGCCGTCCACCACCTGGTGCTCGGCAAGGTGCGACGCGGCAGAGAAGGCCGTCCGGCTCGGCTGTCCCAGCTCCACGGGTGCCGACGATAGCGGCTCCGGCCGTCCCCGCGTCGCCCCGGTGCCGCGCGGACGGCGGCCGTTAAGAAGGGGCCCCTGCTATACAAAAAGCGATAACAAGGGGCCCTTCCTTGCGGTTCAGCCGTCGCGTTTGGTGGTCCAGCGGAAGGTGAGGAGGCAGAGGGCCAGGCCGATGACGCACCAGGCGGCGAGCACGAGGGCCACCCGGCCCAGCTCGAAGGAGCCGCCCGGCTCCTGGGCGCCGAAGGCGGCCGGCAGGAAGACCGAGCGCAGGCCCTGGCACATCCACTTCAGCGGGAAGAGCGCGGCCACCTGCTGCATCCAGCGCGGCAGGTCGGTGAAGACGAAGAACACCCCGGAGATGAACTGCAGCACCAGCGCCACCGGGGTGACCACCGCCGAGCCGCTGCGGGCGGTCCGCGCCAGCGACGAGATGGCGATGCCACAGAGCGTGCACGCGGTCACCCCGAGCACGGCCACCCAGCCGAAGGTCAGCCACCGGCCGGCGTCGGACGGGAGCGACAGGCCGAACAGGCCCACCGAGACTGCCAGCAGCAGCGCGGTCTCGGCCACGCCGATGACCACCACCATGATCACCTTGCCGGCGAAATACACCCACTTCGGCATGGGCGTGCCGCGCAGCCGCTTCAGCACGCCACGATCCCGCTCGATCGGGATCCAGACGCCGAGGTTCTGGAAGCTGACGGTCATCAGGCCGGTCGCGATCATGCCGGTGATGAAGTACTGCGTGTACTTCACCCCGGGCGCGATCTGCCCGTTGAAGATCGACGCGAAGATCAGGATCATGATGACCGGGAAGCCCAGGGTGAACACCACCGACTCGCGGCTGCGCAGGAACTGCCGGATCTCCAGCCGGCCCTGCCGCAGCGCGAGGCCGGCCGGCCCGATCCGCCGGCCGCCCGCCGGGGCCGCGGCCGCCGTCCGGTTCGAGGTCTCGGTCGTGGTGCTCATCGGTGTCCGATCATCCGCAGGTAGACGTCCTCCAGGGTGGGCCGGGTGACGGTGAGGCCGGGGACCTCGCCGCCGAACCGCGCGGCCAGCTCGGCCACCAGCGCCGTCGGCGTCGCGCTCTCCGCGCGCTCCCAGCCGCCATCGGGGGTACGCCAGGAGACGGTGGCCAGCGCGTCCTCCCGATTGCCCAGCCGGTCCGGCGGGGCCACCTCGACCAGCCGGCCCCCGGCGATCACGCCCACCCGATCGGCCAGCGTCTCGGCCTCGTCCAGGTAGTGGGTGGTGAGCACGATCGTCGTGCCCGCGGCGGCCAGGTCCCGGATGAGGTCCCAGAACTCCCGGCGGGCCTCCGGGTCGAAGCCGGTGGTGGGCTCGTCGAGGAACAGCAGCTCCGGCCGGCCGACGATGCCGAGCGCCACGTCCAGCCGGCGGCGCTGCCCGCCGGAGAGCGAGTGGGTGCGCGCCCGCGCCTTGCCGGCCAGCCCCACCTGCTCGATCACCTTGTCCGGATCGTCGGCCGCCGGGTAGAAGCCGGCGAAGTGCCCCACCACCTCGCGGACGGTGAGCTCGTCGAACTCGCCTGTGCCCTGCAGCACGATCCCGACCCGGGAACGCCAGTCGGCGGTCGGGGCGGCCGGGTCCACGCCGAGCACCCGGACGTCGCCGGCGTCGCGCCGCCGGTAGCCCTCGAGGATCTCCACCGTGGTGGTCTTGCCGGCCCCGTTCGGCCCGAGCAGGGCGAACACCTCGCCGCGCCGGACGTCCAGGTCGAGGCCGTCCACCGCGGCCGTCCCGCCGTACGACTTGCGCAGGTCGCGTACGGCGATGGCGACTTCGCTGTCCATGCCGTCAACTATGCGTCCCGCCGAGAGCCCGGTGCCGGGCGGGGTGGCCCCCGTCACCACCCCGCCCGCGGGCCCGCCGGTCTCCCCGTGACCGGCGGGCCCTGCCCGGCGCGCACCGGTCTCCCCGTGACCGGCGGGCCCGGCCCGCGGACCCGCCGGTCTCCCCGTTACCGGCGGGCCCTGCCCGTGGCGCGCTTCCCGAACGCCGCGGGCGCGCTGTGCGGTGTAACGCGTGCTGGGTTCAGCTTCCGCCGGGCGGCCGGCGCGGTCAGTCAGCCATCCGTCCGGGTCGTTTTCCAGACGATCATCCGAGAGCAGACATCCAGATGTGTGGTTTTTCACCGACTAAAGTGACTCGCCAGTAACTTAGACTCCGGCCATGGACGAGACGAGCGTCGGGCGACTCCCCGAGCGCGACCGCCCGTGGGTGATGCGGACGTACGCCGGGCACTCGTCGGCCGCCGCCACCAACGCGCTGTTCCGGCGCAACCTCGGCAAGGGTCAGACCGGCCTCTCCGTCGCCTTCGACCTGCCCACCCAGACCGGGTACGACCCCGACCACGAGCTCGCGGCCGGCGAGGTGGGCCGGGTAGGCGTCCCGGTGGCGCACCTGGGCGACATGCGGGCGCTGTTCGACCGGATCCCGCTGGCCGAGGCGAACACCTCCATGACCATCAACGCCACCGCCATGTGGCTGCTCGCCCTCTATGTGGTGGCCGCGCAGGAGCAGGGCGCCCCCACCGGAATCCTCGCCGGCACCACCCAGAACGACATCGTCAAGGAATACCTGTCGCGCGGGACGTACATCTTCCCGCCGGCGCCGTCGCTGCGGCTCGTCACCGACACGGTGGCCTGGACCGTGGCGCACGCCCCGCGGTGGAACCCGGTCAACATCTGCTCGTACCACCTCCAGGAGGCCGGCGCCACGCCCGTGCAGGAGGTGGGCTTCGCGCTGGCCACCGCGGTGGCCGTGCTGGACGCGGTGCGCGACTCCGGGCAGCTGCCGGCGGAGCGGATCGGCGACGTGGCGCAGCGGATCTCGTTCTTCGTCAACGCCGGCGTACGGTTCGTCGAGGAGCTGGCAAAGATGCGCGCCTTCGCGGCGCTCTGGGACGAGATCGCCGCGACGCGCTACGGCGTGGCCGATCCGCGGGCCCGGCGCTTCCGGTACGGCGTGCAGGTCAACTCGCTGGGGCTGACCGAGGCGCAGCCGGAGAACAACGTCCAGCGGATCGTGCTGGAGATGCTCGGCGTCACGCTGTCCCGCGCCGCCCGGGCCCGCGCCGTGCAGCTGCCGGCCTGGAACGAGGCGCTCGGACTGCCCCGGCCGTGGGACCAGCAGTGGTCGCTGCGCATGCAGCAGGTCCTGGCGTACGAGTCGGACCTGCTCGAATACCCGGACCTGTTCGACGGCTCGCACGTGGTCACCGCGCTGGTCGACGGGATCGTGGCCGGCGCCCGGCGGGAGCTGGACCGGATTCTCGGGCTGGGCGGGGTGGTGGCGGCCGTCGAGACCGGCCACCTGAAGAGCGAGCTGGTGGCCTCGCTGGCCCGCCGGCGGGCCCGGATGGAGTCCGGCGACGACGTGGTGGTGGGGGTCAACCGGTTCACCGAAACCGAGCCGTCACCGCTCACCGCCGCCGGCGCGGAGGCCGTACAGCGGGTCGATCCGGCCGCGGAGGCGGCGGCCGTGGCAGCCGTACGCGCATGGCGGGCCGGGCGGGACGGCGCGGCGGTGACCGCGGCGCTGGACCGGCTGCGGGCCGAGGCCGCGACGGACGCCAACCTGATGGACGCCACCCTGGCCTGCGTGCGCGCCGGGGTGACCACGGGGGAGTGGGCGGCCGCGCTGCGCGAGGTGTTCGGCGAGTACCGCGCGCCCACCGGGCTCGGCGCCGCCGGCGGCGTCGTGGGCCGGTCGTTGGCCGCCGGCGGCGTCGCGGATCGGTTGTCGGCCGCCGGCGGGGTCGCGGGCCGGTCGTTGGCCGCCGGCGGTGTCGCGGGTCGGTCGTCGGCCACCGGCGGCTCGCCCGGCGCGGGCCGTTCGCTCGGCGTCATCCGCGAGCGGGCCGCCCGGACCGCGGCCGAGCTGGGCGCCGGCCGGCTGCGGCTGCTGGTCGGCAAGCCGGGCCTGGACGGGCACTCCAACGGCGCCGAGCAGATCGCGGTACGGGCCCGGGACGCCGGCTTCGAGGTGATCTACCAGGGGATCCGGCTGACTCCGGCGCAGCTCGTGGCGGCCGCCGTCGAGGAGGACGTCGACCTCGTCGGGCTGTCCGTGCTGTCCGGTTCGCACCTGGCGGCCGTACCGGCCGTGCTGGCCGGGTTGCGCGCGGCCGGCCGGCCCGACCTGCCGGTGGTGGTGGGCGGCATCATCCCGACCGGCGACGCGGCGCAGCTGCGAGCCGCCGGGGTGGCGCGGGTCTTCACCCCGAAGGACTTCGCGCTCAACGACATCGTCGACGAGCTGGTGACCGTGGTCCGCGAGGCCAACGACCTGGACCGGGCGGTCCCCGGTCGAGCCGGTCGGGGCCGAGCGGCTTCCGGCCGAGCCGATCAGGACCAGACGGCTCCCGGTCGAGCCGGTCAGGACCAGACGGCTCCCGGTCAGGACCAGACGGCGCCCGGTCGAGCCGGTCGGGACCGGGCGGCGCCCGGTCGAGCCGGTCAGACGAGTTCGGCCGGCTGATAGCTGAGGCAGTCGGCCGCGTCCAGATCCGGCCCGACGGTGATGTGCGGCGCGTGGCAGAGCAGCCCGGCGTTGTGCTGGCAGTCCTCCCGCTTGCACGCCCCGACCCGGGCCACCGCGTCGATGCCACCCTTGACCGGCAGGTCCGCGTACGTCTCGCAGTGCGCGCGGTCGCTGCTGCCCACCGTGATGGCGTACGCGTGGCAGCCCTGCCGGTTGTACGCACAGCTGCGGACCGCACAGTCGCGCACCTGCGGCATCTCGGTCGTGGCCATCCCGCTCACCCCCCGAAGGAAGGGCCCCTTCTTATCGCTTTTTGTATAGGAAGGGGCCCTTCTTAACGTCGACCTCGAGGATATTTCACCCCCGAAACGGGCGTACCGGAATCAGACCCGGAAGCCGGCGGTCCGGGCGGCCGTCCGTTGCCGGCGGCGGTCCCGGCGTCGCCGGAACAGCCAGGCCACGAACGCCACGAGGGCCACCCCGAACACCAGCACGAGCACCGGCAGCACGATGGCCACCAGCGACATCAGCACGCTCGTGACGTCCTCGGCCGTGCTGGCGACCGGCGCGCCGATGCCGGCCGTGGTCGCGTTGATCACCGGTCGCGCGGTGGCCTTGACCCCGTGTACGGCGAGCGCGATCAGCACCCCGGCGGCGATCGGAACCCACTGCTTCGAGCCGAAGAACTGGCCCGGATCGCTGACCGTGACGGTCTTGGACTCGGAGCCGGCGCCGAAGGCCAGGCCGCCGGCGGTGGGCCGGACCACGGTCTGCACCAGGTCGTTCACGTGGTCGACCACCGGCACCTTGTCGGCCACGACCTCGACCGCGAGCAGCGCCGCGAGGATCGCGATCACCCACCCGTTGCCGAGCCACTGCCAGCCGGATGGGAGGTTGATCCAGTGGGTGTAGCGGGACAGCAGCCCCATCAGCAGCAGGGGGATGTAGGCGTTCAGTCCGGCCGAGGCGGCCAGGCCGGATCCGGTGAGGGCTTCGAGCACGATCCAAGGATGGCATCGACGCGCCACTCCCGCCCGTCGGCGGCGAGGCCCGGCTCGGCTACCCTCCACGGGTGCGGTTGGTGATTGCGCGGTGCTCTGTGGACTACGTCGGACGGCTCTCGGCGCACCTGCCGCCGGCCACCCGGCTGCTCATGGTGAAGGCGGACGGGTCGGTCTCGATCCACGCCGACGACCGGGCCTACAAGCCGCTCAACTGGATGAGCCCGCCGTGCCGGCTGGAGGAGGCGCCCGGCGTGTGGCGGGTGGTCAACAAGGCCGGCGAGGAGCTGCGGATCGCCCTCGAGGAGGTCTTCCAGGACACCTCGTACGAGTTGGGCGTCGACCCGGGGCTGCGCAAGGACGGCGTCGAGGCGCACCTGCAGGAGCTGCTGGCAGCAAACCCCGACACGCTCGGGGAGGGCTTCACGCTGGTCCGCCGGGAGTACCCCACGGCCATCGGCCCGGTCGACCTGCTGTGCCGGGACGCCGCGGCCGGCACCGTGGCGGTCGAGGTCAAGCGGCGGGGTGAGATCGACGGCGTCGAGCAGCTCACCCGCTATCTCGAGCTGCTCAACCGGGACCCGCTGCTGGCGCCGGTCAGCGGCGTCTTCGCGGCCCAGGAGATCAAGCCGCAGGCCCGGGTGCTCGCCCTGGACCGGGGGATCCGCTGCGTGGTCGTGAACTACGACCGCCTGCGCGGCATCGAACGCGACGAACTCACCCTCTTCTAGCCGTTTGCGGCCGCCCGATCGGATCGGGGGGTGCGTGCCGGAAATCGGCGTGGTGGGCATTCCGCGCTCTCCGTGGTCGGCTCGGGAATGCGGTCGGGGCGTACGGGTATGCCGGGGGGACGTCCCGACGACGGCTTGCCACGGGAGGACGAAATGGCAAACTCACCGCAACCGCGTGCGTCCCGATCCACGGCCGACACGATCGTGCTGCTGCACGGACTCTGGATGACCCCACGCAGTTGGGCACACTGGGCGGACCGGTACTCCCGGGCCGGCTTCCGGGTGCTGACGCCGGCCTGGCCCGGCCTGGAGGTCGAGGTCGAGCAGCTGCGCCGGGATCCGAGCCCGATCGCCGCGCTGACCCCGGAACGGGTCATCGAGCACTACGCCGACGTGGTCCGCGGCCTGGACCGGCCGCCGATCCTGATGGGACATTCGTTCGGCGGCGCCTTCGTGCAGCTGCTGCTGGACCGGGGGTTGGGCGCGGCGGGGGTGGCGATCGACCCGGCGCCGGTCCGCGGCGTGGTGCGGCTGCCGCTCAGCACGCTCCGGGCGGCGTTCCCCATTCTGCGCAACCCGGCCAACCGGCACCGGGCCGTGCCGCTGACCCATGACCAGTTCCACTTCGCGTTCACCAACACCCTGGACGAGGCCGACTCGCGGGCCGCGTACGACCGGTACGCCGTGCCCGGCGCCGGGTCGGTGCTCTTCGGCAACGCCGTGGCGAACTGGGAGCGGCACAGCCCGTTCGACGTGAACTTCGCGAACGACGACCGGGCCCCGCTGTTGCTGGTGGCGGGCGGCGCCGACCACGTGGCGCCGGCGTCGACCACCCGGGCCACCGCCAAGCTGCACCGCAAGTCGACGGCGCTGACCGGCTACCGCGAGTTTTCCGGCCGCTCCCACTTCACCGTGGGGCAGCCCGGCTGGGAGGAGGTCGCCGACTACGCCCTGGAATGGGCCGTCGAGGCCACCTCGCCGCACCTGGTGCTGGCCGAGGGCGGCTGACCGCCACCGGCCGCCGGGTCAGCATCGGCGGCCGGGTTCCGTTCCGCGACTGCCGGGCCCTGACCGGCGGCGGCGGTCCGTTCCGCCACCGCCGGGTCCTATTCGGCGGTGGCAGGGGACGGGACCGCCGGCTCGCCGCCGCCCGCCGTCGAGATCGCCGGCTCGCCGCCGCCCGCCGTCGAGATCGCCGGCTCGCCGCCGCCCGCCGTCGAGATCGCCGGCTCCCCGCCGCCCGCCGTCGAGATCGCCGGCTCCCCGCCGGCCGGCGGGGGGATCGCCGGCTCGGTGGCCGGCTGCGCCGGGACCGGCTGGGTGCGTACCGACTCGGCGGTGTCTCCGGCGGGCCGTGCCGGCGGTCGGGCGCCGCGCACCGCGATCAGCGACTTGGGCAGGCCGGCCAGCCGTTCCACCAGGATTCGCGAGCGCGGGAAGTAGTGCCGCATCTCGGCCTGGCTGAGCAGCTCGGTCCAGAGCACGGCCTGCAGCACGTTGGTGCGCTCGTGCACCGGCGTGTGCCCGAGCGGCCACCGGCGGGCGAGCGCCACCCGGGCCTGCACCGGGAGGAACTGCATTCCGGGCATGATCCAGTGCGGCTCGATCGGGAAATACCGGTACGGCGTCTGGATCCAGTGCGCGTCGGCGAGCGTGTGCACGGTCTCGGCGAACCGCAGCCGCCGCTCGTGCCCGCCCACGTGCTCCAGCACCGAGTTCGAGAAGACCAGGTCGTACCGGCGCAGCGCCAGATGGGCCGGTAGGTCGCAGGCGTCGGCCTGGTCCACCTCGGCCCACGGCGGCACCGGGCCGGTCGACGGCTCGAGATTGATCACATGCAGGTGTCCGGGTCGGACGGACGCCCGCTGCCAGGTGCCGAGTCGGCCGCCGAGGTCGAGCACGGACATCTCGGCGAGATCCGGGAAGCTGCGGATCAGCCAGCCGGTGCGGCGGGCCCGGCGCCGTTCCCCCCAGGAGTTCGGCCCGTCTACCAGGCGAAATCGCAAGGCGTGCAGGTCCATTCCACCGAGGGTAGTGGTGGCTCCGGTCGCTGGCGTGCCGACATGCCCGGTCGGACCGATCCGTTCGGTCCGGTACCCGTCAGCGACCCCGGCCGGGCCGCCGGCAGGAGAGCGGGCTCGGCCGCCGACGCGACCAGGCTCGGCCGCCGACGGGAGAGCGGGCTCCGCAGCCGACGGGAGAGCGGGCTCCGCCGCCGACGGGAGAGCGGGCTCCGCAGCCGACGGGAGCGGGCTCGGCCGCCGACGGGAGCCGGCGGGGCTCAGCGGCCGTAGAGCCGGCGCACGATCGCGACGATCCGGGCCACCTGCGCGGGGCTCCGCTCGAACGTCATGGCGGGCAGCAGCGACGGCCCGCGCCGCCGGGTGATGGCCTTGGCCCGGCCGAACTCGCGTAGCCCGTCGTCGCCGTGGATGCGGCCGAAGCCGGAGTCGCCCACGCCGCCGAACGGCAGGGTGGACATGCCCACGAAGGTGAGGGTGGAGTTGACCGCCGCCATGCCGCCGCGCAGCTGCCGGGCGATCGCCAGCGCCCGCCGGCGGCCGAACACCGAGCCACCCAGGCCGTACCGCACGGCGTTGGCCAGCGCCACGGCCTCGTCCGCGTCGCGCACGCGGCGGATCGTGAGGGTCGGACCGAAGGTCTCCTCCCGGACCGCCGCGGCATCCTCCGGCACGTCGACCAGCACGGTCGGGTGGACGTACGGCGGCCGCACCGCCTCGGGTCCGCCGAGGACGGCCCGCCCGCCCCGCGCCACGGCGTCCTCGAGGTGCCGGCGGATGATCTCGATCTGGCCGGGCATCGTGATCGGCCCGATCTCGCCGTCCTCGCCCACGGTCAGCCGGCCGGCCTTCTCCACCACCTTGGCCACGAACGCGTCGTAGACCGGCTCGACGGCGTACGCCCGCTCGATCCCGATGCAGGTCTGCCCGGCGTTGGTGAGCGCGCCCCAGACGCACGCCTGGGCGGCCGCGTCCAGGTCGGCGTCCGCGTCCACGATCATCGCGTCCTTGCCGCCCGCCTCCAACAGCACCGGCGTGAGCGTCTCGGCGCACGCCGCCATCACCTTCTTGGCGGTGGCCGTGGAGCCGGTGAAGGCGACCTTGCCGACGCCGGCCCGGCACAGGGCCGCGCCCACGTCGCCGAGCCCGTGCACCACCTGCAGCACCGGCCGCCCGTCGACCACCTCGGTGAAGCTGTCCACCAGCCACTGGCTGACGGCCGGGGTGTACTCGCTGGGCTTGAACACCACGGCGTTGCCGGCGGACAGCGCGTACGCGATGGAGCCCAGCGGGGTCAGCACCGGATAGTTCCACGGGCCGATCACGCCCACCACGCCGTACGGCTGGTATTCCAGGTGCCCGGAGAACTCCGCCACCAGCAGCCGGGACCGGACCTTGCGGTGCCCGAGCACCCGGCGGGCGTTGTGGGCGGCCCAGTCGATGTGGTCGATCGCCGAGGCGATCTCGATGACCGCGTCCGCCACCGGCTTGCCGCCCTCGAGGCGGCACAGCTCGGCCAGCTCGGTGAGCCGGTTGGCGAGCGCGGCACGCCAGCGCAGCAGCCGGGCCTGGCGACCGGCGAAGCCGAGGGACGACCACCACTGCGCGGCCTGCCGGCCCCGCTCCACCGCCGCGGCCACGTCGGCCGGCCCGGCCACCGGGAACCGACCGGCCTCCGCGCCGGTGGCCGGATTGGTGGAGAGGAGTTCGCCGTTGTCGATCACCGGTACGCCCGGAACCCGCACAGCCGTCATGGCGGGAGTCTAGTCCCGCGAGTTACCCACGGGTAAGTGTCGATCGGGCGGTGATGAAGAAGATTCATCCGGTGCCGGCATCCCGGGGGTTCCGGAGGAGTTCGCCGGCAGGTGGTGGCCGTGATGAATCACGTTCACGTCGGTCATTGCCGGAGTGGCTATGCCCAAACCGCCCATTGGGCGGAAAAAGTCCGTCCTACGGGCCGGTAGAGATGACCGACGATCATTGGCACGCTGGCGCACGGGTCGACGATGCGGGCGTCGACGATGGGGTGTGATCATGAAGGACGAACCTGGCCTGTTGCCGGTGCTGTCGATCGCGAGTGGCGGCTGGCAGGGCGTCAGCTTCCGGCTCCAGCCGGGCACCTGGACGGTGGGACGCCAGGAGGACTCGGACATCCTGCTGGTCGACGCCAAGGTCAGCCGGCGGCACGCCGAGGTGGTGGTGGCCGACGGCGAGGTGGTGTTGCGCGACATCGGCTCGACCAACGGCACCTGGCACAACGACCGGCGGATCACCGAGCCGACCGCGCTGCGGGACGGCGACCGGCTCCAGCTCGGGCACGTGCGGCTGCTGTTTTTCGACCCGGCCATGGCCACGACGGATCCGGTCGGCGCGCCGCTGCTGCTGCCGGCCCGGCCGGCCGAGCCGGTCCGGGGGGCGCCGGGCGCCCTGGTCGCGCCCACCCAGATCCTCGAGACGGCCGTACGCTCCAGCGGGATGCGCCTCGCGATGCTGATCGGCGGGTGCGCGGCGCTGGCCGGCGGCCTCGCCGTGGCGTACCAGATCTTCCAGTAGCGCCGCCGGCGGCCGGCGCACCGCCGACGTCGGCCGGCGCCGGCCGGGACCGCCGCCGACAAGCGTGCCGGCGGCCCACCTCCCGGCACCATCGGCAGCCGGCGGGGGACCGCCGCCGACAAGCGTGCCGGCGGCCCACCTGCGGACGCCGCCGGGGGTGTCGATCGCGGCCCTGGTGCGCGCGGCCGGCCGGTGGCAGGATGCCGCGGATGGAGATCGAGCGGATCACCGTACGGGCCGGCGGCATCGAGCAGAGCGTGCTGGTGGGCGGGCCCCCGGACGGCACCCCGGTGCTGTTCGTGCACGGCAACTGCTCGTCGGCGCAGTTCTGGATCCCGCTGCTGCGGCGGCTGCCCGGCACGCTCCGGGTGGCCGCTCCGGACCTGCGCGGGTACGGCCGCACCGAGACCGCCCCGGTGGACGCCACCCGGGGCCTCGCCGACCTGGCGGCCGACGTGGCGGCGCTGCTCGACGAGCCCGCCGTGTTCGGCCCGACCGCGCCGGCAGCCGCCCGGCCCGTCGTGGTCGGCCACTCGCTCGGCGGCGGGGTGGCCATGCGACTGCTGCTGGCGCACCCGGATCGGGTGGCCGCGCTGCTGCTCGCGGCCCCGGTCTCGCCGTACGGCTACGGCGGCACCCGCGACCTGGCCGGGACGCCCACCGCGGCCGACTTCGCCGGCACCGGCGGCGGCACGGCCAGCGCCGACTTCGTGGCCCGGCTGGCGACCGGCGACCGGGGCGACGATCCCACCAGCCCGCGCGGGGTGCTGCGGGC
The DNA here is from genome assembly GCF_042434095.1 of Plantactinospora siamensis. Taxonomy (NCBI): domain Bacteria; kingdom Bacillati; phylum Actinomycetota; class Actinomycetes; order Micromonosporales; family Micromonosporaceae; genus Plantactinospora; species Plantactinospora siamensis. Next base: position 543,555 of record NZ_JBHLUE010000011.1, read on the forward strand.
GACCTACGTGGCCGACCCGGCGTCGCTGGTCCCGGACGAGGAACTGCTGCTGGACAGCGTGCTGTCCACCGCCGTGGGCGACGACAACTATCCCGGCACGTCGGTGCCCAGCCCCAACTGGCCGGGGATGGCGCCGGGGGACCGTGGGGTGCTGAACGCCCTGTCCCCGGCGTACTTCCGGATCGCCGACGACCTGGTCGCGGTGGCCGGCGCGGCGGGCCGGGGCGCGGCCGCCGGCGGGGACGGCCGGGGTGCGGCGCCCGGTACGACCGGCCGCGGCGCGCCGCCCATCGTGTGGGTACGCGGGGACGCAGACGTGATCGTCTCGGACACCGCCCTCATGGACCTGGCCCACCTGGGCTCGCTCGGCGTGGTCCCCGGCTGGCCGGGCGCGGCCACCCACCCGGCACAGCCCATGGTGGGCCAGACCCGGGCGGTGCTGGAGCGGTACGCGGCGGCCGGCGGCAGCTACCGGGAGGTGGTGTACGCCGGCTGCGGACACAGCCCGAACATCGAGCGCCCGGCCGACCTCGCAGCCGAGCTCCTGGACCTGCTGACCGCCGTAACTCAGCCCGGGTGACAAACCCCACCCTCACCCCGTCGATCTTGCACTTTGGGCCCCTCTTTCGCGGCATAAGCCCGTTATGCCGGGGCCGAAACTGCAAGATCGACGAGGCGGGGGTGGCTCGACAGCGCAGCGTCACATGGCAGACTCGCGCGCATAACCTTAGCGACCGTTCACCCGGTCGCCTGGACTCGACGTGGGGAGGCCGGCCGTGGCTCGCGAGCTCGCCAGCATCGGTGTGGTGGGACTGGGCACGATGGGCGCCGGCATCGTCGAGGTGTTCGCGCGCAACGGCGTCGACGTGGTGGCCGTGGAGATCTCCGAGGACGCCCTCGAACGGGGCCGTGCCAACCTCACCGGCTCCACCGACCGGGCGGTGGCCCGCGGCAAGCTGGCGGCCGCCGACCGGGACGCGCTGCTGTCCCGGGTCCGGTTCGCGGTGGGGCTCGCCGCGCTGGACGCGGTCGACCTGGTCATCGAGGCCGTACCGGAGCGTCTCGACCTCAAGCGGCGGATCTTCGGCGAGCTCGACCGGGTGTGCAAGCCGGACGCCGTCCTGGCCACCAACACCTCGTCGCTGTCCGTCACCGAGATCTCCGTGGCCACCGCCCGGCCCAACCAGGTGATCGGCATCCACTTCTTCAACCCGGCGCCGGTGATGAAGCTGGTCGAGATCGTCCGGACCGTGGTGACGGCCCCCGAGGTGGTGGCCGACGTCGAGGCGCTGTGCGCGCGGCTGGGCAAGGTCGGCGTGACGATCGGCGACCGTGCCGGCTTCATCGCCAACGCCCTGCTGTTCGGCTACCTCAACCACGCGGCCGGGATGTTCGAGGCCCGGTACGCCAGCCGGGAGGACCTCGACGCGGCCATGAAGCTGGGCTGCTGCCTGCCGATGGGCCCGCTCGCGCTGATGGACCTGATCGGGCTGGACACCACGTACGAGATCCTGGACACCATGTACCGGCGCGGCGGCCGGGACCGCCGGCACGCGCCGGCGCCGCTGATCAGGCAGATGGTCACCGCGGGCCTGCTGGGCCGCAAGTCCGGGCGCGGCTTCTACACGTACGAGCGGGCGGGCTCGCCGAAGGTCGTACCGGATGACCAGACGCCGCCCCCGGCGGAGGCGGCGGCGCTCGACGGCGCGCGCGCCATCGCCAAGGTTGGCGTCCTGGGGGCCGGGACGATGGCCACCGGGATCGTCGAGGTCTTCGCGCGGGCCGGGTACGAGGTGGTCTCGGTGACCCGCGGCCCGGAGCGGTCGGCGGCGGTCGCCGCGGCGGTGCGGACCTCGCTCGACAAGGGCGTGGCGCGCGACCGGCTGACCGAGGCCGACCGGGACGCCGCGCTCGGCCGGGTCACCTGGTCGACGGCGCTGGAGGAGCTGACCGACGCCGACCTCGTGGTGGAGGCGGTGGCCGAGGAGCTGGGCGTCAAGCAGGCGCTGTTCGCCAGCCTGGACGAGATCTGCAAGCCGGGCGTGGTGCTGGCCACCGCCACCTCGTCGCTGCCGGTGATCGACATCGCGATGGCCACCCGGCGGCCGGCCGACGTGCTCGGGCTGCACTTCTTCAACCCGGCGCCCGCCATGTCGCTGGTGGAGGTGGTGCGCACCATCCGCACCTCGGACGAGACCGTGGCCACCGCCCGGGCGGTCTGCGCGGCGCTCGACAAGACCGCGGTGGTCTGCGCCGACCGCGCCGGCTTCGTCGTCAACGCGCTGCTCTTCCCGTACCTGAACGACGCGGTGAAGATGCTGGAGGCGTCCTACTCGACCACCGACGACATCGACCATGCCATGAAGCTGGGCTGCGGCTACCCGATGGGCCCGTTCGAGCTGCTCGACGTGGTCGGCCTGGACGTCGCGCTGGCGATCCAGCGGGAGCTCTACCGCGAGCTGCGCGAGCCGGGCTTCGCGCCCGCGCCGCTGCTGGAGCACCTGGTCACGGCCGGCTACCTGGGCCGCAAGGCCGGCCGCGGCTTCCGGGACCACACCGCCCGTTGATCGGGTCCGGCGCGGCTCAGCGCGGGGCGGGCATCGGGATGAAATGGCCGGTGCCGGTGTTGGCGAACCAGGCCTGCCGGCCGGTGCCCCGCTCGGTGGTGACCACGTCGGGGTAGCGGTCGCCGTTCGCGTACGCCACCCGGACCGTCCACTCCCGACCGGCCTCGGGGTCCCGCTGTAGCTGCTGCACGGCGCCGTTGTCGAGCAGCACCGCGACCCCGGTGGCGCCGGCCGAGACGTCGAAGTAGCTCAGCACCGTGTCGGCCGCGCCGTTGTGGTTGAGGTCGCGCACATAGAACTGCCGGGGCTGCCCGGCGAAGAACTCCGGTCCGGGGGAGAAGGTCCCGCTGCCGGTGCTCAGGTACGTCCGGAAGCCCTCGCCCTGGTCCGTCCACTCGTACACGTCCTGACGCCGGTCCCCGTTGAAGTCGGCCGCGCCGATGAAGCTCGGCTGCCAGATCGCCTGCGCGGTGCCGATCTTCTTGTACAGCCGCAGCGTCACCAGTTCGTAGTCGACCCCGGAGGGCGGGCCGGCAAACCAGGTGAGCACGATCTCCTGCGGACCGGTCCCGTCGATCTGCGCGGCCGTGCCCATGTCCGGGCAGTATGCGCCATCCGGCAGGGTGAGATAGGTGTACGTCCGCTTCGCCTGGCCGCTGGCCGAGACGGTGATCCGGCAGTCGATCGAGTGGACCCGGGCGCTGCCCAGCGTGGCCGTGTCGGTGCGGCCGTCACCGTTGAAGTCGCCGCTGATCGGTGCGCCCTGACCGCCCGCCCAGGCCGGCGCGGCGACCGCGCCCAGCACCGTCGCGCCGGCCGCGGCGACCACGAGCGCCGCCCGGGCCGCCGCGCCCACCGTGCGTCCTCCGCCCATGAATGCTCCCTTCCTGGTACGCCCGCCCCGGCGCGGCCTCGCCCTGACCGCGCGGATGGTCGGCCGACTGCCGCCAGCGACATTTATCGCTTACCGATCAAAGGACGCTAACCGCCCGGCCGCCGCGCCGTCCGTCTCGTGCCGCCGATCCGACAGGGACGGCCCGCCGACGACCGCCGGGGCACCGGCCGCCACCAGGCCGAGGACGACGATCCCGAGCATCGGCGTGGCGGCGGCGCGGTGTCCCCCATGGCTCCTCCCTGGCGTGGCCGGCGGTGAGTGCGGCCGGCGGTGGGTGCGGCCGGCGGTGGCTCAGCCGGTGAGGGTGATGGTGACGGTGGTGCTGCTGGCCCGGCCCTGTTCGGTGACGCGGTAGCCGAACCGGTCGGTGCGGCCGTGGTTGGCCCGGGGCGTGTAGAGCACCGTGCCGGTCGGGGTCACCCGGGCGGTGCCGGACGCCGGTTGGGTGGTGATGGTGACCCGGTAGTCCGGCCCGACGTAGTCGTTGGCCAGCACCGGGATGAGGGTCGGCCGGGTGCCGGTGACGGTCGCCTGATCCGGCCTGGCCGACGGCGCCGGGATGAACTGGCTGGCGCCATTGTTGATGAAGTACTGCACGGCGCCGGTCTGCCGGTTGGTGGTGCGGATGTCCGGCAGGTTGTCGCCGCCCACGTACACCACCGCGGTGGACCAGGTCTGCTCGCCGACCGGGTCGGTCTGCAACTGCTGCACGGCGCCGTTGTCCCAGGCCACCACCACCCCGCTGGAGAAGTCGGTGCAGTTGGCGATGTAGCTGATCAGCGCGTCGGCCATCCCGTTGTGGTTCAGGTCCCGCACGGTGAGCTGGATCGGGGTGGCGCAGTACCGCTCCGGCCCCGGATAGAGCGTGCCCACCCCGGTGCTGAGAAAGGTCTGGTAGCCGGCCCCCTGGTCGGTCCACTCGTAGATGTCCTGCAGCCGGTCGTCGTTGAAGTAGGCCCGCCCGATGAAGCTCGGCTGCCAGATGGCCGCGGACGCGGCGATCGGCTTGAACAGCCGCAGGGTGAGCAGGTTGCGGTTGGCCGGCACCGAGGGCGGCGGCCCGTTGAACCAGGTGAGGACCACCTCATCGACGCCGTCGCCGAGGACGTCCGCGGCGGTGCCCATGTCCGGGCACGCCGGTCCCGGTTCGTCGTGCGGCAGCACCAGATAGACGTACGTCCGGGTGGGCTGGCCGCTGGCGGAGACCTTGATCTGGCAGTCGAAGGAGTCGCCGATCACCTCGCTGAGGGTGGCGGTGTCCGCTGTCCCGTCGCCGTTGAGGTCACCGACGATCGGGGAGCCGGGCCCGCCGGCCCGCGCCGGTTCGGCGGCGACGCCGAGCCCGCCGAGGGCCAGCCCGACGGCGATGGCGATGGCCAGGTTGATTGTCGTACGGGGGTGCCGGTGCCGACCGGCACCCCTGATCGTTCTCCACATGGCGCTCCCTCCATGTGTTGTGGGATGCCCGTGACCGGGCGGGGCCCGGGTGACCGGGCGCGCCGTCCCCCGGCCGTGCCGGTCGGCCGGGGGACGGGCGGCACCGGTCACCCGGTGATCCGGAGGCTGACCGTGGCGTCGCTGGTGCGCCCGTTCAGGGTCAGCCGGTAGCCGAACGAGTCGCTGCTGGGGTGTCCCGGTCCCGGGGTGTAGGCGACGGCGCGGCCGGCGGTGACCCGGGCCGTGCCGTACCGCGGCGGCCGGACGATGCTCACCGTGGTGGCCGGGGTGGCGTAGTCGTTGGCCAGCACGTCGAGCAGGCTCGACCGGTTGCCCGGGACGGTGAAGGACTCGTTGACGGCCCGGGGCGCCAGCACGAACCGGCCGTTGCCCATGTTGATGAAGATGTCGACCTGGCCGCTCTGGGTGCGCACGGTCCGCACGTCCGGGTAGCGGTCGCCGTTGGCATCGACGATGGTGGCGGTCCAGGTGCCCACGCCGGTGGGGTCCACGTGCAGCCGCTGGAACGTGCCGTCGTCCAGCACCACCACCACGCCGCTGGACCTGTCGTCGCACTGCAGGATGTACGTGACGAGCGCGTCCTGCTGCCCGTTGAGGTTGAAGTCCCGCAGTTGGACCCGATCCGGTACCGAGCACCACCGCTCCGGCCCCGGCTCGAGCTGCCCGGTCCCGTCGCTGACGTAGGTGACATAGCCCAGCAGCTGGTCGTTCACCTGGTACACGTCCCGCCCGCGGGGACTGAACCGGGCGGTTCCCATCCAGCTCGGCTGGAAGATCGTGTTCGCCACGAGCCCGAAGTCGGGCTGGAAGGTGTCGTGCCGCAGCACCAGCAGGTTGTAGGGCACCGTCCGGGGCGGGCCGGCGAACCAGGACACGGCCAGCTCGTCGAACCCGTCGTCGTTCAGGTCGACCGCCGTCCCGAGGTCCGGGCAGTTGACCACGCCGCCGGGTTCCAGCCCGGGCGCCAGGTAGACGTACGCGATCGGGAAGCCGAACCCGCCGCCGGGGGTGCCGTACCGGACGATCACCGAGCAGAGCGTGCTGCCCACCGTGCCGAGGAACGCCTCGTCGGGGTATGGGTCGGCGTTGTAGTGGCCGATGATCGGATCGCCCTGGCCGTGCGCGCCGGGCGGGCGCGGCCCGGGCGGTGGTGGCGGCACCGGGGCGGCGGCCGCCCCGACGGCCCGGCTCTGGCCGGCCCGCGCCTCGGCGGCCCGCGCCTCGGCGGCCCGCGCCTCGGCCGCCCGCGCGCGGGCCTCGGCCAGCGCGGCGTCGGCCTGGGCCGGCGACAGCACCAGCGGTTGGCCGGGGGCCAGGGTCGGCAGGCCGGCCAGGCCGGGCGCGCTGGGGCGGGGCGCGGCGGCGGAGGCCGGCCCGGCCGCCAGCATCATCAGCAGGACGACGGCCAACGCGGTGCCGGAGCGTCTGGGCATGGCGACCTCCCCGGTCAGCCGTTGGTCCGGATGGTGACGGCCGCGCCATGCCCGGCCATGACCCTGTTCGGCTCGGCCGTGACCGTGTTCGGCCCGGCCGCCAGGGCCGGTGCGAATGTCCCGTCACCCCGGCCGATGAAGTAGCGCACCCTGCCGGTCACCTGGTTCCGGGTGCGGACGTCGGCGATCCGGTCGGCGTTGGCGAAGACGAAGGTCGCGGTCCAGGTGGCCGTGCCCCGCTCGAGCTGCTGGACATGGCCGTTGTCCAGGATCACCACCACCCCGTTGGCGTGGTCCGTGCACCCCTGCCGGTAGGCCAGCAGCGCGTCCACCGCGCCGTTGCCGTTCAGGTCCCGCAGCCGCAGGCCCGGGGTGTAGGTCGAACACCACCGCTGCGGACCGAGTTCGACCACGGTGCCGTGGAAGATGTAGGGGGCGAAGCCACCCCGGCCGAGCGAGTAGGGCGTCGGGACGCCGCCCGGGGTGAAGACGGCCGTGTCCAGCAGCACCGGGGTGACCGGGGAGAGGAACGCGCTCAGCGGCCGGAAGCCGTGGCGACCGTCGTCGAGGATCAGCCGGTTGTAGCTCAGCGTCGCCGGCTGGCCCCGGCTCCAGCCGATCCACAGCTCGTTGGCCCCGTCGCCGTCCCAGTCGAAGGCGGTGCCGACGTCGGGGCACACCTCCGGACCGCCGTTGCGCACCGGGCGGAGATAGACGTACGCGCTGGGCGGCACGAAGAGCCCGGGCGGGGCCCCCGGAAACAGGATCACCGAGCAGTAGTTGGGGGCGGTGGCACCCAGGAACGCCTCGTCGACCAGGCCGTCGCCGGTCAGGTCGGCGACGATCGGCTGGTTCACCGCGCCGGCCCGGGCCGCGACCGGCACGCCCAGGGCTGCCGCGGTGGCGAGGGCCGTCAGCAGCGCGGCGGCGCGGACGCGGATCGACATGATCCCTCCCCGGAAGGGGGTCCGCCGGTGACCGGCGGCTATGTCACCGACGGTAATTCCATCTCGGGCAGGGCTCGATATGACTGACTGTGATCTGACACGCCACTCTTCGCAGTACTCCATACCGATCACCACGTCGGGCCGCCGGCGGTGCGCCGTACGCTGGAAAGGTGAGCCCGCGTCGCAACCGTCCCCGCCGGGAGGACCCGTCCCCGCTGGACGGCGACCGGGCCCGGCAGGGCGATCACGGCGTGCAGGCCTGGCGGGACGGCGAATGGCTGGTCCGCGGCATCTCCGGCGCGGCGGCCGTGAAGACGTACCGCTGTCCCGGCTGCGAGCAGGAGATCCGGCCCGGCGTGCCGCACGTGGTGGCCTGGCCCGCCGACGGCTGGGGCGACCCGGGTGACCGGCGGCACTGGCACGGCGGCTGCTGGCAGGCCCGCGACCGCCGCGCCCCTTCTGTGCAACGCTCCCGCAACGCCCCCCGCTACGGCTGACCCCCTGAAAGGAAGGGCCCCTTCTTATCGTTTTTGGTATAGGAAGGGCCCCTTCTTATCCTTGATCCGTGACCGCTATCCGCGCTTCCTCGATCCTGCCCGCCCGGCGGGATGATATTGAGCTGCACACGGCCGATGGGCTGCGCCTGGTGGGTGAGCTGGCCCTGCCGGCAGACCGGGACCCGGCCGCCACGATCATCTGCCTGCACCCGCTGCCCACCCACGGCGGGATGATGGACAGCCACGTCTTCCGCAAGGCCGCCTGGCGGCTGCCGGCGCTGGCCGACCTGGCGGTGCTCCGGTTCAACACCCGCGGCACCACCAGCGTCCGCGGCACCAGCGAGGGCGAGTTCGACAACGCGGTGGGGGAGCGGTACGACGTGGCGGCCGCCATCGAGTACGCCGAGTTCGCCGAGCTGCCCAACGTGTGGCTGCTGGGCTGGTCGTTCGGCACCGACCTGACGATCAAGTACGGCTGCGACCCGGCGGTGCGGGGCGCCATCCTGCTCTCCCCGCCGCTGCGCTTCAGCACCGAAACGGACCTCGCCGGCTGGGCGGAATCCGGCAAGCCGCTCACGGCGCTGGTCCCGGAGTTCGACGACTACCTGCGCCCGGACGCCGCCCGGGAGCGGTTCGCCGCGGTGCCGCAGGCCGAGGTGGTGGCCATGACCGGGGCCAAGCACCTGTGGGTGGGCGACGCCGAGAACGTGCTCGACGAGGTGGTCCGGCGGGTCAACCCGGCCGTGCCGGTGCCGCTGCCGCGCCAGTGGGACGGGCCGATGGAGACCGGGGACGCGAGCGCCTACGCCGACCGGACCGTGGCGTCCTTCGCGGATCGCCCCGTGCCCGGTCCGGTGCCCGAGGCGGGCGACGAGCCGGACTGACAGTTCCCCGCCACTTTCAACATATAGCGGAATGGGGGGCTTGCGGCAAGACCCCGGTGATGCCGCAGAATCGCCGGCCGAGGCCGCTACCGTGCGGAAATGGAAGCCGCGAAGCCACCGGCGCGCGCAGGGCTCACGGGCGGCCTCGGATCGGAGCCGATGCCGTGAAGCCGCTGACGACCAGCGCTTTTGATCTTCCCGACCGCCTCGCCCACAAGGCCGACCCGACGCTGATCGCGGCCGACGATCGGCACTTCGCCGCCGTCGCCGAGAGCATCGAACGGTCGGTGGCCGACCTGTCCGACCGCCTCGACGCCGAGCGCCGATCGCCCGCCGGCAAGGGCCGGCAGGCGGTGGAGCGGGACCAGGCCGTCCGCCGGCTGGCCGCCCGGCTGCGCGCCATGCGCCGCTTCGGCATCGACCTCTGCCTGGGCCGCATGGTGGCCGCGGACGATCCCGAGCCGGTGTACGTGGGGCGGCTCGGCCTCACCGACGGCACCGGCCGGCAGCTGCTGGTCGACTGGCGTTCGCCCGCGGCCGAGCCGTTCTTCGGGGCCACCCACGCCAACCCCATGGGGTTGATGAGCCGCCGCCGGTACCGGTGGACCCGCGGCCGGATCGGTGACTACTGGGACGAGGTGTTCACCCCCGACGGGCTGGCCGGGCACGCGGCGCTCGACGACCAGTCCGCCTTCATCGCCAGCCTCGGCGGCAGCCGGTCGGCCCGGATGCGGGACGTGCTTGGCACCATCCAGGCCGATCAGGACGCCATCATCCGGGCCGGCTCCCGGGGCGCGCTGGTCGTGGACGGTGGACCGGGCACCGGTAAGACCGTCGTGGCGCTGCACCGCACCGCGTACCTGCTCTATTCCGATCCCCGGCTGGGCCACCGCCGGGGCGGCGTGCTGTTCGTCGGCCCGCACCAGCCGTACCTGGCGTACGTGGCCGACGTCCTGCCCAGCCTCGGCGAGGAGGACGTGCAGATCTGCACCCTGCGGGACCTCGTCCCGGAGGGGCCCGCCGCGGCCGAGGAGACGGATCCGGAGGTGGCCCGGCTGAAGTCGTCCGCCGAGCTGGTCGGGGCGGTCGAGGCGGCCGTGCGGTTCTACGAGGACCCGCCGGCCACCGGAATGACGGTCGACGTCGGCGGGTCGGACCTGCGGCTGGGGGCCGACGACTGGGCCGAGGCGTTCGGCGCGGTGACCGGGATCCCGCACAACGAGGCGCGCGACGAGATCCTGGACGAGCTGGTCTCGATCCTGCTCGACCGGTATGACGGCGACGAGCCGACCGAGGAGGTCCGGGAGGCCCTGCGGCGCAACGGCGAGCTGCGTACGGCGCTGCACCGGGCCTGGCCGATGCTCGACCCGGCCGACATCGTCGCGGACCTCTGGTCGGTGCCCGCCTACCTGCGCCGGTGCGCGCCCTGGCTGGCCGCTGACGACGTACGCCGGTTGCAGCGCCCGGATGCGCGGGCCTGGACCGTGGCCGACCTGCCGTTGCTGGACGCGGCCCGGCTCCGGCTCGGCGACCCGGAGGTGTCCGGGCGGGAGCGCCGGCGCGCGACCGGGGTCGCCCTCGAGCGGGACCGGCGGGCCGCCGTCGTCGACGAGCTGATCGAGGCGCACACCTACGACGACGGGGAGGGCGTGCTGGCCAGCCTGCGCCAGCTGGACCTCCAGGACGCGCTGATCGACGAGGCCGGGCTGCCCGACGCCGAGCCGGACCGGCTTGCCGGGCCGTTCGCGCACATCGTGGTGGACGAGGCCCAGGAGCTGACCGACGCGCAGTGGCAGATGCTGCTGCTGCGCTGCCCGTCCCGGAGCTTCACGATCGTGGGGGACCGCGCGCAGGCCCGGCACGGCTTCACCGAGTCGTGGCGGGAACGGCTCGGCCGGATCGGGCTCGACCGGATCGAACTGGCCTCGCTGAGCATCAACTACCGGACGCCGACGGAGGTCATGGCCGAGGCCGAGCCGGTCATCCGGGCCGTGCTCCCGGACGCCAACGTGCCCACCTCCATCCGCGGCGGCGGCCGTCCCGTCGTCCGCGGTCGGGTGGCCGAGATGGACGGGATCGTCGCCGGCTGGCTCGCCGCGCACGCCGAGGGGACCGCCTGCGTCATCGCCGCGGCGAGCGCCGGGCCGGGGTCGTTCGCCCCGTCCGGCGCCGGGCCGACGTCCTTCGCCCGGTCCGGCGCCGGGGCGGCGTCCTTCGCCCGGTCCGGCGCCGGGGCGGCGTCCTTCGCCCGGTCCGGCGCCGGGGCGGCGTCCTTCGCTGGGTCGGACTCCGGGGCGGCGGCCCGGGACGGGTCCGGGTCGGCATCCCGGGTTCGGTGGCTGACCCCGGAGCTGGCCAAGGGTCTCGAATTCGACCTCGTGGTGCTCGTCGACCCCGAGGCGTTCGGCGCCGGCATCTCCGGCGCCGTCGACCGGTACGTGGCGATGACCCGGGCCACCCAGCAACTCGTCATCCTCACCAGCCGCTGACGCGCGCCACCAGCCCGCCCGCGCCCGCCCGCCCACGCGGCCTGGCGCCGTTAATAGGGGCCCCTTCCTATACAAAAAACGATAAGAAGGGGCCCTTCCTTCTCTAACTGTCGGCCCAGCGGCTGGAGTGGTCGCGGCCCCAGCCGGTGCGGGCGGCGGGGCGGCGGGCGGCCAGCTCGGCCAGCACCGTGAGAACGGCGTAGCAGGCGCCGGCGGGGAGCAGCCAGGGGCGGCGGAGCACCACGTCGGTCAGCCAGGACCCGGCGCGCATCGGCCGCACGTCCCGGCCGGTGCTGCGCAGCATGGCGTTGCCGGCCCGGACCCGGCCGAGCCGGCGGAGCAGATCCCGGGTCCGGCGCGGGGTGGCCACCACCGCCCGGCTGGTGAGCACCTCCTGCTTCTCTCCTGGCAGGAAGAGCGAGTCCAAGTAGAGATCGTCGGCCACCACCGGCGGGAAGACGTCGAAGCGGCGCCGGCCCTGCGCCGACACGGCGATCGCGCCGCGGCCGAACAGCGTGCCCCGGAAGGCCGGCAGCCGGCGGTTGATGGCGTAGTAGGCGCGTACCAGCAGGGGACGGCGGGTGGTGTCGAGGACCCGACGGGGCGCCGCGGCCAGGAACGGCGGTCGGCCGCCGCCCGCCGCGCCGACCCGGGCCAGCAGCGACCGGGCGTCCGCGGTGCCGAGCGCCACGTCCGCGTCCAGGTACAGCCGGGGAAACCGGGTGGCCACGGCGTCGCCGGCGTTCAGCGCGGCCGGCTTGCTGGCGGTCTCCAGCTCGAGCACGGTCACCCCGGGGAACAACCGGGCCACCGAGGCGGTCCCGTCGGTGCAGCCGTTGGCCACCACGACCACCTCGAACTCGTCGGCCCGGGCGTCGGCCAGCAGGGTACGCAGGGTGTGCCCGATCCGGGTCGCCTCGTCGTGGGCGGCGATCACCACGCTGCTCACCAGGGTGCCCGCCCGGTCAGCGCCCGGCGCAGCCGCCGGCCCAGGTTGTACCGCCGGAGCTTCCAGCCGTAGTAGTCGTCCAGATCGAGCGAGGCGGCCTGGACGATCCGGGCCGAGTGCGTCATCTGTTCGGTCCAGTCGGCGATCGTGCTGGCGCCCACCGCCCGAGCCGACAGCGGCGGCCGGGCCCGCAGGTCCGCGTCGGTGTGGTAAATCGTGTTGGGGCTGCGCGGGTCGTCCATGTGGTCCTCCCGGATGAACGGGTGGTACCAGCCGTTGATCCAGCCGGCCCGGGCGGTTCGCAGGCACCAGCGGGTGAACGACTCCTCGGGACGGAGTGGACCGACCTGCTCGAGCACGGCCCGCTTGAGCAGGTACCCGCTGCCCTGCACCCAGTGGTTGCGCAGCAGCCGGTGCCCGTGCGGGTAGTCGGCCAGCTTGCGGGCCGCGAGCTCGGGATCCAGGTCCTCCTCCGGGAACCGCCAGGCGCCGATCACGCCGAACTGCGGCACCTGCTCGTGCGCCCGGCGCAGCGTCTCCAGCCAGCCCGGCTGTTCCAGGCAGTCGTCGTCCACCTTGCTCAGGTAGTCGCCGCCCGCCTCCCGCCACAGCCAGTTGGTCGGCTCGCGCAGCCCCGGGTTGGCCGGGTCGTGGTGAAACCGGTGCAGCCGGTCCCGGTACGCCTGCACCGCCGCCAGCGTCTCGGCGTCGGTGCCGTTGTGCCAGACCCAGACCCGGGTGTCCGCCGTGGCCGTGTCGAGCAACCGGGGCAGGGAGAGCCGGACGTACTCCGGCCGGTTGTAGGTCACGAGCAGGATGTCGATGCCACCCATACGTTCCACCTTTCGTTGGCTTGCCGGACGGTCGCCCCCGGTGCTCACCCGTCCACCGCCCGGTTCATGCGTTCCGCGCGGGTCACCCGCCACAGCGCGCCGGCCAGCCCCAGCAGCAGGTGGAGGGTGAGGAAGTAGGTCGTGTAGTAGAAGGCGTCGAACGTGAACGCGCTGGCGGCCGCGACGCCGATGACCACCGTGAGCACGGCCGCGAGGTCGCGGTCCCGGGCCGACCGGGTGAACCGGCGGACCCGGCCGGCCAGCACGACGCCGCTGCCGAACAGCAGGACCAGCCCGGCCACCCCGACGACTCCGGTGGTCACCAGGTTCTGCAGCCACTGGTTGTCGAGCAGCTGGTAGAGCTCCGGCAGCCAGGTGCCGGTGCCCCGGCCGAACCAGGGCCGCTCCCGGATGAACGGCAGCACGTACGCGTAGTCCTCCGTACGTCCCTGGATGCTGGGGTCCTTCTCGCCGGCGAACAGCAGGGCCCGCAGCGTGGCCAGCAGGCCGGGCCGGGCCACCTGGACCCCCGCCGCCACGAACACGCCGGCCGCCAGGACGTTGGCCGTGGTCCGCAGCGGCCAGGTGCACCCGAGCAGCAGCACCGCGGCGGCCAGCGCCAGCACGCCGGTCCGGGACAGCGAGATCGGGATGACCGCGGCCTGCAGCAGGGCCAGGACGGTGAAGACCTGCCGGTCCCGGCGCGCCGGCGCGAACCGGGCCAGGTGGATGGAGATCACCAGACCGATCACCATGAGCACGCTGAACTCGATGTAGTGCCCGGCCGTTCCGGCCACCCGGAACAGCCCGGCGCCGCCGCGATCGACGAGGCCGACCAGATCCCGCTGGAACACCAGCAGCGGAGGCAGCCGGATCGACTCGGTGAAGTCGCGGTGCAGGACGAACTGGCCGAGCGCGACCACCGCCATGAACGCGCAGCCCCAGCAGAGCCAGCGCAGCACCCGGTCGATGCCTGCCCGGGTCAGCACCCCGTCGGCCGCGCAGAGCAGCACGCCCGCGCCGGCCAGCGCCAGCAGGATGCTCCGGTCGGCGCCGTTGGACTCCAGCGCCGGCATGCCGCGGGACTGCGCGGCAAGGTATGACGCGCCCACCGTGGTCAGGTAGCCGGTCAACGCCCACCGCATCGGCTGTCGGCCGTGGGTCGCCAGCCGCGGATGCAACCGGGTCAGCGCCCACCAGACGAACAGGACCAGGGCCAGCAGTACGCCGGGCCGGCCGATCGCGGCCAGCGGCGGAAAGATCAGCCGGGTCGGCAGCAGGTAGCAGAGCAGCAGCGTCAGGATCAGCCCGCCGGTGGCGTCCGGGGCGCGGCGTACCGTCGGGACCAGGCCGTCGTACACGGTCGCCGTCCGGCGGACCGCCCGCCCACCCACCGCATGCCTCCCGGCGTGCCCGACCGTCCCGGGGTCCGTCCCGACCGTCCCGGGGTCCGTCCCGGCCGTCCCGGCCGTTCCGGGGTCCGTCCCGGCCGTTCCGGGGTCCGTCCCGGCCGTTCCGGGGTCCGTGCCGGCCGTGCCGGCCGTGCCGGCGTACCGCGTGGCCGTGTCGGCGGGCCGGCCGGGGGCTCCAGCCTCAGCGGCCATCCCGACCCGCTCGCCGGACCGTGGTGAGCACGATCGTGTCGTCCGGTGTGGGCGGCGTGCCCCAGCCCCGCTGCTCCGGCGGCGGGCGGTGGCCGAGGTACGGCCGGTCCCGCTCGTCGCTCGTCGGCGCGGGCGGCCGGGGCGGCGCCGGAACCGGTCCGGGTGGCGGCCCCGGAGGGACCGGGGCCGGTCCCGGTGGCGCCGGAACCGGCGGCGCCGGCGCGGGTGGCGCCGGATACGCGGAGTGGGCCGGCGCCGGATACGCGGCCGGTGGCGCGGGGTACGTCGAGGCCGGTGGCGCGGGGTACGTCGAGGCCGGTGGCGCGGAGTACACCGAGGCCGGTGGCGCGGAGTACACGGGCGGTGGGAGCACGGGCGCCCGGCCCGGCGCCGGCCGTTCGGGCTCGACCGGCATCGAGCGCGCGATCGGTTCGCGGTCGGGCGGCGCCAGGTGGGCGGGGGTCGCCCGATCCGACGGCGCCAGGTGGGCGAGCGGCGCCTCGGGAACCGCCGCCGCGGCGATGCCGGCGGATGCCATCGCGGTCGGCACGGCGCCCCGCTGATCGGCGGCGCCGGGTTGGGCAGCGGCGCTGGGTTGGGCAGCGGCGCTGGGTTGGGCGGCGGCGCTGGGTTCGGCGGCGGGGTCGGGTTGGGCGGCGCTGAGTTGGGCGGCGGCGTTGGGTCTGGCGGCGGCCCGGACGGTGGATCCGGCGCCGAGCGCGGGCGCGGCGCCGAGGGCGGGCGGGTCGATCCTGGGCGGATCGGCGTACCCGCCCGCTGCCGCCCGCTGCCGCCGGGCCCGCCGGTCCGACCGGTGCCGCAGCGCGGCATCGAGCACGGCCGCGCAGATCGCCGCGACCAGCAGCCCGAGCACCAGCACCACGATCTGGGCCCGCAGCACGTTGGAGCGGGACTGGGTGATGTCCAGGCCGGCGTCCAGCACCTTCGTGGTGATCTGCTCGCCCGGCCGCGGCCGGTACTCCTTCTGCCGGGCCGCCACCTCGGCACTGATCAGGCTCGTCACGGCGGTCACCGTGGCCAGCGCCCGCTCGCGGCTGGCTGCGGTGACGTCGACGGTCAGGATGGACGTGCGGGTCACCACGCCGACCTTGTAGTCCGGCCGCCCACCGGCCGCCACCACCCGGTCCTGCGCCGGGTGGGCCGAGACGGAGATCTGCACGGCCTGGGCCATCTGCTCCTCGCCGACGGCCAGCCACGGGTTGCCCGGCTGCGGCTTGGCCCCGCGCTCCGGCTCCGGCCGGGGGGTCGTCGGGGGCACGAGCACGATCGCGGCCGTGGTCTTGTACTCCGGATCGATCCGCTGGCCGACCAGCATGGCGCCGGCCAGGGTGGCGAGCACCACCGGCACCGTCACGTACCACCGCCGGAGCAGGAGCTTCAGCAGGTCGAGCAGGTCCATCCGGAGTCCCTTCGATGGGCGAAACGGCGCGGTTCGGCGACGGCGGTCACGGTCGACCCGGCGGTCACGGTCGACCCGGCCGTCACGGTCGACCCGCCGGTCACGGTTGACCCGGCGGTCTCGGTCGACCGGCCGGTCCTGGTTGACCCGTCGGTCATGGTGAGTTCGGTGGTCACGGTGGGCTCGGCGATCAGGCCCGGGTGGGCGGCGTCGGCGTACCCGCGCGGTCGCCGGCGTGCCCGTCCCGCTGGCCGGCCGGATGCGGTGCCGGTGCCCGGCGGCCGTTCGCGGGCGGCGGGACCGGGGCGGTCGGGCCGGGCGCGCCGCCGAGCAGTCGCCGCCACAGGTCCAGATAGGCCACCGACTGGTGATCCCAGGCCAGCTGGTGCCGGAAGCGGCGGCGGGCCACGTCCCGCATGGCCGCCCGGGCCTCATGATCGTCGAGCAACCGGTCCAGCGCCGCCGCCAGCTCATCGGGAGAACCGGTGGGGACGTAGACCGCGGCCCCCGCGGCCGTACGCCGGGTCTCGAGCAGGTCGACGGCCACCACGGGCAGGCCGCGGGCCAGGTATTCGACGGTCTTGGCCATGGTGGACAGGTCGGCCATCCGGGTCGGCGGGTCGGGCTGGATGCCGATGGAGGCGAGCCGCAGCAGCCCGTCCACGGCGTCGGAGTCCAGCCACCCGGTGAACCGGACGACCTGGTCGAGGCCGCGCTCGGTGGCGAGCCGGTGCAGGTCGGGCAGGCTCTCCCCGTCGCCGGCGATCACCATCCGCCAGTCCGCCGCGCCGCGCCGCCGCGCCAGCCGCTCGGCCGCGAGCACCGCCGCCGCCACGTGGTCCTGCGGGTTGATGACCCCGAGATACACGATCAGGTGCCGCGGATCCGGCGTCGCCGGCGGCCGGTCGTCGCCGGCAGCCACCTCGGCCAGCGACGGTCCGTTGCGGACCACCACCACCCGGTCCGGGTCGCAGCCGCCGCGCCGGATGGCCAGATCACGGTACGACTCGTTGGTGGCGATCACCGCGGTGGCGCAGCGCCACGACAGCCGTTCCATGGTCAGCAGCACGCGCAGCACCGCCGGATTCGGCCGGTCGGTCTTGCACGCGTACAGCTCGGGGCTGAGGTCGTGGTGGTCGAAGACGAAGGGCCGGTCGAGCGCCCGCATGAGCAGCGCCAGCACCCAGAACACGTCCGGCGGGTTGCAGCTCTGCACCGCGTCCACCCGGTCGGTGAGCAGCAGCGTCACCAGCCGCGCGATGACCGCGAGCAGCGCCCAGCCGAATTCGGCCGCGAACGACAGCAGGCCGCCGCCGGCGAACGGTTGCGGGAACGAGCGGATCCGGGTCGCGGCCGTGCCGGGCAGCCGGGTTGGCCGGTCGGGTCCTCGGGGGCAGATCACGGTGGCCCGGTAGCCGGCCGCCTCCAGCGCCTGGCATTCCCGGATGACCCGGCGGTCCCGTTCCGCGGGCAGGTTCACGACCACGATGACGATGTGCCTAAGCAGCTCAGCCATTAACCGCCTCACATTTCGTCCGCTCCCAGGACGGCAGGCGATCCGGATTCGGAATCCGTTCTCGGCAACGCCCGAGGAAAGAGACTGCGCCATCCGTGGGGGCTCGGGCAAGGACCATTGCACATTGTTAATGTCATTTTCCTTACATCGTGATAGACGACATGACCAGGTAATACATCCAACGCAGGAGTTGGCTGTGGCCGATTGTGAAAGTTGCGAAAAGGCGATGCGCATTCGCGATTGAAATTGCGAATCAAACTCGAAAGGACAGCCGCAATTTTCACCACCCCGGCCGTAAGCGCCGGTTAGTTCGGTGCGATCGCCGGTCGCTCCGGGCTTTTCCGGCAGCGCCTTCCGGCCTCGTACGCCTCGGCCGGCGGCGAATGGCGCCGCGGCCGCCCGCGTTCGTGCCGGGCGGGCCGCCGATCGGGGTCGAAGATGTGTCCCGACGGCCCGCGCCCGCCGTCGGCGTCCCGACAGCCCACCCCGCTGACCTGCACCGATGCTGGTTCACAGGCTCCGCCGGCGGCACCGGCGGGCGGCGGATGGAGGAACGTGATGACCGCTCCACGGCGCAGGATCGCCCAGGCACTCGGTTGCGTCCTGCTGGCCGCGACGCTGCTCGCGCCCGCCGCCGACCGCGCCGCGGCGCCGCCCGGCGGGTCCGCCGTGGCACCGCTGACCCGGGCCGCCTCGACCGCCACCACGGTGCCGCCCGGCTTCACCGAGCAGATCGTGTTCAGCGGGCTCACCCTGCCCACCAAGCTGGTCTTCGCCCCGGACGGCCGGGTGTTCGTGGCGCAGAAGAACGGCGTCATCAAGGTCTTCGACAGCCTCACCGACCCGAGCCCGACGGTCTTCGCGGACCTGTCCGCCGAGGTCTACAACTACGAGGACATGGGCATGATCGGCCTGGCCCTGCCGCCCGGCTTCCCGGCCGACCCGTACGTCTACGTCAGCTACACCTACGACGGGCGGATCGGCGGTACGGCGCCGACGTACAACGACGCGTGCCCGAGCATCGGGAACTGCATCACCAGCAGCAGGGTGTCCCGGCTGCGCGCCGCCGGGGACGTGATGACCGGCGCCGAGCAGGTGCTGCTGCACGACTGGTGCCAGCAGATCGAGAGCCACTCGATCGGCGACCTGCACTTCGGGCCGGACGGCGCGCTCTGGATCAGCGGCGGCGAGGGCGCCTCGGCCACCTTCGTGGACTACGGCCAGGCCGGCAGCCCGAGCAACCCGTGCGGTGACCCGCCCGCGCCGACCGGCGGCGCCATGACCCCGCCCACCGCCGAGGGCGGGGCGCTACGGGCGCAGGATCTGCGTACTCCGGGCGATCCCACCGGGCTGTCCGGGACGCTGATCCGGGTCGACCCGGCAACGGGGGCGGCCCGGCCGGACAACCCGATGGCCGCCAACCCCGACCCGAACGCCCGGCGGATCCTCGCGTACGGGCTGCGCAACCCGTTCCGCTGGACGTTCCGGCCCGGCACCCGGGAGGTGTGGGCCGGGGACGTGGGCTGGCGCACCTGGGAGGAGATCGACCGGCTCGTCGACCCGATGACCGCGCCGGTACGGAACTACGGCTGGCCCTGCTACGAGGGGAACAGCCGGCAGAGCGGGTACGACGCCGCCAACCTCAACCTGTGCGAGACCCTGTACGGGGCCGGCGCCCCGGCCGTGGTGGCGCCGTACTACACGTACCAGCACAGCCAGCAGGTGGTGCCGGGGGAGACCTGCCGCACCGGCGGCTCCTCGCCGAGCGGCGTGGCCTTCTATCCGGGCACCGGCGGCGGATACCCGGCCGGGTACCCGAACGCGCTGTTCTTCGCCGACTACTCCCGGGGCTGCATCTGGGCCATGCGCGCCGGCAGCAACGGGCTGCCCAACCCGGCCGACATCGTCTCCTTCGCGCCCAACGCGGCCACCCCGGTCGACCTGGAGATCGGGCCCGAGAACGACCTGTACTACGCCGACCTTGCCGGCGGGACGATCCGGCGGTTCCACTACACGGCCGGCAACTCTCCGCCGGTGGCCGCCGTCACCGCCACCCCCACCTCGGGCAACGCGCCGCTGACCGTTTCCTTCGACGGCTCCGGGTCCTCCGACCCGGACGCCGGCGACCTGCTCAGCTACCAGTGGGACTTCGACAACAACGGCTCGGTGGACGCCACCGGCCCGACGGCCACGCACACCTACCCGACGGCCGGCAGCTGGACGGCCCGGCTACAGGTGACCGACAGCGGCGGCCGGACGGCCACGGCCAGCACCCAGATCCTGGTCTCGGTCGGCGGACCCGTGCCGGTGATCGACAATCCCACCGCGGCCCTGCGCTGGGTGGTCGGCCAACGGATCGCCTTCGCTGGGCACGCCACCGACCCGCAGGACGGCACGCTGCCGGCCAGCTCGCTGTCCTGGCAGCTGATCAACCGGCACTGCGACCTCACCGGCAGCTGCCACACCCACGTGGTGCTCACCTCGACCGGGGTGGCCAGCGGGAGCTTCCTGGCGCCCGACCACGAGTACCCGTCGCACCTGGAGCTCACCCTCACCGCCACCGACTCGGCCGGGCTGACCGGCAGCACCACGGTGCGGCTGGATCCGCAGACGGTGAACCTGATGGTGGCCAGCACGCCGGCCGGGCTCCGGGTCGACGTGAACGGGGCCGAGCGGTACACCCCGGCCACCGTCCCGGTGATCGTGGGCTCCACGAACACCATCGGCACCCCCAGCCCGCAGGTGGCGCTGGGCGCCACGTACTCCTTCGTGGGGTGGTCCGACGGCGGCGCGCAGACGCACGTGATCACCGCGCCCGCGACGGCCACCAGCTGGACCGCGGCCTTCACCAGCACGGCCGGCTGCTCGGACGGCTTCGGCTACACCTGCGCGACGGCGAACGGCCAGCCGTTCCTGCCGGCCGACGGCACGGTGCTGCCGCTGACCGGCGACGACGCCGTGGCCACGGTGCCGCTGCCGTTCCCGGTGCCGCTCTACGGGCAGGCGTACGGGTCGGCGTGGATCTCCACCAACGGCGTCATCTCGTTCACCGACCCGGCGGGGTCGTCGCCGATCAACGGACCGATCCCGGCCGCCCCGGCGCCCAACGCCGCCCTCTACCCGTTCTGGGACGACCTGCGGGTGTGGTCGGACTCGAGCGTCCGGACCGCGGTGCTCGGCGCGGCGCCGGACCGGCGGTTCGTGGTCGAATGGCGCAACGTCGGCTACTACGGGTCCGCCTCGGCCCGGTTGTCGGTGGAGGCGGTGATCGACGAGAGCGGGCGGGTCACCTTCAACTACGCCGGGCTCTCCACCAAGGACACCCGGGAGCAGGGCGACAGCGCCACCGTCGGCATCGAGAACGCCGCCGGCACGGTCGCGCTGCAGTACTCGCTGAACCAGCCGGTGCTGGCCGACGGGCGGGCCATCACGTTCACCCCGCCCGGCACGCCGCCGGGCAGCACCGGCACGGTCGCCGGGTCGGTCATCGACGCGGCCACCGGCGCGCCGATCGAGGGCGCGGCCGTCAACCTGAGCCCGGGCGGCCGGTCCGTGCTGACCGCGCCGGACGGCTCGTACGCCCTCGACGGCGTCCCGGCCGGGACGTACACGCTGTCGGCTACCGCGTCCGGCGGCCGCACCGCCACCGCGCCGGTCACGGTCCAGGCCGGCGGCACGGTACGGGTGAACCTCGCGCTGACCGGCACCCCGTCCCCGTCGCCCTCCCCGTCGCCCTCGCCCTCGGTCTCCCCGTCGAGGTCGCCCTCGCCCTCGGTCTCCCCGTCGCCCTCCCCGTCCACCTCGACGTCCCCGCCCGGCGGGTACGTCCGGACCACCGAGGCGCGGGCCTTCGTGCCCACCGACGGCGGCACGGTGCTGCCGCTCACCGGGGACGACGCGGTGACCCGGGTGACGCTGCCGTTCTCGATCCGCTTCTATGGCCAGACGTACGGCTCGGCCTGGGTGTCCAGCAACGGCGTGCTGTCGTTCGTCGATCCCGGCAGCACCGCCCCGGGCAACTCGTCACCGATCAACGCGGCCATCCCGGACCCCGCCTCGCCGAACGCGGCCGTCTGCCCGTTCTGGGACGACCTGCGGATCTTCACCGACGGCAGCGTCCGGACCACCGTGCTGGGCGCCGCGCCGGACCGCAGGTATGTGGTGGAGTGGCACAACGTCGCGTACTACGGCTCCGCCTCGGCGCGGCTCTCGTTCCAGGCGATCTTCGCGGAGAACGGCGAGATCTCCTTCAACTACGCCGACCTGTCCGCGACGGACGCCCGGGAGCGCGGCAACAGCGCCACGGTCGGGCTGGAAAATGCGGCCGGCACCGCCGCCGTCCAGCACTCGTACAACCAGCCGGTGCTGGTCAACGGCACGGCCGTGGTGTTCCGGCCGTCCTGAGCCGCTGGCGCGGGGCAACGGCGGCCGTCAGGTGGCCGGCTCGCACAACCGGTCCCGCACGGCGGACAGCTCGGCGGCGTCGAGACCGCCGCCGACAAGGTACGACTCGACACCGCCGTACCGCTGGGCCAGGTGGCGGAGGGAGTTGGCCATGGGCAGCGGCGAGCAGCCCTCGGTGCGGGCGTAGTCGGCGGCCACGTCGGCCGGAGCCACTCCTGCCGTGGACAGCAGCACCCCGACCAGCACACCCGTCCGGTCTCGCCCGGCGGTGCAGTGCACCAGCACGCCGCCGGGCGGCGCCCCGGCCACCATCCGGACCGCGTCCGCGATCCGGCGCCGGTAGTGGTCCAGCATCGGCGCGTAGCTGTCGGCCGGCGGATCGTACGGCAGCACGTCGTCGAGCACGGAGAGGTGACGGTAGACCGGGTCGGCGGCGAACGGGCTGGGGAAGTCGGCGCACTCGCGCGCCCAGCGCAGATCGAGGATCAATGCCACCCCACTCGAGCGGATCGCCGCGACAGCGGCGGGCGTCAGCCGGTGATGGTCGTCCGAGCGCAGCAGCGCGCCCGGACGGGTCCGCCGCCCGTTGCCCGCGGGCAGGCCGGCCAGGTCGCGGGCGTTACGGCAATCCGGCCAGTCGAGTCGCATCGGCGGTCACCATCCTCTCCAGCACCGCCTCGCCGGCCCGGGCGGCCGCGCCGAACAGCTCGCGCAGCTCCCGAACCCCGGTCGCCATCCGGTTCATCAGCTCCGGAGTGGGCAGGGCCGGCCCCGGCTCGGGAGCGCGGCCCGGGAGCTCGTCGCGGAACCGGTCGAGCCATTCCTCGACCGGCACGGTGACCAGGAACTCGGCGGCCTGCCGGACGAATTCCGGTCGCCAGACCCCGACCAGGTGCCGGTGATCCCAGTCCGGCGGGCCGGCGGCCAGCCACCGGGCCGTGCCCGCGTGCCGGCTCCCCGCCGCCCCCAGCCGCAGCAGCTCGCCGAGCAGGGCGCCGCAGTCCTGGACCAGCACGAGGCGCGGGTCGGCGGCGCGGCCCGCCAACTCCGCGCCGAGTTCGACCGGCACCAGCCCGCTGAGCTGGCGCGGGCCGAGCCCGCTGATCGCCCCCTCCGCTATCCGCCGCCAGAAGGTGTCGACACCCATCCGTTCCTCCGTGCCCCGACGTCCTGTGTGGAGGGGCATCCTCGCATCCGCCACCGACAATTCCGTCGTGCCCGCCGGCTTGGCGGTTGCGTCGGTCCCTCCGCCAACCACGCAGCGTGACCCTGACGGCGACGGGGAATCAGCGACCGGACGGCGGGGGCGGCAACTGGCCATGCGCGTCCGGCCGGGAAGCCGGCGGCAGCGTCCCGGGCGGCGGCACGGGCGGCACCGCGAAGCGCCGCGGGTCGGGCGGCGCTGGGAGCCGCCGCGGGTCGGGCGGCGTCGCGAACCGGCGCGGGTCGGGCCAGCGACCCCCGCCGGGCAGACCGCCAGGGAGGCCGCCCTGGGCCGCCCGATGCTGCCGCACCAACTTGCTGAGGTAGATGAGCGCGGCCGTCAGCACGCCCAGATCGTCCAGGTAGATCGGATCGGGCAGCACGTCGATCGGGAAGACCGTGTAGATGAGCGCGCCGTAGAAGGCGAACTTGCCGGCCGCGCCCAACTCGGTAAGCATCCGGCGGGTGCGCCACACCCGGATCGCCAGGATGACCGCGCCCACGGCGCTGGCGAGGGCGATCAGGCCGCCGAGGGCCAGCAGGGCGAGCCATGCTTCGCGGGACATGCGTCAACGGTAAGCGAGACCCGCACCGCTCGCCCGGATGCGCCGCAGCCGGGCCGACACCGTACGCCGCAGCGGCCGGTCGGCGACCAGCAGCACGCCCCCGGCCACCAGCGTGGCCGCCCCGCCCAGGAGCAGCAGCCCGAGCACCGGATCCAGCCGGCCCACGCCGAGCCGGTCCGCCCCGGCCGGCACCGCCGCCGCCAGCGCGGCCGCCACCAGCGCGGGCAACGTGGGCAGGACGAACCGGCGCAGCGACGCACCGGCCGCCCGGCGCACCGTCACGTGCAGCGAGACCGCGTTGATGGCCAGCTGGAGCAGCACCCCGGCGGCGGCCACCCCGGCGGCCTGCGCGGGCGGGTGCGCGCGGCCCAGCAGGGTGCCGAGGGCCGCCAGCACCCCGGCGCCGATCAGCCCGCGGGCCCAGGTGAGCGCGGCCAGCCGGCCGGGCTGGCCGATCGCCTGGAGGGCCGGGCCGAGCAGCACCCCGTACACGTTGACGGCGCCGAACAGGCAGAGCAGCCGCAGCGGCAGCTCGGTGCCGGACCACTGGGGGCCGAGGAACCGCACCAGCGGGCCGGCCACCGCGGCCAGGATGCCGAGCACCGGCAGCCCGACCACGGCGCCGAGATGCTGGAGCCGGGCCAGGTGCCCGGCGAAGGCCGCCCGGTCGTTCTGCAGCCGGGACAGCGCGGGCAGCGCCACCTGCTGCAGCGAGCGCACGGTGATGTCGACGACCACGTCCGGCAGCCGGGCCGCCAACCGGTAGATGCCGGTGGCGACCGGGCCGAAGACCAGGCCGGTCACGATCAGGTCGACCCGGGAGCTGAGCATCGCGCCGAGCCCGGCGTTGGCCGAGTGCGCCGAGAAGCTCCACAGCTCGCGCAGCGCCGCGAACCGTGGCCGGCCGGTGGGGCGCCACGGGCAGACCAGCCAGAGCACCACGAGGCTGATGAAGGCGCTGGCGACCTGCTGACCGACCAGGGCCCACACGCCCGCGCCGGCGATCGCCAGACCGAGCCCAAGCATGCCGCTCAGCACGGCGGCCAGCAGCGTACGGATGGCCACCGAGCGGAACTGGAGGTCCCGCCGGAGCAGCGCCTCGGGCACGATGGACAGTCCCTGCAGCAGCACCATGGGGGAGAGCGCGATGGTGACCCCGGCCAGGCCCGGCTCCCGGTTGACCACCGCCCAGAGCGGCGCCACCGCGATGGTGAGCGCGGTGAGCAGCACGCCCGAGGCGGCGAGCACCGCGAACGCGGTGTCCACGTGGTCGCGGGTCAGCCCCTCCCGCTGCACGATGGCGGCGGTCAGACCCTGCTGGAGCACGGTCTGCACGATCATGATGAGCACCGTGCCCATGGCCACGATGCCGAACTCCTCCGGGCCGAGCAGCTTGGCCAGCAGGAAGGTGACCAGCACCGACGAGCCGAACCGGCCGGCCGTGAGCAGGTACGACCAGCCGATGGCCGCGCGTACCCGCTCCTGGTGGCCGCCGGCCCAGTCGGCCGCGGCCTGATCGTCCCCGGCGGTGCCGGTCGCCGCCTCCGCCTCCGTCATGCCGCACCACTGGGAAGCGCGGCGGTCGGCGGCCGGCGCCAGTGTCTGCGGCGCCAGGCGCCGAGTCGGACGCGGGCCCGGCGCACCTCCCAGCTCGCCAGGAAGGCCGCCGCGCAGCTGATCCGGGTGCCGCGCGGCGCGTCCCCGGTGGCCAGCGTGCGCAGCGTCTCGACCACCATCCGCCGGTGCGGCGACCGGACCGGCTGCGCCGGCTCGTCGGGGGCGTACCAGGCCACGCCCGAGGCGGTGGAGCCGGTGGCGCCCGCGGCCTGCCGGGTGGAGGCGCGGTGCAGCCGGCGCAGGAACAGCCGCTCCGGCACCTCGTGGATGGCGCCCAGCCGGGCCACCTCGGCCACCAGGGTGTAGTCGGAGGAGAGATACGGCCGGATCAGCCCGGTCCGGCGCAGCGCCGCGAGCCGGAACACCCCGAAGTGGGCGTGGCACAGGTTGATCCGGTCGGCCACCGCGGCCACCCGGCGCCACGGGCGCGGGTCGCGCAGGTCGAGGCCGTCCTCGTACGGGCCGATGAGCCGCCCCGCCTCGTCGATGAGCGCGGTTTGCGGGTAGGCCAGCACGGTCTCCGGGCCGGTCGCGTCCAGCGCCGACACGCAGGCGCTCAGCAGGCTCGGCCGGCAGATGTCGTCATACGCGGCCCACTTGAACAGCTCGCCGCGGGCGAGCTGGACCACCCGCGCGTAGTTCACGTGCCCGCCCAGGTTCGCCGGATTGCGGTGCAGCCGGATCCGCCGGTCCCGGGCCGCGTACCGCCGGCAGATCTCCCAGGTGCGGTCGGTGGAGGCGTTGTCGCTGATGATCAGCTCGAAGTCGCGGTAGTCCTGCGCGAGCAGCGCGTCGAGGCTTTCGGTCAGATACCGCTCGGCGTTGAACAGCGGCATCCCGACGGTCACCCGGGGGGACCCGGCCATGGCTCTCTCCTTCAGGCGATCAGCAGCTCGGGGGCGAGGCCGAGGCCGCGCAGCGCGGCCGCGATCTCGGTCCGGTACGCCGGATTCGTGATGACCACCGCGCCCGGGTCGATCCCGGCGAGCGTGTCCGGCGGGTCCACCCGGTGCCCGGTCACCGGCAGGTAGCGCCCCCACTTGCGGGGGTTCACGTCCACCACGGCCGCCAGCCGGCGTTCCGGGTCGACGAGGTTGAGGAACTGCACGCCGCGGGACCCGGCGCCCCACAGCGCCGGCCGGTCGCCGGCGGCCGCGAGCCGGGCCAGCGTGGCCCGCCAGCGCCGCCGCTGCGCCGCGTGCCGGTCGGCGAAGCCCGCCACCGCGGCCAGCTGCCGGTCCCGGTCGCCCGCGGCGGGCAGCCGGGGCGGTACGTCCGGCGCCGGCGCGTTGGCGGAGATCTCCACGTACCGGAACATCCCGCCGAACAGCGGCCCGGTGGCCAGCACCCGCCAGCCGGCCCGCTGCACCAGCCGGCACAGGGGATAGCCGGCGAAGTAGGACACGTGCGGGTAGATCACCTCCCACCCGGCCGTGGCCAGGTCGTACTCGGCGTCCGGCACCTCCAGGTAGCCGTACACCGGCCGGGCGCCGGCCAGCTCGCGCAGTCGGACCAGGAAGCCGTACGGGTCGTCCAGGTGCTCCAGCCAGTGCCGCGAGGTGACCAGGTCGTAGTCGGGCAGCCGCCCGTCGAGCGGGGCGTGGCCGCGGTGCAGCACCGCGCCGGACGGGTCCGGGCCCTCCGGGCCGGCGTACATGGCGTCGTACCCCACGCCCCGGCAGCCGGCCGTCCGGCACAGCTCGCGGAGAAACTCGCCCTGCCCGCAGCCGACGTCCAGCACGGTGCCGCCGACCAGCGGATACCGTCCGGCCAGCCGGTGGACCAGGTCGGTCGAGAACGCCTGGAACGCCGGCGAGTGGTGCAGGTTGGTGTCCATCGAGGTGTCGTAGTTCAGCGCCGCCGGGTCGAACGCGACGTTCCGGACGTACGCGCAGTCCGGACAGACGGCCAGCCGGATGCGGCCCAGCGGGGAGGCGAGCGCGGCCGCGCGGTCCGGCCAGTGCACCCCGCACTCCACCGGCACCGAACCGAGGTCGGCCACCGGCGCCAGCGGGCCACCGCCGCAGGCCACGCAGCTCCGGTCGCGGCCGGCGGAGTCAGGGCCGCGGCCGGCGGCCGGGTCCGGGTCGTGCCGGGTCGCCGGGTCGCGGCCGGCGGCCGGGTCCGGGTCGCGGCCGGCGGCCGGGCGGTCGCCGGTCCGGCCCGCACTGCGCGGTACGACGCCGGCCGTGCTGCCGGGCTCGGCCCCGGTCACCCGATCCACCGCAGGCCCGGGCCGAGCCGGCCGGCGGCGCGCAACTCGCGGATCCGGGCCAGCCGCTGGTATCGGTCGCGCACGTCGGGCAGGGTCAGGCCGTGCCGCCGGTACGCCTCGACCAGCTCCTCGATCCCCTTGCGCAGCGTCCACCGGGGACGGAAGGCGGGCACCTCGGCGGCGATCCGCCCGCAGTCCACCCGGTAGTCCCGGGCGTCGGTGCCGGCGCCGGCCGCGAAGGTCACCCGGGAGCCGTCGACGACCTCGGCCACCATCGTGGCCACGTCCCGGATGAGGTGGTTCTCGCCGGTCGTGCCGACGTTGTACGCCCGGCCGTGCACCACCTCCCGGGGCGCCTCCAGCAGGGCCAGCATGGCCTGCCCGATGTCCTCGGCATGCACCAGCGGGCGCCATGCGGTGCCGTCGGAGAGCAGCCGCACCTCGCCGGTGAGCAGCGCGTGCGCCACGAGGTCGTTGACCACCAGGTCGGTGCGCAGCCGGGGGGAGAAGCCGTACGCCGTGGCGTTCCGGGCGAAGACCGGGGAGAAGTCGTCGCCGGCCAGGGCCAGCAGGTCCCGTTCGGCCGCCACCTTCGTCTCGCCGTAGACGGTCAGCGGGGCGAACCCGGCGTCCTCTGTGAGCGGAGCGAACCGGCCAGCATCTGTGAGCGGAGCGAACCGGCCAGCATCTGTGAGCGGAGCGAACCGGCCAGCATCCGTGAGCGGAGTGTCCTGCTGACCCGCGCCGTAGAGGCTGCAGGAGGAGGCGAAGACGAACCGCGGCACTCCGGCGGCCCGGGCCGCCCGGGCCAGCCGCAGGGTGGCCCCGTGGTTGATCTCGACGGTGAGGTCGGGATCGAGGTTGCCCAGCGGGTCGTTGCAGAGCGCCGCGAGATGCACCACGGCGTCGAAGCCGGCGCACTGCTCGGGGCCGACGTCCCGAACGTCCATCCGGGTCGTGGGGACCTCGGCCGGCGGCGGCCCGAGCAGGCGGTCGGCGTACAGGTCGGTGTCGAGGCCCGCCACCTCGTGGCCGGCGGCGGTGAGCAAAGGCGTCAGGACGCTGCCCAGATATCCGTGGTGCCCGGT
Organism: Plantactinospora siamensis; assembly: GCF_042434095.1. Taxonomy (NCBI): domain Bacteria; kingdom Bacillati; phylum Actinomycetota; class Actinomycetes; order Micromonosporales; family Micromonosporaceae; genus Plantactinospora; species Plantactinospora siamensis. Next base: position 572,140 of record NZ_JBHLUE010000011.1, read on the forward strand.
GACCAGTACGCGCACGGCGCGCCCTCCCATCCTCGGCGGGCGGAACGAGGGGGAGTCTATGAGTCATCGGATGACTACCAGCCGTCACAGTCAGCTTTTGGACTGAACGGCCGTACTGCCATATGTCCTGATTAGCGTGACCGGTCGGGCGGACCGGAGGGTTCGGGCTGTTTGGGGGTGAGGGGCATGGCCATGGCCACCTGCCGGCTCTGTGGGGCCGGCCTGACCGAGACCTTCGTCGATCTTGGAATGTCCCCGCTCTGCGAGAGCTATCTGCGCGCCGAGCGGCTGGACGCGGCCGAGACGTTCTATCCGCTGCACGTGCGGGTCTGCCCGGACTGCCTGCTCGTGCAGCTGCCGGCGTACGTGCCGGGCGAGGAGATCTTCAGCGACTACGCGTACTTCTCGTCGTACTCGGAATCCTGGGTGGCGCACGCCGGCCGGTACGCCGAGGCCATGGTGGCCGCGCTCGACCTCGGGCCGCACAGCCTGGTCACCGAGGTGGCCAGCAACGACGGCTACCTGCTGCGGCACTTCGCCGACCGGTCCATCCCGGTGCTCGGGATCGAGCCCGCGGCCAACGTGGCCGCGGTGGCCCGGCAGCACGGCATCCGGACCAAGGTGCGCTTCCTCGGCCCGGAGACCGGCGCCGACCTGGCCGCCACCTACGGCCGGGCCGACCTGGTGGTGGCCAACAACGTCTACGCGCACGTTCCGGACCTGCGCGGTTTCACCGAGGGGCTGGCCGCGCTGGTCAAGCGCACCGGGCTGGTCACCCTGGAGTTCCCGCACCTGCTCCGGCTGATCGAACGGCGGCAGTACGACACGATCTACCACGAGCACTACCAGTACCTCACGTTGTTGACCGCGCAGCGGGCGCTGGCCACCGGCGGCCTCACGGTGGTGGACGTGGAGGAACTGAACACGCACGGCGGCTCGCTGCGGGTGCACGCCCGACCCTCCTCGGCCGCGGGCGAGCCGTCGGCGAATGTGAAGGCCGTGCTGGACGCCGAGGCGCGGGCCGGCCTGCACACCCTGGACGGCTACCGCGGCTTCGCCGAGGCCGTCTTCGGGGTGAAGCGCGACCTCGTCGAGTTCCTGCACGGCGCCCGCGCCCGGGGCGAGCGGGTGGTCGGGTACGGCGCGCCGGGCAAGGGGAACACCCTGCTCAACCACTGCGGCATCCGGGCCGACCTGCTGGCGTACACGGTCGACCGGAGCCCGCACAAGCAGGGCCGGTTCCTGCCCGGCACGCACATCCCGATCCATCCGCCCGAGCGGATCGCCGCCGACCGGCCCGACTATGTGCTGGTGCTGCCCTGGAACCTGCGTACCGAGCTGTCCCGGCAACTGGCGTACGTCCGGGACTGGGGCGGCCGGCTGGTGTTCCCGATCCCGCGGCTGGCGGTGGTCTAGGTGAAGGTGGTGCTCTTCTGCGGCGGCCTGGGCATGCGGATGCGCGAGGACGCCGCCTCGGCGCCGAAGCCGATGGCCATGATCGGCGACCGGCCGCTGCTGTGGCACGTGATGCGCTACTACGCGCACTTCGGCCACCAGGACTTCGTGCTCTGCCTCGGCTACGGCGCGGCCGCCGTGAAGGAATACTTCCTCCGGTACGACGAGACCCGCTCCAACGACTTCACGCTGGCCCGCGGCGGCCGCGACCTGCGGCTGTTCTCGACCGACATCACCGACTGGAACATCACCTTCATCGACACCGGGCTGACGGCCACCATCGGCGAGCGGCTCATGCGGGTCCGCCGGCACGTCGAGAACGAGGAGATGTTCCTGGCCAACTACGCGGACACCCTCACCGACGCGCCGCTGCCCGCCATGATCGAACGGTTCGCCACCAGCACGGCCGTGGCCAGCCTGCTCGCCGTGCCGGTGCAGTCCACCCACCACGTGCTGGACATCTCGGCCGGCGACCGGGTGGAGCGGGTCCGGCCGATCCGCGACCTCATGCAGTGGGAGAACGGCGGCTACTTCGTGCTCCGGCCGGAGATCTTCGCGGCGCTGCGCGCGGGCGAGGACCTGGTCCCGCACGCCTTCGACCGGCTGCTGCCGACCGGCCGCCTGATGGCGCAGCGGCACACCGGGTTCTGGCGCGCGGCCGATACGTTCAAGGACCGGGCCGAGCTGGAGGAGCTGTACCGGTCGGCCCGCTGCCCCTGGATGCTCTGGGATCCGCAGCGCACCCGGCCGGGCGGTCCGGTGCTGGTGCGCTGAATGTCCGCGCTGCGGCTGGCCGGCCTGCGCGCCGTGACACTGCTGGGCGCCCATCCCGACGACATCGAGATCGGCGCGGGCGGTCTGCTGCTGGCGCTCGGCGCCGTACCGGGGCTGCGGGTGCACTACGTCCTGCTCACCGGCGCACCGGACCGGCAGGCCGAGGCCCGGGCGGCGGCCGCGGCCTTCCTGCCGGCCGCCCGGCTCAGCTTCGCGCTGCACGCCCTGCCCGACGGGCGGGTGCCGGCGCGGTGGGCGGCCGCCAAGCGGATCATCGACGAGGCCGCGCGGCGGATGGACGCCGACCTGGTGGTGGCGCCCGGACCCGACGACGCGCACCAGGACCACCGGACACTCGCCCGGCTCGTGGCCACGTCCTTCCGGCGGTCACCGGCGTTGCACTATGAGATCCCGAAATGGGACGGCGACCTGGGGCGGCGGAACGTCTATCTGCCGCTGTCCGAGGAACGGCTCCGGCGGAAGGTGGAGCTGTTGAACGCGTGCTACCCGTCCCAGAAGGACCGGGAGTGGTGGGACGAGGAGGTGTTCCGCGGGCTGGCCCGGCTGCGCGGGGTGGAGTGCCGGTCGCGGTACGCCGAGGCGTACCGGTGCGACAAGGTGGTGCTCGAGCCGTGACGGCCGCCGCGGAGCCCGAGCCGGACGGCGCCGGCCCGGGCCGTTTCCGGGCGTGCCTGTTCGGCACCGGGGGCGCGCCGGCCAACCTCGGCGTGGCCGCGCTGCGGGCCGCGGCGTTGGACCTGCTGCTCACCCGGCTGCCGGACGCCCGGATCACCGTGTTCGACGACGGCTGGGGGCAGCGTCCCGGCCAGGCCCACGTGGCGGGCCGGCCGCGCCCGGTACGCCTGGTCGGCGCCCGCCGGTCGCGGCGGGTGCACCGCCCCGAGTCCTACCTCAACATGCGGGTGAGCGCGGCGTTCGGCGGCCTGGGCAACGCCGGGTTGGCGGCCATCGACGCCGCGGACGCCGTCTTCGACCTGAGCGGCGGGGACAGCTTCACCGACGGCTACGGCGAGCGGCGGTTCCGGATGGTGGCCTGGCCCAAGCGGCTGGCCCTGCTGCGCGGCCGGCCGCTGGTGCTGCTGCCGCAGACGTACGGGCCGTTCCGGTCGCCGCGGCTGCGCCAGACGGCGGCCGGGCTGGTCCGCGGCGCCGCCATGGCCTGGGCCCGTGACCCGGACAGCTACGCGGCGCTGGGCGAGCTGCTGGGCCCCGACCTCGATCCGGCCCGGCACCGCAGCGGGGTGGACCTCGCGTTCGCGCTGCGCCCGCACGAGCCGGCCGCGCCCGCCCGGGACGCGGTGGCGGCGTGGCTGGCCGCGGCGCGGGGACCGGTCATCGGGCTGAACGTGAGCGGGCTGCTGACCCGGGCGGAGAGCATGGTCCGGTTCCGGCTGCGATCCGACTGCCTGCGGGTGGCCCGGCTGCTGGCCGCGGAGGTGCTGGCCGAGCCGGACACCCGGGTGCTGCTGGTGCCGCATGTGCGTGCTCCCGGCAAGCCCGACGACGACACGGTGGTGACCGAGCGGCTGCACGAGCAGTTGGCCCGGCGGTACGGCGACCGGGTGGCGCTCGCGCCGGCCGGCCTCGACCCGCATCAGACCAAGTGGCTGATCGGCCGGACCGACTGGTTCTGCGGCATGCGGATGCACGCCGCGATCGCCGCGCTCTCCTGTGGGGTGCCGGCCGCGGTGCTGGCGTACAGCGACAAGGCCGCCGGGGTGTTCGCGGTGGCCGGCCAGCGTCGCTGGGTGGCCGACGCGCGCCGGTGCGGCGACGAGGAGCTGGTGGCGCACCTGCGCGCGGCCTGGCGCGGGCGCGCGGCCACGGCCGCCGACCTGGCCGGCCGGTTGCCGGCGGTGCGCAGCCGGGTGGACGACCAGCTGGACGCCATCCTCGCGCTGGTCGGCCCCCAGCGGCCGGTCCCGATCGGAGGCTAGGGCAGCACCGGAAGGCCGTTGTCGAACCACACGTTGGTGGACCGCTCGAAGTAGATGCCGGTCTGGTTGGGTCGGGCGATGATCCCGTACCGGAAGTCGCGGCCGTATTTGCACTTGGTCAGCCGGACGTTGGTGGCCACCAGATCGGTGCGGACGCCGATCGAGTAGTTCCCGCCGTCGCAGTAGTTGTCGGTGAACAGCAGGTTGATCACCGCCGGCGCCTGCTCGGAGCCGATCATGATGCAGGCGTTGAACGGGTTCTTCAGCGCGGCGTTGTACGGCTCGAGCCGGTTGTGCTGCACGAGGATGCCCGTGCCGCCGGTCGTCTGCAGGGTGTCGTTGTGCGAGCCGGGCTGCGGCATCAGCCCGTGGATGTACGAGTTGATCACGGTGGTGTTGTTGCCCAGCCGGATGGCGTCGATGGTGTTGTAGACGTTGCTCCGGTTGACCGTGACGTCGCTACAGCAGATGGCCGCCGCCGTGAGCCCGCTGCCGTTGACCTCGACGTCCTGCACCAGCAGCTTGACGGCGCCGGTGATGACCCGGATGGCGAACGTGGTGCTGTTGCAGGTGATCCGCGACTTGAGGATCTGCACGTTGCTGGCGTACACGTTGACACAGCCGGTGAGGTTGAGGTTGGTCACGATCTGTCCGGCCGTCCGCAGGTTGAGGGTCCCGGTCTGGTTGCGCAGCACGGTGCCGGCCGGTACGCCCGTTGTGGTTGGGCCGGGCCAGTAGCTGATCGGGGTGGGCGGCGTGGCGCCGGGGACCAGATCCGGCGGCGCGGCGTCGCTGGGGGGCGGCTCCGGAAGCGGCGCCGGGGCGTCGGTGGCGGCCCGGCGGTGGGGCGCGACCGGTGCCCGGTTGCCGCCGCTGGCCAGGAAGGCCCCGCTCACCACGAGGGCCAGGCAGAGCGCCACCAGGGCGCCGAACAGGATGGGACGGGCCCACTCGCGGACGAGGGATCGGCCGGCCTCGCGGGATGGCCCGGGGTGGATGGTGGACATGGCGTCCCCTACCAGTCTGGAAGCCGGTCTGCTCGCTCCCGTAGCCGCGGTCCGACCGGTGCGGATCCGTGGTTCCGTCGTGCCCGACGGTGCCCCTCTTCAGCTGCGAGTATTACAGAAAGTGACTGCACGCCCGCAATTTCCGATCAGACGGATTGCGGACAGCGCCCGTCCTACCTGGACTGTTGCCGCGGCAGCAGGACCTCGCGCATGATCAGCTGGAGCGCGGCCACCGCCGGGATCGCCACCAGGGCGCCGATCACCCCGAACAGCGAGACGCCGAGCAGGGCCGCGACGATCGCCGACACGTCGTTGACCTTGACCGAGCGGCGCATCACCTTCGGGTAGATCAGGTAGTTCTCGATCTGCTGGTAGATCACGAAGAAGACCACGCAGGCCACGCCCACCCGCCAGGACGAGGCGAAGCCCACCACGCTCACGATCACCGCCCCGATGGTGGCGCCGATCTGCGGGACGAGGTCGGTGACCGCCACGACCACGGCCAGGGCGAACGGGTAGCCCAGCCCCACCACCAGGGCGAAGACGAAGGTGCTGCCGCCGGCCAGCACGGCGATGGACAGGGCGCCCACCATGTACGCGCCAACCTTGTCCAGGATCTCGTCCCCGATCAGCCGGACGCGTTCCCGGCGCGACGCCGGCGCCAACGCATAGCCGAGCCGCCTGATCTGGTCGAAGGCCGCCAGGAAGTAGATCGTGAGCACCAGCACGGTGAGCACGCTGAACAGCGTGCCGAAGATCAACCGTGCGCCGCCCAGGACGCCACCGAGGGCCCGGCCCACGGTCTGCGCGTTCGCCGCCGACGACAGCCGGTCGGCCAGGTGGTAGCGCTCGACCAGGTCGTTGATGGTCTGGCTGCGGCGCAGCTCGTCCAGGTAGTGCGGCAGCTGGTCGAGGAACTGCGCCGACTGGGAGACCAGCGGCGGCACCAGCGCCACGATGCCGCCGCACAGCAGCAGCACCACGGTCAGCGCGACGGTCGCCACGGCCAGGCCGCGCGGCAACCCCCAGGACCGGAGCCGGACCACCGCCGGGTGCAGGCCGATGGCCAGAAACAGCGCGATGAAGATCAGGACCAGCACCGAGGCCGCGTTGCGGACGGCCAGGAACGCCGCGTACGCCAGCACGAGGCCGAGCCCGAAGGTGAAGCCGACCAGGAACGGGCTGCGCCGCAACGGTCGCCCGGGCCGGCCGAATCGCCCGCCGCCGTCCCGGCCCTCGTTCTGGTCGCCGTCCTCGTCCTCGTCGTTGTCGTCGTCCCCGGCCCGGTCGTTGTCCCCGGCCCGGTCCTTGTCCCCGGCCCGGTCCTTGTCCCCGGCCCGGTCCTCGGCGCGCCTCGGGCTGGTGCGCTGCTCGGGTATGCGGTCCGGGTCGGCCCGGCCCTCCGTGCGGTCCGGATCGGTGGGACGCTCGGGCCTGCGGTCCGGGTCGGCCCGGTCCTGCGTGCGGTGCGGATCGGTGGGACGCTTGGGGCTACGGTCCGGGTCGGCCCGGTCCTCCGTGCGGCCCGGGTCAGCTCGACGTCGGGCGGCGCCGGCGGCCGGGTCCGGACCGGTCGGGGGCTGCTCATCCGGCGGGTACGCCCGCTCCACCGCGCCTCCCGCAAGTAGCGACTGCGGGCAGATTAGCGGCCTCGGCCCCTGCCGACCACCCCTGCCGGACCGCGAGATCCCGCTCCTGCTCATCGCCGATGATCAACGAAATGCCACCGATGCTGGGGGTGCGAGCGTTTCGCAGGCCCAGCAGGCCCAGCAGGCCCAGCAGGCCCAGCAGGGCCAGCAAGGCCGGCATGCCGGTCCCGCCGGGTCAGCGGTGTCGACGGCGCGAGTCCACCATCCGCTTGTGCTTCTGGGAGCGCTCGTCGGGTCCGGGGTGGACGGTCTTGCCGACCGGCTCGGCTCGGCCGGTCACCTTGGCCGGTACCGGCTCGGCATCGTCGTCCATCGCCCCGCCCACCGGCTCGGCCCGGTCGACCGGACTCAGCACGGCGGTGTCGTCACTGCCGGTCACCGCCGGCTGATCGGCGCCCGTGAGCGCGGCCGCCCCCTCGGCGGGCGCGGCCAGCACCGCGGTGCGGTCACCGGAGGCGTCGTCGCCGGCCGTACCGTCCGGGTTGTCGTCGCTGATCGCGCCGGGCCGCTTCCCGTTGGGCGTCGCGGCGGCCGGCGCCGGCTCGGCCGGGTCGGTGTCCCGGGCGGTCACCGAGGCGGGCTCGGCCGCGATGGTGGTGAGCGGCTCGTCCGTGCCGGCGGGCTCGTGCAGGCCGACGGGCTCGCCTGCGCCGACGGGCTCGGCTGCGCCGACGGGCTCGGCTGCGCCGACGGGCTCGGCTGCGCCGACGGGCTCGGCTGCGCCGACGGGCTCGGCTGCGCCGACGGGCTCGGCTGCGCCGACGGGCTCGGCTGCGCCGATCGGCTCGTCCATGCCGATGGGCTCGCCCGCGCTGACCGGCTCGCCCATGCCGACCGGCTCGGCTGCGCCGGCCGTCGGGATCGGCGCATCGCCGCCGGCCGGCGTCAGGTCGCCGGCCGCGGCCGCCGCGGTCGCCCGGTCCACCTCCGCGCCGGCCCGGGCGACGTGCCGCTCCGCGGCCTCGGCCACCCGCTGGGTCTCGCCCATCCGGTCCCGCTCGGCCGCGAGCTGCTGCTGCACCTCGGTCAGCCGCCGCTGGATGGCGTCGGACTCCTGGCGCGACGCCCAGGTCTCCTGCCGCAGGTCGGCCAGCTGCTGCTGCGCCTGCGCGATCTCCAGCATCACCTCGGCGAGCTGCTGCCGGCCGGCCACCGCCTCCTGCTGGGTGGCCGCCAGATGCTGCTGGGTCGTGGCGAGATGCTGCTGGGCCGTCGCGGCGTACTCCTCGAACTGCCGCTTCGACTGCGCCACATGCTCGTCGGCCTCCCGGCACACCCGCGCGGCGTACGCGTCGGCCTGCTCCCGAACGGTGCCGGCGTGCTGCTCGGTCTCGGCGCGCAGCCGCTCGACGTCGGCCTCCAGCGCGGTCCGGGTCCCCTCGGCGTGCTCGTCGGCCTCCCGGCGGACCTGCTCGGCGTACGCGTCGGCCTTCTGCCGGATCTTGCTGGCCGCCTGCTCCGCCTCGGTGCGCTGCTCCGCGTACTGCTGCTCGAGACCGGCCCGCCACTGGGCGAACTCGCCCTCCACGGCGGCCCGCTTGGCCATCATCTCCCGGTCCGCCACCGCGAGGCGGTTGGCGATGTCCTGTTCGGTCGCCGCCCAGCGCTGCGCCATCTCCTGTTCGGTGGCCGTCTTGCGCTGCACCACCTCGCGCTCGACCCGTTCCCGGAAGACCCGCAGCTCCCGCTGCACCTGTTCGCGGGTCTGCGTCACGTACTCGTCGATCTCGGTGCGCTGCTGCGCCACGTACGCCTCGGTCTCGCTGCGCTGCCCGGCGACCCACTGGGTGGTCTCGGCGCGCAGCCGCTGGACGTACTCGTCGATCTCGGTCCGTTTCTGCTGGACGTACGCCTCGGTCTCGGCTCGGCGGCGCTGGTTGATCTCGGCCGTGCGCTCGGTCAGCTCGCGGGCCTCGTGCTGGGCCCGGGCGATGGCGTCCTCGCCCGCGACGCGGAGCCGGTTGGCCTCGTCGGCGGCGGCGGCGACGGCTTCGTCGGCCTCCTTGAGTCGGGCCGCGGTGGCCCGGTCCTCGTCGGCGCGGCGGGCGGCCAGCGCGAGTTCGAAGTCGTGCAACGCGTTCGCGGCGTGCTCGCGGGCCTCGGTGAGGACCCGCTCGGCGTCGGCCCGGCGGTTGTCGATCTCGTCCTGCGCCCCGGCCACGATGGCCTCGGCCTGTTCCTCGGCGATGGCGAGCATCTGCTCGACCCGGGGGCCGAGATGCCGGAACGAGGCCCGGTCCACCATGCCCACCTGACGCCGCACGGCGTGCAGGTCCCGTTGCAACTGTTCGATCTGGCCGGCCATCGAATTGACCTGCGTGTACGCCTGTTCGCGCTCGGCCGCGAGCGTGGCGATCTCATGCTCGGCCCGAGCGACGTAGCGGTCCACCTGCCGTTTGTCATAGCCCCGGAAGGCGGGCTCGAAGCTTGGCTCCGTGGTGACTTCCCCGCCAAGGGCGAACAGTTCCTCGCCGTGCGACATGCCTCCCATCCTCACACGTCTCGTCCCGTCGCGCGGCGATACGGACGTCCGTGATGGGACGTAGGTCACTGGGGAATTGGCCCGGATCTGGTGCTTTCGCCGCCGGACCCGGCGCGGGCTGTGCCCGGATTTTCCCGGCACAGCCCGCTCTGCCCGATTGGCCTGATCGACGGGATCAAACCGCCGCCGATCACGCCCAGCCTGGTCTTCCCGTACGGTCTCAGCCCGCCCGCTCGGCCGTGACCTTCTGCTCTGCCGGCTCGTTGATGTCGGCCTCCGTGGCGGTGGCGGTGGCCGCGGCCGGCCGCTGCTCGGCCGGCGCCTCGGCGGCCTTGCCCACCGTCGGCACGATCCCGGCCAGCCCGGACAGCATCTGGCCGAGCTGCGAGGTGACCGCGTCCTTCTGCCGGGTCAGGTCCTCGACCTCGCGCCGCGCGGCCTGGGTGGTCAGCTCCGCCTCGGTCCGGGCCTCGTTGAGCAGCCGGCTGGCCTCCGACCGGGCCTCGCCCAGGCTGCGCTCGGACTCGGCGCGCGCCTTGGCCAGCATCTCGGCCGACGACCGCTCGGACTCGACCCGGCGCGCCTCGGCTCGCTGCTCGATCTCCTTGGCCCGCTCCTGCGCGGCCGCCGCCCGCTGCTCGGCCTCGCCCACCAGCCGCTGCGTCTGGGCGACCTGCGCGGCGTGCCGCTCGGACTCCTCCCGCTCGGCCCGCTCCCGGCGCTCGGCCAGCTGGAGCTCGAGGGCCTGCAGGTCCTTGTCGCGCTTGTCCCGCGCGTCGGTCAGCAGCTTGGTCGCCTCGGCCCGCTTCTCCTCGGCGTCCCGGCCCGCCTTCGCGCGCAGCTGGGTGATCTCGCGCTCGGCGGTGGCACGCAGCGTGGCCACCTCGCGCTCCACCATCGACTTGAGTTCGGCCACCTCGTGCGCGGTGACCGTGCGCAGCTGCTTGGTCTCGCGCTCGGCGTCGGCGCGCAGCGTGTCGGACTCCCGCCGGGCCTGCACCCGGGCCTCGGCCGCCTCCCGCTCGGCGGCGGTGCGCAGGCCGCCGGCCTCGCGTTCGGCGTTGGCCTTCATGGCGGCCGCCTCGGCGCGCGCCTTGTCGGTGATTTCCCGGGCCTCCAGCCGGGCGGCCGAGAGGATGCCCTCGGACTCGCGCTTGGCCTCCCCCCGGTGGTCGTTGGCCTGCTCCTCGGCGAGCCGGAGGATCTGTTCGACCCGGGTGCCCAGGCCGGACAGGGTGGGCCGGTTGTTCTCCTCGAGCTGCTTGTTGGTCTCGGTGAGCTTCTGCTCGACCGCGGCCAGCCGCTGCTCGGCCTGGCGCAACCGGCGCTGCGCGTCGTTCATCCGCTGCTCGGCCTCGCCGCGGGCCTGTTCGGACTGGCTCAGTGCCGCGTTGAGCCGGCCGACGAAGTCGTCGACCTGCGCGCGGTCGTACCCGCGCAGCTGGATGGTGAAGTCGGGTTGCGTGTTGGCGTTATCGAAGAACGCCAGAGGGGAGGACTGCTGCTGGGGCATTGGCACATACTTGCAGACTCCCCAGGGGGCTTCGCAAGAGCCAACGGTCGCGCTATCGGCCGAACCGGAAGGCCACCCGGCCGACCCGCGGGGCCCGACTCGGCCCGACCTTGGCGGGGGCGGGTACGGACGATCTTGGCAGGTCGGAGCGGCGCGCGGGCCGGCCTCGGGCCCGCGGGGGACCGGCCGTCGCTTTCGGACCGAAATGATTGTTCGCGGCAGTTGATGGCCGACCCGCAGTTCTTCATGGCCGAGCCGGAGAGCCGGATAAGCGTTGCCGGAAAGCAAATATCTTTGCCGGAAAAGATCGCGACCGGCGCCCGGCCGGTCCTCAGTGGCCGCGGAACCGGTTGATCGCCGTTTCATGTCGGGCCCGGAACTCCGGGTCCCGTACCCCGAGGCCGTCCCGCGGCGCCAGGCAGCGCACCCCCACCTTGCCCTGGTGGGCGTTGCGGTGCACCTCGTACGCGGCCTGCCCGGTCCGTTCCAGCGGATAGCTGCGGGAGACCGTCGGGTGGATCCGACCGCGCGCGACCAGCCGGTTGGCCGCCCACGCCTCCCGGTAGTTGGCGAAGTGACTGCCGACGATCCGCTTGAGGTGCATCCAGAGGTAGCGGTTGTCGTACTGGTGCTGGTATCCGCTGGTGGAGGCGCAGGTGACGATCGTTCCACCGCGCTTGGCCACGAAGACGCTGGCGCCGAAGGTCTCCCGGCCGGGGTGCTCGAAGACGATGTCCGGGTCGTCGCCGCCGGTGAGTTCCCGGATCCGCTCGCCGAAGCGCCGCCACTCGCCCATGTCCGGGGTCTGCTCGTCGGCCCAGAACCGGAACCCCTCGGCGGCCCGATCGATGATCAGGTCGGCGCCCATCCGGCGGCACAGCTCGGCCTTGTCCGGCGAGGACACCACGCAGACCGGCACGGCGCCGCCGCCGAGGGCGAGCTGGGTGGCGTAGCCGCCGAGGCCGCCGGAGGCGCCCCAGACGAGTACGACGTCACCCTGCTTCATGGCGGCGCCGTGATGCGAGACCAGCTGCCGGTAGGCGGTCGAGTTCACCAGCCCGGGGCTGGCGGCCTCCTCCCAGCTCAGGTGCCCCGGCTTGGGCATCAGCTGGTTGGCCTTGACCAGCGCCAGCTCGGCCAGTCCGCCGAAGTTGGTCTCGAAGCCCCAGATCCGCTGCTGCGGGTCGAGCATCGTGTCGTCGTGCCCGGCCGCCTCCTCCAGTTCCACGGAGAGGCAGTGCGCCACCACCTCGTCGCCGGGCCGCCACCGGGTCACCCCGGCGCCGACCCGGAGCACCACGCCGGCCGCGTCGGACCCGACCACGTGGTACGGGAGGTCGTGCCGCCTGGTCAGCGGGGACAGCCGGCCGTAGCGGCGCAGGAAGGAGAACGTCGACAGCGGCTCGAAGATGCTCGTCCAGACCGTGTTGTAGTTGATGGCGCTGGCCATCACCGCCACGAGCGCCTCGCCCGGGCCGAGTTCCGGGGTGGGCACCTCCTGGACGTGCAGCGTCCGGCGGGGATCCCGGTCCGCGGCCGGCATCCCGGCGAACATGTCCGCCTCATCCGCCCGGACCACCACGCCGCGGTAGCTCGCCGGCACCGGCAGGCGGCCCAGCGCGGACAACTCCCGCGCCGGATCCTCGGCGTCCTCCGCCGCCATGATCGCTTCCAGGATGTCCCGCACGCCGACCTCCCGTCGGTCCGTGCCGGCGCCTCGGGCCGGCTCGTCGCACCGGTACGGCACGCGGCCGCCATCGTCGAGGGCCGGCGACGCCGGACACCATGTCGGGAAGCCACATCCGCGCCGGTGGCGCCTGTGTGTGGCCAGATGTTACTGAACGGTAGCTATGGCGCGGAAGCCGTCTGTGACGAAGTCCATCGATGGTCAGCGACCGGCGAGGTGGGCCACGATGGGGGCGGCGGCGTCCAGGTTGCCGCCCAGGTGCAGGTAGCTGACGCCGTACCGGTCGCGCAGCGCCAGCAGCCGGTCCACGCAGGCCGGCACGTCGCCGTGCAGCGCGACCGGGGAGGCCGCCAGGACCTCGGCCGGCAGCCCGCGGGCGTGGCTGGAGGTCGACCGGTGCTCCACGCCGCGGTGCCGCACCCGTACGTCGAACATCCGCAGCTGGAACTCCAGCCGCTCGGGATCCCGGCCGTTCGCCCGGGCGGCCGCGCGTACCCAGGACAGCTTCCGGTCCAGCCCCGCCGGGTCGAGATCGGCGGCCGCGGTCAGCGGGTCCACCCCGGGCGCGAGCCGCGGGTTGATGCCGACGATGTCGGCGCACCGGCCGGCCAGCTCCAGGACCCGCCGGCTGCCGCCGCCGATCAGCAGCGGCGGGCGGGGCCGCTGGGCCGGACCGGGCAGCCCGGCGAGGCCGGTGACCCGGTAGTGCCGGCCGGCCGCCGTCACCGGCCGCTCGGCGAAGAGCCCGCGGAGCAGCTCGACCGCCTCGGCCAGCCGGTCGATCCGGACCGCGGGCGGGTCGAACGGCAGCCCGAGCGCGTCGTGGTCGTCGCGCTGCCAGCCGGCGCCGAGCCCGATCTCCAGCCGGCCGCCGGAGAAGACGTCGAGGTTGGCCAGCGCCCGGTGCAGCACGGCCGGGTGCCGGAAGTCGTTGCAGAAGACCAGCCCCAGCACCCGGAGCCGGCTGGTGGCCTCGGCCGCCACCGTCATGGCCACCACCGGGTCCAGGCTCCATCCCCCGGTGAAGTGATCGGAGACCGACACGGAGCTGAAGCCCAGATCCTCGATCCGGCGCAGCTGCGCCCGCCACTGCGCGGGCGACCCCGCCAACGCCGGCATGGAGGCGGTGAACCGGAACGGGTGCGGCCGCGCCGGCCCGGCGCAGATCCCGGTCGGGTACGGCTCGACCTGCTGCTGGGTGCCGATCTCGTCCTCCAGGGGCGCGCCGCGGCCGGGTGGGTGCGACTGTAACCAGCGCTCACCTGCGCCGACCCGGGCTCGGTCGGATCCCCGACACCGCGTGCCGATCGGCGTGCCGGCGCTATCGGGTCGCCGGCCCGGTGCCTAGCGTGGCCGTCGGCGCCGGTGGGAGCGACCGGCGCGCGGCCGGCGTCGACCGGGGCGTCCGCGCGGCAGAAGGAGGCGGCCATGACGGTCCTGTACTTCGACCCTTCGCTGACCGACGACGAGCGCCGGGCGCGGCTCTTCGCCGGTGACCTCATGGTGCACCGGCCCACCGCGCACTCGATGGCGCTGGTGGCGTTCGCCCGGGAGATGGTGGAGCGCGCCTTCGCGCCGCACCCGCCGCCGATCGCGCAGCGGCACCTCGCCCCCCGGGAGTACGTGGACATCCTGGCCGGCCTCAAGCCGAGCTTCATCAACCACCCGCGCAGCGTCGAACTCGTCCGCGGGATCCTCGCCGACCTGGGCGCGGACCCGGCGGAGACCTACTTCGACGTGCCCCGGCTGCGCAGCATGACCAGCGACTACCTCAACGCCGGCCTGACCCTGCAGTTCAGCCCGCACCGGGACACCTGGTTCTCGGCGCCGATGTGCCAGCTCAACCACTGGCTGCCGGTCTACGAGGTGGTGGAGGAGAACGTGATGGCCTTCCACCCGCCGTACTTCGGGACGCCGGCGCCGAACAGCTCCCGGGAGTACGACTACGCCGAGTGGGTGGCGCACGGGCGCACCGCGGCGGCCCGGCAGGTGGAGACCGAGACCCGGCCGCAGCCGCGGTTGACCGAGGAGATCCCGCTCCAGCCCGACCTGCGGGTGATCACCCCGCCCGGCGGCGTCCTGGTGTTCTCGGGCGCGCAGCTGCACACCACCGTGCCGAACACCTCGGGTCGGACCAGGTTCTCGATCGACTTCCGGGTGGTCAACCGCCGGGACGTCGAGGCCGGGGTGGGCGCCCGGAACGTCGACTCGGCCTGCACCGGCACCACCCTGGGCGACTTCCGCCGGGTCTGCGACCTCGAGCCGATGCCGCCCGAACTGGTGGCCGCGGCGTCCGCCGCGGCCGGGCCGTCGGCCGTCAGCGCGCCGCCGGCTGCACCAGCTCCACGAGCACGCCACCCGCGTCCTTCGGGTGCACGAAGTTGATCTGCGAGCCGGCCGTGCCGCGCCGCGGCACGGCGTAGAGCAGCCGTACGCCCCGCTCGCGCAGCGCCGAGCAGGCCGCGTCGATGTCCGCCACGGTGTACGCGACCTGCTGCACACCCGGACCGGAACGGTCGAGGAACTTCGCGATCGTCGACGAGTCGGACAGCGGGGCGAGCAGCTGCACGCAGCCGCTGTCGCTCGCCGGCCCCACCTGGAGCATCGCCTCGCGTACCCCCTGCTCCTCGTTGGTCTCGACGTGCACGCACCGCATCCCGAAGACGCGCTCGTAGTATTCGATCGCCGAGTCGAGATCGGCGACCGCGACGCCCACGTGATCGATGCGGATCAAACCGACGGCTGTGACGTAGTCCGCAGCGGCCTCGGGTCGGGAGTTGTCAGCCATGGCGATAGTCTGGCCGAACAATCGTTAAGGCGTACGGTCGGCACCCCCTCGGAGGCAAGGAAGCCATGGACGTGGTGAGCGCAGGCAGCGAGCGCGGCGAGGACCGCGGGACGGCCCGGGCAACCGGCTCGGTGATCGTGGGCGGCGCCCGTACGCCGATGGGCCGGCTGCTGGGCAGCCTGAAGGACCTGCCCGCCACCCGGCTCGGCGGCGTGGCCATCAAGGCGGCGCTGGAGCGCGCCGGAGTGGCCCCCGAGCAGGTGCAGTACGTGATCATGGGCCAGGTGCTGCAGGCCGGCGCCGGCCAGATCCCGGCCCGGCAGGCGGCCGCCGAGGCCGGCATCCCGATGTCCGTCCCGGCGCTGACCATCAACAAGGTCTGCCTCTCCGGGCTGGACGCGATCGCGCTGGCCGACCAGCTCATCCGGGCCGGCGAGTTCGACATCGTGGTGGCCGGCGGCATGGAGTCGATGACCAACGCCCCGCACCTGCTGATGGGGCAGCGGCAGGGCTACAAGTACGGCGACGTGACGATCAAGGACCACATGGCGCTGGACGGCCTCACCGACAGCTGGGACTGCTGCGCGATGGGCGAGTCCACCGAGCGGCACAACTCGACCCGGAACATCAGCCGCGAGGAGCAGGACGCGTTCGCGGCCACCAGCCACCAGCGGGCGGCCGCCGCGCAGAAGAACGGGGCGTTCGCCGAGGAGATCACCCCGGTGTCCATTCCGCAGCGCCGCGGCGAGCCGCTGGTGGTCGGCGAGGACGAGGGGATCCGGCCGGAGACCACCGTCGAGTCGCTGGCCAAGCTGCGCCCGGCGTTCACCAAGGACGGCACGATCACCGCGGGCAGCTCGTCGCCGATCTCCGACGGCGCCGCCGCGGTCGTGGTGATGAGCAAGGCCAAGGCCGTCGAGCTGGGCCTGACCTGGCTGGCCGAGATCGGCGCGCACGGCAACGTGGCCGGTCCGGACAACTCACTGCACTCGCAGCCGTCGAACGCCATCCAGCACGCGCTGCGCAAGGCCGGTCTCACGGTCGCCGACCTCGACCTCATCGAGATCAACGAGGCGTTCGCCCAGGTGGGCATCCAGTCGATCCGCGACCTCGGGGTCAGCCCGGAGATCGTCAACGTGAACGGCGGGGCGATCGCGCTGGGCCACCCGATCGGGATGTCCGGCGCCCGGCTCGTGCTCACGCTGGCCATGGAGCTGCGGCGTCGCGGCGGCGGCACCGGCGCGGCGGCCCTGTGCGGCGGCGGGGGCCAGGGCGACGCCCTCATCATCAACGTCCCGGCGGAATGACCCGGTCGCTGCGGCGCAGCCGCGACGTGCCGGCGCTGGTCGAGCAGGCCCGCACGGGCGACCCCCGGGCGGTCGCCCGGCTGATCACGCTGGTCGAGTCCGGCGACGAGCTGCTGCCCGAGGTGGCCGCGGCGCTCGCGCCGCATGCCGGCACCGCGCAGGTGGTCGGGCTCACCGGCTCGCCCGGGGTGGGCAAGTCGACCACCACGAACGAGCTGGTCCGGGCCCTGCGTGCGGCCGGCCACCGGGTCGGGGTGCTGGCCGTGGACCCGTCCAGCCCGTTCACCGGCGGCGCCATCCTGGGCGACCGGGTGCGGATGCAGGATCACGCCACCGACCCGGGGGTGTACATCCGGTCCATGTCCAGCCGCGGCCACCTCGGCGGGCTGGCCGCAGCCACCCCGCAGGCGGTCCGGGTGCTGGAGGGCGCGGGCTGCGACGTGGTGCTGGTGGAGACCGTCGGGGTGGGCCAGGCCGAGGTGGAGATCGCCTCGCTGGCCGACACCACGCTCGTGCTGCTCGCCCCCGGCATGGGCGACGCGATCCAGGCCGTGAAGGCGGGCATCCTGGAGATCGCCGACATCTTCGTGGTCAACAAGGCCGACCGGGACGGCGCCGACAACACCGTGCGGGACATCCAGGGCATGATCGCGCTCGGCGAGCGCGGCCCCGGCGAGTGGCGGCCCCAGGTGGTGCGCTCGGTGGCGTCCCGCGCCGAGGGGATCGTCGACATCGCGGCGGCCATCGACAAGCACCGGCGCTGGCTGGTCGACCACGGCGAGCTGCGCCGGCGCCGGGAGGCCCGGGCCGCCGCCGAGGTCGAGGCCATCGTCCTCGGCGTGCTGCGCGAGCGGATGGCCTCGCTGCGCGACGGTACGGCGCTCGGCACGCTCGCCGCGAAGGTGGCCGACGGCTCGATGGACCCGTACGCGGCGTCCCGTGAGCTGCTGGCGGCGATCGGATAAGCGACAGTTCGACCGCTCCCGCGCGCTATGTCCGTACTGTCGCGCAGGTGCGGGAGAACGTCGCGGTCGTGGTGGTGACGTACCACAGCGACCAGGTGCTGCCCGGGCTGCTCGACTCGCTCGAGCCGGCCATGGCGGGGCTGTCCTGGCAGCTCACCATCGCCGACAACTCGGCGGATCCGGGGGCGCTGGCCGCGCTGCGCCGGATGGCGCCCACGGCCCGGATCGTCGACCTCGGGCGCAACGCCGGCTACGCGGCCGGGATCAATGCGGCGGTGGCCGCGTCCGGCGCGTACACGGCGATCCTGGTGCTCAACCCCGACATCCGGCTCGCGCCGCGGTGCGGACCGGAACTGCTCGCGGTGCTGCGCCGCACCGGCGCCGGGATCGCGGTGCCGCGGCTGGAGCGCGCCGACGGGTCGGCCATCGCCTCGCTGCGCCGGGAGCCGACCCTGCTGCGCGCCCTCGGCGACGCCGTCCTCGGCGGCCATCGGGCCGGCCGGCTGGCCGTGGGCGAGCTGGTGCTCGGCGACGAGGCCTACCGGTCCGAGTCGCGGGCCGACTGGGCCTCCGGCGCCGCCATGCTGATCAGCGCCGAGTGCTGGCGCCGGTGCGGCCCGTGGGACGAGACCTTCTTCCTGTACGCCGAGGAGACGGAGTTCGCGCTGCGGGCCCGGGACGCCGGCCTGGCCACGGTGCTGGCCCCGGCGGCCCGGGCCGTGCACCTGGAGGGCGAGTCGAAGCGGTCGCCCCGGCTGTGGACCCTGCTCACCCTCAACCGGATCCGGCTGTACCGCCGGCGGCACCGGCTCGGCGCGGTCCTCGCGTACTGGGCGGCCGTCCTGCTCCGCGAGGCCATCCGGGCGGCCCGGGGCAATCCGGCCAGCCGGGCGGCCGTGGCGGCGCTGCTGCGGCCGAGCCGGCTGCGCGAGGCCCCGGGCCCGCCCGCCGGCTGAGTCGCCGGGCCCGCTCGCGGGCTGAGTCGCCGGGCCCGCTCGCGGGTTGAGCCGCCGGGCCCGGCGGGGCTGTGCGTTACCGGCCGGTACCCGCCGCCTTAGCGATCGTTCAGTCTGCTCCTCTACACTCGGATGGAAGCCGAGAATGCCGAGGAGGAGCCCCGCGGATGAACGCCGACGAGATCGCCGCCGGTCGGGCGCGCTGGCAGGCGCGGTACGACGCGGCCCGCAAGCGCGACGCCGACTTCACCACGCTGTCGGGGCTCCCGGTCGAGCCGGTGTATGGGCCGCCCGAAGGGGTCGAGCACCCCGGCTTCGAGCGGATCGGCTGGCCGGGCGAGTTCCCGTACACCCGGGGTCTGTATCCGACCGGCTACCGCGGGCGGACCTGGACCATCCGGCAGTTCGCCGGCTTCGGTAACGCCCGGCAGACCAACGAGCGCTACAAGATGATCCTGGGGGCCGGCGGCGGCGGCCTCTCGGTGGCCTTCGACATGCCGACCCTGATGGGCCGCGACTCCGACGACCCGCAGTCGCTGGGCGAGGTCGGCCACTGCGGCGTGGCCATCGACTCGGCCGTCGACATGCAGGCCCTGTTCGACGGGATCGACCTGGCCGGGGTCACCACCAGCATGACCATCTCCGGTCCGGCCGTACCGGTGTTCTGCATGTACCTGGTGGCCGCCGAGCGCCAGGGCGCCGACCTGTCCAAGCTGGACGGCACCCTGCAGACGGACATCTTCAAGGAGTACATCGCGCAGAAGGAGTGGCTCTTCGAGCCCGGGCCGCACCTGCGGCTGATCGGCGACCTGATGGAATATTGCGCGCACGAGATCCCGCGCTACAAGCCGCTGTCGGTCTCCGGCTACCACATCCGGGAGGCCGGCTCGACCGCCGCGCAGGAACTGGCGTTCACCCTGGCCGACGGCTTCGGGTACGTCGAGCTGGGCCTGTCTCGCGGGCTCGACGTCAACCGGTTCGCGCCGGGGCTGAGCTTCTTCTTCGACTCGCACGTCGACTTCTTCGAGGAGATCGCCAAGTTCCGGGCCGCCCGCCGGATCTGGGCCCGCTGGCTGCGCGACGTCTACGGCGCCACCGACGAGCGGGCCCTCTGGCTGCGCTTCCACACCCAGACCGCGGGGGTGTCGCTCACCGCCCAGCAGCCGGTCAACAACGTGGTACGGACCGCCGTCGAGGCGCTGGCCGCGGTGCTGGGCGGCACCAACTCGCTGCACACCAACGCGCTCGACGAGACGCTCGCGCTGCCCACCGACGAGTCGGCTGAGATCGCCCTGCGTACCCAGCAGGTGCTGATGGAGGAGACCGGGGTGACCAACGTGGCCGACCCGCTCGGCGGCTCGTGGTACGTCGAGGCGCTGACCGACAAGATCGAGGCGGAGGCCGAGGAGATCTTCGCCCGGATCCGCCAGCTCGGGGGCGAGGGCCCGCACCAGATCGGGCCGATGACCTCAGGCATCCTGCGCGGCATCGAGGACGGCTGGTTCACCTCGCACATCGCCGAGGCGGCGTTCACCTACCAGCAGGCGCTCGAGAAGGGCGACAAGAAGATCGTCGGGGTGAACTGCCACACCGGCACGGTCGCCAAGGAGCTGGAGATCCTGCGCATCTCCCACGAGGTGGAGGTGGAGCAGCGGCGGGCGCTGGCCGACCGCAAGGACGGCCGCGACTCGGCGGCGGCGCAGGCCGCGGTGAAGCGGATGCTCGAGGTGGCCCGCACCGACGAGAACATGATCCCGGCCATGCTCGACGCGGTCCGCGCCGAGGCCACCCTGGGCGAGATCTGCGACGCCCTCCGGTCCGAGTGGGGCATCTACCGCGAGCCCGCCCGGTTCTGACGAAGGAAGGGCCCCTTCTTATCGCTTTTGGTATAGGAGGGGCCCCCTCTTAACGGCCGCGGCCCGCCCGCGCCCGGCCGGTCGCGGGCGCGTGATGGTGATGTGTGCCGCGCTCGGGGTTGGTCGGCGTTGGCCGCGGAGCGTGCGAGACTAGACAACCATGAGCGACCCACGGACCAGCCCGTCGATCTTCACCCGCGGTGCGGTAGACCTGAGCGCGCTGCGCGGCAGCGGCGCCACCCCGGCCGCCCGGCCGGCTCCCGCGGCGACCCCGTCCCGCGGTGCGGCGACGGGCGCCGGATCCGGTGCGGCGACCCCCGCGGCCGCCGGTCCGCAGGGCGGCGGCGTGGCCGTGATCGACGTGTCCGAGGCGACGTTCCAGTCCGAGGTGCTCGAGCGGTCGATGACCACGCCCGTGGTGATCGACTTCTGGGCCGAGTGGTGCGAGCCGTGCAAGCAGCTCTCGCCCGTGCTGGAGCGCCTGGCCGCCGAGGGCGGCGGGGCATGGGTGCTCGCCAAGATCGATGTTGATGCCAACCCGAGGCTCGCGCAGATGTTCCGGGTCCAGGGCATCCCGATGGTGTACGCCGTGGTGGGCGGCCAACCGCTCGACGCGTTCTCCGGGGTGGTGCCCGAGGCGCAGCTGCGACAGTGGATCGGCGCGGTCCTCAAGGCCGGCGGCGTCGCGGTGGAGGCGCCCGAGGACCCGCGGCTCGACGAGGCCGACGACGCCCTGATGACCGGCGACCTGGACGCCGCCGAGCAGGCGTACCGGAAGATCCTCGCCGAATCGCCCGCGGACGCGGCGGCGGAGGCCGGCCTTGCCCAGGTCGGGCTGGCCCGGCGGGTCGACGGCGTGGCGCCGGGGGAGGCGCTGGCGGCCGCTCAGGACCGCCCGGACGACGTGCCGGCGCAGTTGCTGGCCGCCGACGTCGAGGTGCTGAGCGGCCAGGCCGAGCAGGCGTACGCCCGGCTGGTCGGCCTGGTGCGGCGGACCGCGGGTGAGGATCGGGAGCGGGTCCGGCAGCACCTCGTCTCGTTGTTCACCGTCGCCGGACCGGATGACCCGGCCGTTGCCGCCGCTCGGCGGGCACTGGCCAGCGCCCTCTTCTGATATGTAGAGAGGGGCGGGCGGTCAGCCCGGCCGGCACCAGGGACGGGAGAAGCGAAATGCGCCGGATCGCGGTCCTCGACGCGCCCTCCAACCTTGGCCTCCGGCCGCCAACCCCGACGACCGTGCCGGGTTGTGCCAAGGCGCCCGGCGCCCTGCGCGATCAGGCTCTGATCGCCCGGCTGGGCGCGCGGGACGCCGGGTGCCTCACGCCGCCCCGGTACGACCCGGCAGACTGGCGTCCGGGTGACGGTGTCTGCCACGCCGCCTCGATCTCGGCGTACTCGATGGCCCTGGCCGGCCGGATCGGCGCCATCATCGACGCCGGCGAGTTTCCGGTGATCCTCGGTGGCGACTGCTCGGTCCTGCTCGGCTCGGCCCTGGCCATGCACCGGCTCGGCGAGGACGTGGGCGGCCGGGTCGGTCTGGTGTTCGTCGACGGGCACTCCGACTTCCGCCATCCCGGCAACGCCTCGTACGTGGGCGCTGCGGCCGGCGAGGACCTGGCCCTGGTCACCGGGCGCGGCCAGGCCGACCTCGCGGCCATGGAGGGCCGCCGGCCGTACTTCCGGGACATCGACGTGGTGGTCCTGGGCATCCGCGCTCAGGACGAGTACCGGCTGGATCTGCAGGCGGCCGGCATCCTGCACCGCCCGGTGCCGCAGTTGCGCGCCGAGGGGGCGGCTCGGACCGCGCAGTGGGCCCACGAGGAGCTGGGCGACTGCGCCGGCTACTGGGTGCACGTCGACGTGGACGTGCTCGATCCGGCGGTGATGCCGGCCGTGGACGCGCCCGACCCGGGCGGGATCGCCTTCGCCGAGCTCGAGCTGCTACTCGCCGGCCTGGTCGACACCCCGCACTGCCTGGGCCTCGAGATCACGGTGTTCGACCCCGACTACGACCCGGACGGTGAATATGCCGCCGGGATCGTCGACACGTTGGTGGCCGGGCTCGCCCCGGTGTCCCGGCCCGACGCGCGTGCCGGCGGCGAGCCGGGCGACCAGCGCGACGGCCGCTTGGAGGCCGCTGCCCGTAGCGGCGGCGACGGCCGCCCCGAGGGCGACGCCGGCGCGTGGGCCGATGGCGGTCGCGGCGCTGGCAGCCGTCCCGGTGTTGTTGGCGGTCCCGGCGTTGGTCGCGGGCGCGGTGCTGGCAGCGGTCCCGGTGTTGGTGGCGGTCCCGGCGTTGGTCGCGGTCGCGGTGCTGGCAGCGGTCCCGGTGTTGGTGGCGGGCGCGACCGGGACTCGGGTTCGATCGCCGGCCCGGGCATCGGCGGCCGTACCGAGGATGGCAAGGGTGGTCCCGCCTCTGGTCCCGCCGCCGGCCTCGGTGAGCGCGGCGTAGCCAGCCGCCCTCCTGCCGAGGTCGACCGAGTCGCAGACGGCGGTATCGGTTCCGGCGGTCCTGGCGGTCGTTCCGACGGCGCTGACGGTCCTTCCGGCGGCGTCGGTGGCGCTGCTGGCGGTGTCGGTGGTCTCGGCGGCGCTGGTGGTGCTTCCGGCGGTGCCTGGCCCGGCCTTCTCTCGCCGGCCCGGCTGGCGGCCGGTGGGCTTGGTCCCCGGCCGCGGGCGGCGGCGCCGCCGTCCGGCGCGGTGCCGGCTCTGAGCGCGGATCCGGCCCTGGCCCTGGGGGCGGGCCTGGATCCGGACGCGGATCCGGCCCTGGCCCCGGGCGCGGATCCGGCCCTGGCCCCGGGCGCGGATCCGGCCCTGGCCCCGGGCGCGGATCCGGCCCTGGCCCCGGGCGCGGATCCGGCCCTGGCCCCGGGCGCGGATCCGGCCTTGGCTCCGGGTGCGGCCCTGGCTTCGGGCGCGGCTTCGGGTGCGGCCCCGGCCCCGGCCCCGGCTCCGGGCGTGCGCCTCGCAGCCGGTGTGGAATCGTCGGCGGCCGGCCAGGCGGACGTGCCGTCGGTCGCGGAGGGTGGCCCGGCGTCGACCGGCGCGGCCCCGGCCGACGCCGCGAGGCAGGTCGAGCGCTCGGCGCAGGTCGACGCCGCGGGGCCGGCCGAGGCCGCGGACCCGGCCGATGCCGGGGCGCTGGTCGATCCCGCAGGCCCGGCCGATGCTGCTGCGCTGGTCAATGCCGCGGACCCGGCTGATGCTGCGGCGGTGGCCGATGCTGCGACCCCGGCTGATGCTGCGGCGCAGGTCGATCCCGCGGCGCCGGCCACTACCGCCGCCCCGGTGGCGGTGCCGGCCGCACCCGCGCCCCGGGTCGCCCCGGACAGGATGATCGATCCCGTACCGACGGTCCAGCGGACCGGACCGTCTGGGTCATGGAGTGCCGCCGTCCCGGCAGCCGGAGGCGGCGAGGGCATTCCGTCCGCCCTGCGCCGCGATCGGGACGATGACTGGTTGGGCCTACGCCGCACCGAGCGTCCGGCAGCCAGGGCCGCGGACGCGGTGGGACCGCCGGCCGCTGCCGGGCCGGGCCGGTTGCGCCGTCCCGCGGTGGAGGCCGATGAGCTCGGGATGGGCCGGCTGCGCCGTTCGGCGGCGGCGTCCGAGGAGCCCGAACCCCGTGCCGACGACCCGGCCGAAGGCTCGGGGCCAACCCAGGGCATCGCCTGAGATCGCCGTCCGGACCCCGCCGCCGCCGCGTCGGCTTCGATACGCCCCACCTTGCGGCGCGCGGGTTCCGGCATTCCCGACGCGGCCGAGAACAGGCTCCGTACGCTCTCCCGATGGTCCGATTCGCGTTGCTTGCCGATTTCTACGGATCGTGTCGCGGACCCGCCGCCTGTGCGTGCTCCTGTCGTACGTGAGTGCGAACCTGACTTCATGCGGGGGGCGCTGGCACGGGCACGGGAGGCGGTTGACGACTGCCTTGATCTGCCAGCATCCACGCTGAGCGGCGCCGAGTTGGTGGCCGCGTTGGACGAGGCCATGGTGGTGCAGCGGAAGGCCGCCGCCCTGGTGCTCGAGCTGGTCGGCGAGATCGACCGCTCGGGCCTGCCCCGGGAGCAGGGGGCCACCTCCACCGTCGCCTGGTTGCGGCACCGGATGCGCGTCTCCGCGAGCGCGGCGCGGACGCTGGTGGCCGACGCCGAGACGCTCGACGTCGCGCCGGCGCCGCTGCGCGACGCGGTCACATCCGGCTCGATCAGCCCGGAGCAGGCGCGGGTCGTCGGCGCCACTCTGCGGACCGTTCAGGTCGAGGCCGGCGCGGTCGCGGCCGACAAGGCGGTTGGGATCCTGCTGGACTGGGCCGGCCGCTTCGAGCCGGACGGCCTGCGCAGGCTCGGTCACCGCATCCTCGAACACGTCGCGCCCCAGGTCGCCGAGGACGCCCAGCGACGGGCGCTGGATGCGGCCGACAAGTCGGCGCAGCGGGATCGCTACCTCAACGTGTCGCCAACGGGGGACGGGCGGATCCGGCTGTCCGGTCTCCTCGACGCCGAGACCGGTGCGGTGCTGCGGGCCGCGCTGGATCCGTTGACAAGGCCCGGGGCAGCCGAGGACGACCGTAATCCAGGGCAGCGTCGCCACGACGCCCTCGCAGAGCTGTGCCGCCTCGCTCTACGCGCCGCAGATCTGCCGGACAGCGGTGGCGCGCCGGCCCAGGTCGTGGTCACCACGTCGTTCGACGCCATGACCGGCCGGCTCGGCGTCGGTCGGCTCGACACCGGCCAGCCGCTGTCGGCGGCGACGGTACGCCGGCTGGCCTGTGACGCCCGGATCCTGCCCGCCGTCCTCAACGGTCGCGGCCAGGTGCTGGACGTGGGCCGCCAACGGCGATTGTTCACCGGCCCGATCCGCCGGGCGCTGGTCCTCCGCGACGGGGGCTGTGCCTTTCCGGGCTGCGACCGGCCGCCGCACTGGGCACAAGGCCACCACATAAGGCACTGGTCGGACGGCGGAGACACCAGCGTCGCCAATGGCGTTCTGCTGTGCGGACATCACCACCGGGCGGTTCACCAGGACGGCTGGGTCGTCCGGATGACCGCCGACGGTCAGCCCGAGTTCGTTCCTCCACCGTGGGTCGACGCGCGCGGGCATCCCCGCCGCAACGAGTTCCACCGACGATGCTGATCGGCGCGCCTCCCCTCCGCCCCAACATCCGGTCCCGGCGCCCCGGGCCGGGTTCACGACGGGCGGGCCGGCTGGCAGGGGTGGGCTCGACGCCTGGTCAGCGGGTGTCGCCGGCGGCTCGCAACCGGTCGAAGGCGGTGGGGCCGGGCGGGCGGTGGGCGAGGAACTGGACGATCATGCGGGCGCAGTCCTCGGGCCCGGTCGTTGTCGTGTCGCAGGTCAGGTCGTAGCAGCCGTGGGCGTGGACCTGGGCGATCTGAGCGGCAGCCTGACCCGGTGCCCGGTCGCGACGGGCCAGTTCCCGGCGGTGGAGTTCCTCGATCGAGCAGTGCACGCCCACGAAGACGACGTCGAGGCCGTTGAACACCCGGAGACAGTCGACGAGTCGCCACGGCTCGCTGAGCACGTGGTCGACCACGATGTTGTTGCCGGCCGCGGCCATGCCGGCGACGGCGCGGTGGAAGCCGGCGCGCATGCGGGTGAGCACTTCAGCCAGTTCGGGTCCGCTGCTCGGGTCCGTGGGGCGCTCGGGGCGCAGCATCGCGCCGAAGGCGTCGACCGGCATGTGGAACCACGGCTGTTCCAGGGCCTCCAGCAGGTGCCGGGCGATGCTCGACTTGCCCGAGCTGGAGACGCCGTTGAGGAACACGATCCGCCCCGGATCGCCGCCGGGCGGCCGCATCATGGCCGCGGTCAGCGCGCGGCCAGGCCGCGAAGGAACCGGTCGGCGATCGGCACGGCGCTGGTGGCGCTCGAGCCGCCCTGCTCGACGAAGACCGCGAAGGCGATGTCGCCCTGCCAGCCGACGAACCAGGCGTGGGTGTGCGCGGGGTTGTTGTCGTACTCGGCCGTTCCGGTCTTGCCGTACACCGGATCGCCCGGGACCTTCGCGAGCGCGGTGGCCGTACCCTCGGTGACCACCTGGCGCATCATGGCCCGCAGCGGCTCGACGGCGGCGGGCTTGAGCTGCGGCCCGGGGGGCGCGGCCGGCGGCGCCGGCGAGACCAGGACCGGTTGCTGCCACTGGCCGCGGGCCACCGCCGCGGTGGCCGCGGCCATCGCGAGCGGGCTCACCAGCGTCGTGCCCTGGCCGATCGCCGCGGCGGCCCGCTCGACCGCCGGACCGCCGGTGGAGATCTTTCCGGTGTACGCCTCCAGCCCGACCTGCCAGGAGCCCTCCAAGCCCAGGGTACGACCGGCGGCGGCCAGACCGTCGGTGCCCAGCTTCGACGCCTGGGCCGCGAACGCGGTGTTGCACGACTTGGCGAAGTCGGTCCGGAACGGCACGGTGCCCAGCTCGAAGAAGTCGGAGTTCTTGAAGTCGCGACCCTCCACCGCGTACGTCCGGGGACAGTCCACCGGGGTGTCGGCCTGGACCGCGCCGGCGTCCAGCAGGCCCAACGCGGTGACCACCTTGAACGTGCTGCCCGGCGGGACCTGGGCGGTGAAGGCGAGGTTCTCCGCGGCGGCGCCCGGTCCGTTCGCCGCGGCCAGGATCGACCCGTCGCTGATCCGCAGCGCAACCAGCGCGGTCCGGTGCTTCGGGTCGGTGCCCAGCGCGGCGTCCGCGGCCGTCTGCGTACCGGTGTCGAGCCGGGTCTTGAGTGGCTCGCCGGCCTGCGGGTCGCGGTGGAACACCTCGGCCACCGGCCGGGCGGTGCCCTCCGGGTCCTTGCGGAGGATCCGGACGCTGGCGCCGGGGGTGCCGCGCAGCCGCTTGTCGTACGCGCCCTCGAGGCCGCCGTGGCCGACCCGGTCGCCCTGACCGTAGGTGGCCGGGTCCGCGTCGATGTCCTGCTTCTGTACGTTGTCGACGGACCCGAGAACCGCCCGGCCGAACTCGCGGCTCGGCGACAGGTCGAGGGTGCCGGTCAGGAACGCCGTCCCGGGCAGTGGCTGGATCCGGGAGCGGATCTGGTCGTACGCGTCCTTGCGCAGCGTCACCACCTCGACCCGCGCGCCGGGCTGCGCGTTCCGGATCCGATCGGGCAGGTCGCTGAGGTCGATGGCCGGCGTGATCGGCGGGCGGATGGCCCGGAACGCGGCGTCGAGCTGCTTCACCAGGCCGGCGGCGTCCT
Organism: Plantactinospora siamensis; assembly: GCF_042434095.1. Lineage (NCBI taxonomy): Bacteria > Bacillati > Actinomycetota > Actinomycetes > Micromonosporales > Micromonosporaceae > Plantactinospora > Plantactinospora siamensis. Next base: position 599,757 of record NZ_JBHLUE010000011.1, read on the forward strand.
TCACCTCGGTCGGGTTGATCCCGACCATGACGACCGGGCGGGGGGCGACCAGCGGCTTCCCGCCGGCGTCCTGGATGGCGCCCCGATTGGCCGGCAACCGGTCGACGGTCAGCTGGTCGCCGCTGGTGAGGTCGTTCTGGACCACCTTCGGCTCCCAGATGATCTGCCAGCGGTCGTCCTTGCCCTTGCGCAGCCGGACCGTGGTCGGATAGGTCCAGTGCCCGTTGCCCGGCAGCGTCCAGTCGACCGAGACGGTCGCGCTGGCCAGCCCGTCGGTGTCGGTGACCTTTCCGTTCCGGCGCAGCGCGGGGACGGTGCCGGCCAGGTCGCCGGTCAGCTGCTTGAGCTGGGCCGCCACGTCGGTTGCCGCCAGCTTGCTGCCGGTCGGGTCGATGAAGGCGAGCTTGTCCAGGGTGCCGTCCCGCCAACCGGCGAGGAAGGCGTCGACGGCACGGTCCGGTCCGTCGCCGGAACAGCCCACCAGACCCGCGGCCAGCAGCGGCAACGCGGCCAGCGCGGCGCCCACGCGGCGGCGCCGGGAGGCCCCGGGCCAGGCCGGCCGGAAAGACCCGGACCCGGCGGGCGCCGCGCCGACGCGCCGGCGCGGGGCCGGACGCATGGGACCGACCGGGTGCGAAAGACGCATGACCTGACCTTTCGGGCGTTGGCCGGCGAGCCGACCGAAGCGGACCGAGTCGACCGTAGTACGGGAGGCCCAGCCGGGGTGGACCCGCATTGTGGTGGTCCGGCTCACAACACCTCCGCGCAGAGGCGTGATGAGCGGTACAGCCGGGGTAAACAGCGCATGGCCTTCAGCGGCGCAACAGGTGATCGGACGCCTGTCCGGAACCGGACGCCCGCCCCCAGGTCCGCCAACCAGGGTGGGAAGGGGCAGGGCTTAGGCTGGGCCGCGAGTGACCCACATCGCGGTGGGTCGAGGGGAGTGGCACGCATGGACCGGCGTCCGGCGACGAAACCGGGACCCGACATCCGAGGGGTGGACACCGATTCGGAGGACAGGTTCGACACGGCGACCGACAGCGACGAGGTCATCGTCACTGGCACAAGTTCCCGACTGGACGCCGGTATTACCGGGGTGGCGGGCGCCAGCGTCGACACCCTGTACGACCTGGGCCTTCCGCCCGGCGCCCTCGCCGACGACGTCGAGGACTCCGATCTCGACGAGGCGGTGCCGAACGCCGAGCGCCTGGTGGCCCAGGCCGTGGCGCTGGCCGGCGACGACCACGACGCGGCCACCCTGGTGGACCGCTTCTGGCGGTTCGCGCCCGACGAGGAACTGATCGGGTTCAGCCCGGAGGAGATGCTGACGGCCGCGCGGGCGCACCGCGACCTGGCCCAGCAACGCGTGCCCGGCGAGCTGAAGCTGCGAATCCACGAGCCCGCTCCGGAACAGCAGCACACCGTCGTGGAAATCGTCACCGACGACATGCCGTTCCTGGTGGACTCGGTGACCGCGCTGCTCACGGCTCAGCACCTGGACGTGCACCTGCTGGTCCACCCGCTGGTGGTGGTCCGGCGCGAGCCGTTGGGCCGGCTGACCGAGGTGGCCGCCGACGTCGAGCCGGACGACGCGATCGCCGGGGACATCGTCGAGAGCTGGATGCGGATCGAGATCGACCCGGTCCGGGACGCGACCGACCGGGACCGGCTGCGGCGCGAGCTGACCCGGGTGCTCACCGACGTGCGCGAGGCGGTGGAGGACTGGCCCAAGATGCGCCAGCGGGCCCTCGCGCTCGCCGACGACCTGGCCGCGGCGCGCACCTCGGACACCCGGCCGCCGGTGCCGGAGAAGGACATCACCGACTCGGTGGAGCTGCTGCGCTGGCTGGCCCACGAGCACTTCACGTTCCTGGGCTACCGCGAATACCGGCTGGTGGATGCGGGGCGGGGGGAGAAGGCGCTGGAGGCCATGCTCGGCACGGGCCTGGGCATCCTGCGGCAGGACTCGACGAACGCCCGGTCGCTCTCCTCGCTGACGCCCGAGGCGCACGAGAAGGTGCTGGAAAAGCGCCTGCTCATCATCACCAAGGCCAACTCCCGGGCCACCGTGCACCGGTCCGCCTACCTCGACTACATCGGCTTCAAGATTTTCAACGACGCCGGCGAGGTGGTCGGCGAGCGGCGCTTCCTCGGGCTGTTCTCCACGGCGGCCTACCGGACCAGCGTGCGCGAGCTGCCGGTGGTGCGCCGCAAGGTGGCGGAGGTGCTGGACCGGTCCGGTCTGAGCCCGCGCAGCCACTCCGGCAAGGACCTGCTGCAGATCCTCGAGACGTACCCGCGGGACGAGCTGTTCCAGATCAAGACCGACGACCTCTACCACGCGGTCATCGGCGTGCTGCGGATGGCCGGTCGCCGGCAGCTGCGGGTGTTCCTGCGCCGGGACGGCTACGGCCGGTTCATCTCGGCGCTGGTCTACCTGCCGCGGGACCGGTTCACCACCCAGAACCGGCTGCGGATGCAGGAGATCCTGCTGCGTCGGCTGAACGGCGTCGGAGTCGACTACACCACTCGGGTCACCGAGTCGATGCTGGCCCGGGTGCACTTCATCGTGCGCACCGACCCGGCCAGCCCGCCCGGCGACGTGGACGCCGACCTGCTGGCCGAGGAGTTGGCCGACGCAACCCGGCTGTGGGACGACGACTACCGGCTGGTGCTGGAACGCAAGCTGGGCGACGAGCAGGCCAAGCACCTGTTCGCCCGGTACGCCGACGCGTTCCCGGAGGGCTACAAGGACGGGCACACCCCGTACGAGGCCATGAAGGACCTGGCCAAGCTGGAGCTGCTGGAGGAGCCCGGCCAGCTGGAGATGCACCTGTTCCGCAAGCAGCAGGCGGACCGACCGGAGGACACCGACGTCCGGTTCAAGGTCTACCGGTACGGCGAGCCGATGATCCTCTCGGCGGTGCTGCCCGTGCTGCACTCGCTCGGCGTACGGGTCGTGGACGAGCACCCGTACGAGGTGGACCGGATCGACGGCCGGATCTGGCTGTACGACTTCGGCCTGCAGCTTCCCGAGGGCGCTCGCGACCTGGCCGAGGTGCGCTCGAACGTGGAGAACGCCTTTTCGGCCGCCTGGCGGGGCGAGGCGGAGGTCGACGGCTTCAACGAGCTGGTGCTGCGGGCCGGACTGACCTGGCGCCAGGTCGTGGTGCTGCGGGCGTACGCGAAGTACCTGCGCCAGGCGGGCACGGTCTTCTCGCAGGACTACATGGAGTCCACCTTCATCGCCTACCCGGAGCTGGCCGCGCTGCTGGTGCGGCTCTTCGAGACCCGGTTCTCCCCGGCCGAGTCGCTCAGCACCGCCGAGCGGGACGAGCGTAGCCGCGAGCTGGTCGGCCGGATCACCGAGCAGCTCGACGACGTGGCCAGCCTCGACCAGGACCGCATCCTGCGGTCCTACCTGACGCTCATCCGGGCCACCCTGCGGACCACCATCTACCAGCGCCGCGCGGACGGCCGGCCGAAGCCGTACGTGGCCTTCAAGCTGGACCCGCAGGCGGTGCCGGACCTGCCGCAGCCCCGGCCCAAGTACGAAATCTTCGTGTACTCGCCCCGGTTCGAGGGCGTGCACCTGCGGTTCGGGCCGGTGGCCCGGGGCGGGCTGCGTTGGTCCGACCGGCGGGAGGACTTCCGTACCGAGGTGCTCGGCCTGGTCAAGGCGCAGATGGTGAAGAACGCCGTGATCGTGCCGGTGGGCGCCAAGGGTGGCTTCGTGCTCAAGCGCAAGCCGGGCGACCGGGACGAGGCGGTGATCTGCTACAAGGAGTTCGTCTCGGCCCTGCTGGACATCACCGACAACATCTCCGGCGGCCGGATCGTGCCGCCCACCGACGTGGTGCGGCACGACGGCGACGACCCCTACCTGGTGGTGGCGGCCGACAAGGGCACGGCCAGCTTCTCCGACATCGCCAACGAGATCTCCACCTCGAAGGACTTCTGGCTCGGCGACGCGTTCGCCTCCGGCGGCTCGGCCGGCTACGACCACAAGAAGATGGGCATCACCGCCCGCGGCGCCTGGGAGTCGGTCAAGCGGCACTTCCGCGAGCTGGGCTTCGACACCCAGACCCAGGACTTCACCGTGGTCGGCGTCGGCGACATGTCCGGCGACGTGTTCGGCAACGGCATGCTGCTGTCCGAGCACATCCGGCTGGTGGCCGCCTTCGACCACCGGCACATCTTCCTGGACCCCAACCCGGACGCGGCCTCCTCGTACGCCGAGCGCCGCCGGCTGTTCGACGCGCCGCGCTCGTCGTGGGCCGACTACAACCCCGAGCTGATCTCCGCGGGCGGCGGCATCTTCCCGCGTACGGCGAAATCCATCCCGATCTCGCCGGAGGTACGGGCGGCGCTCGACCTCGACGGACAGGTCGAGATGATGTCGCCGCCGGAGCTGATGCGGGCCATCCTCACCGCGCCGGTCGACCTGTTCTGGAACGGCGGCATCGGCACCTACGTCAAGGCGTCCACCCAGTCCAACGCCGAGGTGGGGGACAAGTCCAACGACGCCATCCGGGTGGACGGCAAGGGCCTGCGGTGCAGGGTGGTCGGCGAGGGCGGCAACCTGGGCTTCACCCAGGTCGGCCGGATCGAGTACGCGACCGGCGGCGGGCGGATGTACACCGACTTCATCGACAACGCGGCCGGGGTGGACTGCTCCGACCACGAGGTCAACATCAAGATCCTGCTGCACGACGCGCTGGCCGAGGGGGAGCTGACGCTGCCGCAGCGGGACGAGCTGCTGGCGCAGATGACCGACGAGGTCGCCGAGCTGGTGCTGCGGGACAACTACGACCAGGCCCGGGCGCTGGGGATGGCCCAGGCCCAGGCCGCGTCGCTGCTGCCGGTGCACCGGCGCATGATCGGCGACCTGGAGCGGTCGGGGCAGCTCAACCGCGCGCTGGAGGCGCTGCCGCCGGACGACGAGCTGGCCGTCCGGACCGACAGCGGGCTCACCCCGCCCGAGTTCGCGGTGCTGTTGTCGTACGTGAAGATCAGCCTGGAGCGGGAGATTCTCGGCGACGGGATCGCGGACGAGGAGTGGACGGCCGGGGTGCTGGCCAACTACTTCCCGACCCCGCTGCGCGAGCGGTACGCCGGGCTGATGGCCGGGCACCGGCTGCGCCGCGAGATCGTCACCACGGCCCTGGTCAACGAGACCATCAACCGGGGTGGCATCTCGTTCATCTACCGCGTCTGCGAGGAGACGGCGGCGACGCCCGCCGACGTGATCCGGGCGTACGTGGTGGTCCGCGACGTCTTCGGGCTGGATCGGATCTGGGACGAGATCGAGGCGCTGGACAACCGGATCTCGACCGACATCCAGACGGCGGTCTACCTGGACACCCGGCGGCTGCTGGACCGGGCCGTCCGCTGGCTCGTCACCAACCGGCGCTCGCCGCTGGATGTGCCGGGGGAGACCGCGCGGCTGCGCGACGGGGTGGCGCGGTTGCTGCCGCAGCTGGACCATCTCTTCTTCGGCAGCGAGCGGGAGGCGCTGACCGGGTACGTCGAGCGGCTGGCCGGCCTGGGTCTGCCGCACGAGCTGGCCGAGCAGGTCACCCGGCTGATGTACAGCTTCGGGCTGCTCGACGTGGTGGAGACGGCGGCGACGACCGGGCGGGACGTCGAGGAGGTCGCCTCGGTCTACTTCGTGCTCTCCGACCGGTTCCGGGTGGATTCGCTGCTGTCGAAGATCTCCCTGCTGCCGCGCGAGGACCGGTGGCAGACGCTGGCCCGGATGGCGCTGCGGTACGACCTGTACGCGGCGCTCGCGGCGCTGACCGCCGAGGTGCTCGGCTCGACGCCGACCACGGTGAGCGCCGAGGAGCGGGTACACGCCTGGGAACAGTCGAACCGGGTGTCGATAGGCCGGGCCCGCAAGGCCATGGGCGACTTCGACGAGTCGCGGGCCGACCTGGCCGCGCTGTCGGTGCTGCTGCGGCAGATCCGCACCCTGGTCCGGACGTCCTCGGCCAGCTGACGGCGGAAGCGCAAGGAAGGGCCCCCTCTTATCGCTTTTTGTATAGGAGGGGGCCCTTCCTAACCGGCGGCCGGGCAGCGCGGCGCCCGAGCCGGGCACCGGCCGACGGGCCGGTCACCGGGCCGAGACGGCCGTGGCCAGCACGACGATGTTGTTCTTGTAGCTGTGCTTCGCCCGGTCGAATTCGCCGCCGCAGGTGATGAGCCGCAGCCCGGGCTGGCCCGTGGGGGCGTAGACGAGATTGGTGGGAAAGGCCGTCTTCGGGTACGAGCCGACGGCGTCCACCCGGAAGGTCACCACCTTCCGGTCGCTGCGGGTGACCGTCATGGTGTCGCCCGGCTTGAGAGACCCGATGTTGTAGAACACCGCCGGGCCGACCGCCTTGCTGTCCACGTGCCCCACCAGCACGGCGTTGCCGATCTCGCCGGGGCTCGCGCCGAGCTTGTACCAGCCGGCCGTCTTCGGCTGCTGATGGACGTCCGGCACCTGCATGGTGCCGTCGGCGTTCACGCCGAGCTGCAGCAGCGCCGTGTCCACCCCGATCCGCGGGATGACCAGCCGGGTCGGCACCGACGGCCCGAGCGCCACGGCCGGCGGCCCGGGTCGGGCCGACCGGCGGCCGCCGGCGGGGGGCAGCCCCGATCCGGGCGCCGATGTCGAGGCGTCGGGGGCGATCCCGACCGCCGGTTGCGGCGGCGCCGAGGCGCCGGTGAAGGCGGCCGTGAGCATTCCGGCGCCCGCGATGACCATCAGCACGAGTAGCGAGAGCAGGCCGAAGCCGGCGGCACGCCGCGGTCCCCCGCGACGGCCGCCGGCCAGCCAGCTCAGCGGATCAGGCGATCGAGCCATCGGTCCGACGCCGGCGCAGCAGGGCCACCCCGGTGATCGCGGCCGCGGCCAGCGCGCCCGCCCCGCCGGTGGCGAGACCCTTGTTCAGCGTGGTGCCGCCGTCGCCGCCGTCCACCGAGCCTTCCGGCGCGACGATCAGCGTGGTCTCACCGCAGTCGGCGTACACCTTGTAGTGGCCCGGGTGCGCGTCGTCGCTGACCGTGGCCTCACCGACGTACACGTGCTTCTCGACGCCGTCGGAGTCGGAACCGTGGTCGCCCCAGCTGGAGTCGTCCTTCTTGCCGTGCTCGTCCCAGCTGGAGTCGTCCTTCTTGCCGTGGTCGTCCTTCTTGCCGTGGTCGTCGTCGGCCAGCATGCCGCCCCCGTGACCGCCGGGGAAGCCGGCGCCCGGGCTGCCCGGCACGCCCGTGGGCGCGCCGGTGGGAATGCCCGTCGGGATGCCCGAGGGGGCACCCGAGGGACGGCCCGACGGTGCGCCCGGACCACCGGGGGCACCGGGGCCACCCGGGCCCGTGGGGCCACCGGGGCCCGTGGGGCCGCCGGGGCGTCCGCCCTCGTTCTGGTCGGCGTCCTGACCGCCGTACTGGTCCTCGTAGGCGTTGGCTTCGGCTTCCTTCTTCGGGTCGTACGGCACTTCGTGCAGCGAGACCTTGCCGGTGACCTCGGACCAGGCGTGCGGGTCGTGTACGGCCCTGGTGCACAGCTGGCCGATGTCGACGGTCTGGCCCGGCTCGACCACGCGCGGGTTGGTGAAGACCTTGCCGGACCGGTCCATGTCGCCGCCGGGGCCGTGCGGGCCCCCGTCGGCGAGCGCGATGCCGGGAGCACCGACCAGCAGCGCGGCCCCGCCGAGCGCGGCGCCGGCGACGACCCTGCCGAGGAACTTCTTCGCCATGACTCCTCGTCACTTCCTTCCGCTGTTCTCCTTCGGCCCGGCGGGAGCCGAGCCACGACCGACGGTACCTAGTTTGCGAGGTTTTATCGGTTTTATGGGTCTTCATCTTTTTACCTCCTTTCGGAGGCGTTCTCGTGTTATCGCGCCGTGTCGAGCGGTATGCGCACCGCCTGCCCGACCGGGCGAGAAAGATGCTTGAGCAGCGAAAACGTCGACAACCTGGGCCATCGGTCCGGAGTGCGCCCGATGCTCCGCCGGGGTGTTGGAGGCCGCCCCTCGGCCCGCCTGCCCGGTCCGGTCCGATCGACGCACCGGTGGGGCCTGTGCGCGTGCTCGTGCCGTCCGGCGCTCGCCGCGGCGAACATCACCAACCTGTCCGGATGCGCCCATGCCGGTGGCCGGTACGGGTTTCCGTGCCGGCCCCGCCCCGCGCTGGCGGGCATTCTGCCGGGTCACGTCTTTGACGTGACCTGACTCACCTTCCCTGGGCTGCCGGTGCTCCGGCGACCGCCGGAACGGTGACCAAGGCCGGCCACGCTGGCGCCGTTTGGCCTGATTCGCCAATTAGTTTCGCTAACCACCCGCACACCGTGAGCCGCGAGGTATCGACCGATCTGGCGGGCAGATCGACGCCGACCGCCCTATGCGGAATGGACTAGCTGGTCAGGCGATCGCGAGTGAAACGTCACCGGCCGGGGACAGCCGAGCGCCGGCGCGTCGTTTCTGACGGTTGTGGTAGTGACCGGGGCAACCTCGGCAGCCCCACGGGTCGCTCAACCCGCGGGCGCATCAGGCGGCGCGATCCGAATGGTTCGGACGGCTGCGGTCAGGGCGGCCCAGGGAGACCGGACAGGCTGATCGCTGGCTCAGACCGGACGCATCGGCCTGATGGGGGAGGAGCCGGCGCGCGGCCGACGGGCGCGGGCCGAGGCGGCGACGGCGAGCGGCCGCGGGGGTCTGCTCGCCGACGGCCGCCGAGGAGGGGACGGTCGCCCGACAGATCTGGAATGTCGGATAAGGCCGGTCGGTTGGACCGAGGCGTATGCCCCCCGACCGAAAGGACCCCATCGTGAAGGCCCCCTTCCGCCGATGGCTTCCGGCCATCGCGCATACCCCTGCTCGGCTCGTCCGATCCGCCTCCGGGCGGGTGCGGCCGCCGGCCCTGCGGATGTCGGCGGCCGTCCGCTCGGAGCCGCTGCCGCGAACGGCCGCCATGGCCTTCCGCCCGGCAGCCGTGGCGGCCGTCCGGCCGGCGCGGGCGATCGCGCGGTACCCGGTGCCGAACCGAGCCATCCTGGTGGCCACCGGCCTCACCGCCGCGGCGGCCCTGGCCGGGCACCCGGTCGTCGACGCGCAGACCGCCGGCTCCACTCCGGTACGCCCGGCCGCTGTGGCCGATTCGGCGACGGCCACCGCGGCGCCCGGCACCGGCTCGTCGTCGCCGGCCGGCGACGCCGGCGTGGCCAGCGCGGGCGGCGTGGCCGGCGCGGGCGGCGGGGCCGGCGCCGGCAAGCCGGCCGCGGAGAAGTCGGCCACCGACGGGACCGCCGCCGGCAGGACCGGCGCCGGCAAGGCCGGCCAGCCCGCCGCCGTACCGTCGATGCAGACCCTGGTTCCGTTCGGCACCCAGGGCCCGCAGTCGTACATCTCGCTGACCCCGGCGCAGACCGAGAACGCCCGGACCATCGTCCGGACCGCGCGCCAGCTGGGCCTGCCGGACCGGGCGGCCGTGATCGCGGTGGCCACCTCGCTGCAGGAGTCCAAGCTGGACAACCTCGGGCATCTCGGTTACGCCAACGACCACGACTCGCTGGGCCTGTTCCAGCAGCGCCCGTCGGCCGGTTGGGGCAGCCCGGATCAGGTGACCGACCCGCGCTACGCCGCGACCGCGTTCTACAACGGCCTGCGGAACGTGCCCGACTGGCAGGATCTGCCGCTGACCGACGCCGCGCAGCGGGTGCAGGTGTCGGCCTTCCCGTACGCGTACGCGCAATGGGAGCAGCAGGCCGCGGACATCGTCCGGGACGTCTGGGGCAGGTGATCGAAGGCACGACCGGTGGCCGCCGTCAGGCGGCCGCCGGGTTCCATCCGGAGTCCGGGTCCGCGAGCGCGGGCCCGGACTTCGTCCTTCCCGCGTACGGCGGGTGGCGGATAAAATCGGCGTGCGTCGTTGTCATGGAAGCGCTCCCATGCAAGAATTCCACCAGTCCCCGCGCTTTCCCGGGGGCGGGCAGGACCCACGCCGAGGGCAGCCGTAGCACACGGTAGGTGGCGGGTTCGGGCCCCGGGCGCCATGCGCGCCCACATCACGCCCGTCCGGGTCGGGCGAGACACATCCCCTCGTGGCGTCCCCGTGGCCCGATCCCGCGGACCGGACGCCGTGCCGGGCCTCGGCCCGGGCTGGCCCAAGGAGATCCGTGGAAATGAACGCTTGGAACAGGCTCACCGGCCGGCGCAAGGGCGCCGTGCTGGCGAGCGTCGGCGCGCTGGTCGCCGGCGGCATGGTGGCCCTACCGGCCACCATGGCGCAGGCAGCGACCGGCTGCGACGTTCAATACACCACCAGTGACTGGCCGGGCGGGTTCACCGCCAACATCACGATCAAGAACCTCGGCGACGCGCTGAGCAGCTGGAACCTCAAGTGGACCTTCCCGAATTCCAGCCAGAAGGTGCAGAACGGCTGGTCGGCCACGTACACCCAGAGCGGGCAGCAGGTGACGGCGGCGAGCCTGTCGTACAACGGCTCGCTCGGCACCGGGGCGTCGACCACGATCGGCTTCAACGGCGCCTGGAGCGGCAGCAACCCGAAGCCGACCTCGTTCTCGCTCAACGGCGTCACCTGCACCGGTGGCACCGGCGGCCCGACCGGCGGTCCCACGGGTGGCCCGACCGGCGGCCCCACGGGCGGCCCGACCGGCGGCCCCACGGGCGGCCCGACGGGTGGTCCCACGGGTGGCCCGACCGGCGGCCCCACGGGCGGTCCCACGGGTGGCCCGACCGGCGGTCCGAAGGTGGACAACCCGTACGTGGGCGTCAAGGGCTACGTGAACCCGGAGTGGAAGGCGCACGCGGAGTCGGTCTCCGGCGGCAACCGGGTCTCCAACAACCCGACCGCGGTGTGGATGGACCGGATCGCGGCCATCGCCGGCTCGACGGGCAGCAGCTCCAACGGCTCCATGGGAATGCGTGACCACCTCGACGCGGCACTGGCCCAGGGCGCCGGCTACATCCAGTTCGTCATCTACGACCTGCCCGGCCGGGACTGCTCGGCGCTCGCCTCCAACGGCGAGCTGGGTCCGGACGACCTGCCCCGGTACAAGTCCGAGTACATCGACCCGATCGCGGCGATCCAGGGCGACGCGAAGTACAAGAACATCCGCATCGTCAACATCATCGAGATCGACTCGGTCCCCAACCTGGTGACCAACACCTCGGGCAACGCGGGTGGCACCGCGATGTGCGACACGGTCAAGGCCAACGGCGCGTACATCAACGGTATCGGCTACGCCCTGTCCAAGCTCGGCCCGATCAGCAACGTCTACAACTACATCGACGCCGCGCACCACGGCTGGATCGGCTGGGACAGCAACTTCGGCCCGGTCGCCGACATGCTGAAGACGGCGGCCACGGCCTCCGGCAGCACGGTCAACAACGTCACCGGTTTCATCACGAACACGGCGAACTACTCGGCGCTGCAGGAGCCGTACGTCAAGATCACCGACACGGTGAACGGGACCAGCGTTCGGCAGTCCAAGTGGATCGACTGGAACCAGTACGTCGACGAGCTGTCCTTCGCCCAGGCGTTCCGGCAGAAGCTCGTCTCGATCGGCTTCAACTCGAACATCGGCATGCTGATCGACACCTCGCGCAACGGCTGGGGCGGCACGGCCCGGCCCAAGGGCCCCGGCCCGACCACGAGCGTGGACGCCTACGTGGACGGTGGCCGTATCGATCGCCGGATCCACGCCGGCAACTGGTGCAACCAGGTCGGCGCCGGCCTCGGCGAGCGGCCCACGGCCGCGCCCCAGCCGGGCATCGACGCGTACGTCTGGATCAAGCCGCCGGGTGAGTCGGACGGCTCGAGCAGCCTCATCCCGAACGACGAGGGCAAGGGCTTCGACCGGATGTGCGACCCGACCTACACCGGTAACGCCCGCAACGGCAACAACCTGACCGGGGCCATGGCCAACGCGCCCATCTCGGGCGCCTGGTTCCCGGCGCAGTTCCAGCAGCTCATGCAGAACGCGTACCCGCCGCTCTCCTGAGCCATCCGGTTCGCCGGGCGCCAATCCTCCGGCGCGGCGCCCGGCGAACACAAGGGGGCGCGACCGCACCAGCGGTCGCGCCCCCTTCGTCTGTCACCCGGCTACGGCACCGTGCGCTCGACGGCGGCCGGGCCGTCCTCGTCCAGTTCGCGCTGCGCCCGCGCCACGTTCTCCGGCGTCGGGTCCCGGCCCTCCGCCTTGGCCAGGTCCTCGGCCTCCCACGGCTGTTCGGCCCCGGTGCGGTAATCGGCCGCGTTGTTCGAGCCGGCGCCGTACGGGTCACCGAGCAGGTCCTCGGTGGGCGGGAAGTCGGCGGCCGGCTGGCCGGGTTCCTGGAAGACCGGCGTGTCGGCGTCCGGCGCCCCGCGCTCGGCGAACTGCGGCACCGTCGTGTCGTCGTCGACGGCCGCGGCCACCGTGGGGTCGTCCTCCACCGGCCGGATGCGCTCCCGATCGGTCATCTCTGTCGCCCTCCGTCCGAGATGTTAAGAAGGGCCCCTTCCTATACCGAAAACGATAAGAAGGGGCCCTTCCTTCTCTCCATCTGGCTACCCCGGCAGGCGCCGGGTCAATCGCCGTCGTGCGGCTCCGGCGCGTCCGTGGGGCGCAGCATCGCCCATCCGAGCATGAACAGGCCGAAGGCCAGCATGATCAGGCCGGCCCACAGGTTGATGTGTACGCCCTGTGCCTTGTCGATCTCGGCCTTGCTGTCGAACAGGCCCATCAGGGTGACGATCAGCCCGTACAGCGTGAACAGCCCACCGATCACTCGGCGGACGTCGAACAGGCGCGCGGCGGCCGACCGCTTCTCCTCCTGCTCGGTCTCCTCGACCAGCGCGTCGTCCGGGCCCCCCGCGGCGCCGGAAGCACGTTCGGTGTTGTCGTCCATGACGCGTGACCTCCTAGAAGACCGGGATGTAGAAGAGCAGGGCCAGGACCACGGCGATCGTGCCCAGCAGCACCGGGTTGCGGTACCAGACCCGGTCGCCGACCAGCGTGTCGCCGTGCAGGTCCACGCCGCCCAGCCCGGACACCAGGCCGCGCAGGTCGCTCTCCGGCTTGGGGCTGGTCATCGGGGTGACGATCGCGGCCACGATGAGCACCAGGACGAACGCGATGCCCGCGCCCCAGAAGCTTTCCTCCAGGTCGGAGTTGAAGTGAATGGCGCCGCCCTTGTAGAGCAGGTACGTGGCCAGCGCGCCCAGCGTGCCGACCAGCAGCGACCAGAAGCCGGCCCAGGCGGTCATTCGCTTCCAGAACATGCCGACGATGAACGTGCCGAACAGCGGCGCGTTGAACAGCGAGAACAGGGCCTGGATGTAGTTCATGATGTTGCTGAACCCGGCCGCGATGAACGCCGTGCCGATGCCGATCACCACGCCGACGATGGTGGCGACCCGGCCCACCTTGAGGTAGTAGTCGTCGGAGCGGTCCTTGCGCAGGTACGCCTGCACGATGTCGTAGCTGACCACGGTGTTGAAGCCGCTCACGTTGGCCGCCATGCCGGCCATGAACGAGGCCACCAGGCCGGTGACCGCGATCCCCAGCACCCCGTTGGGCAGCAGGTCCCGCATCAGCAGCGGGATGGCGTTGTTGTAGACCAGGTCGCCCTTGTCGGCGCCCAGGCCCTTGACGGTGACCAGCGCGACCAGGCCGGGGATCACCGTCACCAGCGGGATCAGCAGCTTCGGGTACGCGCCGATGATCGGGGTACGCCGCGCGGCGCTCATGTTCCGGGCCGACAGCGCGCGCTGCACCTCGGCGAAGTTCGTGGTCCAGTAGCCGAACGAGAGCACGAAGCCGAGGCCGAAGACGATGCCCCACCACTGGGCGCCGAGCGGGTTGTTCGTACCACCCGTGTCGGCCCAGGCGTGCAGGCCGGCCTCGCCGAGCTTGCTGTCCCGGACCTTGTCGATCAGGCCGTTGACCCCGCCCACCTTCACCAGGCCGATCACGGTGATCGGGATGAGGCCGGCCAGGATCACGAAGAACTGCAGCACCTCGTTGTAGATGGCCCCGGACAGGCCGCCGAGCAGGATGTACCCGAGCACGATGGCCGCGCCCACGATGATGGCCACCCAGAGCGGCCAGCCGAGCAGCGCCTGCATGATCAGCGCCAGCGCGTACAGGTTCACTCCGGCGATGAGGACCTGGGCCACGGCGAAGGTGATGGCGTTGAGCAGGTGGGTCGGCTTGTTGAAGCGCAACCGCAGGTACTCCGGGACGCTGCGTACCTTGGAGCCGTAGTAGAACGGCATCATCACGATGCCCAGGAACACCATGGCCGGCACGGCGCCGATCCAGTAGTAGTGCACGGTCATGACGCCGTACTGGGCGCCGTTGGCGGCCATGCCGATGATCTCCAGCGCCCCGAGGTTGGCCGAGACGAAGGCGAGACCGGTCACCCAGGCGGGCAGGGAACGACCGGACAGGAAGAAGTCCACGCTGCTGCGGATCGCCCGGCGCGCCGCGAACCCGACACCCAGGACGGTGACGAAGTAGAGCGCCAGCAGGACGTAGTCCAGCACATTCATGTCGAGTCTCAGGCCGCCGCCATCCACGCCGTCACCTTCAATCCATCTTGGTAGATCGCTTGAAACCGCGTGCCGGCTACTACCCCGGTGGTGAGAACTTCACTCCCGGGTACGGGGGGACAAAACGGGCCCCGGCGTCCACCGAAGCGGACACCGGGGCCCTTTCCCGGCGCATATTCTCAGAGGTCGACCACCCGGTCCAGGAAGTCCCGGTACCGGCGGACCAGCACCCGCAACTGCTCGGTGTCGTGCGAGTCGCCCTGCCGCCAGCTGCTCAGCTCGTCCTTCTGGCTGGCCAGCGCGGCGGCCAGCGCCTCGATGGCCTCCTCGACCAGGCCCTGCGCGTCGCCCACGGCCGACTTCGGGTCATCGACGAACCGCAGCTGAACGTCGCGCCAGCGGTTGCGGAAGTCGGTGGCCCGGTCCGCGCCGAAGAGCGCGGTCACCGGCTCGGTCGGCACGGCGCCGGGCAGCAGCCCGCTGTCCGTACCCACCCCGCCGGCGGGCGTCGAAGCCACCCGGTCCGCCGCGTCCGGCTCGCCGGCCTCGTGCCGACCGGCCGCCAGCGCGCCCGCGCCGGCCGCCCCCGCCGCCGCGCCGGCCAGCCCGGCGGCGCCCAGGCCGGCGCCGTCCGACCCGGTGGTGTCGGCGGTGTCGACCGGCTCGCCGGTCCCGGTGCCCGTGGGGCCGAGCCAGTCCTCCCGGTCGTCGCCACCCCGGTCGGCGAAACCGCGGTCCTCGTCGGTCAGGCCGTCGCCGGTCAGGCCGTCGCCGGTCAGGCTGTCGTCGGTCAGGCCGTCGTCGGTCAGGCCGTCGTCGTACCGGCCCGTGGTCTCGGCGCGGTCGGGGACGCCGTCGCCATCCCGGTCTGCCGGGTCGACCGCCAGACCGTCGCCGGCCAGCGCGCCGTCGGCGGTCCGGTCGGCGTCGACCTCGTCCACGTCGTGCTCGGTGGGCCGACCCTCGCCGGCCATCGCGGACGCGGCCACCGCGCCGCCGGGCGTACCGGCGCCAAAGGCCGTGGGCTGCGGCGCCGGGTCGGCGAACACCGTCCGGTCCGGGTCCTGCTCGCCGCGGTCCCAGCCGTCCCGGTCCTGCTCGTCGGTCGCGGCGGGGCCGTCCAGGGGCGCGTCGACGGCGGTCTCCGCGGTCCGGTCGCCCGGTACCGGGTCGTCGTCGAGCGGGTCGTTGTCCCGGGCCTCGTCGAGCCGGTCGTCGAGGTGCGCCCCGGGGTTCGTGTCGGTCCGGTCCGCGCCGAACCGGTCCTCGTCGGCCCGGTCCTCGTCGGCCAGGTCGGTATCGGCCCGGTCCTCGTCGGCCAGGTCGGCATCGGCCCGGTTCTCGTCGGCCAGGTCGGCGTCGGCCCGGTCCTCGTCGGTGCGGTCGGCGTCGGTGCCGTCGGACAGCACCGGGTCGTCGAAGGAGCCGCGGTCGGTGAGCGTGTCGTCCGGCCCAGTCACCGTGTCGGTCCGGTCGCCGTCCGCGTCGTCGGTCCGGTCGCCGTCCGTGCCGTCGGCCCGGTGGGCGTCCGTGCCGTCGGCCAGCACCGGGTCGTGGTCGAAGGAGCCCCGGTCCGGCCCGGCGGTCGCGTCGGCATCGGTGCGGTCGGAGTCGAGCCCGTCGGGTCCGTCCGGGTCACGGTCGGGCGGCGGTACGGGTACGGGGTCGGACTTCACCACGTCGGGGTGCTCGTCGTTGATCTGGTCGTGGTGGCGCATGCTGCTGGCCTCCTACCGGCTCGGTGCGTCCTGCGGGGTGTCCGGACGGGTGTCATCTGATCGGTTCTGCGGTACGGGGTCCGCGCCGAGCAGGTCGGCGAAGAGCGCCCGGTAGTGGACGACGGCCTGGCGCAGCTGTTCGGTGCTGGCCTCGCCCCGGGCGTTGGCAAGGTTGATCTCGTGGGCGTCGCGGTAGTTGGTCAGGGTGCGGGCGTGCTCGACGGACAGGTGCGCCAGCTGGTCCTCGTAGTTCTCGGTGGGATAGCCGCGCTCGGCCACCAGGCGTGTCACCAGTTCGTCGGCGGCGCCGACGGCCTCGCTCGGCTCGTCGACGAAGCGCGCCTGGATCTCCTCCCAGGCGCTGGCGTAACGCTCCCGGGACTCCTCGCTCAGCGGGTTGAGGGTGAGTTCGGCGTGCCGACGCTCCCGCTCCCGCAGCTCGCGCTCCGCGGCCGACCTGCTGTCCTGCTCGGCCACCACCCGGTCGTACTCCGGGCCGAACCGGTTGCGCAGCGCGCGCCGCCGGCCGGCCACCACCACGACGCCGACCAGAACCGCGAGGACGACAACGATGACGACAATGACGAGTATCGACGTGGAAGACATGGCTCCTCCTTCTGCGGAACCGGTATTCCCGCCCGACCGTGATCCCCAATCCCGATCCGGGACACTTTCCCGCCCGTCGTGAACCCGATCCGCGTGGGCGCCTCGGCCGCGCGGCCGCGCCGTACGGGTGGAATCCGCCATCGACGCCGGTGGCGACCCGTTTGCGCCGTCTCGGCGAGCCCGAATACCCCTGGGCGGTACGAGCCGCATATCCTGTGCGTCAGCCGAACGAGGTTGGTGATCGATGGACGCCCTGGACCCCGCGGACCGCGTGACCGTGCGCCCGCTGCCGGTCGCGTTGAAGATCCTCATCGCCGGTGGGTTCGGGGTCGGCAAGACCACCCTGGTGGGCGCGGTCAGCGAGATCAGGCCGCTGCACACGGAGGAGGTGCTGACCAGCCTGGGCGCCGGCACCGACGATCTGACCGGGGTGGAGGCCAAGACCACCACCACGGTGGCCATGGACTTCGGCCGGATCACCATCAACGAGC
The DNA here is from genome assembly GCF_042434095.1 of Plantactinospora siamensis. Taxonomy (NCBI): domain Bacteria; kingdom Bacillati; phylum Actinomycetota; class Actinomycetes; order Micromonosporales; family Micromonosporaceae; genus Plantactinospora; species Plantactinospora siamensis. The sequence continues at coordinate 617,116 of NZ_JBHLUE010000011.1, forward strand.
AGCTGCAGATCTATCTGTTCGGTACGCCGGGGCAGGCCCGGTTCTGGTTCCTCTGGGATGAGCTGGCGTACGGCGCCCTCGGCGCCGTCGTGCTGGCCGACACCCGCCGGCTGGCCGACTGCTTCCCGTCGATCGACTACTTCGAGGAGCGCGGCATCCCGTTCGTCGTCGGGGTGAACACCTTCGACGGCGTGCCGCGGTTCGGCGTGGCCGCGGTGCGCGAGGCGCTCGACCTGGGCCCAGAGGTGCCGGTGCTGCGCTGCGACGCCCGCAACCGGCAGTCCGGGCGCGATCTGCTGGTCGCCCTGGTCGAGCACGTGGCGCAGCGGCGCGCCGAGCTGGTGGCGGCCCGGTAGCGTCGCGGTGGGCCGAGCTGAATGGCGGCCCGGTGGCGCCGCGGTGGGCCGAGCTGGGGGCCGGTCTGGTGGCCTAGCGCACCGCGTGACGTGCGCCCCGGGTCCTCGGGTGATTTGATCGGTGGATCGGCACCTGGGGGAACGGAGTTCCGGTGACCAACGAGGGCGACATCGCGTTCATCGGTTGTTACACCGCGGAGAGCGGCGGTCGGGGTGAGGGTGTGCTGGCGGTCCGGCGCGATCCGCGTACCGGCGCCCTCGATCCGCTCGGCACGGTCGCGGTGACCCCGTCGCCGTCGTTCCTGGCCCGACATCCCACGCTGCCGGTGCTGTACGCGGTGAACGAGTTGGCCGAGGGCACGGTCAGCGCCTGGCGGATCGGCGATCGGGGCCGGCTCACCGAGCTGGGCGTGCGGTCCACCGGCGGGGACAGCCCGTGTCACCTGGCGGTGGCGCCGGACGGCCGGCACCTCTTCGCGGCCAACTACGGCAGCGGCAGCCTCGCCGTCCATCCGCTGGACGACGCCGGCGTGCCGGGGGAGCGCAGCGATCTGCTGGCGCACTCCGGCCACGGTCTCGACCCGGACCGGCAGGAGGGACCCCACGTGCACATGGTGGTCCCGGACGGCGCCGCGCTGTACGCGGTCGACCTGGGCACCGACGCGGTGTACCGGTACGAGCTGGACCACGGCGCGGGGCGGCTGCTGCCCCGGGGTCGTACCCAGCTGCGCCCGGGCACCGGTCCGCGGCACCTGGCCCGGCAGCCCGGCGGGCGCCGGTGGTACCTGAGCGGGGAGTTGGACGCCAGCGTGACGGTGCTGGAGGCCGACGAGGCCGGTCGGCTGCGGGTCCGCGAGCGGGTGGCCGCGAGCGACCGGAGCGGGCACGTCCAACCGGCGGAGATCGCGGTGGCGGCGGACGGGGCACAGCTGTACGTCTCCAACCGCGGCGTGGGCACCCTCGCGGTCTTCGACCTGCGGGTGGGCGCGCCGCCGGAGTACCGTGCGGAGGTCGACACCGGAGGCACCTGGCCGCGGCACTTCGCCCTGGCGGACGGGCACCTGTACGTCGCGGACGAGCGGGCGCACCGGGTGAGCCGCTGGTCGCTCCCGGGCGATGGAGTGCCGGTCCCGGCCGGCGAGCCGCTGGAGACCGGCAGCCCCACTTGTGTACTTCCTTAATTTTAAGCTAAGCGATGTGACGTTAAACACCGGAGGTAATCCGGCGGAACGGTCATTGCTGGCGAATCGTCAAACGGACAGTCAGGGCGTAAGTACGTCCGGTGAAGATTTGGGCCTCAACAGTTTCTAGCCAGTAACTATGGTCCGAACGTACGTGGCAGGCGGGCAGTGAAGTCCGCAGAATCGTGTCCGTGTCAGGCCGCCATCGCAATCATGGACGTATCAGTGGGGCAGCGCTCGCCGGGGCGGCAGCGCTGGTCCTCGTGGTGGCCGGGGCATGGTTCGGCTATCAGCGCCTCGCCCAGCCAGCCTGTTCCGGTCAGCTCACCCTGAAGGTCGCCGCCACCCCCGAGGTCGCCCCCGCCGTGCAGGCCGTGGCGGACCAGTGGTCCAAGGACGGCGCCGCGGTCGAGGGTGTCTGCGTGGGAGTGCAGGTGGACGCCGCCCAGCCGGTGGACGTGGCCGCGGCCGTGGCCGGCCAGCACAACGTCAGCCTCCCCGGCGTGGGCCAGGCCAGCGGCGCCGACGTGCCGCCGGACGTCTGGATCCCGGACTCGTCCACCTGGCTGCTGCGGCTGCAGAGCGTGGCCTCCGGCTTCGAGCCGACCAACCGGGCGTCGATCGCCCGCAGTCCCGTCGTGGTGGCCATGCCCGAGCCGGTGGCCGCCAAGGTCGGCTGGCCGGGCAAGCAGCTGACCTGGACCAGCCTGCTCAATCAGGTCACCAGCGGCGCCGGACTGCGGACCGGCATAGTGGAACCCACCCGGGACGCGGCCGGCCTCTCCGGGCTGCTCTCCCTGGGTCAGGCCGCGAACAGCAGCGCCGACGCGCAGAAGAGCGGCACCAAGGCCATGCGCGCCCTGGCCACCGGCCGTTCCCAGCTGCGCGACGACCTGCTGGCCCGGTTCCCCCGCTCGGCGGAGCCGGCGGCCATCGCGGCGTCGCTCTCGGCCGCCTCGCTCTCCGAAGAGGACGTGATCGCGTACAACGCGAAGAAGCCGCCGATCCGGCTGGCGGCCATCTATCCGGAGCCGGCGCCGCTGTCGCTGGACTACCCGTACGCGGTGATGCCGGCCATCCAGGCGGCGCAGGGCAAGGCCGCGCAGGGGCTGTTCAAGGTGCTCGGCACCGACAGCTTCCGGAGCCGGCTGGGCGCGCAGGGGTTGCGGGCGCCGGACGGCACCTTCACCCCCGGTTTCGCCGCCCCGCAGGGCGCGCCGAGCCCGGCCGGCACGAACCCCGCGGCCTCGGCGCCGACCTCGGGCGGCACGGCCGCGGCCGGGCTGGACCCGGTGGTGGTGGACCGGATGCTGTCCAGCTGGTCGATCTCCACCCAGCCGGGCCGGCTGCTGTCGGTCATCGACGTCTCCGGCTCGATGAAGGCCGACGTGCCGGGCACCAGCCTCAACCGGGAACAGGTGACGGTGCAGACGGCCGCGCGCGGGCTGGCGCTGTTCGACGACACCTGGGAGGTCGGCCTGTGGACGTTCTCCACCAAGCTGGTCGGCAAGCAGCCGTGGCGTCAGGTGGTCGGGATCGGCCCGCTGAGCGCGCAGCGGGACGTGCTGCAGCAGGGGCTGGCCAGCATCCAGCCGAGCTCCGGTGACACCGGCCTCTACGACACCACCCTGGCGGCGTACAAGACCGTGCAGGAGGGCTGGCAGCCCGGTCGGGTGAACTCGGTCGTGCTGTTCACCGACGGCAAGAACGAGAACCCGGGCGGCATCACCCAGTCGCGGCTGCTCGCGGAGCTCAAGCGGATCCGCGACCCCGAGCGGCCGATCCAGCTGATCATGATCGGCATCGGCGACGAGGTCAACCAGGCCGAGTTGGCGTCCATCGTCAAGGTGAGCGGGGGTCTCTCCTTCGTCACCAAGGACCCGTCGAAGATCGGTGACATCTTCCTGAAGGCCGTCGCGGCCCGCCCGCCGTCGACCCGGTAGCGCCATCGCCTCCGGCCGACCCGTCGCCTCGGCGACGGGTCGGCCGTTGTGCTTTCCGGGGCCGCCGCGCGCGGTCCGTCGGCGCCGCATGGACCGACCCAGGCATACCGGCCTCGGCGCCGACCGGGCCGACCGGGCGCGCCTGCCGGGACGCTCGGGCGGCCGGGCGCGACGGCCGTCCACGGTGTCCGGCCGGCCGGCCTCGGCGACCGGTACGGCCGGCGACGCGAAGCGCAAGACGATGACATTAATCCGTCGGAGGGCTGTCCTCGGGGTATCGATCGGTCAAACTGGCTTGCGAGCCTGACGGTGAACCAGGCTGGCCGCCCGGGGCTCGCCCCAGCCCGGGGCAATGGTTCACGAACGGCTTTCAGGTCCGGGCGCGTGGTGGGCTGGCAGGCGCCCGGACTGGTCCCCAGGGGAGCAGGGGAGGCGTCGGGTGAGCTCAGCGACCGTGCTGAATCCCGTACCGATCCGTCCGGACGCCGGACCGGATCGTGGCGAGGGCGGCCGACGGGTGCGCAAGCGCGCCTATCTGCGCGCCGTCGTTCTGGTCGACACCGGCATCATCGGGCTGGCCATGCTGGGCGGCTTCGTGACCCGGTTTCGGGGCACCGAGGCGCGCGGCTCCGACGTCCCGTACGCGCTGCTGGCGCCCGCCCTGATGGCGGTCTGGCTGATCTCGCTGCGGCTCCAGCGCTGCTACGACGACCGGGTGGTGGGCTACGGGGCCGACGAGTACCGCCGGGTGGTCTCGGCCACCCTCCGGCTGGCCGGCGCGATCGCCATCACCGGCTACATCGCGAACGTGGGCGTGTCCCGCGGCTTCCTCGGCATCACCTTCATCGTGGGCACGGTGGCGCTGGTGGCCGGCCGGTTCGGCGCGCGGAAGGTGCTGCACCGGGCCCGGCTGCGGGGGATCGGCTGGTCCCGGCGGGTGCTGGTGGTCGGCGACGCCGCACACATCCTCGAGCTGGTCGGGACGCTGCGCCGCGAGCCGTACGCCGGCTACGAGGTGGTCGGGGCGTGCATCCCGGACGCCCTGCTGGCCCCCGTCCCGCAGCGGCTGGGCGACGTCCCGGTGATCGGCTCGTTCCGGTCCATCCTGGAGGCGGCCGCCGGGGTGGACGCGGACACGGTGGCGGTCACCGCGTCCAAGGAGTTGACCGCCACCCGGCTGCGCCGGCTCGGCTGGCAGCTGGAGGGCACCGGGATCGACCTGGTCGTGGCGCCCACCCTGACCGACGTGGCGGGGCCGCGGATCCACACCACCCCGGTGGCCGGGCTGCCGCTCATCCACGTCGAGGCGCCGGAGTTCCGGGGCGCCCGCAAGATCGTGAAGGAGCTGGTGGACCGGACGCTGGCCGCCGCCGCGCTGGTGGCGGCGTTGCCCGTGCTGCTGGTGATCGCGCTCGCCATCAAGATTGACAGCCGGGGCCCCGTGCTCTTCCGGCAGATCCGGGTGGGCATGGACGGGCGGGAGTTCGGCGTCTACAAGTTCCGCACCATGGTGGTGAACGCGGACACGATGCTGGCCGAGCTGGCGGCGCGGAACGAGACCGACGGCCTGCTGTTCAAGATGCGCGACGATCCCCGGGTGACCCGGGTGGGCCGGCTGCTCCGCCGCTGGTCGCTGGACGAGCTGCCCCAGCTCGGCAACGTGCTGCGGGGCCAGATGAGCCTGGTGGGACCGCGCCCGCCGCTGCCCTCCGAGGTTGCCCGGTACGACGGCGATGTGGCCCGGCGGCTGCTCGTGAAGCCCGGCATGACCGGCCTGTGGCAGGTCAGCGGCCGGTCCGACCTGCCCTGGGAGGACGGCATCCGGCTCGATCTCTACTACGTGGAGAACTGGTCGCTGGCCAGCGACCTGACCATCCTGTGGAAGACGGTGGGCGCCGTGCTGGGCAGCCGAGGCGCCTACTGAGCCGGCGAAGCTACCGACCGGCCGCGTCGGGCCGCGCGCCGTGCCACTCCAGGCACACCACCACGGCGTCGTCGACCAGGTCGCTCTCCACGAACGCGCGCAGGTCGGCCAGCAGCGAGCGGACCGCCTGCAGCGGCGCCAGCGAGCCGGAGCGCCGGACGAACCGGTCCAGCGCGCCAGCGCCGTACCGCCCGGCCTCGGCCGCGGCGTCGAACACGCCGTCGCTCACCACGTAGAGCCGTTCCCCCGGCTCCAGCTGGAACCGCTGCGGCCGGTAGATCGAGCCCTCGAACATCCCGAGCGGGAACTGTTCCTCCAACTCCTCCAGCACGACCTCGTCGCCGGCCAGCCGGAGCAGCTGCGGCGAGCCCGCGTCGATGGCGGTCACCGTGCCGGCGGTCAGGTCGAGCTCGAGCAGCAGCGTGCCGAGGTACTGCGCGCCCTGGTGGTAGGAGTAGATCGCCTGGTCGGCCAGGGCCGCCTGGTCGGCCAGGGAGAGCCCGGCGCGCCGGGCGTTGCGCAGCGCGTAGGTGGCCAGCGCCGTGAGGCTGGCCGCCGCGACATTGTCGCCCATGCCGTTGATCACGGACAGCCAGACGCGGTGACCGTCGTCGGACCAGTCGAAGGTGTCCCCGCGCACCGCGTACGCCGGTTCCAGCTGGCCGGCGAGGCCGAACGACGCCCGCTCCCGGCTGCGGCCGGGCAGCAGCTCCCACTGCATCTCGGCGGCCAGGGTCAACCGCCGGCTGCGCGCGGCGAGCGCGTAGCGGTCCGTACCGGCCCGCACGGCGGCCAACTCGTGCGCCAGCATGGTGGCCACCTCGAGAAGTTCCGCCCCGGTCACCCGGGCCGGGTCGACGCCGGTCACCGCCAGCACGCCGATGCGCTCGCCCCGCACGGTCACCGGCAGGTACGTCACGCCGTCGGAGTCGACCAGGTGTTGGTGGTCGAAGCACCGCCAGGCCGGATCCCCGGGGCGGGTCCGGGCGGCCCCGCCGTCCAGCGGTAGCAGCGCGGCCAACCGGTAGTCGACCTGGAACAGCCGCAGCGCCGAGCAGCCGTACACCCGCTGCGCCTCCGCGGCCAACCGCTCGACGAGCCCGTCGGCGGGCGCCTCGAGCAGCGACCTGCGGATCTCGGTCATCCGGTCGGCCATCTGCGTCCTCTCGTCCACCGCTGACCTCCGGCCGGCGGGGTATTGTCGTAGCACCATGATTGAACAGGGCAAACTTGAGGTCGGCGGCGGCCCCGTCCCGGAGGACGGACCGGACACCGTGGCGGCTGCGGCCGCGGCCGTGGATGGCGCCGCCGGGTCGCTGCTGGCGGTCTGGGATCGCGCCCGGGAGCGCACCGTCGGTCAGCTGTCCAGTTCGCAGCTGCGTGCCCTGATCGTGGTGCAGGCAAACGACGGGATCAACCTGCGCGGCCTGGCGCGACACCTGGAAATGCTGCTCTCCTCGGCCAGCCGGCTCGTCGACCGGCTGGTGGCGGCCGGCCTGCTGGACCGGGAGCCCGGCCGGATCGACCGCCGGGAGATCTCCCTGCACCTCAGCCCCGCCGGGCACGCCCTGCTGGCCGGGATCCGGGCTGAGCGCCAGCAGCGGCTGATCGGGGTGCTGAGCGGGATGAGCGTGGCGGGCCGGCAGGCGCTGCTGCGCGGGCTCAGCGAGTTCGACGCGATCGCGCAGGCGGACCAGCCGCCGACGGCCACGATCCGGGCCGGGTCCGTGACCCCGGCCGCGACCTCCGCCGCCGCGTCGGCCGCCCCCACCCCGGCCCGCGCGACCCCGCCCCGGGCGACCCCGACCGCCGGCATGGTCCGCTCGGCCTGAGCCGCCCGCCAGCCGCCGTCACCGCCCGGCCGCTGCCGCCGCCAGCCCGTCGCCGCAGCCGCCAGCCGTGGCCGTCGGGACGCGGCCGCGGGCCGTAGCCCTCAGGCCGCCGCCCGCGCGAGCCAGCGGGCCGGCTGGGCCAGCACCGAACGGACCACCGACCCCGCCGCGCCGATCACCGCGGCGTCCGAGCCGAGCAGCGCGGCGCGGGCCTCCACCGGCGCCCAGCCGGCGGTGACCACCCGGGCCGCGAGCTCGGTGCGCAACGCCGGCAGCAGCCAGGGGGCCAGCCGCGCGTACCCGCCGCCCAGCAGCACCGCGCCCACGTCCAGCAGGTTGACCGCGCCCGACGTGGCCACCCCCAGCGCCCGGCCGGCCCGCTCCAGCGCCGCGAGCGCCGCCGGGTCGCCGGCGCCGGCCAGCTCGGCCAGCCGGTGCGTCGATCCGGGCGGCTGGCCCGCGGCCGCGACGATGGCCTCCTGGCCGGCGTACTGCTCCAGGCACCCGCGGGAGCCGCACCGGCAGGGCCGCCCGGCGGGATCCACCGGCAGGTGACCCAGCTCCCCGCCGAAGCCGCGGGCGCCCCGGTACAGCGCCCCGGCCAGCACGACGCCGGCGCCCACGCCGATCTCGCCGGAGACGTACAGGAAACTGGCCGGCGCGGCCCCGGCGTGCAGCTCGGCCAGCGCGGCCAGGTTGGCCTCGTTGTCCACCGCGAGCCCGGGCACCCGGTCGGCCAGCAACCCCGGGACGTCCACGTCCCGCCAGCCGAGGTTGGGCGCCCACCGCACCAGCCCGGTGGGGTCCACCAGGCCCGGCACCGCGAGGGTGGCGCCGGCGAGGGTCAGGCCGGCCGCCGTGGCGGCCCGCCGCGCCGCGGCGGCGAGCCCGGCCAGCCGGTCCAGTGTCTCCGCCGCGGGTAGCGGGCGCAGGTCCTGGTCGCGTACCTCCCGGTGCCGCACCCGGCCGGTCAGGTCGAGCACGCAGGCGGCCAGGTAGTCGACGTTGATCTCCAGGCCGAGCCCGGCGGCGCCGTCGGGGGCCAGCGTGAGCCCGGCGGCCGGCCGGCCGGCGCCCGCCCGGGGCGCCGGGTCGACCTCGGCGATCAGCCGGCCGCGCAGCAGCTCGTCGGCCAGGGCGGAGACGGTGGCCCGGGTGAGGCCGGTGGCCGCGGCCAGGTCGGCCCGCGACGGCGGCCGGTCCGCGCCGGCTATCCGGCCCAGGACCAGCGCGAGGTTGTGCGCGCGCAGGCCGGCCTGCCGGATGGGTCCGGCGCCGGCGCCGCGGGCGGCCGGGTCCTCGGTGGTACGGGGGGACGCGGGCATGCCTTGACAATGCCACAACGGCGTCGAAATAATTCAGCCGATAAACAAATCGGCCCCGATCGCTGGAGGACATCCGAGATGGCTGCCACGCCCACCCCCGCCGACCGGTTCTCCTTCGGACTCTGGACCGTCGGCTGGCCGGCTCGCGACCCCTTCGGCGACGCCACCCGGGCGCCCCTGGACCCGGTCGAGGCCGTGCACCGGCTGGCCGAGCTGGGCGCGTACGGGATCACGCTGCACGACGACGACCTGATCCCGTTCGGTTCGGACGCCGCCACCCGCGACAAGATCGTGCAGCGGTTCACCGGGGCGCTGGAGTCGACCGGGCTCGTGGTGCCGATGGTCACCACCAACCTGTTCAACCACCCGATCTTCAAGGACGGCGCGTTCACCAGCAACGACCGGGAGGTTCGCCGGTTCGCGCTGCGCAAGGCGCTGCGCAACCTCGACCTCGCCGCCGAGCTGGGCGCCCAGACGTTCGTCATGTGGGGCGGCCGGGAGGGCGCCGAATACGACCTGGCCAAGGACGTGCGGGCGGCGCTGGACCGCTACCGGGAGGCCGTGGACGTGCTGACCCAGTACGTCATCGACCGGGGCTACCAGCTCCGGTTCGCGCTGGAGCCCAAGCCCAACGAGCCGCGCGGCGACATCCTGCTGCCCACCGTGGGGCACGCGCTGGCCTTCATCGGCAGCCTCGCCCATCCCGAGATGGTCGGGCTCAACCCCGAGGTCGGGCACGAGCAGATGGCCGGGCTCAACTTCGCGCACGGCATCGCGCAGGCGCTCTGGCACGGCAAGCTCTTCCACATCGACCTCAACGGGCAGCGCAGCATCAAGTACGACCAGGACCTCGTCTTCGGGCACGGTGACCTGCTCAACGCCTTCGCCCTGGTCGACCTGCTGGAGAACGGCGGCCCGGGCGGCGGCCCGGCCTACGACGGCCCCCGGCACTTCGACTACAAGCCGTCCCGGACCGAGGACATGACCGGGGTGTGGGCGTCGGCCGAGGCGAACATGCGGACGTACCTGCTGCTCAAGGAGCGGGCCGCGGCGTTCCGGGCGGATCCGGAGGTGCAGGCGGCGCTGGCCACCAGTGGGGTGGCCGACCTCGGCCGGTCCACCCTGGACGACGGCGAGACGTACGCGGAACTGCTGGCCGCCCCGGAGCTCGACGTGGACGCGACGGCCGCGCGCGGCTTCGGCTTCGTCCGCCTCAACCAGCTCGCCGTCGAGCACCTGCTCGGCGCCCGCTGACGGTCCGGGTGGCCGGTCCGCGCCGATCGGGAGAGGATCGACGAATGTCGCTGGTGGCCGGGGTCGACTCGTCGACCCAGTCGTGCAAGGTGGTGATCCGGGACGCCGAGACCGGTGAGCTGGTCCGGCAGGGCCGGGCGCCCCACCCGGACGGCACCGAGGTCGACCCGGCCGCCTGGGAGGCGGCGCTGGCCCGGGCGATCGAGCAGGCCGGCGGGCTGGCCGACGTGGCCGCGGCCGCGGTGGCTGGCCAGCAGCACGGCATGGTCTGCCTCGACGACTCCGGCACGGTGGTCCGGCCCGCGCTGCTGTGGAACGACACCCGGTCGGCCGGCGCCGCCGCCGACCTGGTGACCGAGTTCGGCGGGGCCGAGCCCGGCCGGCGGTTCTGGGCCGACGCCGTGGGCAGCGTGCCGGTGGCCAGCTTCACGGTCACCAAGCTGCGCTGGCTGGCCCGGCACGAGCCGGCCGCGGCCGAGCGGGTGGCCGCGGTCTGCCTGCCGCACGACTGGCTCACCTGGCGGCTCGGCCAGGGTCGCGACCTCGCAACGGCGGGTTCCGGCGGTGACCTGGCCGCTTCGGGTTCCGGCGGCGACCTCGCCGCGTTACGCACCGACCGCGGCGACGCCAGCGGCACGGGCTACTGGTCGCCGGCGACCGGCGAATACCGGTTGGATCTGCTGGAGCATGCCTTCGGCCGGACGCCGGCCGTGCCGACCGTCCTCGGCCCGGCGGAGGTGGCCGGCCGGCTGCCGTCCGGGGCGCCGCTGGGCGCCGGCACCGGGGACAACGCGGCCGCCGCCCTCGGGGTCTCCGCCCGGCCCGGCGACGTGATCGTCTCGATCGGCACCTCGGGGGTGGTCTCCAGCGTGGCCGAGGTGCCGGCCGCCGACCCGTCCGGGGCGGTCGCCGGGTTCGCCGACGCCACCGGCCGGTTCCTGCCGCTGGTCTGCACCCTCAACGCGGCCCGGGTGCTGGACGCCGCAGCCGCGATGCTCCGGGTCGGCCTCGACGAGCTGGCCGAGCTGGCGCTGCGCGCTCCGGCCGGCGCCGACGGCCTCGTGCTGGTGCCCTACCTCGAGGGCGAGCGCACCCCGGACCGCCCGCTGGCCACCGGCGCGCTGCACGGGCTCACCCTGCGCACGGCCACCCCGGAGCACCTGGCCCGGGCCGCCGTGGAGGGCATGCTCTGCGCGCTCGCCGACGGGCTGGACGCGCTCGTGGCGCAGGGCGCGCGGGTGCGGCGGGTGCTGCTGGTCGGCGGGGGAGCGCGCTCGGCCGCCGTCCGTCGGATCGCGCCGGCGGTCTTCGGCTGCCCGGTCGTCGTGCCCGAGCCGGGGGAGTACGTGGCCGACGGCGCCGCCCGGCAGGCCGCCTGGGTCGCGCTTGGCGGCGCCGAGCCGCCGACCTGGTCCCTCGCCACCGCGCAGGAGTACGCCGCCGACCCGGTCCCGGCCATCCGCGACCGCTACGCCGACGCCCGCGACCGGATCGTCGAGCGGCTCGCCGGCTGACGCCCTCGGCCGGCGGAATTCCCGCCGGCCGAGATACTGGTCGGGTGTCGGAGAACAGTGGTGGCGGGGATCGGCCGGCCCGGACCGACCAGCGCGTTGGCGCGGACCGGCGGCCCGAGGCCGACCGGCGCGCCCGCGGCGGTACGCCGTGGCTGCGCGGCAGTCCCACGCACCGCTACTACAGCGTGCTGGTCTTCGTCGTGCTCGCCTCGCTGGACAACGTGGCCATCGGGCTGGTGCCGCCGCTGTACTCGGCCATTGGCCCGGCCTTCAGCGTGCCGCAGCGGAACATCGGGTACGTCACCGCGGTCAGCTTCCTGGTCAGCGCCGTGGCGGCGGTCGGCTGGGCGTACGTGGGCGACCGGACCGACCGCAAGCCGCTGCTGATGGTCGGCACGCTGATCTGGGCGGCTGGCATGGGCGGCAGTGCCCTGGCCGGCGGCTACCAGCTGTTCCTGGCGGCCCAGGTGGTGGCCGCGGTGGGGCTCGGCGCCGTCGGCTCGGTGGGTTTCTCGGTGGTCACCGACCTGATCTCGCCGCGCCGGCGCGGGCTGGTGATGAGCCTGTGGGGGCTGTCCCAGGGGGTCGGCACGCTGGCCGGCACGCTGGCCGGCGGCATCCTCGGGGCCAGCGACTGGCACCGCCCGTTCCTCGTGCTGGCCGGCGCCGGGGTGCTGGCCACCATCGCGTACTTCTTCACGTACGACATCCGGCGCGGGCAGAGCCAGCCGGAGCTGGCGGCGGCGCTCGCGGCCGGCGGCGACTACGACTACCGGATCAGCCCCGCGGACCTGCCCCGGATCCTCGGCCGGCGGACCAACCTCTGGCTGGTCCTGCAGGGGCTCACCGCCCAGTTCGCGTTCGGCTCGCTGGTCTGGCTGCCGGCGCTGTTCAGCAACCGGGCGTTGGCCCAGGGCTACTCGTCGGCCACGGCCATCGTGGTGGGCAGCGTGTTCGCCACGCTGTTCCAGCTCGGCGGGGTGCTGTCCATCGTCGGCGGGCTGGTCGGCGACGCGCTGCAACGGCGTACGCTCCGGGGCCGGGCCCTGGTCGCGGCCGTCGGGGTGCTCGCGGCCGTCCCGTTCTATCTGGTGCTGTTCTTCGTGCCGCTCCGGGTCGACGTGCCGGACGGCGCCGGCGCGGCCGCGGTGGTGGGCGCCGTGGTGGGCAGCGTGTTCACCGAGCCGACGGTGGGGCTGAGTCTGCTGGCGGCCGTGCTCGCCCTCGGGCTCACCTCGGCCAACTCGCCGAACTGGTTCGCGCTGATCGCCGACGTCAACCCGCCGGAGCACCGCGGCACGGTCTACAGCATGGGCAACCTGGTGAACGGGGTGGGCCGGGCGGCCGGGAACGGGCTGGTCGGGATCGCCTTCACGGCGCTGCGCGGCGCCTTCCCGCCGCCGCTGAACTTCGCGGTCGGGCTGGCCGCGTTCCAGCTGTTCTTCATCCCGACCGGCGTCATGTACTGGCGGGCCTCCCGAACCGCACCGGAGGACATCCGCGGGGTGCACCGGCTGCTCGAGGAGCGCGGCCACCGCGCCGAGGCCTGAACCCCCGCCGAGCCCGCCGCGCTCGCCGCGCCCGCTGGCCGGCCGCGCCCGCTGTCCGGCCGCGCCCGCTGTCCGGCCGCGCCCGCTGTCCGGCCGCGCCCGCTGTCCGGCCGCGCCCGCTGTCCGGCCGCGCCCGCCGCGCCCGCCGGAGGGCGTTAGGAAGGGCCCCTTCCTATACAAAAAGCGATAAGAAGGGGCCCTTCCTTGCACCTCAGGCGCGGTACCAGGCGGTGACGTCGGTGGGTACGCCGTGCTCGTCCAGCGCGCCGCTGGTCGCCAGCACCTCCGCGCCGTCCGGCAGCGGCACCGGGTTGGGACCGAAATTGGTCAGCACTCCGACCGTGCCGTTGCGGAACGCCAGCACGTCGTCGGCGGCCGGCAGCCACTCCAGGGTGCCCCCGCCCAGCTCCGCCTCGCGGCGCAGCCGCAGCGCCGTCCGGTACATCTCGTACGTCGAGCCCGGCACGCCGCGCTGGCGGTCCAGCGCGTACTCGGCCCAGCTCGGCGGCTGCGGCAGCCAGCTCGCGTCGGTGGGGCCGAAGCCGTACGACGGCGCGTCCGCCTCCCACGGGATCGGCACCCGGCAACCGTCCCGACCGCGCTCGGTGTGCCCGCTGCGGGCCCAGGTCGGGTCCTGGCGAGCCTCGTCCGGCAGCGCCGTGTGCTCCGGCAGGCCCAGCTCCTCGCCCTGGTAGAGGTAGGCCGAGCCGGGCAGGGAGAGCATCAGCAGGGTGGCCGCCCGGGCCCGGCGCAGCCCGAGCGCCGGGTCCGGCTGCGGGTCGCCCACGCCGATCCCGTTGGGCTTCGGGGTGCCGATGGGCAGGCCGAGCCGGGAGGCGTGCCGGACCACGTCGTGGTTCGACAGCACCCAGGTGGTGGGCGCGCCCACCGCGTCGGCCGCCTCCAGCGAGCGGGTGATGACCGCGTACTGGGCCGGGGCGCTCCAGGCGGCCAGCAGGTACTCGAAGTTGAACGCCTGGTGCATCTCGTCCGGGCGGACGTACCGGGCCAGCCGCTCGGCCGGCTCGACCCACGCCTCGGCCACCAGGATCCGGTCCCCGGGGTAGCTGTCGAGCAGCTTGCGCCAGGACCGGTAGATCTCGTGCACGCCGTCCTGGTCCCACATCGGCGGCCGGGGCTTGGCCACCTCCTGGCCGGAAAGGATCTCCTGCGGCTCCTGCCACTCCGGCAGGTCGGCCTGCTTGATGAGGCCGTGCGCCACGTCCACCCGGAAGCCGTCGACGCCGCGGTCCAGCCAGAACCGGAGGATGTCGAGGAATTCGGTCCGTACCTCCGGATTGTCCCAGTTGAGGTCCGGCTGGCCCACGTCGAACAGGTGCAGGTACCACTGCCCGGGGGTGCCGTCCGGCTCGGTGATCCGGGTCCAGGCCGAGCCGCCGAAGACGCTCTGCCAGGAGTTGGGCGCCTCGGCGCCGTCCGGGCCGCGGCCGTCCCGGAAGATGTAGCGCTGCCGGGCCGGCCCGCCGGGCGTGTCCGCCAGCGCCTCGGCGAACCACCGGTGCGCCGAGGAGGTGTGGTTGGGCACGAGGTCGACGATCACCCGTACGCCCAGCTCGCGGGCCTTCGCGATCATGGCGTCGGCGTCGGCCAGGGTGCCGAACAGCGGGTCGACGTCGCGGTAGTCGGCCACGTCGTACCCGGCGTCGGCCTGCGGCGACGGGTAGAACGGCGACAGCCAGACGGCGTCCACGCCCAGCTCGGACAGGTGACCGAGGCGGGCCGTGATGCCGGGGAGGTCGCCGATGCCGTCGCCGTCGGAGTCGGCGTACGAGCGGGGGTAGACCTGGTAGATGACCGCGTCGCGCCACCAGACCGGAGCGGTGCCGGACCGGCGGGGGTACGGGGTCGTCTCGTTGGCGTTCAGGGTGTGCTCCCGGAGTCGTCGGTGCTGGTGGCCGCTATTCTGCCCGCGCCCGGCGGCATACCGTCCGGGGGATCGCCTGCTGTCCAGATCGGCGTGCTCGGTTACCCAATTGTTACGGCCCGCAGCCCCGACAGCGGTTGCCACGAGGGTGCGCAAACGTTTTTACTTCCGGTTCGGATAGCTCTCGTGTTCTCGTGTCGCGCCGACCCGGCTGCTGGCACGCTAACGATTGGAGGCGGCCGGATGGCCCAGAATAAGAGAGGTCGCCGCGGCTATGCGGTGCTTGCGGCGGCCGCGGCCGTGGCCCTCACCACCACCAGCGCGGCGTGCAGCAGCGACGACAAGTCGAGCGGCGGCGACAGCGGCGCCAGTGCCCGCGGCCCGATCACGTTCGTGACGGGCAAGGACAACAGCAACGTCTGGGCGCCGACCATCGAACGGTGGAACTCCACCCACCCGAACGAAAAGGTGACGCTCAAGGAGCAGTCGGACAAGGCCGACCAGCAGCACGACGACATCGTGCAGCACATGCAGGCCAAGGACCCGAGCTACGACATCGTCACCGTCGATGTGGTGTGGACCGCGGAGTTCGCGGCCAAGGGCTGGCTCGTGCCGCTCAAGGACCAGTACCAGATCGACACCAGCCGGCTGCTCAAGCCGCCGGTGAACGCGGCCACCTACAACAACACGCTGTACGCGGCGCCGTTCGCCAGCGACGGCGGGATGCTCTACTACCGCAAGGACCTCGTCCCCACCCCGCCCAAGACGCTGGACGAGATGTGGGGCATGTGCAGCATCGCCAAGAAGAACAACATGGGGTGCTACGCCGGCCAGTACTCGAAGTACGAGGGCCTCACGGTGAACGCGGCCGAGGCCATCAACACCGCGGGCGGCAAGATCGTCGACGAGCAGGGCAAGCCGACGGTCGACTCCCCGGAGTCGGTCAAGGGCCTGCAGTCGCTGGCCGACCACTACAAGAACGGTGACATCCCCAAGGAGGCCATCACCTACCAGGAGGAGCAGGGCCGGACGGCGTTCGAGGACGGCAAGCTGCTGTTCCACCGGAACTGGCCGTACGTCTACAACCTGGCCAAGACCGACGGCTCCTCCAAGGTGAAGGACAAGTTCGGGGTGGCGCCGCTGCCCGGGCTGACCGGTCCGGGCGCGTCCAGCCTGGGCGGCCACAGCGAGGGCATCAGCACCTACTCGAAGTACAAGGCGACCGCGCTGGACTTCCTGAAGTTCATCGAGGCCGACGAGCAGCAGAAGTTCTTCATGGAGAAGGGCTCGCTGGCGCCGGTCGTGGCCTCCATCTACGACGACCAGTCGCTGGTGGCCAAGGCTCCGTACCTGCCGACCCTGAAGACCTCGATCGAGAACGCCGTTCCGCGGCCGGTCACGCCGTTCTACCCGGCCGTGACGGGTGCGATCCAGGACAACGCGTACGCCGCGATCAAGGGCGAGAAGCCGGTCGAGCAGG
Organism: Plantactinospora siamensis; assembly: GCF_042434095.1. Classification (NCBI taxonomy): domain Bacteria; kingdom Bacillati; phylum Actinomycetota; class Actinomycetes; order Micromonosporales; family Micromonosporaceae; genus Plantactinospora; species Plantactinospora siamensis. Next base: position 633,360 of record NZ_JBHLUE010000011.1, read on the forward strand.
CGATCAAGGACATGCAGGCCGCGATCGCCTCGGCCTCGCAGTAATCCCACAGCACCTCCGCCGGCGGCGGGGCCGGGCGACGCGCCCGGCCCCGCCACCGGAACCCCGCTCGGCAGGCTCCAGTGCGGCGCCCAGTCGCACCTCCCGGCCTAGGAGGCCACCATGAGCAGCACCACCGTCGACAGCGTAGGGGCGACGCGCGGCAGTCAGCGCAACGAGCGTAACGAGCGGCGGAGGAAGCGGCTGAGCAGCGGCGAGGGCCGCCGCGCGTTCTTCCTCGTGGCACCGACGATCGCCCTGCTCACCCTGGTGATCGTCTATCCGCTGATCAAGGCGATCTTCCTGTCCTTCCAGAAGGACTCCGGCCTGGACAAGGCCACCGGGATGTTCGTCGAGGGCGGCTTCGCCGGCGTCGACAACTACAAGCACTGGCTGCTGGCGCAGTGCGGCGCCGCCGGAGGCGGCACCGCCCCCTGCCCGCCCGGCACCATCGGGGCGCTGTTCTGGCCGGCGCTCGGGACCACGCTGTTCTTCACGGTCGTCACGGTGGCGGTCGAGGTCGTCCTCGGGCTGTGGTTCGCCACCATCATGAACCGGACGTTCCGCGGCCGCGGCCTGGTCCGCGCCGCGATCCTGGTGCCGTGGGCCATCCCCACCGCGGTCACCGCCAAGCTCTGGTACTTCATCTTCGCGTACGACGGCATCGCCAACCACGTGCTCGGCTTCGTCGGCATCGACCCGCTGCTGTGGACGGGCGACACCTGGCCGTCCCGCTTCGCGGTGATCATCGCCGACGTCTGGAAGACCACCCCGTTCATGGCGCTGCTCATCCTCGCCGGCCTGCAGCTGATCGGCTCCGAGGTGTACGAGGCCGCCTCGATCGACGGCTCCTCGCGCTGGCAGACGTTCACCCGGATCACCCTGCCGATGATCAAGGTGCCGCTCATGGTGGCCATCCTGTTCCGCACCCTCGACGTGCTTCGCATCTATGACCTGCCCGCCATCCTCACCGGCGGTGGCGGCGGCTCCGGGCACGCCACCACGACGCTGTCCATCCTGGTGATCAACCAGATCCGGGCCGGCTTCCACAGCGCCTCGGCGCTGTCCACGATCGTCTTCCTCATCATCGCGTTCGTCGCGTTCCTGTTCATCCGATTCGGTGGGGCCGACGTCGTGCAGCGACCGCCCGGGTCCAAGCGCGGCCGGAAGAAGCGGGCCACAGCGCCCGCCGCCGTCGCGGCCGAGCCGACCGTGGAAGGGAACTGACCACCATGGACACCGCCGCCACCACCGACACCGCCGTCACCCGTACCGCGTCCGTGGCCGAGCCGGAGACGGCCGTCCGGACGCAGCGCTCCCGGAGCCAGCGCTGGCGCACCGTCCGCGGCTATGCCGGCCTGGCGCTCATCGTCATCTGGGGGCTCGCGCCGTTCTACTGGATGATGGTCACCGCGTTCCGCGACGTGGGCTTCACCTTCGACAACACGCCCTGGCCGACGCACGTGACCCTGGACAACTTCCGGACCGCGTTCTCCACCGACCTCGGCAACCACCTCGGCCGGGCACTGCTCAACAGCGTCATCATCGGGGTCGTGACCACGGCGCTGGCCATGCTGGTCGGCATCACCGCGGCGTACGCGATCACCCGGCTCAAGTTCGTGGGCAAGTATCTGGTGCTGGGCTTCATCCTCGGCGCCTCGATGTTCCCCGGCGTGGCGCTGGTGTCCCCGCTGTTTCAGATGTTCTCGTCCTGGGGCTGGCTCACCGGCGCCAACTACCAGGCGCTGATCATCCCGAACATCTCCTTCGCGCTCCCGCTCACGGTCTACACGCTGACGGCCTTCTTCTCGGAGATGCCGTGGGAGTTGGAGGAGTCCGCCCGGGTGGACGGGTGCACCCAGGGGCAGGCGTTCCGCAAGATCCTGCTGCCGCTGGCCGCGCCCGGCCTGTTCACCACCGCGATCCTGGCGTTCATCAGCGCCTGGAACGAGTTCCTGCTGTCGTCCCAGTTCGCCACCGCCAAGACCCAGCCGGTCACGGTGGCCATCGCGTACTTCACCGGGCAGCAGGCACACCAGGAGCCGTACACGACCGTCATGGCGGCCGGGACGATCGTCACGGTGCCGCTCATCATCATGGTGCTCGCCTTCCAGCGCGCCATCGTCTCCGGCCTCACCGCCGGAGGCGTCAAGGGCTGACGGCGGTCGGGAGGACGCCATGGGGATCTTCAATCCCGGCAGCGGGACGGGCACCCACCCCCGGGGACGGGCCCAGCGCCTGGACATGCTGATCGGCATCATCGGGTTCTTCACCGTGATGGCGTTCATCCAGACCGTGGTGCTGGAGCTGCGCGGCGACGCCGCCGGCCGCTCGGCGCTCATCCTCGCGGTGCTCGTCGCGCTGCTGCTCCTGGTCGTCCGCGCCCGGCGGAAGATCCAGCTGTAGGGCGGGCGGTCCGTCATGAGCGAGCACAGCGTAGGCGCGTCATGACCACGATCAACGATGTGGCCCGGGCGGCGGGTGTGTCGGTCTCCACGGTGTCGCGGGCGCTGCGCGGCCTCGACCGGGTGAGCCCGCAGACCCGCGCCCGGGTGGCGCAGGCCGCCACCGAGCTGCGCTACGTGGCGTCTCCGACCGCCTCGTCGCTGGCCAGCGGGCGGACCCGGGCGGTGGCCGTGGTCTTCCCGTTCCTCACCCGGTGGTTCTTCGCCACGCTGATCAGCGGGATCGAGCAGACGCTCCGCCGGCACGACCACCACGTGCTGCTGATCGCCCTGGAGGGCGAGTCGTTCGGCACCCGGCTGCGACTGAGCCGCAGCATGCTCTGGAAGCGGGTGGACGGCGTGATCGTCCTGGCCACCTCGCTGGACGGCCAGGAGCAGGCGGTCATCGACAATCTCGGGCTGCCGGTGGTGACCAACGGCAACCGGATCGACGGCTGGTCCTGCGTGCGGATCGACGACGAGGAGGCGATGCGGCTCGCCGTACGGCACCTGCTCGACCTCGGGCACACCGAGGTGGCGTACGTCGGCGCCAGGCCGGACGCGAGCGCCTATCCGCGGATCCCGCAGGACCGGGCCCGGGCGTTCGCGGAGACCCTCGGCGCGAGCGGGGTGAGCTGCCAGCCGGAGTGGATGGTGGAGTCCGACTGGACGGGTCCGGGGGCGGCCCGGGACATCATGCCGGTCCTGACGGGGCCGTCCCGGCCCACCGCCGTGGTGGCGGCGTCCGACGAGATGGCCCTCGGCGTCATGGGCGCGGCCCGGCGGCTGCGGCTGGCCATCCCCGGGGATCTTTCCGTGGTGGGCGTCGACGACCATGTCCTGTCCAGCGCCCTCGGCCTGACCACGGTGCGGCAGGACGTGCTGCACCAGGGGCGTCGGACCGGGGAGGTGCTCATGCGCCAGCTCACCGGCGAGGACGTGGCGGTGGTCGACGAGGTCATGCCGGTGCGGCTGGTCGTACGCGAGAGCACCGCGCCGCCCGCGCGGCGCTGAACGACCCAGGCGGCGCTGAACGGCTCGCGCGGCGCTGAACGGCGCTGAATGGCCCAGGCGGCGCCGAACGGTCCGGCGGGCTGATTCCGTGCGGTGGGGGTAGGGGTTAAGAGAAGATGCTGACGCCACCGGGGCCGACGAGCAGGCCGACGATGATGAGGACGACACCCCAGAGGATCTGCCGCCGGAACAGCGCGACGATCCCGGCGATGACCAGAATGGCTGCGATAATCAAGAGAAGCGTGTGCATGGTCACGGGGTACCCGAACCGCTCCCGGCGGAAACCTTCATGGATTCCCCCTGCTCATGCAGGTGGTAGATGCTGTACGCCTGCTTGATCACCGGGTGCGCCACGTTGCGGACCCGGACTCCGCCCGGGGTGGTGCCGCGCTCCGTGCCGGCGTGCGCGTGGCCGTGCACGGCCAGCGCCGTGGGCGCCGAGTCGATCGCCTGACCCAGCAGGTACGAGCCGAGGAACGGGTAGATCTCCAGCGGCTCGCCGGCCAGCGTGTCCGGCACCGGTGAGTAGTGGGTGAGCGCCACCCGCACATCGCACTCCATGTCGTGCAGCGCCTCGCTGAGCTGGTCGGCGATCGCAACGGTGGTGCCGACGAACGCCTTCATCTCGGGCTCGCCGAAGTTGCTGGCGCAGCGGCCGGCGAACCCGCCGCCGAAGCCCTTGGCCCCGGCCACTCCGAGCCGGCCGCCGGGCAGGTCGAGCACGGTGTTGGTCCCCTCGAGCACGGTGATGCCGGCGTCCTCCAGCACGCGGATCACCTGCGGCACCTGGTCGCACTGGTAGTCATGGTTGCCGAGCACGGTCACCACCGGCACGGCGAGCCCGCCGAACTCGGTGGCCACGCACCGGGCCTCCTCCTCGGTGCCGTGCCGGGTGAGGTCGCCGGCCAGCAGCAGCACGTCGGCGTGCTCCGGCAGGCGCTCCAGGGCCGGCCGGAACCGGCCCACCACGTCCTGGTCGAGGTGCACGTCCCCGACCGCCGCGATCCTGATCACCGCGCGTACCCCCTCATCGCAGCTCCTCCGCCTCGGTGGGCGTGTGCGAGCGGACGAGCCCGATGTCCACGGTCACCGGCACGTCCGGGAAGTTCGCCACCACCAGCCGGAGGATCTCGTCCCGGCGCTGCGCGCTTTCCACCTCGCCGCACAGCACCAGCGTGTTGTCCCGGCGGGTCACCGTGATGCCCTGCTCGGCCACCTCACCGTTCTCGGTGAGCAGCCGTTGCACGGCCGCCTCCAGATAGTCGGCCGGCGGTTGCGCGTCCGACCGTGGGTAGCTGTCCGTCATGCCGTCCCATCCTTCCGTTCGCCGCCCCCGGCGCCCGGCAGCGGCACGACCGCCAACCGATCCAGCAGGATGAGGAACGCCTCGGCGTACGGCGAGTGCTCGGTCTCCTTGCGGACGCGGTCCCAGTCGATCTGTTCCCGCAGCGACCGGGCCAGCGGCAGCCCGCGGGCGAAGTCGCAGTAGTGCTGGGAGAAGCTGAGCAGCTTGTGCACCATCAGCTGGGTCGCGGACAGCACCGGCATGTGGATGGCGTCCACCGGGCGGATCACCGTGTCGCCGAATGTCTCGTCGGTGACCGGCGTCTCGATGGGCCGGTGGATGAGATCCACCATCCGGTTCTCGTCGTACACCTTCACCAGCCAGTCCTCCGGCGGCCGCTCGGTGCGGAAGCCGGCCTGGGCGAGGGCCCGCAGCGCCCCGTCGACGTCCTGCTGCCGGATCAGAAAGTCGACGTCGTGGTCGCTGGAGTGGCCGCCGTGCGCGTACACCGCGAAGCTCCCGCCCAGCGCAAACGGGATCTCGGTCTGCTTGAGGACGGCGGCCACCTTCTTGAGGGTGTGTACCAGGCTCTCGTCCCCGCGTTCAGCCATTCGGTTCTCCCGCTCGCGCCGCGCTCGGATCCGGTCGGTCAGGTGGAGATCTCCCGTTACCCGGCATTCCGGCCGTTCACACCTGCCACCGGAACCACCGCGCGGCGCTCGGCGGGCGTCAGGCCCGGCCGTACACGGGGATGGCGGCGCCGCTGGTGGGCGCGGACTCGTCGGCGGCCAGGAAGCGGATCACCCGGGCGATCTCGGCCGGCGGCACCCAGCGGGAGTGGTCGGCATCCGGCTGCGCCGCCCGGTTGGCCGGGGTGTCGATGATGCTCGGCAGCACCGTGTTGCAGCGCACCCCCGAGCGCCGGTACTCGACCGCCACGGCCGAGGCGAAGGCCAGCACCGCGGCCTTCGCCGTCACGTAGCCGGCCGCGCCCGGGAACGGGGCCGTGGCGGCCCGGGCCGCCACGCAGACGATGGCGCCGCCGCCGGCCGCCGTCAGGTGCGGCAGCGCGGCCTGGGTGACCAGGTACGTGGGCCGCAGGTTCACGGCCAGCATGTGCTCGAAATCGGCCAGCGGGGTCTCGTGCACGAGCCCGCCCGAGGCGTACCCGCCGGCGAGGTTGACCACGGCCCGCAGCGGCGCATCGGGCCGGTCGGCCGCGACGGCCACCGCGGCGGCCACCTGATCCGGGTCGCTCAGCTCGGCCGGCACATCGAGCACCGGCCCGCCCGGCGCCCACGCCGGCCCGGCGCCCGGCTCGGGCCCGGCCGCCGGCTCGGTCCCGGCACCCGGCCTGGTCCCGGCCGTCGGCTCGGCCGCTCGCGCCGGGGCCGGTCCGGGGCGGACCGGCACGACCACCCGCCAGCCGGCCGCGACCAGCTCGCGCACGACGGCCGTGCCCAGGCCGCCCCGGCCGCCGGTGACCAGGGCCGTGCGGCCGGCCCGTTCGGTGTCCACGTTCGCCATGCGGTGCACCGTAACGCGCCGGCGCGGTGGGGTGGGGTGGCCGGTCGGTGGGAATCGGGGCACTCGGGCCGCCGAAATGGCACACTCGACACCGGCGGCGGTAACCGCCCGGCCCCGCGGCCCTCGTTGCGGGGTCCCACCCCGGCCGTGTCGTGGTTGACGCTCCGGCCCTGGTGAAAGTAAGTTTCATCCGTGGCGAAGAGTGCGAAGATTTCCGCGAACCACTCCACGGGTGGGCTCATCGTCCACATCAGCGGCCTGCTGCCGTCGCTCTCGCCCGCCGAGCAGCGGGTCGGCCGGCTCGTGATCGCGGATCCGGCCGGCTCGGCCCGGCGTACCATCACCGACCTCGCCACGGCGGCCGAGACCTCCGAGGCCACGGTGATCCGGTTCTGCCGGTCCGTGGGCATGGACGGCTACCCGCAGCTGCGGATCCGGCTCGCCGCCGAGGCGGCCCGCCGGGTCGAACCGCCGGACGCCCGGGTGGTCGGCGGGGACATCCCGCCGGGGGCCGACCTGGCGCAGATCATCGCCACCATCGCCTTCAACGACGCGCGGGCCGTCGAGGAGACCGCCGAGCAGCTCGACCCCGCGGTCTGCGAACGGGTGGTGGAGGCGATCGGCGGGGCCGGCCGGATCGACATCTACGGGGCCGGCGCCAGCGGGTTCGTGGCCAGCGACTTCCAGCAGAAGCTGCACCGCATCGGCCGCACCGCGTTCTACTTCCCCGACGTGCACACGGCGCTCACCTCGGCCGCGCTGCTGGGCCGGGGCGACGTGGCCGTGGGCATCTCGCACACGGGCGCCACCAGCGACGTGATCGAGGTGCTCGAGCAGGCCCGGGCCCGGGGCGCCACCACGGTGGCGCTGACCAACTTCCCGCGGTCCCCGATCACCGAGGTGGCCGACTTCGTGCTCACCACGGCGGCCCGGGAGACCACCTACCGGTCCGGCGCCATGGCCAGCCGGCTGGCCCAACTCACCGTGGTGGACTGCCTCTTCGTCGGGGTGGCCGCCCGGAACCGGGCGCGGGCCAGAAAGGCGCTGGAGGCCACGGCCGAGGCGGTGCAGCCGCATCGCGTCGGCGGCCGGAGGCGGGCATGACCTCGCCGACCGCCGGTCCGGCCCGCAGCTCGCTGGGCGACGGGGTGCGGCTGGACGGGCACCGGTCGGTGGTCCGCGTCGCGGCGCCCACCGAGCTGCGCCACCCGCTCAGCACCGACCTCGACCTGATGTCGAGCCGCGAGGTGCTTCAGGTGATCAACGACGCCGACCGGCGGGTGCCGGCGGCCGTGGCCGCCGTCCTGGACGACCTCGCGGTGGCCGTCGAGTTGGCGGTCACGGCGCTGCGGTCCGGTGGTCGGGTGCACTACTTCGGCGCCGGCACCTCCGGCCGGCTCGGGGTGCTGGACGCCGCGGAGCTGCCCCCGACGTACAACGCCCCGCCCGACTGGTTCTGCGCGCACCTGGCGGGCGGACCGGAGGCCATGTCCCGGGCCGTGGAGAACGCCGAGGACGACGAGGCGGCCGGCCGGGCGGAGGCGCGGTCCTGCGTACGCGCCGGGGACGTCGTGGTGGGGCTGGCCGCCAGCGGCCGGACGCCGTACGTGCTCGGGGCCCTGCGCGCGGCCCGGGAGCTGCCGGCGGAGACCGTCCTGATCTGCGCCGACCCCCGGGCCGCGGTCGCCGGTGAGGTACGGGTGTTCCTGGGGCTGGACACCGGCCCCGAGGTGATCACGGGGTCCACCCGGATGAAGGCGGCCACCGCGCAGAAGCTGGTGCTCAACGCCTTCTCGACGGCCGTCATGGTGCGGCTCGGCCGGGTCTACTCCAACCTCATGGTCGAGGTGGTGGCCACCAACGCCAAGCTGCGCGGCCGGATGATCTCGATGCTCATGGAGGCCACGGGCTGCGACGAGGAGACCTCCCGGCGCGCGCTCGTCGAGGCCGACGGCGAGGTCAAGATCGCCCTCGTCTCGCTGGTGTCCGGGGCCGGGGTGGCGGACGCCCGGGCGGCGCTGGCGCGCTCGGCCCATGGGGTCCGCGAGGCGCTGGCCCTGCTCGCCCCCTGACCGGCCCCGGACCGGCGCTGCTCCCGGCCGGTCCGGCCGACCGCCTGGCCCGTCCCGGACCGGCCGCCCGTGGCCCGTCCGGACCGGCCGCCCGTGGCCCGTCCGGACCGGCCGGCCCGTGGCCCGTCCGGACCGGCTCGTCGCCGGACCGGGTACGGTCGGGCGACCGAGCCACGGGCCGACGCGGGCCGGGATTGGCCGTCGGGCCGAGGGGTATTCTCCGGCTGCCGGGTGATCGACCGGCCCGACGGCGGACGTGACGTGCATCGCAATCCGGTGGTGACGCGCATCGCTGCGGGCATCTGAGACGTCATGGTGTTATCGGGTTCGCCGGTGGGTAGCGCGCGTCCACCGCCAGCTCGGCGGCACCGGCGCCGACGCATCGAGCGCTCCGACAACGGCGCCCTACAGCCAACGCAGACCGCGCTCTCAGCTATTACTCAGGCATTCGTGACACTTTCGACTCACCACGCGGAATCACTGATGCGTCTCATCTGTTGTGTAGGTGTCAGCACCGAGGGGGCACCGCGGAGGTTACGCGGGAGGAGCTGACGGGAGTGCGGACGGCAAGTAACCGGGCGACCGGCGCGAACGAGGGGATCGTGGGCAACGTGGATAAGAACATCGTGATGCGTACCGACGAGGTCGCCGAGGAGCGCGACCTGGTTGGCGTCTACCTGCACGAGATCTCCCGTACACCGCTGCTCGACGCGGCCCGGGAGGTGGACCTCTCGAAGGCGATCGAGGCCGGGCTCTACGCGGAGCACCTGCTGGACGCCGACCGGGTGCCGGACGGCGTCGAGCGGGCCGAGCTGGACCGGGTGGTGGCCGACGGCGAGCGGGCCAAGGACCTGTTCATCCGGGCCAACCTGCGGCTGGTCGTCTCGATCGCCCGGCGGTACGTGCGCTCGGGCATGCCGATGCTCGACCTCATCCAGGAGGGCAACACCGGCCTGGTCCGGGCCGTCGAGAAGTTCGACTATGAGCGTGGCTACAAGTTCTCCACGTACGCGACCTGGTGGATCCGCCAGGCCATCAGCCGGGCCATCGCCCAGCAGGAGCGGACGGTCCGGCTGCCGGTGCACCTGGTCGAGGACGTGAACCGGATGCGGAACGTGACCCGGCAGCTCACCCGCGAGCTGGGCAGCGACCCGGAGCCGGAGCAGATCGCCAAGGCGTTGGGCGTCACCGTCGAGCGGGTCAACGAGCTGGTCCGCTGGTCGCAGGACACCGTGTCGCTGGACACGCCGGTCGGCGACGACGGCGACACCAACCTCGGCGACCTGGTGGCGGACAGCGACGCGCCCTCCCCGGAGGACGTCGTGCTGACCGCCTTGGAGCGGCAGCGGATCGAGGGCCTGCTCAACCACCTGGACGACCGGTCCGCCGGCATCATGCGGGCCCGGTACGGCCTGGAAGACGGCCGGGAGCACTCGCTCACCGAGGTGGCCTCGCGGTTCTCGCTGTCCCGGGAGCGCATCCGGCAGCTGGAGATCCAGGCGCTCGGCCGGCTCCGCGAGTTGGCCCGGGCCGAGGGGCTCCAGGCGGCCTGATCCCGCAGCAGCGCAAACGACGAGCGGCCGGCGTCCCTGACGGGGCGCCGGCCGTTCACCGTTCGAGCCTGCCGATCCGCTAGCGGACCCGCCCGTAGCCGTACGGGGTCATCATGTCGACGCTGGCGAGCTTGACGTCCTCGCCGGTCTGCGGCGCGTGGATCACCTTGCCGCCGCCGACGTACAGGGCCACGTGCCCGAGGCCGCTGTAGAAGACCAGGTCACCGGGTTGCAGTGAGCCCCGGCCGATGTGCGAGACGGTGTCCCACTGCATGGCCGCGTTGTGCGGGAGCGACTTGCCGGCGGCGCGCCAGGCCGCCATGGTCAGCCCGGAGCAGTCGTACCCGTTCGGCCCGTCGGCCGCCCAGACGTACGGTGTGCCGATCGCGTTGTAGGCGTACCGGACCGCGGTGCCGGCCTTGCCGGAGACCGCCGGAACCGTGCCGGTGTACTTGCCGCTGGAGGTGTGCGCCTTGCCGTAGGCGGCCTTGCGCATGGCGTTCAGCTTGTCCAGGTCGCCCTGGATCTTCTTCTTCCCGGCGTCCAGCTCCTTGGCCTGGGCGTTCTGCTGGGCCAGCGTGGTGTCCAGCTGCGCCTTCTCGGCGAGCAGCTGCTGCTGCGACCGGCTGAAGCCGGAGACCTTCTGCTTCCGGTCCCGGGCCAGCTGGTCGAGGGTGCCGAGGTTGGTGGCGAGCTGGTCGGGGCTGGAGGTCTCCAGCAGCGCGCCGGCCGTGCTCAGCCCGCCGGTCATGTACGCGGTGGCGGCCAGCTGTCCGACCTGGGTACGGGCCTGCTCCACCTGCTGCTGCAACGGGCCGATCTTGGTGTTCAGCACGGCTGCGTCGGCCTTGTTCTTTTTGATCTCTTCGTTGAGCCGGTTGTAGGCCTCGACCTTCTTCTCCAGCTCGGCCGATTTCTGGTTGATCTGCTGCGTCAGCTCGCTGGCCGAAGGCGCGGCCTGGACCACCGAGGCCGGGGCGACCAGCACGGCCGACACTCCGGCCATGGCGAGCGTGCGCAGCAGAACGCGCACTGGCGACAAGAAGCGAACCCTTCTCCCGCCCGCCGTTCGTCCCGGGGACCGCTGCGGGTCACCCGGGGAGGGGTTCCGGCCGCACCCGCGGGCGCTCGGAGAGCGCCGTCCGGGATGGCCGGCGAATCGGCGGCACCGGACCGGTGCCACCGCTCACGGTGGCGGACTGCCGGTCCAGCCGGCCCAACCTAACCCGAAATCCGGGCAGCGTCAGCATGAGGCGGGCGATTCGCGCCGGGAAGGGCCGATCGGCGAAATCTCCCCTTTACCGGCCGTATTCGCCGCAGCAGCGCTGCGTGCTCGGCGCGCTCGCCGGTGGGACCGGCTCGCTCGGACCTCAGCCGTGCTGGCGGGCCAGCGGCGGCTCGACCGGCTCGCTCGGACCTCAACCGTGCTGGCGGGCCAGCGGCGGCTCGACCGGCTCGGGCCGGGGCCCGCGCAGCCATCCGGTGACCTTGCGCTCGGCGTAGAACGACACGAACGGGATCGTGCCGGCCAGCATCACCAGCACCATCCGGCGCAGCGACCAGTTGGCCCGCCGGCCCAGGTCGAAGACGGCCACCAGGTAGACCATGTAGAGGAACCCGTGCACCGGGCCCACGGTGGCCACCACGGTCTCGTCGTGGCCGAGGTATTCCAGCGGCATGCCGATCGCCACGAGCACGATCAGGACCACACCCACGACGTACGCGATCACGCGGTATCGGGTCAGGGCAGCGCCCACGTCGGTCCGTTCCTTCCTGCCGGGGTCAGCGGCCGGGATAGTCGCCCGGCCGGGCGCCGGGATTGGCGTTCAACCAGGAGAGATAGTCGTTGTACGCGGTCAGCGCGGGGTCCTGCGCCGGCTCGGCCGCTCCGGCGGCCCGGTGCACCCGGACGGGACGGCGGAAGCCCGGGGTGGTCCCGTTCGAGGGCCGGGCCGAGGCGTCCCGGTCGGTCCGGCCGATCCGGTCTGTCCGGCCGAGCCGGTCGGCCCGGTCGGCCTGGTCGATCCGGTCGGCTCGGTCGGCTCGGTCGATCCGGTCGGCCTGGTCGGCTCGGTCGGTTCGGTCGCGCAGGGTGTGCCGGACCTCCCGCCACCAGAGGAAGAGCACAAATCCGGCGAAAACCGGCCACTCGACAGCGTACCCCCAGCTCAGGGTGTTGCCGCCCGCGGCCCGGCTCAGCTGCCACCAGCCCAGCCCGAGAAAGCCGGCGACCAGCAGCGCCGTCAGTGCGTGCCGCACCAACCACGCCGGGGTCACCAGCCGTCTCATGGCATCGAGGGTACCGGCGCGCGGGATCGTCTCCGACGGGACGTCGTAGCCGCCCGGCCGGGTTTGGCGGCGGCGCCCACGGGCAACGGTCTATCCGGCAGCGAAACGAGACACCGGGAGCGAGACATGACCGAGCCCGTACGCGGGGAGTTCCCGCCGGCCGGCGGCCGGCTGGCGGACGACAGCCCGGAGCAGCGGGTGCCCGAGTGGGGGCCGGACCCGGTGGCGGTCCCGGACCTGGGCCCCGCGGACACCGACATCCTCGGGGTGGACCCGGCCGAGCTGGGCGACGAGGACCTGCTGCGCGAGCTGCACAGCCTGCACCGCACCCGGCTGGACACGCTCCGGCACGCCGCCGACTCGGCGCTGGCCAACCACCTGCGCCGGACGGCCGACCTGGAGACCGAGTATCTGACCCGCTTCCCCGGTCGGGAGGTCGACCCCCATCGCCTCCGGGACGGCGAATGACCGGGTCCGGGCTGACGGCGCAGGCCGAGCGCGGCATGTCGGCGCCGCCGGAGGTGGTGTTCAACACCGCCATCGATCCGAACCGGGTCGACGCCTGGCTTCCGGAGCGGCTGCGGGACGGCTCGCGCCGGCCGGAGTGGGACGCCAAGCTGACCGCCCGGTGGAGCGTCGACGGCTGGTCCGCCCGGTTGTGGGTAAGACCGGAGACGCCCGGCGGCGCGCTGGTCTGCCTCGAACTCGTGGCCGACGGATCCGATGAGGCGCGGCTCACCGACCTCGCCGAGACCACCCTGGCGAACCTCGCGCGCGAGGTCGCCGACAACCTGAACGCCGGCTGACGAGGGAGATCGGGACGAATGAGCATCGCGGACAGGATCGGTCGGCTCCGGCGGGCGTACGCGCCGCACGAGCATCGCCCGCTGGACGGGTACCTGGTCTCGATGACCACGTACACGGGGGTGACGGCGGCCATCGCCGGCCTGGTCAAGGCGACGGGCCGGCCCGTACCCGAGCGCCCGGCCGCCGCCGATGTGGTGCTGCTGTCCATCGCCACCCACAAGCTGAGCCGGTTGCTCGCCAAGGATGCGGTCACCAGCCCGCTGCGGGCCCCGTTCACCCGGTACGACCGCCCGATCGGCAGCGGCGAGGTGATGGAACAGGTACGGGACGACGGGAGCAGCACCCGGCACGCCATCGGCGAGCTGCTGAGCTGCCCGTTCTGCCTGGCCGTCTGGGTGGCCACCGGGTTGACCGGCGGGCTCGTGCTGGCCCCCCGGCTGACCCGGCTGGTGGCCACCGCGCTCACCGCCGTGGCCGCGTCGGACTTCCTGCAGATGGGGTACGCCGTCGCCCAGCAGGCCGCGGAGGGGCACCCGGACCCGCCCGGGAAGGACTACGGCGAGGCCGGCTGAGCGGCCCGCTCACCGGCGCAGGAAGGGGGGCGCCCGCCGTGCGGCGGGCGCCCCCCTTCGACGTACCTGCGGGTCAGCGCTGCATGCCCGACCAACCGCGGGGGGACTCGGGCTCGCGGTCGCCCGCGTCCGCGTCGGTGATGACGTCGTCGGAGACCGCGGTCTCGTCGTGCTCGCCGGCGAAGTCGGGGTCCCCGTCCGGGTCGGGCTGGTTCCGGGGCTGGCCGATGGCCGGCAGGCTCTCGTCCGCGGGGTCGTGATCGGGAAGGTCGGTCGTGCTCATCGAACTCCTCAGCCGGTGGATGATGCCTGGACGACTCGTGCCGCTCGGTGATGCCTGGCCGACTCGCGCATGCCTGGACGGCTCGCGCCGGTCGGTGATGCCTGTGCGACTCGCGCCGGTCGGCGCCGGGGCGCCAACCGGGGATGGCCGGGGTTGTCCGGGCGCCGCCCCGACCGGATCCGAGCTCAGCCGGCGGTGCCGCCGAGCAGTTCGGCGGCCTCGTCGACGGCGTACTCGCCCTCGGGCATCGCGGTGATCCGGGTGAGCAGGTCCGCCGGCATGTCGGCCGCGACGGCGCGCCGGTGGATCTCGGCCTGCGTCACCCGTTCCTGCCCGGACCACAGGTCGTCGAGCAGGTCGTCGAGTCGCTGTTGGGACATCGCGTCGGTCACGGCTCCGAGCTACCCGGCGGGAAGGGGGTCAAACCCGCGCGCAGTGGCGCCGGTCACAGTACGCCCCGGAACAACCGGGCACCCGGCGCCGTTGGAACGACTGTCGGTGTGATCAGTGTCCCCGGGCCTCACCTAAATTGCCGTCGTGGAATACCGGTTCGGCCGGAGCCACGTCGCGCCACTCGCCGAGAGGCGACCTGCACACCGACCCGCGCCGCCCACGGCCCAGACCGTGGGCGGCGCACTTTTTACCCGCCTGCAAGGAAGGGCCCCTTGTTATCGCTTCCGGTATAGCAGGGGCCCCCTGTTAACGGCTCACGCCGCTGTTGACGCGCCACGCCGCCCGGCCGGGGCCGATCCGGCTCAGTCCGGCGGCTCCACCCCGGCGGCCTCGGCCGACGTGCGGTGCTCGAGGACGGTGTCCGGCGCGGCGCGCTGGTCCGCCTCCCGGAGGTCCGAGTCGGCGAGGATCGCCTCCGCCTGCGCCTCCGGGTCCGCGCTGCCCGCGGCGCGCTCCTCGGGGAGCAGATGCTCCGCCCGCGACTCCACCCGCTCGTCCGCGTCGCCGCCGTGCCCGCTCATGGCGTCCGCGCCGCCGCTGTGCTGACTCATGCCGTCCGCGCTGCCGCTGTGCTCACTCATGGGTCGGAGTCTTACCCGGACCCCGTGCGGGACGCACCCCCTTCGGGCTACCGCGTGCGGACCTCGGCCGGGTCCACGGGGGACCGGTGCGGTTAACAGGGGACCCTTCCTCTACCGAAAGCGATAACAAGGGGCCCTTCCTTGCACGGCGGGCCGGCACGGGGGCGGGCCAGCCGAGTGGAGATCCGCTAACGTCGGGGGATGCCCGAGACCGGTTACCCCTGGCCGATCGAACAGACCCGCTTGGACAACGGCCTGCGCGTGGTGGTGAGCGAGGACCATACGACGCCGGTGGTCGCGGTCAACCTCTGGTACGACGTCGGCGCGCGGCACGAGCCGGAGGGGCAGAGCGGCTTCGCCCACCTCTTCGAACATCTCATGTTCGAGGGCTCGGTCAACGTGGCCAAGACCGAGCACTTCCGGCTGCTGCAGGGCGCCGGCGGCTCGCTCAACGCCACCACCAACTCGGACCGCACCAACTACTTCGAGACCGTGCCGGCCGAGCACCTCGCCCTGGCGCTGTGGCTTGAGGCCGACCGGATGGGCGGCCTCGTCCCGGCGCTCACCACCGAGAAGCTGGACAACCAGCGGGAGGTGGTCAAGAACGAGCGGCGGCAGCGGTACGAGAACGTCCCGTACGGCGACGCCTGGCTGCGGCTGCTGCCCCTGCTCTACCCGCCCGGCCACCCGTACCATCACCCGACGATCGGTTCGATGGCCGACCTCAACGCGGCCGACCTGGCGACGTTCCAGGCGTTCCACCGCACCTACTACGCGCCCAACAACGCGGTGCTCACGGTCGTCGGCGACACCACGCCGGCCGAGGTGCACGAGCTGGCCGAGCGCTACTTCGGCGGCCTCGAGCCGCGACCGGACATCCCGCCGGCGCCCGACGGGAGCGTGGTCCCGGCCGCCGGCCGGCCGGTGGGGGCGACGGTGGTGGCGGCCGTACCGGCGCCGAAGGTCTTCCTGGCGCACCGCACGGCCGAGTTCGGCACGCCCGGCTACGACGCCGCCACCGTGCTGGCCGCGGTGCTGGGCAGCGGCCGGGGCAGCCGGCTCTACCAGCGAATCGCCGACGGGCGCCGGCTCGCCCAGCCGGACAGCGTCGAGGCCTACGGGGTCGACCTGCGCTGGGCGCCCGCGCCGCTCATCGTCGAGGCCACCGCCCGGGCCGGGATCACCGCCGACGAGCTGGCGGACGGGCTGGCCGAGGTGCTCGACGGGCTGGCCGCCGAGCCGCCCACCGGCGCGGAGCTGGACCGGGTCCGGGCCCTGCTCACCACGGCCTGGTGGCGGCAACTGGCCACCTTCGAGGGCCGGGCGGACACCCTCGGCCGGTACGCCACGCAGTTCGGCGACCCGGCCCGGGCCGCCGACCGGCTGCCCGCGTGGCTGGCCGTGACCGAGCAGCAGGTGGCCGAGGTGGCCGCCGAACTGCTCCGTCCCGAGGACCGGGTCACCCTCACCTACCTGCCCGAGGAGGACGCGTGAAGCTGATCGCCGAACGTCCCGGTCCCGGCGCCACCCGGCCGTACCGGTTCCCGGCCGTGACCCGCCGCTCGGTCGCCGGCGGCGAGGTGGTGGCCGCCGACCTGCCGGGCCACAACCTGGCCGTGGCGGTCCTGCTGCTGGACGCCGGGGCGCTGCGCGAACCCGTCGGCCGCGAGGGTGTGGCCCGGGTGCTGGCCAAGGCCATCGAGGAGGGCACCACGGCCCGCGACGCGGGCGCGTACGCGCTGGCCCTGGAGGGCCTCGGCACCGGCCTGTCGGTGGACCTGGACTGGGACTCGTTCCGGGCCGGCGTGCAGGTGCCGGTGGAGCGGCTGGCGGACGCGGTCGAGCTGCTGGCCGAGGCCGTACGGACGCCGCGGCTGGATCCGGCGGACGTCGAGCGGGTTCGTGACGACGAGGCCACCGCGGTCCGGATGCGCTGGGCCAACCCGGGTCCGCGGGCTGACGCCGCGCTCCGGGCCGACCTGTTCGGCGCGCAGCTGCGACACGGCCGGCCGATGGACGGGGATCCGCGCTCGGTGGCGGCCGTGACGGTTGACGACGTGACCGGGTTTCACGCCGACTGGTTCGCTCGGCCCGGCACCCTGATCGTGGCCGGCGACCTGTCCCGGCTCGACCTCGACGCGCTCGGCAGGACGGCCTTCGGCGGCGCCGGTGGCGCGCCGACCGGCGCCGAACCGCCGCTGTCCGCCCCGATCCGCGAGCGGCGCCGGATCGTGCTGGTCGACCGGCCCGGTTCCGTGCAGTCCACGCTCCGGCTGGGTCATCCGGCGCCGGACCGCGCGCACCCCGACCACGTCCCCATGACGCTGGCCGGCACCGTGCTCGGCGGCGCCTTCACGTCCCGGCTCAACCATCTGATCCGCGAGGTCCGCGGCTACACGTACGGCATCCGGGCCGACTTCGGGCAGTCCCGCCGGTTCGGGCGGTTCGTGGTGGCCTCCGGGGTGCAGACCGCGGTGACCACGCCGGCCCTGGTCGATGCGGTCGGCGAGATCAGCCGTACCCGGGCCGACGGGGTGACCGAGGAGGAGCTCGCGGTGGCCCGGTCCTGGCGGGCCGGGCAGCTCTCGGTGGAGCTGCAGACGCCGCGCGCGATCGCCAGCGCGCTCACCACCCTGGTGGTGTTCGGGCTGCCGGACGACTACCACGCCCGGCTGCGGGAGCAGTTGCTCGCGGCCACCGTGGCCGAGGTCTCTGCGGCGGCCGCCACGCACCTGCATCCGGATGGTCTCACCCTGGTGGTCGAGGGCGACGCCGCGGTGATCCGGGACGAGCTGACGGCCAGCGGGCTCGGCGAGGTGGTCGATGTCGCACTCTGAGCCGGCCCGCCGCTCGGTAGCCTGGATCACATGAGAATCGGCATCGTAGGGGCCACCGGCCAGGTCGGCGGCATGATGCGGCGGCTGCTGGCCGAGCGGGACTTCCCGGTCGACGAGCTCCGGCTGTTCGCCTCGGCGCGCTCCGCCGGCCGCACGCTGTCCTTCCGGGACGTCGAGCTCCCGGTGGAGGACGCGGCCACGGCCGATTACCGCGGGCTGAACCTGGCGTTCTTCTCGGCCGGCAAGGGCGCCTCCCGGGAGCTGGCTCCGCGGGTGGCTGGCGCCGGCGCCGTGGTGGTGGATAACTCGTCCGCCTGGCGGATGGACCCGGACGTGCCGCTGGTGGTGGCCGAGGTCAACCCGCACGCCGCCGCCGTGCGGCCGCGGGGCATCATCGCCAATCCGAACTGCTCCACCATGGCCGCCATGCCCGTGCTGCGCCCGCTGCACGCCGAGGCCGGCCTGACCGCCATGGTCGTCTCGACGTACCAGGCGGTCTCCGGCGCCGGGCTGGCCGGCGTGGCCGAGCTGGACGAGCAGGTCCGCAAGGTGGCCGAGCAGGCCGCCGCGCTCACCCTCGACGGCGCCGCCGTGCACTTCCCGGCCCCCCGCACCTTCGCGGCGCCGATCGCGTTCAACGTGCTGCCGCTGGCCGGTTCCCTGGTGGACGACGGTTCGGCCGAAACGGACGAGGAGCAGAAGCTCCGCAACGAGAGCCGCAAGATCCTGGAGATTCCCGACCTCGCCGTCTCCGCCACCTGCGTCCGGGTGCCGGTCTTCACCGGGCACTCGCTGCAGGTCAACGCCCGGTTCGCCGTCCCGCTGGCGCCGGAGCGCGCCCGTGAGCTGCTGGCGGACGCGCCGGGCGTGGTGCTGGCCGACGTGCCGACCCCGCTGCGGGCGGCGGGCCAGGACCCGACGTACGTGGGCCGGATCCGACGCGACGACACCGTGCCGAACGGGTTGGCGCTGTTCTGCTCGGGGGACAACCTGCGCAAGGGCGCGGCGCTCAACGCCGTGCAGATCGGCGAGCTGGTGGCGGCGGAGGCGTGATGGCTCAGGACGCGTTGCTCGACCTGGTGGCGGCCCGCAAGCTGGGCGTGCTGGCCACGATCAAGCGGAACGGGCGGCCGCAGCTGTCCAACGTCAACTACGCGCTGGACCCGGGGCGCAAGCTGATCCGGGTGTCGGTCACCGACGACCGGGCCAAGGTGGCCAACCTGCGCCGCGACCCCCGGGCCAGCCTCCAGGTGAGCAGCCCGGACGGCTGGGCGTACGCGGTGGTCGAGGCGGCCGCCGACCTCACCCCGGTGGCCGCCCGGGGTGACGACGCCACCGTGGCCGAGCTGATCGAGCTCTACCGGGCCGTACAGGGCGAGCATCCCGACTGGGACGATTACCGCCGGGCCATGGTGGCCGACCGCCGGCTGGTGCTGCGCCTGCACATCGAGCGCGTCTACGGGATCCCCCCGCGCGACTGACCGTCATCACGCCCCGTTACGTCGGCGCGACCCTGGGTATGCCGCGGGCACACCGGCAGTGAGAGGGGAGCCAACGCGATGACGACGGTCGGAGAGTTCATGACGACCCGCCTGATCACGATGGACGGTAACGACACGCTGACCGCCGCTGCCCAGGAGATGCGGGATCGGGCGATCGGGGATGTCATCGTCACCGACGGTGACGACGTCGTCGGGATCGTGACGGACCGCGACATCACCGTACGCGGGGTCGCGGAGCACATGAATCCGGACAGTTCCCGGCTGAACCAGATAATCAGCCACGACATCGTGACGGTCAACCAGTACGACGACGCGGTGGCGGCGGCCGACCTGATGCGGACGTACGGGGTGCGGCGGTTGCCGGTCATCGAGGACGGCAAGCTGATCGGCCTGGTGTCCCTGGGCGACCTGGCCGTGGAGCGCGAACCGCAGTCCGTGCTGGCCGACATCAGCGCCGACGAACCGAACAACTGACGACGGCGCCGGTTCCACCGCCGGGCCCAGCGGCGGTGGAACCGGCGTTCCGGGCGGGGAGCGTCGATGAACGGTGAGGCCAGCGCCACCGTCAGGTTCTTCGAGGACCTGAACCGCAGCCGGCACGAGCCGCTGCTGCAGAAGGTCACCGGCACGGTCCGGTTCGACCTGCACCAAGAGGCGCACACGGAACACTGGACACTGCAGATCGAGCGCGGCGACGTGCGGGTCACCCGCGAGGACCGGGAAGCGGACCTGGTGGTCAACGCCAGTCCCGAGCTGTTCGAACAGCTGGTCCGGGGCGAGGAGAACACGATCGCCGCGATCCTGCGCGGCGCGCTCACGCTCACCGGGAACGCGCTGCTCATCCTGCGGATCGAGCGGCTGTTCCCGGGACCGCCGGAATCGCACGGCCCGCGCCGGCGAATCGCGGAAGGGGCCACCGGGTGAACGGGGACCTGGTCAGCATCCTGGACGGCAACACCTTCGTGGTCTCCGACGGTCGCGGCGACATCGAGGGTTCACCGAGCGAGCCGACCGGGTTGTTCTCGCTGGACACCCGGTACCTGTCCCGGTGGGTGATGACCCTCGACGGGCAGCGGTTGACCCGGCTCTCGGCCGACGACCTGCAGTACTACCAGACGCGGTTCTTCCTCGTTCCGGGATTCGCCAGCCACTACGCCGATGCCAAGGTCTCGGTGATCCGGCAGCGGGAGATCGGTGGCACGCTCCGGGAGCGGGTCACCATCCTCAACCACGACGAGAAGCCGCTGCGCTGCACGCTGCGGTTGGAGGCGGGCGCCGACTTCGCCGACCTGTTCGAAATCAAGGACGAGGCGCTGGACAAGAAGGGCGAGTACTACGCCCGGGTGGAGCCGGACCTGCTGCGGCTCGGCTATCACCGGGAACACTTCCGGCGCGAGACGCTCATCTCGTCCAGCGAACCGGTGCGGCTGGACGAGCAGGGCCTGAGTTTCGAGCTGGACATCGAGGCCGGCGGCGAGTGGTCGACGGAGCTGCTGGTGGAGACCAAGGCGGTCGGTCCGGGCGGCCGCGACCTGCGGATGGGCGTGCACGCCCACGGTCCCGGGCGGGGCTCGCTCGGGGAGGACCTGCGGGAGTGGCTGGCCGCCGCGCCGTCGGTGACCTGCGAGTGCACGGCGCTCACCATGGCGTACGAGCGCAGCCTGGCCGATCTCGCGGCCCTGCGCTTCTCGCCGCTCTCCCTGGCCGGTCAGGCGCTGCCGGCGGCCGGACTGCCGTGGTTCATGACGATGTTCGGTCGGGACAGCATCCTCACCTGCCTGCAGACGCTCGGGTTCACCCCGCAGCTCTCCACCACCTGCCTGCGGATCCTCGCGGCCCTGCAGGGCACGCGCTTCGACGACTTCCGCGACGAGGACCCCGGCAAGATCCTGCACGAATTCCGGTACGGCGAGACCGCCGCGTTCGAGGACCAGCCGCACACGCCTTATTACGGGGCGGCGGACAGCACGTCGTTGTTCGTCATCCTGCTGGATGAGTATGAGCGGTGGAGTGGTGATGTGGCGCTGGTGCGGGAGTTGGAGTTCGAGGCGCGGGAGGCGTTGCGGTGGATTGACGAGTACGCGGATCTGATGGGTAACGGGTATGTGTGGTATGAGCGTCGGAACACGCGGAACGGGTTGGAGAACCAGTGTTGGAAGGACTCGTGGGATTCGATTTCGTATCACGATGGGCGGTTGCCGGGTTTTCCGCGGGCGACGTGTGAGTTGCAGGGGTACGCGTATGACGCG